>JBAQJS010000121.1:0-24398 GCA_049300435.1 Candidatus Acidiferrales bacterium | reverse complement strand
GAGGAGTGGGGTCTGGCGTTGCAGATGGCGCCGCGGCTGGCGATTGAGCATCTGGGCATCGAAGCCGAGGAAACGACCGGCAACACGGGCGCCACGAGAGACGAGCGCGGCGCCGGGCACGCGGACGGCGGAGCAAAGTCCGCGACTGCGCCGGCAATCCGTACGCTGCAGACCCAGCCCACCACGCGCCACCACGGCAACGTTGCCGCGTTCATCGCGGAGGCGCGGGCGCGCATTGCCGCGGGCGATAACGTGATGGTTTCGGCCGCCAGCACCGGGGAGCTGGAGCGCTTCGCCGATATCTGCCACGAATTCGAATTGCCGTACCGCATGGGCGAGCTCGAGGAAAACGCCACGGTGACGCGCCTGGCGGAAGAGGGCAGCAACGCGCCGGGTTCGGCGATTCTGCTCACGAAGGCGCCGCTTTCGGAAGGCGCGATCTTCACGGAAGCGAAGGTGGTGCTGTATGGCAACGCCGATCTGTTCGAGACGCTGCCACCGCCATCGCAACGCTCGCGCGCGCGGTCCAAGACCGCGAGCTTCTTCAGCGACTTCAGCGATCTGAAGCCCGGCGACTACGTGGTGCACGTGGACCACGGCATCGGCCAGTTTGAAGGGCTGCGCCAGGTGGCAATGGAGGGCGCAAACGGCGAATTCATGCTGCTGCGCTATGCGGGAGACGCGAAGATCTACGTGCCGCTGGCGCGGCTGGACCTGATCCAGAAATACACGTCGCTGGGCGGCGTCGAGCCGCAACTGGACCGGCTGGGCACGACGATGTGGGAAGCGCGCAAGACGCGCGTGAAAAAATCCGTCAGCGACATGGCGGAGCATCTTCTGGAGCTGTATGCCGAGCGCAAGCTGGCGGTGGGGCATGCGTTTCCGGCGGACACCAACTGGACGCGGGAATTCGACGATGCGTTCGAATTCGAGGAGACGCCGGACCAGCAGCGCGCCATCGAAGAAGTGAAGCACGACATGGAATCGAATCTGCCGATGGACCGGCTGCTGTGCGGCGACGTCGGCTACGGGAAGACGGAAGTGGCCATGCGCGCGGCGTTCAAGGCCATCGCGGATTCAAAGCAGGTAGCGGTGCTGGCGCCGACGACGGTGCTGGCCTTCCAGCATTATCAGACGTTCAAGCAGCGCTTCGCGGCGTTTCCGGTGCGCGTGGAAATGATCAGCCGGTTCCGCACGGAAAAGGAACAGAAGAAAGTGCTGGAAGAAGTGGAAGCGGGCAAGGTGGACATCCTGATCGGCACGCACCGCGTGCTGTCGAAGGACGTAAAGTTTCAGGACCTGGGGTTGCTGGTGGTGGATGAAGAGCAGCGCTTCGGCGTGGCGCACAAGGAACGCCTGAAGGAGATGCGCAAGAATGTGGACGTGCTGACCATGTCCGCGACGCCTATTCCGCGCACGCTGCACATGTCGCTGGTGGGCCTGCGGGACATGAGCGTGATCGAAACGCCGCCGAAGGACCGCCTGGCGATTCAGACCACCGTCGCGCCCTTCAGCGAGACGCTGGTGCAGCGGGTGATCGAAGAGGAGCTCGCGCGCGACGGGCAGGTCTTCTTCGTGCACAATCGCGTCGAGTCCATCATTTCGCTCGCGGCCATGATCCAGCGGCTGGTGCCGAAGGCGCGCGTGGTGGTGGGGCACGGCCAGATGCGCGAGGCCGAACTCGAGAAAGTGATGCTGCAATTCATTCGCGATGAGGCCGACGTGCTGGTGTCCACCACCATCATCGAGAACGGTCTGGACATCCCGCGCGCCAACACCATCGTGATCAATCGCGCCGACCGCATGGGACTTTCCGAGCTGTATCAATTGCGCGGCCGGGTGGGGCGCTCGAATCAGCGCGCCTACGCCTACCTGCTGGTGCCTCCGGACTCCACTTTGACGACCCTCGCGCGCCAGCGCCTGGCCGCGCTGAAGGAATTCAGCGATCTGGGCGCGGGTTTCCGCATCGCCGCGCTCGACCTGGAATTGCGCGGGGCGGGGAATTTGCTGGGGCGCGAACAGCACGGCCACATCGAGGCCGTGGGTTTCGACATGTACTGCCAGATGATGGAGCGGGCCGTGGCCGAGCGCAAGGGCGAATCGGTGACCCCCGAGCGACGGGCCACTCTCAACCTGGGGCAGGAAATCCGCATCCCACCTGAGTACATTGATAGCGAGAACCTGCGGCTGCGGATTTACAAGCGCATCGCCAGCGTCACCAGCGACGCGGAGCGCGGCGAAGTCCGGCAGGAACTGGAAGACCGGTTCGGGCCGCCGCCGCCGTCGGTGGAGAACCTGCTGGATTATGCCGTGCTGAAGGCGTTGGCGGAGAAGCTGCTGGTGGCCACCGTGGACCGCAGGGGCGACCAGGTGGCCATCAAGTTCTACGACGATACACCGCTGGGTCCCGAATTGCTGGTGAAGCTGCTGCGCAAGCGTCGCGGGATGCGGCTGGATCCTTCGGGGGTGCTGTGGCTGGATTGGAAGAGCATTCAGGGCGGCCCGATGGGCGCGACCAGAAACGTATTGCTACAACTACAATCGTAGGGATAAGATTTGAGGCGAGTGACCCCATGAAAGAATACAGCTTCGCATCCGTTTTTCCGGCCGCCGCAGTTTTGGCGGTGCTGGCGCTGCTCGCACCTGCCGGCGCCCGCGCGCAGACCAAGGCCACGGTCGTCGAAGAGATCATCGCGCGGGTGAATAACGACATCATCACCATGTCCGACTATCAGAAGGCCGAGGACCAGCTGCGCGAGGAGGTCACGCACGATTGCGCCGGCTGCACGCAGGACAAGCTGAACCAGGAGTTCAAGGACCAACAGAAGGATTTGCTGCGCGGCTTGATTGACCAGTCTCTGATGGTGCAGCGCGCCAAGGACATGGGCATCAGCGTCGAATCGGACGTGATCAAACGGCTGGACGACGTGCGCAAGCAGAACGGGCTGAGCAGCATGGAGGATCTGGAAAAGGCCGTCGAGGCTTCGGGGATGGCCTGGGAAGATTATAAGACGCAGATTCGCAACGGGCTGTTGACGCAGGAAGTGGTGCGGCGGGAAGTGGGCTCGCACATCAATATCCCCGGCGACGAAGTGAAGCAGTATTACGACGCGCACCCGCAGGAATTCACCCGGCCCGAGCAGGTGATGCTCGCGGAAATCTTCCTGAGCACCGACGGCAAGAGCCCGGAGGAAATCGCAGCGGTGCAGAGGCGCGCCGAGGATTTGCACAACCGCGTGCTGAAGGGCGACGCCTTCGATGAAATCGCCAAGCGCTATTCCGAAGGCAGCACGGCGAAGGATGGCGGAGAACTGGGGACGTTCAAGCGGGGCGAATTGGCGCCGCAGTTGGAGGCGGTGGTTTTCAAGATGGATAAGGACCAGATCACCGACGTGATCCAGACCAAGACCGGCTTTGAGATCCTCAAGGTGGAGAGTCATTATCAGGCCGGCTTGCAGCCGATGGACAAAGTGGAAAACGAAATCATGAACCGGCTGTACCTGCAGAAAATGCAGCCGCAGATGCGCGATTACCTGGCGCAATTGCGCGAAGAAAGCTACGTGATGGTGAAACCCGGTTACAGCGACAGCGCTGCGGTGCCGGGCGCCAGCGTCATTCAGGAAGTGCAGCCCACGCCCGACACGGTGCAGAAGAAGAAAGACAAGAAAAAGCTGCCGCTACCAAAAGTCAACGGCTAATGAAATCGCACTACGTTTCCGATCTGCAGGACGGCCAAGCCGTCACCTCTCTGTTTCTCGTCGGGGAGAAGGGCATCCGTACCTCGCAGCGCAGCGGAAAATCCTGGCTGGAGCTGGCCTTGCGCGACCGCACCGGCTCGATCGCCGCGAAGATGTGGGACAATTTCGAGACGCTCGCGAAAACCTTCGAAGCGGATGATGTGGTGCAGATTCGCGGCCGGGTAAAGCTTTACAACGGCCAGAAGGAAATGACGCTGGAGCAGATTGTTCCGGCGGCGGAGCGCGATTACGATCTCGCCGATTTTCTGGCGCACACCAAGCAGGACGTGGAAAAGCTGTATGCGGAACTGAGCGCGGCGGCTGCCGCCGTCCGCAACCCCTGGATCAAGCGCCTGCTGGAAAGCGTGATCCTCGATCCGGCCATCGCGCCGCGCCTGAAGCGCGCGCCCGCGGCGATGAACATGCATCACGCGTTCGTCGGCGGCTTGCTGGAGCACACCGTAAGCCTGATCGGATTGGGGCGCGCCGTGGCCGCGCACTACCCCGAACTGGACGCCGACCTGTTGCTGGCCGGCATCGTGCTGCACGACATCGGCAAGATTGAAGAACTCAGCTACGAGCGCGGCACGGACTACACCACCGCCGGCCGGCTGCTGGGGCACATCACCATCGGCACGCTGCTGGTGCGCGAGAAGATCAAGGCCATCGCCGGTTTTCCGGAGCCGCTGGCGGTGCTCGTTGAGCATTTGATCCTCAGCCATCACGGCTCGTACGAATTCGGCTCGCCTTCCTTGCCGCAAACGCGCGAAGCCATCGTGTTGCATTTTCTGGACGACGTGGATTCGAAAATGGCGGCGATGCGCACCACGCTGGAAGGCGCGTCCGGCAACGACGAGTGGACGGAGCGCAATCCGGCGCTGCGCCGCGCGCTGCTGCGCACCGAAAAATTCCTGGCGACCGAGGCCGCCGGCGAAGCCGCTTCCGGAGACGCTTCCGCGAAGAACATTTCCCAGCCAGGCAAGCCTGGCGCGGCGCGCAATCCAGGCGCTCGGTCAACATGAGTGCGAGCGCCCATGAATGACGTGAACGCACGAAATTCCTCGCCGCGCAGGTCGCTGCTGGATCTGGCGCCGCTCGAGCTGCATTGCATGAACACGCTGTGGCCGATGGGGCAGGGCACCGTCCGCGAAATCCGCGATCGCCTGGCGGAGCGCCGCCCGCGGGCCTACACCACCATCATGACCATCATGGACCGCCTGGCGCGCAAAGGCGTGGTCGAGCGCCGTAAGGTTGGCCGCGCCTACGTTTATTTCCCGAATCTGAGCGCGGACGAGGCGCGCACCCATGCGCTGGGGCAGGTGGTCGAGAACTTTTTCGGCGGCTCGAAGGAAGCGCTGATCGCGCAGCTCGCGTCGCTGTCGGCCCCGCGCGTGCTGGCAGCTTCCGCGGCGGTAGCTTCCGGCCCCGCGTCGGCTGCGGCTGTGAACGACGAGGGCGCGGCGGAGCTGGTGGCGGCGAAGCGTAGCGACGATTCGCGTGCGTAACGCCTGATCTGCAGCGCGTAGCCGAAAACGATTGGCTGAAAACATGGTTCCCGCGCAACTGACAATTCGCAAGAACGTGATCCGCCCGGCGACGATCCTCGCGCCGATGGCCGGCGTCACCGACACCGTTTTTCGCCGCGTGATCCGCTCGCTCGGCGCCTGCGGCCTGATCATGACCGAATTCACCAGCGCCGAGGGCCTGACGCGCAATTCCGCGCGCACCCTGCATTATTTATACTTCGCCGAGGACGAGCATCCCATCGCCGCGCAGATTTTCGGCTCCGATCCGCAAGTGATGGCCTCCGCGGCGGCGCTCACCGAAGACCTCGGCTTCGATCAGGTGGACATCAATCTGGGCTGCCCGGTGAAAAAAGTGGTGAAGTGCGGCGGCTCGGGCCTGCTGCGCGACTTGGTGCACCTGGAAAAACTGTTGCGCGCAGTGCGCGCGGCCGTGGCGATTCCGCTGACCATCAAAATCCGTTCGGGCTGGGACGAAAACAACATCGTCGCGGTGGACGTGGCGCGCATGGCCGAGCAGGTGGGCATCGAAGCCATCGCGGTGCACCCGCGTACACGCATGCAGGGCTACGCTGGATCTGCCGACTGGAGCGTGATTCGCGCGGTAAAGCAGGCGGTGCGCATCCCGGTGATCGGCAACGGCGACATTCGCACGCCGCAGGATGCCGTGCGCATGGTCGCGGAGACCGGTTGCGACGCGGTGATGATCGGGCGCACGGCTTCCTCCAATCCCTGGATTTTTCGCCAGATCGCGGATTACCTCGCCACCGGGCGCTACGACGAGCCCACGGACGTGGATCGCTACCAACTACTCTCCGGATATTTCCGCAGCCTGATCGCCGCCGAAATGCCCGATGCCATCGGCAAGATGAAGCAGTTCGCCAGCCTCTTCACGCATGGGGTGCGCAACGGAGCGGAGCTGCGCTATGCGGTGCATCATGCGCACACCGCGACGGAAATCCTCGATAAAGTGGACGCCTTCTTTGCGAACGTTTCGGCTCCGGCGGATTGAAACTGCGGATGAGGCGGGTTGCCGCCGCAAACGCTACTCGTCGCGCGTGATCAAGAGCTGCTTATAGGCTTCGCGGCGCGTCAATCCTCGTTCGCGCGCCACTTGTTTTAGCGCGGACTTATTGTCCACGCCGCGTTCCTGCATGATTTCCGCTACGCGCCGCGCGAGGGGGATTTTCGCCCGCGCATCCTCCGCGGCGGCGTGCTGCGTCTCGCCGTCCGCGGGGCCGATCAGCAGGGTAATCTCACCACGCGGCGGTTTCTGGCGCACCGCGGCCAGCAAATCTTCCAGGTGGCCGCGGACGAACTCTTCGTACATCTTGGTCAGCTCGCGCGCCACCACTGCCGGGCGATTACCCAGAAGCTCCAGCGCGTCCTCGAGCATATCCAGCAGGCGATGCGGCGCTTCGTACAGCGCGAGAGTGCGCGGCTCCGCCGCCAGCGCGCGCAGACGTTTGCGGCGCTCGGTGGGCCGCGACGGCAAAAATCCGATGAAGGTGAATTCCTCGATGGGCATTCCGGAGGCCGCAAGTGCCACGACAAATGCGCACGCGCCCGGAAGCGGCACCAGCTGAATTCCGTGGCGCAGGCACAGGCTGACCAGCCGTGCGCCGGGATCGGAAATTCCCGGCGTACCGGCGTCGGTGACCAGCGCGATTTGCGCGCCCTGTTCGAGCTCGATTATGATCTCCGCCGCGCGGGTGATTTCGTTGTGCTCGTGGTAGCTCACCAGCCGCTTCTGAATCTCGAAATGCGAGAGCAGCTTCAGGGTCTGGCGCGTGTCCTCGCAGGCAATCGCGTCGCATTCCTTCAGCACGCGCAGCGCGCGCAGGGAAATATCCTCAAGATTGCCGATGGGCGTCGCAACGACGTAGAGGCAACCGGCAGCCGGCCTGTTGGTTTTGGCTGTGGTCATGGGATATTCGGGAACGGGGGCGACGAGGGAAGTCTATCACATCGCGCGCGGCCCGCTTCTCGAGGGCGCAAAGCTGCTTGCTGCGCGGCGAAAAACGGCACGCGGCGGCCGCTGCAAACGCCGATGCGGCTGCGTTCGCGGGCGCAAGCGTGTTACTATTTTCTTTACACTTCATGCAGGGAGGGGATGCGCTTTGCCGTTATACGAATACAAGTGCGACAAGTGCGCGCATAAATTCGAGAAAATCGAAGGTTATTCCGCGCGTACGACGCAGAAGTGCCCCAAGTGCGGCGGAAAAGCCCAGCGCCAGATTTCCGCCGCGGGAATTCAGTTCAAGGGCTCGGGCTGGTACGTGACCGACTACAAGGGCAAGAATTCCGGAGCGACTTCGGTGGAAAGCTCGGGCGACGGAAACTCCGCGAAGTCGGGCGATTCATCGGCGGATTCCAAATCGCAGGACGCGAAATCCTCCGATTCCAAAACCAGCGAAACGAAGTCTGCGGACGCCAAATCCAACGCCGCGAAATCCGGCGACTCGAAATCGTCCGGCGAGAAGGCTTCTTCCAGAAAAAAGAAGTAAAACGCTAGAGTTCCAGCGTCTTCAGGTATTTGCGGAACTTCCCGCCGAACTGCGGATTCTTCAGCGCCAATTCCACCGTCGCTTTCAGGAACCCCAGTTTGTTTCCGGCGTCATAGGTCTTGCCCTGGTGCACGTGCGCCCACAGGCCTTCGTTCGCGGCCAGGGCGCGCAAGCCGTCGGTCAGCTGGATTTCGCCCACCGCGCCGGGCTTGGTTTCTTCCAGGTAATCGAAAATTCTGGGCGGCAGCACGTACCGGCCCGAAACGCCCAAGTTCGAAGGAGCCTGCTCCGGTTTCGGCTTTTCGATCAAATCGTTCAACTTCAGGACGCTGTCGCCCCAGCGGGTCTGGCCGGGGCTGGCGGCGATCACGCCGTAGAATTGCAATTCCTCACGCGGAACTTCCTGTACGGTGATGGCGCCTTGTCCCGTGGCTTCGTAGATTTCAATCAGCGCCCGCGTAGAGGGCACGGGCCCGTCCATGATCACGTCGCCCAGCAGCACCGCAAATGGCTCGTCGCCGACCAGTTCGCGCGCCGTCAGCACCGCGTGGCCCAGGCCGAGCTGTTCGTTCTGGCGCGTGTAACTGAAATGAATCCCACCGCTGATTTCGCGCACCATCTGCGCTTGTTCGGCTTTGCCGTGCTCCTCGAGGAAATGCTCGAGTTCGGGCGCGAAATCGAAATGGTCCTCGATCGCGCTCTTGCGCCGCCCCGTCACGAAAATAATACTTTCGATCCCGGAAGCGATGCATTCCTCCACGGCATATTGGATCAAGGGCTTATCCACCACCGGGAGCATTTCCTTGGGCATCGCTTTCGTTGCGGGCAGGAAACGCGTACCCAATCCCGCCACCGGCAGCACCGCTTTGCGCACACGCTTTCGTTCCAGGCTCATAGTCCTCGTCGTGGATTCTGGTGGACGGCGATTGCGACGCGCCGCCGATCGAATTTATTTTACTCTCGGGGAGCGGCTTGCCGCGGAAGCGCGAGCGCAGGTGTTCGTAAGCGCCACGGCATTTACCAGCACGGCGGTTTGTCGCCAGCGCTCGCCATGGGGAACGCTGCCCGGGCGCCTATGCTACCATAATCGTTACCCGCGCGAACGGCGTGAGAGTGGACGCGACATTGTTTGCGAAATTCCAGGGGCTTTTCCGTTGACCACGCAGGGAAAAATCGTTCTGGGCATTGAATCTTCCTGCGACGAGACCGCGGCAGCCGTGGTCTCCGGCGGCGAGAAAATTCTCTCGAGCGTCGTCGCCTCGCAGATCGCGATTCATCGAAAATATGGCGGCGTGGTGCCGGAGCTGGCCTCGCGCGAACATCTGCGCCAGATTGTGCCCGTAGTGCGCGAGGCGCTCGAGCAGGGCGGCGTCACCTTGCAGGATTTGGATGCGGTCGCGGTCACGCGCGGGCCCGGCCTCGTCGGCGCGTTGCTGGTCGGCATCACCTACGGCAAAGTTCTGGCGCAGGCGCTGAGAAAGCCGCTGATCGGCGTGAATCATCTCGAAGGCCACGTCCATGCCGTTTTTTTGGAGGCGCACGCCGCCGGCTTGCGCCGCCCCGAATTGCCCGCGGTGTGCCTGATTGTTTCCGGCGGGCACACGGTGATTTATTCGGTGAAAGTGGATGGCGGCGTGCATGGTTCGAATGGCGCGGCGCGTTTTTCCTACGCGCGCCTGGGCGGCACGCGCGACGACGCCGCGGGCGAAGCCTACGACAAAGTCGCGCGTTTGCTCGCGCTCGGTTATCCGGGCGGGCCGGTGTTGGATCAACTCGCGCAGCATGGTGATGCGCGCGCGATCCGTTTCGGCGAGCCGAAGATGAAGGGCAATCCCTTCGATTTCAGCTTTAGCGGAATCAAGACGGCCGTGCTGTATCACCTGCGCCGGAATCCCGAGCTGCAGCCGGAAATTGATGCGCGCAAGGAAGCTCTGGCGCGCGGCGAACGCAGTGCGGAGGCGCTGCGGCGGCTCGCCAGCCCCGCGACGCTCGATCTGATTGCTAGTTTTCAGCGCGCCGTGGTGGATGACCTGGTGACGCGCACCATCGCCGCCGCTGCACAAAATTCCGTGCGCTCGATCCTGGTGTCCGGCGGAGTCGCCGCCAACCGTGAATTGCGCGCTTCGTTCGAAGCCGAAGCCAAGCGCCACAACCTCGAAGTATTTTTCCCCAGCCGCGCGCTTTCCACGGACAACGCCGCGATGATCGCCGCCGCAGGCTACCCGCGCCTGGTGGCGGGCCAACACGAAGACGCCACACTCAACGCCGAGCCGAATCTGCCACTCGCGTAACGCACGCGTCGCGGGCCGATTCCGCACCGTTGCGCACCGTTCCGTAACATCCCATTGCGCAATCAACATGCGTCGAGGTGGTTTCTCACTGGGGCAACCCGAGTTTTCCCATCAGGTCCGCAAAACGCGGATCCGAACGGAGCGGGTCGAACGCAGGAAACCGGATGCAAGCTATCAGCTCGGAGTCCTCCTCCGCGTACGCCTTCTGCAGGTACTCCATCGCTTTGTTGCGATCCCCTGCGAGCGCGTAGACGACGGCAACGTTGGTCGGCGGGGCGTCGTTGCCGGCGGCCAGCATCAGCTTCAGGAGGCCTTGCGCGTCCGGGCTGAACGAGCCGGGAAGCGCAGGCACTGAAGCCTTGCGCAGTTCCTTCACTGCATCGGCCCAGCGGCCCATCGTCGCATCCAGTTGCGATCCGTAGAAATATACCGGCACCCAGGTTGGGTCGCGTTCCAATATTTCGTCGAATTGCGCCCGCGCTTCGGGGTAGCGGCGCGCGATCATCAGCGTCAACCCGTAATTCATTTTCACAATGGAAGAGAGCGGGTCCAATGACAATGCGATGCGGAATTCCTCCAGCGATTGGTCTATGTGGTTTTCCGGCATCAGAAGATTGAAGGCATAAAAGTAATGTGCCGCGGCGTTATTCGGGTTCAGCTCGATGGCGCGGCGATACTCCGCTTCGCCCTCGCTCCACTTCCACGACAACGTCAGCGCATTCCCTCGCGCCACATGCGCTTCGGAAAGCGAGTCGTCCAACTCCAGTGCCTTGCGCGATGCCGCATCCGCAAGCTCCCGGGCCTGTTTCGGCTGGATGAGTACGCCGTAGCTGGTCGCCACAATATAGGTGTCGGCCAACCCTGCGTAGGCGAGCGCATAATTCGGATCCGCGACGATCGCCTGTTGGAACAAGTCAATGCTCTTTTTCAGTCCTTCCGGCGTTCGCCCGCACCACTGTTGCCGTCCTTCCAGATACAGCCGGTACGCTTCCGGATTGGTCGTCCCAGCGCTGCCCAGCTTTTGCTCGGCCGCGCCGCTCAAATGAACTTGCAACTTGTTGGAGACGTCCCGCGTGATGTCGCTCTGCACTTGGGTAACGTCTGCCAGTTTACGTTCGTAGTGCGATCCCCACAGTTCGGTGCCATCCGCGGTATTCACCAGGTCCGCTTGCACGCCCAAGGTGTCGCCGTGCTCCGTAACGCGTCCGATCAGCACGGCGCCCACATCCAGCGACTTGCCGATCTGCTGCGGGTCTTGCTGGTTTCCCTTGAAGCGGAAAACCGTGCTGCGCGCCAGCACTCTCACATTGGGCAGTTGCGAAAGCGTCCCAATCAAGCTTTCCGTCAATCCATCGCTCAAGTATTCGTTGTTGGGATCGGCGGTCGCGTTCACGAAAGGCAGCACCGCAATGGACGTGATCCTTCCGCCTGCTGGTTTTCCGCGCACAAAATAAAGGACCGCGCCGAGGACCAGCGCCAGCAAGACGGCCACCGCGCCGCCGATCCAGTAATTACGCGAGTTGTTCCGAGCGGGCGCGGGGGTTGAGGCAGGGGTTGAAGCGACCGACGAACTCGCCGCGGCTACAGCAGCGCTTGCCGAGCTGTCCGTGCTCACCGAACGCCCGGAATCCCGCTCCCGTTTCAGCCGCGCCAGATCCGTGCGCACATCGGAGGCGTGCTGGTAGCGCAGCGTACGGTCTTTTTCCAGGGCCTTCTCAATGATGCGTTCCAATTCCGGGGGCACGTCGGGATTCAGGCGTATCGCCGGTGCCGGCGCGCCATCCAGTATCGCTTTGAAAATAACTCCGGTGGTCTCGCCCCGGAACGGCAGCGTTCCCGTCGCCATTTCGTATAAAACGGCACCGAACGAGAACAAATCCGTCCGCGTGTCCAGTTCCTTGCCGCGCACCTGTTCCGGAGACATGTAGGAGACGGTTCCCAAGGTGCTGCCGGGACTGGTCAAATGTTCGGAGTCCACGCCTGCGGTCATCTCCGCGACGGCGTGCGTTCCCGACGAGCCCGCCCCCGTGAAGGTGACCTTTGCCAGGCCGAAATCGAGAATTTTAGGCCGGCCGCGCTTGGTGACGAAAATGTTGGCCGGCTCGATGTCACGATGAATAATTCCTTCGGCGTGGGCGGCATCGAGCGCGTCCGCAATTTCAATCGCCAGCGCGAGCAGATCTTCCGTCTCTACAGGCTTTCCGTTGATTCGATGCTTCAGCGTCAAGCCATCCAGAAACTCCATGGCAATGAAGGCTTGCCCGTCCTGCTCGCCGATGTCGTAAATCGTGCAGATGTTGGGATGATTCAGCGCCGATGCGGCTTGGGCCTCGCGTTCAAATCGCGCCAGCGCCTGCGGGTCGCGCGCTACCTCTTGCGGCAGGAACTTCAGCGCCACAAAGCGGCGAAGCCGCGTGTCTTCCGCCTTATAGACCACGCCCATACCACCACCGCCGAGTTTTTCGACGATGCGGTAGTGGGAAACGGTTTGCCCGATCAGAGAGGAGGGATCCGCCATGAGCCGTAATCTTAGAGTTTAGTCCGAGAGTAAGTCAACAAACTCGGACGGCGTGGATGCGGATGTTGCCACACGACGTGCGCCGATATTTCGGGGCGAGGCAGGCTTGCAATACCCTCGGCGCCTGGGCAAAGCACTAATCGGAAACGGCGTTCCGGCGCCGCGCGAGTCTGCTGCACACGCTCTCCGCCGCGCGACTCAGCAGATACCACCATAGCGTGCCGGCCGCGACGATCCACACTCCCGCGAGGACGGCGTGTTTCGCCGCTAGTGCATCGGCCAGCAGCGAAAGCGGGAAATCCGCGCGCACCACGAATTCCCACATCACTTCGAGGTACTGAAGTCCCGGCACGATGTATTGCAGCATGCTCATCAGGCAAGCGCAGAAATGCAGAATCGGCAGAAAATAGATCCAGTCGGGATGCTTCTGGCGAACCAATTTTCGCGCTCCTTGCAACGCCGGCCCATGCAGCGACCGGTTCCATGCCTGTATTGAGCGTGTGACCATAGCAGGGCCCGATTTCTGCACCAGGGTTCGAAAACTAAAGCAGCGGCGGCTCGTAGATGTAGGCCATCCCGTCGCGCGTCATGGCGTACGCCTTAGTTCCGTCCGCGCTCCAGCACATGTCCGCGATTCCGTCGGCGGCGTATTCGTCGAAGATTGTCTGCCGGCGCAGGTCCACCAGAAACAGGCGGCCCTTCGCCGAATTTTTCAGCCAGGAGCTGTAGCAGATGCACAACGGCAGGTGCGGATGGCAAACGCACAATTCCGCGCCGAAGGGCAACGGCTCGAAGGCCATGCTCTGCGCATCCAGCCGGTACGCCTGCCCCGCCGCGCAATAGACGATTTGCGCGCTGTCCGGCGTCCAGGTGAGGTCGGTGATGTGCCCCTGCGCCTGAAAAACGTTTTGTTTGCGCAGCGTAGGCACGTCGGCGAGCACGATCGAATCGTCTGCCCAGTCGCCGCGAATTTCAATCACACTGGCGAGCGATTTTTCGTCGGGGCTGAAGATCGTCCGCCCGTAGCCGCCGAAAGCGCCCTCTTCGCCAAATTCCGCTTCGTAGGTTTGCCGCTCGAAGCCGTCCGGCACGCCCATCTCGCTCGCGGGCGCCGGCGTAAAGAGCGCGCCGTCGTTTCCGGACGCCCACACGCGCAACGTTGCGCCTTTGCCCCCCGCTGAAGTCGCGGCAAAGAACCTGGCCTCGCTCGACCATGCCAGGCATTCCGGAAAATTCCGGAAATCTCCAAACGTGCCCAGCAGCATTTTTCCCTGCAGATCGAAAATGTGCAGCGCCGCAGGCCATGCGCCCCAGGCCGCCACCAGGTGTCGCGCCGTGGGCGACCAGCCAAATGTAGCGGGAAACTCGTTGGCCGAGGCCGTCCCGGTTCCGCGCGACGAACCCGTTTCCCCCGGTACCGCGAGCGCCAGCGTCACCGCGCTTCGCTCGATGTCGTACAGTAACACGCGCTGCGCTCCCGAGTGATCAGCAGGTGCGATCAGGCTTACCGCGCCCGCGGACGAAACCGCCAGCCGCGACGTCGCGCCGGGAAAAACTTTCTTGATTAGCCAATTCGAATCGCGGGCCATGTCGCGCAGCCCGCGCACCACCAGCGCCGCCGAACGCACCGCAAGGCCGCGCGAAGCCGTGCGCACGATCTGTTGCCCGGATTTATGCTCGAACGTTCCTTCGCGCGTTTCCATCGTCAGCGCCCGCGCCCTTCCGGATTCTCCAGGCGCCGCTTGGCCTGCACGATCTGCTCTTCCACTTTCTGCACCATTTCCTTGAGCACGTCGCGCCCATGGCTTTGCGCTTCGTCCAGGCGCGCTTTCAATTGATACAGGTCCGAACGCAATAATTCCTGCAGCTCCGCTTCGATTTCCGCAAGCCGTCCCCGCGCCTGGCTGATGCGCCGAATCACCCGGACCAGCTCCGCGCCCGCCCCCTCGCCTTGCACGGCTTCGGCGCTCCATTCGTATTCGGTGAAAATTTTCATCAACCTGGCTTCGTCGCCGCGCTCGTACGCCTCGTTCGCTTCGGCCATCAATTGCTGCCGCTTGGCGCGGTCGGCGCGGTCCGAAGTCAGATCCGGATGGACGCGCTTGGCCACTTCGCGGTACAGCCGCTTCATTTCCGGCGAGGATTCGAAAGCGCGGGGTGGCCCTTCGGTCTTTTCGCCGGCCGTGGATTGCGTTTCCGCGGCGCGCGAACGCGCTTCTTGCGCGGCCTTTTGCGCGCGCTCGTTCGCGGGCTGCTCTTGCGCCAGCCGTTCGGCGATGGTGGCCTTCAACTCGTCAAGTTCCGCATAGCGCGAGCCGACGTGGTGCAGATATTGCCGCTCGAACGCGCCCAGCTCGGCCCGCAGGTTGGCCGAGCGCAATTCGCGTTCCGCCAGCTCGGTCTCAATGGCCGTCTGCTCTTCGCGTTTGCGCGCGAGTTCCTGTTCTTCCGGATTGAGCGAAGGATGGAGCGAAGGATTGGGCGTGGGTCCCGAAGCGGAGCCGGCCGTCGGCTGCGCTGGCGCATCCGGCGCAGTGCCGCTGCCCGTAGCAGGATTCCGTCTTCCGGACGCGTCAACGCGCGTGCTTGTCGCAGGGATATCCGTCGCCTTCAGCGCCATGGGCTTCGCCTCTGAGAGCTGTGTGATCCGGTACGCGGTCAATCGCTTGCGCAGAGTGGCAAGCCCCAAGGGCCGGCCGGATTCGCTCCTTAAATTGTAAGGCAGCATCCAGCCGCGGGCGGGGGTTCCACCGCCAGGGTTTCCAGAACACGAAACTGGCCTGCTGGCGAGGGAGCAATCTGATAGGGAACGCGGCGTCCTGCCGCCGCGGGTAAAGCAGAAACAAACTTCCGCACTGCAAGCGGGCGCCTTCACAGTGCAGTTCGTCGTCGGCGGGGCAAAAAAAGGGCACAACCTTTGCAGATTGTGCCCGTCAGAAAGAAACGGAAGCTTTACTCGGGGATTGGTGCGCCTTCCGGCATCTGCAGCTTCGCTTTGGCCAGCGCGCGGATCAGGTTCGCTTCCACGGCGGATTCCGACGTGTTGCGCACCGTGGCCAATTCGCTGACCAGCAAAAATTTGGCTCGTTCCAGCATTTTCTTCTCGCGGAAGGAAAGCGGCTTGGTGCGGCTGAGGGCTACCAGACCCTTCAGCACCGCGGCCACCTCCATCAGCGAGCCCGTTCGCATGCGATCGGAATTTTCCTTGAAGCGATGTTTCCAGTCGTGGTGGGAAGCCGAGCGGCCTTTTTCCAGGAAGGAAATTACCGCGCCGGCTTGCGTATTGCGAATGATGGGGCGCAGGCCAACGCAGTCCACGTTTGTCTGCGGCACCATCACTTTCAAACCGCTCGAGACGATTTTCAGCATATAAAACCGTTCCGAGCGCCCGTTCACGTAGCCGTAGCTGATCTGTTCGATGACTCCAACGCCATGGTTCGGATACACGACTTTTTCGCCCAGCTTGAATTCACAGGACATGGATGCAGGAACCTCCCCGAAAAGCATATTGAAAGTTTAGGCACATGCATCATAAACGTCAAGATAAATGGGGAGTTTGGAGGGCCGTCTCAGGCGTGAGAAGGCGAATGTTTTCAGTAAGATTGGCCCCGAAATTGCCCTATAATTGTGCTTGTGTTGATCCTCTCCCTGGATACCTCTTCGCCCTCCGGTAGCATTGCCGTTCTCCGCGACGAATTGCTCCTCGGCGTTCTCTCCACCCTCGCCGCGGAAAATTATTCCTCGCGCATGTTCCGGCACCTGGAGTTTTTGCTGGCCGATTTGACGCTGCAACTCGGCCAATTCGACTTATTTGCCGTCTCCGCTGGCCCAGGTTCCTTCACGGGTTTGCGCGTGGGTTTGACGGCCGCGAAGGGCTGGGCCGAGGCGTACAAGAAGCCTGTGGTAGGCGTCAGCGCCCTGGAAGCGGTCGCCAGTCAATCGCATGCGGCCACGCCCATACTCGTCCCTGCGCTGGACGCGCGGCGCGGCCAGGTTTATTTTGCTGCTTACCGGCGCGTGGGCGGGGAACTGGCGCTCGCTGGCGAAGAATTTGTCGTGACGCCCGATGAGTTCGCCGAAAAGCTCGCCACGCTCGCGCAGGATAACGGCGGTATCACCATCGTGACGCCAGATCAGTCCGTGGTGGAGACGGTGTCTCGCTTGGCGACGGGTTTTTCGGCGGACGCCGCTGGCTTGGACGTGGTTTCCAGCGTCCTGGCACCGTACATCGGACACATCGGGCACGCCCGCGCGCTCTGCGGTAGCGTCAGTGATGCGCTCACGCTCGACGCGAATTATGTGCGGCGTACCGATGCCGAAATGCACTGGAAAGACGGTTAGCGCTCTTGATCATTCGGCCCCTGGAAGCTCGTGATGTGCAAGCGGTCCTGGCGATCCAAGCTGCCTGCCCGGAAATCGCGCAATGGACCGCGTGGGATTACGACCGCGTCGCCCGCGGCGAGATGGCCGGCTGGATTGCAGAAGATGGCCCGCTGAGGTCCGGCTCCTCTGCCGGAGCTCAGGCCGGCACCACGACCGGTACTTCGACCGGAACCGTCGCGGGGTTCTTGGTTGCGCGCCGCGTCCTCACCGACCTGGAAATCCTGAACTTCGCAGTCACGCCGCGTTCGCGGCACCTGGGAAACGGCGCGTTGCTCTTGCAGGAAGCTCTGGCATGGGCAAAAAACTTCGAGGCGACGCGCGCAATTCTCGAAGTCCGCGCCTCGAATCGCGCCGCGCTCAGCTTTTACGAACGTCACAAATTTGAAGTGGTAGGCCGCCGCCCGCGTTACTACACGGCCCCGGTGGAAGACGCTCTCCTGCTGACCGCGCCAATTCATTAGCCCACCCGCAGGCAAACATACGGCGGCGCGTAACCCCGCATATGTAGGGGCCGGTTCGGCCTCATCGAGCCGGGCCTGCCGTTGCCTGGATTTGCGTCATCATTTGCCGTGTTCTGCGAATCCTGCGCCCCCGTGCGGCAATTCCTCTGGCTTTCCGTTGCCCTCCGCGACTCAAAACCGCAATCAATCTGGTACTGTTATCGTGCCCGAGCGAAAGACGAGGACCACATGCATCTGGAAGAAACCACCCTGCAGCTTCTGCGAGATTCGCTGCGCATTCTGGATAGCGGCTTTGCCACGCTGCCGGCCGTCAGCGAAAAAATCACGCCGCCGCCCGACCCGCGCGTCGCCGCCGTGATGAACGAAGTCGCCACGCGCCTCCAGGACAATTACCCCTACTTCCATCCGCTCTACGCCGGACAAATGCTCAAGCCGCCGCTTCCCATCGCCCGCGCCGCCTACGCCCTGGCCACCTGGATTAACCCGAACAACCACGCGTTCGACGGCGGCCGCGCCAGTTCCACGATGGAAATAGAAGCGGTGGCGCAAATCGCCGCGATGTTTCGTTGGCGCGAACACCTCGGCCACCTTTGCGGCGGCGGCACCATGGCCAACCTGGAAGCGCTGTGGATCGCAGGCCGGCTTCATCCCGGAAAGAAAATTCTCGCCTCGGACCAGGCGCATTACACACACAATCGCATTTCCGCCGTGCTCCAACTGCCGTTCGCTGCGGTGCCGTCCGACGACCGCGGCCGCATGGACGCGGCAGCGCTGGAAAAAATGCTGCAAGCCGGCGACGTCGGCTGCGTCGTCGCCACCATGGGCACCACCGGGACCGGCTCCGTGGACCCGCTGCCGGGAATCCTGCGCCTGCGCGACCGCTACGGATTTCGCGTGCACGTGGATTCCGCCTACGGCGGCTACTTCACCCTCGCCGCGAATCTGGCGCCCGAGGCGCGCGCCGCCTTCGATCAGATTGGCCGCGCCGACTCCATCGTCATTGACCCGCACAAACATGGCCTGCAACCCTACGGCTGCGGCTGCGTGCTGTTTCGCGATCCCAAGGTCGGAACGATCTATAAGCACGATTCGCCGTACACGTATTTCACTTCGTCCGAGCTTCATCTGGGCGAGATCAGCCTGGAATGTTCTCGCCCAGGGGCCGCGGCGGTCGCGCTGTGGGCCACGCAGCGCCTGCTGCCACTGGTGCGCGGCGGAGAATTCGCCGCCATGCTCGAAGCCTCGCGCGATACGGCGCTGCAGTTTTCGCAGCGCCTGGCAGCAGACGCGCGCTGGCTTCTGCCCTTCGTGCCGGAGCTGGACATCGTCGTGTGGGCGCCGCGCGCACCATCCGCCGCGCAAGGTTCGGCGCTGTCGCAGCGTGTCTTCGACGCCGCAGCAAAGGAAAATCTGCATCTCGCGCTGATCCGCGTGCCTGTGCGGTTTTTTGCGCCGCAACATAACCTGGCGGGCGCAGCCGAAGACACTGTCCTCTGCCTGCGCTCAGTCTTGATGAAGCCCGAGCACGCCGACTGGCTTGATCGCATCTGGGCAATTCTCTCTCGCGTCGCCGACGACAACCTTTGACTTTGGAACGGCCATCCTTTCACCCTGAGAGCCCGCCCGTGGCGGGCTCGAAGGGCACGTGGGCGCCTTTGCCTTGGCCGCTTCAGCGCTGCGCAACAGCGCGCCATCAGTGCCGCGCCACGGTGCGCTCGCTATCTCGCGCCCACCTCCGCAGAACCCACTCCGGCCCGGTTGCCTATTGGCTTCGACACCCCGAATGTGGTACTTGTTACAATTATGTGAACGCTCCCGCAACCCTGGAGGGAATGGATGCCGATTACGACGCACGATATCCGGCAGTCCCTGTTGGAATCGAACCAGGAATACCGCCGGCTCTTCGAAGAACACTCCCGCTGCGAATCCCAGCTGCAAGAACTCGTACACCAATCCTACTGGAACGTGGAAGACTTGGAGCTCGAGGTCGGGCTCAAGAAAATGAAATTGCGCCTCAAGGACCTGATGGAAATGATTGTGGCGCGTTATCACCATGAAATGGTCCATCACTGACTTGTTGTACTGCTAAGGCCCGCGCAGCGTCCGCACTTCTGTCGTACAATACCGGTGCATTCGCCGTTCGTTCGATCCGCAATCATTGCGTCGCGCTCTGTCGCGCCTGGCGCATACTCTCGCGAATAAAGGATTTCGCCCACACCCATGGTAAAAGACGCGTACCGATTCGCCGTTCCGCCGCTCGTCGTCGGCGCGCTGTGCTTGCTTCCCGGCTGGAGAACCCTCGGCATAATTCTGATTCTTCTAGGCCTCTTCGTTTTTTATTTTTTCCGCGATCCGCAGCGCACCATCCCCGCTGATTCCGGCATCATCGTCTCGCCAGCGGACGGCCGCATCGTCGAAATCGTGGACGAGATGCTGGATTCCGAGATGGGCCATCGCGTCAGCATCTTTCTTTCCATCTGGAACGTCCACGTGCAGCGCGCGCCCGCCGCCGGCCGCATCGCCGACGTGGTCTATCGCCCCGGCCTCTTTTACGCCGCCTTTCGCTCCGAAGCGTCGCGCGAAAACGAGCAGAACATTATTTATCTGCACACGCCCAGAGGCAGTGTCATTTTCAAACAAATCGCCGGAGCAATCGCGCGTCGCGTGATATGCTGGAAAGAAGAAGGCCAGGAAGTGGCCATGGGCGAGCGGGTCGGCTTGATTCGATTCGGTTCGCGCGTGGATGTCTGGCTGCCCCTGGATACGCAAGTCATCGTTCAGCGCGGGCAGAACGTAAAAGGCGGCGAGAGCGTATTAGCGAAATGGAATTCAACGACATAGACCCCATCGGGCAGGAAGAAGAGCCCCGCCGTCCCTTCCGCAATCATCGCCTGCGCCGCGGCGTCTATATTCTTCCCAGCGCCTGCACCGTCGCCAATATGCTGTGCGGTTATTACGCCATCCTCGCCACTCTCGACGGAAAATTTACGGACTTCGATAACGCCGCCTGCGCCGTGGGCGTCGCGTACCTCTTCGACGCCATGGACGGCCGCATCGCCCGCGCCATGAAGACCGAAAGCGCCTTCGGCAGGGAATTCGATTCGCTCGCCGACGTCGTCAGCTTCGGCATCGCCCCGGCTTTTCTCGCCTATGCCTGGGGGATTCGCGCCCTTGCGGCGGCGAACTCTCCCGAGGCCCTGCATCTGACCCAGCTGGGCTGGCTCATCGGTTTCTTTTTTGTGGCTTGCTGCGCCTGGCGCCTGGCGCGATTCAATATTCAAGGCATGGCGCCGGGCGGTAACCGTTTTTTTGCCGGGATGCCTACGCCGGCGGCCGCAGGCATGATCGCCGCGACGGTTCACTTCTTCCACGGCAAACCCATCGAGGATTATCGCGCATCCGTCTTCTGGCTGGCCTTGCTGGTGCTCCTCGGCGTGCTGATGTCCAGCACCCTGCGCTTCTTCAGCTTCAAGGATATTCCGCTCACGCGCCGCCAACCTTCGCTCGCGGTGATCTTGCTGGCCCTGTTGGTCGGCGCGGTGGTTTATTTCTCGCACCTCACCTTGCTGCTGCTCACCGCCGCGTACACTCTCCACGGTCCGGTGATGCAACTGGTGCGCACCGTGCGCCACCGGCTCGCGTCGCGGCCCGCCTAGACCATGCCCTCCGGGCCCGCTCGTTCCAATCGTGTCGCCATCGTCGGGGCCTCTTCCTTGCGCGGCAAGGAACTGAAGCTGCTCCTCGAGGAGCGCAATTTTCCCGCTGGCGAAATCGTGCTCCTGGATGAGCCTGCGCTTGCCGGCACGCTCACCGAAGCCGGCGGTGAGCCCACTTTTATTCGTGCGCTGGAAGAAGACAGTTTCGAAGGTGCGCGCTTCATTTTCTTCACCGGCTCGCAACAGGACGCCGTGCGCAATTGGCAGGCCGCCCGTCGTTCCGGCGCCGCGGTGATTGATCTCACCGGCGCGCTGGCCGCTAGCGGCGAATCCACTTCCTGGATTCCTTCGCTCGCGACGCTCCTCTTGCCGCGCCCCGGTGCCAATGCAGGCCGTGACGCGAGCAAATCGCCGGCCGCCGCAAAAGCCGTGGCCTATTCTTCGCCGGGTTCGGGCGTGATCGTTGCTTGCTCGCTGGCCGCGGCCCTCTCCAAGCTTTCGCCGCTGCGCACCGTGCTTTTACTCTTTCCTCCGGTTTCCGAACGCGATCAAGCCGGTGTGGAC
Source organism: Candidatus Acidiferrales bacterium (assembly GCA_049300435.1). Lineage (GTDB taxonomy): Bacteria > Acidobacteriota > Terriglobia > Acidiferrales > UBA7541 > Palsa-295. The sequence continues at coordinate 2,758 of JBAQJS010000121.1, read as the reverse complement.
GAACTCGAAGCCCAGACCACCAACCTCCTTTCCTTCCGCCCCATCGTGCAGCCCGTGTTCGACGCGCAAGTGGCCTTCAACCTTCTCGCCAGCTACGGCCAGGAAAGCAAGCCAACTCTCGCCGAAGTGCGCGCCTCGATTGCCAAAGACGTCGCCGAATACCTCGCCGGACGCGCTCCGGCTCCTGCCATTCAATTGATCCAGGCCCCGGTCTTTTACGGATATGCTTTCGCCGCGTACGCCGAATTTGCGGCGCCCCTGCCGCCCGAGCAACTCGCCGCGGCCTTCGGCAATCTAGGTGTAAAGCTCGCCGCGCCGGATGACCCCGCGCCCACCAACGTCAGTGTCGCGGGCGAAAGCGAAATTCATCTCGCGCGCATCGAGCCGGACCCGAATGTCCCGGCAGGCCTGTGGATTTGGGGCGTCGCGGATAATCTGCGCCTGGCAGTCGTGAACGCCGTGCGCATCGCGGAGGAATTGGTTGCGCAACCGCCCGTACAGTAGGGAAGCCCTTCGCGCGCCGCATTCCGCCGCTGCGCTCGCCCTCGCACTGGTGCTCTCCCTCGCCTGCGGCATCGCGGGCTGCGGTTACCACGTCGCTGGACGCGCGGGCAACCTGCCGTCCGAATGGAAAACCATCGCCGTCCCCGCGTTCAAAAATGACACCACTCGCTACCGCATCGAGCAGCGCTTCACCGAGGCCGTCATTCGCCAGTTCGTGCAGCGCACCAAATATCGCATCGTGCAGGACCCCGCGAACGCCGACGCCGTTCTGCACGGTGAAGTCGTCTCCATCGAAACCAATCCGGTGCTCTTCAACGCCACCACCGGCCAGGTCACCACCATGCTCGTCACCGTGCACACCAAAGTCCAGCTCGTGGACACCAAGGACGAAAAAACCGTGTACACCAACAACGACATGGTTTTTCGCGACGAGTACCAGATTTCTTCCGACGTGCAGAGCTTCTTCGAGGAGCAGGACCCCGCGCTCGAACGCATGTCCCGCGATTTCGCCGCGCAGCTCGTCTCGAACGTCCTGGAGACTTTCTGATGCCCAGCCTTTCGCCCGAAAAGCTGCTCGAGCGCCTGGCGAAAGGTAAGCCCGTTCCCGCCATCGTGCTCGAAGGCTCCGACCCCTATCTCCGCGAACTCTGCCGCGACAAAATCATTGATTCCTACGTCCCGGAGCCGATGCGCGACTGGGCCCTCGGCCGCATCAGCGTGCGCGGCGCCGATTGGAGCGAAATGTTCCGGCGCGCCGAGACCATGCCGATGCTCGCGCCCTGCCAGGTCGTGCTCATAGACGGCGCCGAATCCATTCAAGGCCGCGCGAAGGATGGCGACGCCGCCGCCGAAGAAGACAGCGATGACGGCGACGATCCGCGCAAGGACACCCTGAAAGCCTTCGCGGACTATCTGCAATCGCCCGCGCCCTTCACCGTGCTGGTCTTCGAAGTGCCCAAGCTCGATCACCGCCAGCGCCTCTACAAAATCCTCGCCGAAAAAGCGCTGCTCGTTGAACTCTCGCTCGGCACCGAATCCGCCGCCTCGCTCGCCGCGCAAATGGCCGCGGACCTCGGCGCAGAAATCGCCCGTCCCGCCGCCGCCTTGCTCGCGGATATTCTGAATAGCGAGCCCGCGCGCATCCAGCTGGAAATTCAGAAGCTCGCGTCCTACACGCAGGGCCGCGGCCCCATCACCGCCGCCGACGTCGAAGCTCTCGTGGTCGCCGCGCGCAAAAATACCGTCTGGCAACTGGCGGACATGCTCGCCACCCGCCGCCGCGACGCCGCCCTGGAATTCCTCGATAATCTTTTGCGCGAAGGCGAAGAGCCCATCGCCCTCGTCGGCGTGCTCGCCTGGATGTACCGCAAGCTCATCGAAGCCCGCGACCTGCCCGCCGCCACCAACGGGTTTCAGGCCGCCCGCACGCTGGGCATGCGTCCAGACGCTGCCGAAGCCGCCGTGCGCAATGCGCATCGCATCCCCAAGCGCGATTTGATTGCCGGCCTCATCGCCCTCGCAGAAGCGGACAGCAATCTCAAGTCGTCGAATCCCGACCCCCGCGCGCTCCTGGAATTTCTCATCGCGCGCCTAACGACGCCCGCGTCCTCTGCCGTCACCGCCGCCTGATCGCCCGCCCCTGCAGCAAGCGCCTCTGCAATCCGCTGAAAAACTCTCCCAACCTCAGGTTTTGATTCTATAGCGGCCGTTGCGTCCCCACGGGACGCAACGGGCACCTCAACCCAACCTCGACTAAACAATCCGCCGAAAACTGCTCCGCCGCCCAATAAAAAAGGCGCCCCGATCACTCGAAGCGCCTCGCCAAACCCGTCAACAATCTAAATCAAAACCCTAAAACGCCGTGCCCTTCGCCAGCTGCCGCAATCATCCGCCTGCGTCTGCGCGAAACCGCGGCGCCTCGCGCCTACGCCGGCTTCTTCGCCTTCAGCGCATTCAACGCCAAGGTCAGCCGCGACTTGTACCGGTTCGCCGTGTTCTCGGTCAAAGTCCTCTTGCGAATCGCCTTGTCCAGATCCGAAAACGTGGCCGGCGCCAGCTTTTCCGCCGCCGCCGCATCCCCCGCCGTCAGCGCCGCGCGCATCCGCCGGATGGACGTGCGCACTCGCGTGCGGTTCATGCGGTTCACCGCCGCGCGCTGCGCCGACTGCCGGATATTCTTCAGCACCGATTTCGTTTTCTTCTTGTGCTTTATCGTCGTGCCCTGAGCCATTCAGTACTCCTTCGTGGTCTATTT
>JBAQJS010000120.1:0-1529 GCA_049300435.1 Candidatus Acidiferrales bacterium | reverse complement strand
GGCTTCTCGGTTTCCGTGAGCTTTATTTATTCCCACACGCTCAGGCTGCCGGTAGCGATTGATACCAATCTCTTGCCTACAACGCCGATGAGCACTGTGACCCTGGCGAATGGGAAGTCAGTTTCCTACCGGAACTGGAACCTTGTCCCGCAAACCGACCCGCTCTTCGGAACGGAGGGTCTGCCCTGTGCGCCGAACCCGTGTGCCTGCTTTGTGAATCCGCTGATCGTTCAAAACAACCAGTACACCTCCGCCTCTTCGGGACTGTACGAGGGCGGTATTCTCGAAGTTCATAAACGCTTCAGCGACAACTTCACATTTTTCGGAAATTACACCTACAGCAAGGCCTTCGACACCGGAACCGATTTCAACTCCGACTTTGGCCCGCAAGATCCCACGGACCTGGGCCTGGATCGCGCGCTCTCCGAATTCGATGAACGCAACAAAGTGGTGCTCGCCGGGGTGATCAATAGTCCGTGGAAGAACGCGTTCTTGTCCGGCTTCCAGCTCTCGCCGATTTTCCAGTACCACAGCGGCCATCCGTTCAATTTGCTGGCGGGCGGAGCGGTGAATGGAAACAATCACATCACCAACGAACGGCCGATCGGCGCGCCGCGCGACACCGGCCTCGGTCCGAACTACGTTGACTTCGACATGCGCTTGAGCTGGCAGCACAAAATCGGCGAAACAACCAGCCTGCAACTGACGGCCGAAGGATTCAACATCGCCAACCGCACGAATTATGCCAGCGTGAATAACGAGGTCAGCCCGCTCTTCGGCTTCGCGCCGGGCTTTACCACCTTCAACGTGCATGGAAGCGCGGCGGTTTCGCCCAGTACACCGCTCGGGTTCACTTCGGCGTTGCCCAAGCGCGAGATACAGCTTGGCCTGCGGCTGAATTTCTAATCCGGAAGGCGGTGAGCGGCAGCGGTTCGAAATTCGGGGACCGCTCGCGCGGATCGCGACATTCGCCGGATCCATCGCCGCGTTCTAAAAACGGCCTCACGGAATTTGCGACGAAAGGAGGAACGGACATGCGGCCAAAATTCAAACATTGGGGACTTTTCATCGCGGTCACTACGGCCCTGATTTTTTCCGCCGCGCCATCATCGCGCGCGCAAGCGAGCCTGACGACGAAAACCGGCACACTGAGCGACGGCGCGACTTACTTGATGGAAGTTCCGTCCGATTGGAATGGAACGCTGTTTCTCTATAGTCACGGCTACGTGACGCCGGGGAGCCCGAATCCCGCCACCGACGTGGGCGATCCGGCGACGCGCGCTTTTATGCTGGCGAATGGATTCGCTCTGGCCGGTTCCTCTTATGCGACTACGGGCTGGGCGATCCATGAAGCGCTCAGCGATCAAATCGCGGTGCTCGACCTGTTCGATTCCTTCTTCGGCCATCCCGTCGCGACGATTGCGTGGGGACATTCTCTGGGCGGCATCATTACGGCGGGTTTGATACAGAGAAACCCGAAACGCTTTAACGCAGCGCAGCCCATGTGCGGAGTGTTATCGGGCGGAGTG
>JBAQJS010000119.1:0-20501 GCA_049300435.1 Candidatus Acidiferrales bacterium | reverse complement strand
TGCGTTCATGCCGGACAGAAGATTCGACGCCTGAATGGTGGTGGTGGTGCCGGCCAGCAAACCCGCAAGCGCTGCGCCAGCAATCAATGCTTTCCGTGACTTTGTCATTTTCCCGAATTACCTCCTGATTTTGGAATCGTTTATGTGTCAGAGCTACATCGGGCCGCACGCTATGATTCCTGCCGGTCGCAAAGGTTACAGACTAAAATTGCGCGGCTGGCAGGCTAGGCTTGGGCTGGATGGGAAGGACTCTGGTGCGAAGAAGCGGCAAACCGGCTCTGAGGGGCAGCCGCCGAAAGAAGACTTTTTTCAAAATTCCCGAAACGGAACTGGGGGATTTGGGGTAGGTTTTCAGGGCACAGGTTGGTTGTAGCGCCATCTCAATTCCCAGGGGGCCGGGTAATGTGTATGCAGAAGCTGGCGATAGCATTCATCGTTGTGATTTCGGCATGCCTTGCAGGCTGTTCGGGATCGTCGGGGGTGACGGCGGAGAACGCCATGGTGACTCCCGCTTCCGCGGATTTGCTCACCGGTCAGAACGTGCAGTTCAGCACGAACATCAGCACGAACCCGAAAAACATAGCCTGGTCGGTGAATGGCACGGCGGGCGGTGATATGTCGGTGGGAACGATTGACGACAACGGAAACTACACGGCGCCCACGACGCAACCGTCGGCGCCGGTGATGGTTACCGCGACCAGCACTTCGCGCTCTGCAGTTTCGGCGTCCGCCACGGCAACGGTGGTGGCGCCCGGCCAGGTTACCGCGACGGCAAATCCACAGGTGGCGCAGTACAGCATCGCGCCGCCCGTTGTGGCGAATGTCTCCATCCAGTTCGGCACCGACACGACGTACGGGCTGACGACTTGGACGCAGATGTCCGCCGGGAGCGGTGCATCGCTAGGCATGTATGTGGCCGGAATGAAAGCGAATACCATGTATCACATGCGCGCGGCGTTGCAGATGCCCGACGGCTCGACGCTGTTGGATGCGGATCACACGTTCACCACGGGAGGGCTGCCCACCGCCGAGATTCCGCAGATTACGGTGGCCACGCCGAACGGGCTGACGCCGCAATCGGGCGTGGAGATGCTGGATTTGCTGGACGTGGGAAAAATTCCTCCCGTAACCGTGACCGACCTGCAAGGGAACGTGATCTGGTGGTATCAGCCGGGCGGAACGTCCACGGACATCGTGCAACCGGTGAAGCCCTTGCCCAACGGCCACTTTCTGGTGACGTTTTCGCCGACTTCCTCGCAGCCGCTGACCGGGACGCCGCTACCTGCCGGAACAGTGGACGTGGTGCGCGAGATTGATCTGGCGGGCAATACCATCCGCGAGATTTCCCTGGCGACGCTGAACACGCGGCTGGCGGCGGCCGGGTTCAACTACACGGCGGATGACATTCATCATGACGTGGCGGTTTTGCCCAATGGCCATTGGATATTGATCGTCAATTCCACGCAGCAATTTACGGACATCACCGGACATCCGGGAACGAATACGATATTGGGCGACGCGCTGGTGGATTTGGACACGAACCTCAATCCGGTGTGGCTCTGGAATACCTTCGACCATTTGGACGTGAACCGCGAACCCTACGGCTTTCCCGATTGGACACATGCCAACGCCGTGCTGTATTCGCCCACCGACGGCAACCTGCTGCTCTCCATGCGCCACCAGAGCTGGATCATCAAGATTGACTACGCCAACGGAAAGGGCGCGGGCGATGTTCTATGGCACCTGGGATATCAGGGTGATTTCACGCTGGCGGGGGGCTCGGCTCCGAACGATTGGTTTTCGACGCAACATGGGCCATCGATTTCAACGCAAACGACGGCGGGCTCCTTCGGCCTGGCGGTTTTCGATAACGGAGATTTCCGCCAGTATCCGACCGGGGAAACCTGCGCGAGTTTGGATGAGCCGCTGTGTCCTTATTACAGCGCGCCGCAGGTTCTGACGATAGACGAAACCGCGATGACGGCTACGCTCACTTTTCTCGACAAGCTCCCCAATTTTTCCTTCTACGGCGGCAATACGGAGGTGCTGGCGAACGGCAACGTCGAATATGACTTGTGCTCGATTCCTACCACACCGATAGCCACGGCAGTTTACGAGGTGACTCCCGATTCACCGCCCGAGACCGTGTGGCAGTTGACGGTCAACAGCCTGAACGCCTATCGCGCCTACCGCATGCCGAGCCTGTACCCGGGAGTGCAGTGGTGAGAGCGCGGTAATAAGCGTGCAGCGCCGGCCAGCATGGTGTTCCGGAACACTCGGCGGCCAAAGAAAACGGAAAGGCGACTTGGTCGAATGAGGCAGGATACAAAATTTGGAGCCGAGGCCCGGACTTGAACCGGGGACCTGCCGATTACGAATCGGCTGCTCTACCAACTGAGCTACCTCGGCTTGTCAACTACTTACGGATTTCCTACCCCTTGACTGCCGTTGAAGTGCCGTTCTTGGCTTCCAAAGCGGTCATTGCAGCGTCGACTTCGTCAGTGGAGACGATACCGTATCTGCGGAACATTGACGCTGTTTTCCAGCCGCCAATCTTCATGATCACCGACTCCGGTACTCCCGCCCGGCGAAGATTTCTCGCCCCCGAACGTCGTAAGTCGTGCAGAAGAAGATCAGGAACTCCAGCAGCGATTGTAGCCTTGACCCAATCCTTCCGCAAGTTTGTTGAATCGATGATCGGACCGGGTTTTTTGTATCAGCGGGAGTGAGAGAGAATTCACTCTGGAGGGAAGCTGGTACAAAAACCCCGGTCAGGTCACTGGAATTTCCATCCGCCGGCATTCTCACTCAAGCTCTTTGAAAAATCCGCGCCGGGAAACCTTTACTTGCTGAGCTTGCTCTCAAGATCCGGCACGAACATCGGCTGCGCGCCCGGTTCGATCTTTCGCGCTTCCCTCAGTGCCGTGTCCCACTCCTGCCGCGCCTCTTCCTTTCGCCCCATTGCCGCGAGCGCATCTCCCCGCGCCTCGTGCCCCAATATCGAAGATGGATCGATCGCCACCGCCTCCTCCGCCAGCGCCAGCGCCCCCGCCGCGTCGCCCTTCCCCACGGCTTCGGTCGCATTCTGCGCGCGGCTCAGCGCCGCCGCCTGCGTCAAATCGAACCGGCCGCGGTAGATCATCACCGCGTGGTCAATTGTTTCTTCTGGTTTGGCGCTTCGAAACGCATCGTACGGATTCAGCGACGCCGCCGGCCACTCGCATCCCGACAGATCCCCCGCGCTCACCAGCACGGTGCCGTCAATCACCGCCGGCACGTTGTCCGCCCCACCCAGCCCGGACGTATCCGCGGTCGGCAAATGGTGACAAGTAATCCCGTAGGTCTCCGGGTTCACCTCAGGGTACGCGAAATAGGCGAACCAGCACTCTTCTCCTGGATGCCGCTCCTGCCACGCTCTCACCTGGAAGAGCTGCTGCGCCCAATCCACGTTCGAATCGCTCAGCAGCTTATGCACGTTCGCCGGCCCGCCCCATGCTTCGTTCGCGTAGGCCATGGCATTGGGAAACGCCGCCAGCGACGAACCCACGTGCGCCGCCAGCAGTAGGCAGCACACGGCGAACCACTTGCGGCTCGATGCCGCCAGCGTCGCAGCTCCGCCGCCGCCCAGCGCGAACAAATACGCGTAAAACGGCAACAGGTGCCGCGCCCCGATGTTCATCCCCGATACCATCGCCACGGCCAGATAGAACAGCGCCGGAATTAGCAGAAAATCCACTTCGCGTCCCCATTTCAGTTTCCGGGTCGCCGCCGCATACATCGCCAGACCTGCCAAGGCCAGCAGCCCGAGCGTCGTCTTGATCGCGATCACCGACGGGAAATACCACCACACGCCGTGTGCGATGTTCCGCCCAAATATGAATGTCGGATAGAACAGCGCCATCCGCCCTACGTCCACCAGACCGATCAGGTAAGACTCCGGCAGCAGGTGCAGCCGACCCACAACATTGATGATCCACGAAACGTGCGGCCCGAGCGGCGCCACATAATTCCCGAGCGTCGTGCTCATCTTCAGTCCCGCGGGCCGCGCCGCGTAACGAAAACCGTAGAAGCTCCACAGCACCAGCACGCCGATCAGAAAAATCCCGCAGAACGCTCCCGCCAGCCGCAGCGCCTCCCGCGCCCGCGTTCCTTTCTCCGCCGCTGCGATCTCGCGCGCAATCAGCAGCACGAGGATCGGCGCCAGCATCACTCCGGAATGCTTCGTCGCCAGTAGGAGGCCCGCCACCACGCCGGCCACCAGCAACCGCTTCGCCGTCGGGTGCTTCACGTACCGATAGAAACACCACGTACTCGCCAGAAAGAACAGCGAGACGCCAATGTCCGTCGTCACCAGTGCTGAATGCGCCAAAACGTTCGGATCGAACGCGGCCAGCGTCAGCGCGAAAATCGCCGCCCAGTCCCCGAACGATTCGCGCGCCGCCAGGAAAACCACCAGCGAAAGCGCCACGGACAGGAGGCCGGCTGCCACCCGCATCTCGAAAACCAATTGGTTCCGATCGCCGTCGTTCCGCGCAAGCCAGTCCCTCCCGTCCAAATACGCCTCGGTTTTGAAGTCGCGGCCTTTCAGCCCCGGCACCCACAGAGCCTGCCCCAGCAGCGGCGCCGTCGCCAGCAGCTTTACGAACGGTGGGTGCTCCGGGTTCAGTCCGTAGTCTTTCGTGTGCCACATCATGTAACCGGCAAACATGTGGTTGCCTTCGTCGAACGTGAGCGATTCGCGGTGAACCATCATCAGCGCCAGGAACATCTGTGCACCGATCAGCCCCGCCACGATTCCCCACAGCATCCACCCGGAAAGTTTTGGCACGTTCTTCCTATCCCTTGAAATTCACGCGGACATCTTACGTCGAATGATCCGTCGCGTGCCGCATCCCTTACGCGGCCGGGTTCTATCGCCCCACGGTGCACGTCAGGGAATTCTTCCGACAGGCGAATTTCCTTTCATTGTGGTTGATGCGAACGCGCTCAACCCGCTCAAGACCACAAGTATCCATAACGCAGCGCGAATGGTCGAAAGCTGCGCGACAAATCCGATCAGGGGCGGACCGGCAAGGAAGCCAACATAACCAGCAGTCGTGACTACGGCGAGGCTGGGGCCGGGTGCGCTGCCTTCAATGTTCCCGGCAGCCGCAAACGTATTGGGAATAATCGTAGCTAGACCTGCTCCAGCGCACGTAAATCCCACCAACGCCGAACCCGCATTGCCGAACGATAAGACGAAGACGAGCCCTGCCGCGGCTAAAAGTGCCCCGTAACATACGAGGTGTGCGCGGCCGAGCTTCCCAGTGAGATAGTCGCCGGTCAGACGACCTGCAGCCATCGCGCCTGAGAACACCGCATATCCAAGAGCGGCCAGACCTGGCCCGGTGAGAACCGAAGTACGAAGATAAATTGCACTCCAATCGGCGATCGCACCTTCAATGAGCATAATCGAAAATGCAAGAAGAGCGAGCGCGCCTAATGTTACAGACCACGCAATCGTGCCTCCGGATGCCACTTTCTCTGCATCCGAAGATGCTGAGGGAAGCGGAAGCCACCTGAATGCGAGTATGGACACTGCGGCAAGCGCTATGCCGCTGACCCAAAAGTGAATCCCGACCGGAACCGCACGTGAAGCAACCAATCCCCCTAACGCAGATCCGGCCATTGCACCCAAGCTGAAGAGGGCATGGAATGAGGACATGATGTGACGCTGGTATCGCTTCTCGAGCATCACGGCGTGAGTATTCATCGCTACATCCATCGAACCCGCCATCGCCCCATAGAAAAGAAGAGCGACCGACAGCGTTAGGACCGTATTGGATTCGGCAATCAAGGGCAGTGCGAGGCCAAACCCCAACGTCGACCCAATCACGATGCTCAGACTGCCGAACTTGTTAATGAGCCATCCAGCTACAGGCATGGCGAAAACGGAACCGATTGCTGCCATCATCAACGACCTGCCCAAAACGGCGGGAGAAAGATGTAGATGCGCCTGAAAGGCAGGAATCCTCGAAGCCCAGGTAGCGATGATCAGTCCGTGGATCAGAAAGACGAATGACACGCTCACGCGTACCTGTTGAAGGCTGCGTTGCCGCATCAATCGGATTCCGTGCGATTCGAGCGCCGACTTGTTGAGCTGTCCTGCGAATTCGATTGGCGACAGCGGCCATGACTCGGAACGGGGATGTCGAATCGGCTTTCGACTCTTGATGCAGTCTTTTCGACCGTGTCAAACAGTACTGAGTTAATTCCTAAACAAGCCGCCGCCTCAACGTTTTCGACGCGATCATCCAGATACAAGATGTCTTGAGGGGCCGCCTTGAGTAGTTCGAGACACTTTCGATAGATTGCCAGCTCCGGCTTTATTGACCGGTAGTCGCAGGAATAAATCAACCATTCGAACGTAGAGAGGCTCTGAAAGGACTTCGTCACATAGCGACTGAGTTCGAACGGCATGTTTGAGAGAAGTGCTAATGGGATGCCGGCGCGGTACAACAGCTCTGCCCATTGCACAGCGCCTTGATTTGGTCGCGTTATACTTTCGCTATCGAGCTTGATTAGCGTCGCGATCTGATCGCTGCTCAAATCTCGTTCTTGCTGGCGAACAACGGCTGTCCAGTAGGCAGGTCCACCGATATCACCGCGGTCGTAGGGCGGCCGCAACCTCCAGTAAAGTTCCGAGAATCGCTCATCGGCGATGCCGCAAACAAGCGCCATAGCTTTCATGTCCTCCGGCGTTTGGTCGAGGCAAAGTACGTTTCCGTAATCGAAGACGACTACTCGAACGGAGCGCTTTCGCGAAAGACCTTGTACGGCGCTGAGTTTGGCAGTAACATGCACAAAACGAACAATACACGTATAAACGTGCATATTCAAGTGTATTCGTGCAATATGGTGCAGAATGAAACCGGAAGCTGAAGCAGACCAAGTCGCCCTGAAGGAAGAGCGCCATCAACACATCCTGGAGCTGCTTGGCAGCAAGGGCCGAGTCCTCGCCGCGGACCTCAGCAGCCGATATAGCGTCTCTGAAGACACGATTCGTCGAGATCTGCGCGAATTGGCGCGTTCGGGAAAGATCCAACGGGTACACGGCGGCGCCCTGCCTCGCCGCGCAGAGGCTGTTCCTTTCGTTTCTCGTCAACAAATCGATATCGAGAGCAAGACCGGAATTGCTCGAGCGGCGGCTGACATGATCCGCGATGGTCAGGTAGTCCTGATTGATGGAGGTACGACTAATCTCAGAATTGCTTCCTACCTTTCAAGAGAGCGTTCGGCAACGATTGTTACCAACAGCCCGCCTCTTGCGCTTGCGTTGGCGGATCATCCGAAGGTGAGCGTGCTGATGCTCGGAGGAAATTTTCTTAAAGAGGCGCGGGTCACGACAGGCATCGAGACCATTCGGGGAATCGAATCCATTCGCGCTGATCTGTGTTTTCTCGGAATGTGCAGTTTGCACCCGCAGGTCGGAATAACCGTCGGCGACCCAGAAGAAGCGTACGTGAAGAAAGCGATGATAGGGGCTTCAACGGAAGTTGTTGGCCTGATTTCACTTGGAAAAATGGGGACGTCCCTGCCTTACCTCGTCGGTGCTGCTTCCCGACTGACACGTTTGATCACCGATGCCTCAGACGAAGATGTCCTGAATCCCTACCGCTCCCAAGGCATAGAAGTCACAAGTACGTAAACCGACTGCAGTTCGAGCTGGAGCAGCCAGAATTCAGCGAAGTGTGGAATTGTGTTTCGGGCTTTTCGCACGAGCCAGCGGTGCCACCCTCGAAGCTCGTTTTGTTCTTTAATGCCGCCTTTTGCCACCGCGACCAATCGCTAAGTCATTAGAGGCAAACAAGGTTCCTGGAGCGGGCGATGGGAATCGAACCCGCGTCCGAAGCTTCGGCCGTCGCGCAACCGGAATCTACGAAATTCCACTTGGCAGCTTGGCCTCGGTAGCTTTGCGCGATTGCGACCAGCGCTCGGGAAGAAAAAAAAGGTGTAGACTTGCGGCATTCGTCCCTCGAAGGGAATCCATCTCAGGAGATTAAAAATATGGCGCGACGCACGTTCCTGACTCAACTGGCGAGCTTGCCTTTTCTAGCGTTGGGTCTGAAGGCCGCGGAGTCTAAAAAATCACTCCACATTATGATGAAAAGCGCGTGGGGTCCCGATGACCCAACAAGGGCGGCATTTCCGTTCGCGCACGGACTCGTGCTCGCAGAAGCCGGTCACGAGGTACAAATCTTCCTTCTCGCGGAGGCCACTTCTCTGTTGCGAAAGTCCATGGTGAACGCGATTCTGCCGGTTGGCTGGCCGCCGCTGAGCGAAACGCTCGACAAGGTCGTGGCAAAACACATTCCGATCTTTGCTTGAGGAGCCTGCTCCCGGGCCCGTGGGGTCACGGAAACAGACTTGAATCAATGGGGAGCAAAATTTGGCAATCCGGCGACCTTTGTCTCGCTCGTGGAGTGGGCAGACAGGATTATTGTAGAGTGAAAATGAGGCAATACGTCGCGGACGGGTCGCGTGCCCGGAAACTAGGAAAATCCACTTTACCGGTAAGGGCATTAATCAGGCGTTTGGCGACCGATACAGTAGCTGATTTTGTGGAGTATGCTGCTTTCGACTGGCAACGCTCATTCTCCGTGAACGACTGGTGAGGACCTTGCTCAATGTTCTACGAGGATCTGTCGTCTTGTTCCTATTTTTCCCACTTCTGCGAACCGGAGGAAAAACTCAAAGCCGTGGGATGGCTTGGTTTTGGCCACCACTATACGCAACGGCGAACGCGAACGCCGGAACTACGCTTTCGGCAGCTAGTTAAACTCCTTCAGAGACCTTGGGAACCGTGCCACCTTATGGGATACCACGATTGCGAATTCTGTCCTGAGGAAATGTGCGATCTCGATGGGATGGGCCGCATTGAATGCGGTGGCTACGTCTCTCATTTTGGAATTCACAACCTCTTCGTGCCTGGGGAGAATTGCGTCTATGTGGCACCCTCGATGATCCTGCATTACATAGACGTGCATGACTATGAGCCGCCCGAGGTCTTCTGGGAAGCCGTTATGAATTGCCCTGAGATGGGCTCCGAGGCTTACCGACAAGCGTTGGCCACCGATTTGACCTTCAGCCACCAGTAATTGGCTAATACAACGACGCGTGACTCCCGTTCGTTACCGGACATGTGCCCTTGGGACAATTTCACTCGTCCGATTGAGCGTTAACCGTCCGAGTGTCTGCGATCCAGTGCTGAAACGAAAAGTCTTCGGGAGCCACGCGCGCTTCCTCTCTTGCGAAGTATTCATGTATGGGGCACTGCCAGTGGCCATTCGCGGAGCAGCATCGTAAGCCAGTGTATCTGGTGGCGAAGAAAAGCAGGTCACGGCATGACACAGCTTGTCGCTTGCTTTGGCTTCTGACGGGGCCTATATTTCGGGCGCGCGGGGAACACTCATGCTTGAAATCGGGCGAGCGATGCGCCATTTTCTCTAGGCACCTGCAGCAACATCGGCGCAAAAAAGGTGTCAAACTTTGGGGTGCTCGGTGCTTTGCGCCGAGGCATGGATATTGTGGCGCGAAGTGCGGCGGGCAGAATCGCGCGCGCGAGGTATGGTTCAGCGCGGCGCGATTCAGCGCGAGAGGGGATACATGAGCCAGGCTACGCCTACACCCACCAGCACAAAGAGCGCGAAGGACCACAGCACGTATTTGACGCCGCCGGAGGCGGTGCGCTGGGTGAGGCACGCGAGCGCGAGCGAAACCAGGAGCGCGAATAGCAGCATCGCGCCGAAATGGCCCAGCGTTAGCACTGCCGCGAGGTAGAGACTCGCGAGCACTCAGCTCCTCCTGCCCGTGGCGATCTCGATCGCGTCCAGGATCGCAAGCGCGTTCACCACTCCGGCCGCGGCGATGAAGCGGGTGCCGTAATCTCCCGCGGCGCGCGACACGTCCGGGCCCGCGGCTTCCAGAAAATGCGAAAGGTAGTAGAAGACGCCCGTGCTTGCGTCCGCCAGAAAACCGACCGTGCCGAAGGGACCATCGGAATTGCGCGAGAACACGTTGCCGCGGAGCAAGTAGCCGGTCACCGTCAGGCCGCCGACCGCCACGAAAAACAGCAGCGCGCGGCCCCAGCGCCGCAGCAGCAGATGCCCCAGGCCGGGAACGAGCCACGCGAGCAGCGCCGCCAGCAGCGCGAGAGCGGCGCGCCCCGCCTTCACCGGCCGAGCTGGAACGGTCGCGGCCACTTCGCTGACGGGCGCAGGGGCGAAAGATTCGCCGGCGCTGGATTCCTGTTGGACGACGGTTTCGCTGCGCGGAACTTCGTTCACGGTCACCTAAGCCAGCAGCGGAAGAATTTCTTCCTGGATGGCGCCGGTCACGCGCGCTTCGTTCTCGCCTACGTACACATTCACTTCGCTGCGCACGCCGAACTCCGGCAGATAAATTCCGGGCTCGACCGAAAAACAGGTGTGCGGCGCGATCTTGCGGTCGTCGCGCGTTTCCAGGCCGTCCATGTTGGCGCCGTTGCCGTGCACTTCCTGGCCGATGCTGTGCCCAGTGCGGTGGACGAAATATTTTCCGTAGCCAGCCTTGCGAATGGTCTCGCGCGTCACGCGGTCCACTTCCCAGCCGTGCACGGGACGCTTTCCGGCCACCGCATTCTTGACGAACTCGATGGCCGCATTGCGGGCATTTTTCACGATGCGGAAGATTTTGGCGTAGGAATCCGGCACGCGCTCGCCGAGATAGCCGACCCAGGTGATGTCGTAGTACACGCTGCCCGGTTTATCCAGTTTTCCCCAGACGTCCAGCAGCAGCAAGTCTCCAGCCCGAATGGGGCGCGAACCTTGAGCCTGCGGCTCGTAGTGCGGGTTGCCGTTGTTGGGCTGCACGGCCACGATGGGCGGCTCGGCGGTGGTGACGCCGTTTGCGCGGAATTGCGCGACGATCCATTGCTGCAGCTCGAACTCGGTGAGCGGCTTCCCTTCGCGCACGAATTGCGCGGCGCGCGCGAAGGCTTCGCGTGTGATGCGATCCACGATCCTGCCCGCCTCCTGATGGCCGGCGAATTGTTCGGCCGACCAGCTGGCTTCAAATTTCTGTACGAGGTCCGCGGAGCTGACGACTTTCTTCTTCAGCTTGCGAATCAGCTCGACGGTGCCGGCGTCCACCAGGCCGATGTAAGGGATGTTGTTTTCCGGCGAATATTGCATGGCGATGGTCTTGCAGGCGGAGAGCAGCTTGGGCAGCAGCTTGTGCAGCTCTTCCCATCCGGCGTAGAGATATTTTCTGCCGGGGAGAGAATCGAGCGTGCCTTGTTCGATCTTGTGCACCAGCTTGCGCGGCTGGCCTTTCGCGGGGAGGAAATAGAACCAGCGGCGGGTGGCCATCGCGTGCTTGTCCAGGCCCAGGATCGTGCCGGCAATCGGATCGCGATGATGATGGTCGCAGAAAAGCCAGCCGTCCAGCTTGGCGGTGCGCAATGCGCTTTGAATGGCTTTGATGTCGGGCAATTCTTCAGTCCCTCGCCGGCTTTTCCAGGCGCTCGGGCGATGCGGCCAGCGCCAGCACTTGCTCGCGCGTGACGCCAGAAACGGCGACGCGCTTGCTGCGGCCTTTTTCGCCGGAGACGATTCTAACAGCGGCAAGCGGCACGTTCAAACGATCCGCGAGCAGACGGACGAGCGCGAGATTGGCGCGATCGTCCACCGGGGGCGCGGTGAGGCGGATTTTCAGCGCGCCGGCGTGCTCGCCTGCGATCTCCTCGCGGCTGGAGCGCGGTTGCACGCGCACATGAAAGGAGACGCCGCCCGGACCGACGGTGATTTCCATCGCGCCCTAAGCCACAGGCCCGCGCGGGCCGAAGAGCGCCGTGCCGACGCGAATTTCAGTGGCGCCTTCTTCGATGGCGACCTCGAAGTCGTGGCTCATGCCCATGGAAAGGATGGGCAGCGCGCGGCTGAGCTGGCGGCTGAGGCCGTCGCGCAGCTCGCGCAATTCGCGGAAATAGGGGCGCACGCGCTCGGGATCGTCGAAGAAAGGAGGGATGGTCATCAGGCCGGCGAATTCCAGGTGGGCGAAGGGCGCGACGCTGGTGGCGAGAGTGAGCAAATCCGCCTCGGCGACGCCGCTCTTGCTTTGCTCCCCGCCCAGTTGCACTTCGATGAGCACGGGGAGGCACTTGCCCTCGGCATCCGCCGCGGCGTGGAGCTTTTTCGCCAGTGCCAGATCGTCGAGCGAATCCACGCGGCGAAAAAGATGCGCGGCGCGGCGGGCTTTGTTGCTCTGCAAGTGGCCGATGAGATGCCAGGTGGCGTCGAGATGCCGCACCTTGGGCTGCTTGGACTCCCATTCCTGCACGCGATTTTCGCCGAAGTGGCGCAGCCCGATTTCGTAGGCGGCCACGATCGCTTCCGCAGGATGCGTTTTCGAGACGGCGACGGTGGTGATTTCGGCCGCGCGGCGGCCGGCGCGCTGCGCGGCAAGTGCGATGCGCTCCTGAATGCGCGCCCAATTTTCGGCGATTGCGGAAGTCTGGATCGTCATCGCCGCGATTCTAACATGACGAAAACGAAACGCTCGCCCGCCGGGCCATGCCCACAGCGAATCGCGAGTCCCGGCGCTATGCTAGACTGGTGAACACATACATGCCCGCCCGCGGCAAATTCATCGTCCTCGAAGGGATTGACGGCTCGGGGAAACGCACGCAAATGGAGATGGTGGCGCGCGCGTTCACCGCACGAGACATCGCCTTCGCCCCAGTGAGCTTTCCGCACTATGACGGATTTTTCGGCAAGCTGGTGGCGCGCTTTCTGAACGGCGAATTCGGACCGCTGGCATCGGTGGATCCCCATTTTTCCGCGCTGCTGTATGCGGAGGACCGGCGCGAATCGCGCGCGGCGCTGGAATCCGACCTGGCAGCCGGGAAAGCGCTGCTGGCCGACCGCTATATCGCCTCAAACCTGGCGCATCAAGGCGCGCGTGTGACGCGCGAGAAGCGCGCGGATTTCCTGGCCTGGCTGAAGCAGCTCGAATATCAGGTGTTCGCTCTGCCCGCCGAGGATTTGGTGGTGTACCTGCGCGTGCCGGCGGCAGAAGCGCAGCGATTGGTCGGCGAGAAGGGCAAGCGCCAATACACGGAATTGCGGCGCGACCTGCAGGAATCGAATTTGGCGCACTTGCAGGCGGCTTCGGAGGTTTACGACGAGCTGGCGCGCCAGCCCAACTGGGTGAAGGTGGAATGCTACGACGCGCAGACGCAAGCGCTGCGCCCTCCCGAGACAATTCATAAGGAGGTTCTGGCGGCGATTGCAGCGCGGGTGTTCCCCGCGCTGCACGCCGGCCGTTAGCCGCATGGGCTTTGGCGAATTTCTCGGCAACGAACGCATTGTGACCGCGCTGCGCGGGATGCTGCGGCGCGAGCGTGCGCCCGGCGCGCTGCTATTCACCGGTCCGCGCGGCATCGGCAAGTACACGCTCGCGCGCATGTTCGCCCAGGCTGCGAATTGCGAACGCCTGCGCGACGATTTCTGCGGCCAGTGCGATTCCTGCAAACGGATGGCTCCGCTGGCCGACCCCGCGGCGCTGGTCGCCGCGGGGCTCACCGAACGCGGCGAGAGCGCCGACGCGGCCATGGTCGAGCGCATGCCGCTGATTATCGAAACCCATCCCGACGTGTGGCTGCTGGTGCCGGACCCGGTGCGGCGCCTGGCGCCCGTGGCGCGGCCGATGATTCGCGTGGGCCAGTTGCGCGCGGTGCAGCGCGCCGCGTATTTCCAGCCGCAGGGGCGCAGGCGCGTCTTCATTCTGGACGGTGCGCACACCATGCGCTGGAACGATGCCGACCTGTTCCTGAAGATTCTGGAAGAGCCGCCGGAAAGCGCCACTTTGATCCTCCTGGCGCCCACGCCCGATTCTGTGCTGCAAACTATCCGCTCCCGCTGCCTGCAATTCCACTTCGCGCCGGTGGCTGTCGAGCAGATTGAGGATTTTCTGAAGGAGCGCACCGAGGCCAAGCCCCCCGAACGGAAACTGGCGGCGCAACTCTCCAGCGGCAGCCCGGGCATGGCGCTGGCTTTGGACCTGGACGAATCCACTCGGCTGCGCCGGAGCGTCCTGAGCCTGATCGAGAAGTCCGTGCACGGCGGAAAGTCCGCGGAGATCTTCGCGGCCACCGCGCAACTGGCCAAGCAGGAAAAGGAATCGTTTGAAAACATCCTGACGCTGTTCTATAGTCTGCTTACCGACCTTCTCGAACTTTCCCAGGGTCCGAAAAGCGCTCTCGCTCGGAATCCCGATCTGCACCGTGAATTGGAAGCACTCAGCAGGAAAATAGATTTCGACTGGGTCTCGCGGGCCGCCCAAGGGCTGGACCGCTTGGAAAACCGCCTGAAGCGAAATATTAGCCGCCAGTTGGGGCTGGACGCGCTACTGCTTTCCTGGAGCAACCGCTAGGCGGACGGCAGAACTAATCTTTTTCGAAAAAAGCTGCAACCCAAATCGTTTCTGCGCAGTCATAACACGTAGTAGCTGGAAGGAGTCCTTATGGTGAACCGTAAACTTTTTCGCCCTACTCTTACGGATGTGAAGGAACAATTCCCTGGTCGTCCCATTCAAGCCGTCCCGGCGCAGGTCGCGCAACGCAAGAAGCCCGCCCCGCCGGAACAAACCCACGCGGAAAATTTCTACTTCGTGAAGCAGATGCAATCGCGAACCCCGGTAGCGGTAGTGCTGACCGACGGCGAAGTTCTGCGCGGAAGCGTGGAATGGTACGACCGGGATTGCATCAAGCTTACCCGCTACGGCAGCCCCAACTTGCTGGTGTACAAGCACTGCATCAAGTATCTATATAAAGAGGGCGAAGACGCGGCGCAGGGTGGAACCAACGGCTCGAACGGCAGTAACGGTGGCGGCGCGTCCGGCGCGGACGGCTCCGAAGAATAAACGAACCGCATAATTGCTGCATTAAGCTGGTGAATTGCAGGCTGGATGGAATTGCCGCGTCGTGCCTCCCTGGGGCGGCGTTGCGCGTTCCGGACGCGATCTAGGTGTTCCTTTTCTTGCGGTTTTTTCTGAACGGGCCGACGAAAAAGCTCATCAGTGCTTTTCCTACCAGCCGGCCGGTGTCGTCGCTGACGTCGCAATCCACCACCGCGACGTGGCGCCCAATCCGCACCACCACGGCCTCGGCGGTGACGTTGCCCCCTTCTACCGCCTCCAGAAAGTTAATTTTCATCTCGATGGTGGCGACTCGCGTGCCGCGCGCGCAAGCCATGTAGGTCGCCAGACCGCCGGCCGTATCCGCCAGCGCGGCCAGCACGCCGCCGTGCACCACGCCGTGCAGCTGAAGGTGCCGCCGGTTCACGCGCATGCGCATCACGACTCTGCCGCGTTCCGCTTCGACCAGCGCGAATCCCAATTGCCGGGCGGTGCTGCTCTCGCGCAAGCGGCGGCGCAACTCTTCAGCCGCCAGCCGCTCGGCGGATTTGGACTTTAGCGATTCAGCCATATCAGTATGCCGTGAGGCCGCCATCCAGCGGGAGTGACGCGCCGGTCACCCAGGACGCCTCGTCCGAAGCAAGATAGACGGCCATCAGCGCGACGTCCTCGGGCTGGCCCAGCCGTCCGATGGGGATTTCAGCGATGCGCTTCTGGATTTCGGCTTCTCCGTTCGGGGTGGCGCGCACGGAAACCATTCCCAGTTCAGTTTCTACCAGAGTGGGACAAATGCAGTTCACGCGAATCTTTTCCTGCGCGTGATCGAGCGCCATCGCACGAGTCAGTCCGGAAACTCCGGCCTTAGCCGCGCAGTAGGCTGCGCGGTCCTTGCGCGCCACCAGGCCGAGTGTGGAACCGATATTGACGATCGAGCCGCCTCCGGCCCTGCGCAGCGGCCCCAGCGCGGCGCGCGACACCAGGAACGTCCCGGTCAGGTTGGCGGCCAGCACCCGATTCCAATCCTCGTCGGAAGTATGCTCCACGGTCGCAATTACCACGGCGCCGGCGTTGTTGACGATCGTGTCCAGGCGGCCGAAGCGCTTTTCGGCTGCATTCAGCGCCGATTCGACCGTCGCCCGCTCCGTCACATCACAGGTCACCGCAAGCGCGTCGCCGCCCGCCGCCGCAATTTCCCGCACCACCGCTGCGAGGGGCTCCTTCCGCCGCGCGGCGATCGCCACGCGGGCCCCTTCGCGGGCGAACGCCAGGGCGCAAGCGCGCCCAATGCCCGTTCCTCCGCCGGTGATGAAGGCTACTTTGCCCGAAAGTCGCAGCATCGAGAGCGCCCGCTGGTTCGTCTAATCTCTGGCGGGAAGGCGAATCTAGCATCGCCGGCCTTGCGGCGCAAGGAAGCGCCCGGGAAGTGCGGTAAATGGCCGGCTTGCCGCCCGCTCGCGGTGACTGTTAGAGTGCCCAGAGGCCCCATGAAAATAGGAATCACCTGTTACCCAACGTATGGCGGCTCGGGAGTGGTAGCCACCGAACTGGGGATCGAGTTGGCGGCGCGCGGCCACGAGATCCATTTCATCAGCTATGCGATGCCCATCCGGCTGAGCTCGACCTACGAACGGATTCATTTTCACGAGGTGGAAGTCACTTCCTATCCGCTTTTTGACCACCCGCCCTATACCCTGGCGCTGGCGACCAAGATGACGGAGGTCGCCGAACAGGTTTCGCTCGATCTGCTGCACGTGCACTATGCCATTCCGCACTCGGTGAGCGCGTTGCTGGCGCGGATGATGATCCAGCCGAAAAAGCTGCCCTTCATCACCACGCTGCATGGCACCGATATCACGCTGGTGGGCAGCGACCGCAGCTACCTGCCGATTACGCGGTTTTCGATCGAGCAGAGCGATGGCGTCACTTCCATCTCCAACTATCTGCGCGAGCGCACGATCCGTGAGTTTGAAATCAAGCGGCCGATCGAAGTAATCCCCAATTTCGTGAATTGCGACCAGTACACGCGCTGCGCGGACCAGTCCGCGCGCGAGCAGTGGGCCAAGAACGGCGAGCCTATCCTGATGCACCTGTCGAATTTCCGCCCGGTGAAGCGCATCACCGACGTGGTGGAGATTTTCGCGCTGCTCCGTGAAAAAATCCCCGCGAAGCTAGTGATGATGGGCGACGGCCCCGATCGCGGCGCCGCGGAATATATCGTGCGCAAGAAGTGCCTCACGAAGGACGTGTTCTTCATGGGCAAGCAGGATAACGTGCAGGAGAAGCTGGGCCTGGCCGATCTGTTCCTGCTGCCCAGCGAATCGGAATCCTTCGGCCTGGCGGCGCTGGAAGCGATGGCCTGTGAAGTGCCGGTGATTGCCAGCAACGTGGGCGGCTTGCCGGAGGTGGTCAGCGACGGCGTGGACGGCTACCTGATCACGCCGCACGACGTTGCAGCCGGCGCCACCCGCGCGCTGGAAATTCTGACGCGCCCGGATGGCGGGCGCAACATGGGCCGCCAGGCGCGGGTGAACGCCAAGGCCAAATATTGCGCGAACGACGTGATTCCGCAGTACGAGGCTTATTACCGGGCGGTATTGAAGGACGCGGAACGGGCTGCTCAGACCACCCTGCGATAAGGCTGCGCTTACAGATTACAAATACTGTCGCCCGTAGCAGCTGCCTGCACGTGGCTGGCTAGCGCTCGATGAGCGGCACCGACTGAAAGGTCTGCAGAACCGAATTGATGTCGTTCTGCGAGATATGGCCCGCCGAACCCGCCGCGGTGGTGAAGATGAAGCGGAACTGGCGGTCGCGGTCGTCGAAGGCGCGGACGGCCACGGGACGCTGCATTTCGGGATTGCCGAACTGGAAGCCCTTCAATTTGTCGGTCTGGAAGGAATAAAACTGGCCGTCGCAGAGAAGATCCAGCCCGAAGGAAAGCTTCCAGAGCAGCAGCACGTTCACGCGCATCGCCTCGCGCACGCTCATCAGCGGCGAAAGCTGCGTGGGCGAAGCTCCGTACACCGCCTGGTACATCGCGAAATTCGTCTCGATGGGATGGTCCGCGAATACGCTCGCGAATCTCTGGTATTCAATGGGGTTGGAGCTCTTCAGCGCCCGCACCGTATCTACCTGCGAATCCGGATCGAAAAACACGACGACCGGGCCGGATTCGTAGCGGAACGTCGTGTACGTCAGCGTCCCGGTGGATTTGGGATTGCCGGGCCACGGAGAATCGAATTCATAATTGAACGCCTTCACGCGCTCGCCCTTGGCCGCTGCGACCGGGGGCGGCAGAGGTTGCGGCACGTTCGCAAGCCAGGGGTCGGCGGAAGTCCAAAGCTTCCCTTCCACCCAGGTGAGCGTCTGCAAGCCAAATTTCACGCTGAAGCCCGCGACTACGAACACCGCAAGCAGAAGAAGCAGCGCGGGCCGCGCGCTGCTCTTTTCCTCGTCTGTTACCTTGGGAGCTGTTGCCATCGAAGGCCTTTCGCCGCGCCATTCTACGCCATGCGCCAGGCGAGGCGTGCCGTAAAGTTTCCGCGCGCCGCGCAATCCTACGTCATTTGCCCGAATTGTTCGCCGCGCCGGGCCGGCTGTCGCGCGTCGCTGCCGGCCGCCAGGGCCGCGCCGTCCGCGCACTTCGCTGCGACAGGCCCGGGAGATCAAAGCAGCCCGCGCTCCGGTTCCGCAGCGCGCTGCACGGCTTACAGGCCGGCAAAAGGCTCGGCCGTGGCTAACTCCGGAATCTCGATGTGAATCTGCGTTCCCTGCCCTTCCTGGCTGCGGATATCCATTTTGAATTGGTCGCCGTAGAGCAAGCGCAAGCGTTCGTGCACGTTGCTGATGCCGATTCCGCCGCCGAACACCGCGGCCAGGCGCTCCGGCGAAATTCCCATACCGTTGTCTTCGATCTCGATCAGCAGCCGGCCGTTCGATTGGCGCGTGCGCAGGTGGATCTGCCCACCTTCGAGGCGCGGGGCCAGGCCATGCTTGATGGAATTTTCCACCATGGGCTGCAGCAACATGCTGGGAACGAAAGCTTCGAGCGAGCCTTCGTCAATTTCCTTGAAGATTTGCAGCTTGTCGCGGCCGAAGCGGATCACTTCGATATCCAGATAGTCGTCAATGAATTCCAGCTCCTCGCGCAGCGGCACGAACGTCTCGTGCTTGCGCAACAGGCGGCGCAAAATATTGGAAAGCTTCAGCACCACGCCGCGGGCCATGTCCGGATCGAAACGAATCAGGGAGGAAACGGTGTTCAGCGTGTTGAATAGAAAATGCGGATTGATCTGGCTGGTGAGCGCGTCCATGCGCGCCTTCAGCAGCAACTGCTGATTCTGCTCGAGGTTCATCTCGATGCGCGTGTTGTTCCAGATCTTGATGGCCATCGCCACGCACATCATCGAAGACATCACCACCAGCAGCGCGTACAGCCAATTGCTGGGATGATAGGAAAAGAGCCAGTGCTCCGGCACCGCGTCCGCCAGCTCGATCTGCCCCACCGTCACCGCGACGCAGGTAAACAGCGGAAACATGGCCCAATTGCCCTTGCGGTAACGCACCAGCTTCCAGATCCATTCCGGAATGCTGAGAAAAAGAAACGGCCCGAAATGCCAGACGTCTTCCTTCTCCGGCAGCGCTTCGCGCACCATTCCCGCGATCAGGCCGACCAGCGCAGCCATGGGGCTGGAAAGCCATTCGTGATTGCCAAATGCCGGCAGGCTGATCAGCGAGCCGCCCAGCAGGCCGACGATTCGCCCGCCAATCAGGCCCATCAGGAACGAGCCCTCCAGCGTCAGATCGAAAAACCGGTAGCCGCCCACCAGGCGAAGAAATACGCCGATCGCCAAAGGCGGCGTGAGGAACAGCAGTAGCATCACTTTCTGGTCGGAATCGCGGATTTCGGTGTACAGCAGGTTGCGGAACCAGCGGAAACGCACCAGCAGCGCCGCGAGAGATGCGGCAAATCCCACCTTCAGGACCAGCGCAAATATCAATTCTTGTGGGCCAAGATGAGTATTCATTGTGCTCGCCGGCCGCCGTCACCGTTGCGCCTGAGTTACGTTAGCCAAAGCAGGCAGCGAAGTAAAGCGACGCGCGCGTGCAGGACAGTGTCCAGCATTTCTGTGGAAAGGGGTCTTTGGGGTGTCGGGCATGAGTGCTGTCTCAGACATGCGTTCGTCCCGCCGCCAGTACGTAGCAGGCCAGGACCTGTTCGCCAGGCGCGGCATGCACAGAGCTGGGCAAAACGCGCAGATCGCGCCGCAGGTGCCGGAAAAGACCTTGCGATACGTTCGTCGTAGGTAAGGGGAGGGAGGTTGGGGACGATGTTGCGACCAAAATTAGCGATTGATTATGAAATCTTTGTTGATAGGGAAGGAGTTGAGGTAGTTTCCGATTTTCGGACAGTAGCGATTGACAGGGCGTGGCCGGCGAGGGCGGCTGGGGATGCGCGGGCGGGGTTGGATGGTGCGGGGAATGCGCGATGGGGGCGCTGGTGGGCGTTTTGGGCGCGATTAGAACGGGGTGCGGTTGTTTGTTTTCAATAGGTTGCGTCATTTTCT
>JBAQJS010000118.1:0-27271 GCA_049300435.1 Candidatus Acidiferrales bacterium | reverse complement strand
TGCGTTCATGCCGGACAGAAGATTCGACGCCTGAATGGTGGTGGTGGTGCCGGCCAGCAAACCCGCAAGCGCTGCGCCAGCAATCAATGCTTTCCGTGACTTTGTCATTTTCCCGAATTACCTCCTGTAGAGTTTGGACTGCAACCGCACCTGCTTCTACTACGTTGTTGATAGGGGTATTGGATTGCCTCTTCGGTTGTGCCGGACTGGGCTGGTTCCAAGCCCCGGCTGTAACCCGGGGGGCGCCCTGCAGCATAACGCCGTGCACAAGTGCTGACAACTTGTTCTTTTTTCGGCGCGTTAGCGGGCTGGATGGGTGCGGCGAGCGGTCCCGCGCGTGCCGAAAAGGGCCGGACCCGGTCAACTGGAATACGTTCCGGCACGGTTTTGCGGCTCTTCGCCCAGGCTGCGCCCGCCCGTTTCCGCGCTTCCGATTAGCAACGTTGCTCCCGAGTCGCGTCGCGCTCCCAGCGGCACTTCCCGCACAGGCGTTTGCTTTTGGGATTGACGACGGGAAACGAGTCCTGTACGCTGGTCACAGCATGATTAATTGTTGCCAGATGCGGTGTTGTCCGTGCGCTTGTTGCGCATGTTGTACCGCGGACCATTCTGGCGACCGTAGATTTGAAACTTAAGCCCTGATCCACTCTTAAGTTCTCAAACCCCACCCGCCAGATTCCCTGGCAGGTGGGTTTTTTGTTTTTAGGGCCCATTTTATGACTGAGGTCAAGGAAACCAAAGCGCAGCGCGTCGAACGGCTCAAGCGGGCCAAGAATGCGTGGGAGTGTATGGACGAAATTCGCGGCTTCGCGCGCGACGGCCACGACTCCATCCCGCCGGAATGGCTGGGGACCTACTTCCGCTCGTGGGGGATTTATACCCAGGGAGACGGGCAGGGCGTGACCGGCGGAACCGGCGGCGAAGGAAAAGCGACGCGCTACTTCATGGTGCGCATCCGCATTCCCAGCGGAATCCTGCGCAGCGAACAGCTGCACGCGCTGGCGCAAATCGCCGAACAACATGCGCGCGGCGTCGCAGACATCACCGTTCGCCAGAATCTGCAACTCCATTGGGTCACCATCGAAGCGCTGCCGGAGATTCTCGACCGCCTCCATTCAGTGGGGCTGACTACCACCGGTGCGTGCGGCGACGTGGCGCGCAACATCACCGGTTGCCCGCTCGCCGGTGTGGATGCGAACGAGATTCACGACGCTTCACGCGTGGCCCTCGAACTCAACCGGCAGTTCGCCGGGAATTCCGAGTTCTACAATCTGCCGCGCAAGTTCAAAATTTCCGTTACCGGCTGCCACCTCTGGTGCTCCTATCCCGAGATCAACGACGTGGCGCTGACGGCGACCATCCGCCGGAAAAATGGCGCCATCGAAACTGGATTCTCACTGCGCGTCGGCGGCGGCCTTTCCACCGAGCCTCACCTGGCCACCCGCCTGAACGCGTTTGTGGCCGAGCATCAGGCCGCTGCCGTGGTGCGCGGCATCGCCGAAGTCTTTCGCGATAGCGA
Source organism: Candidatus Acidiferrales bacterium (assembly GCA_049300435.1). Taxonomy (GTDB): domain Bacteria; phylum Acidobacteriota; class Terriglobia; order Acidiferrales; family UBA7541; genus Palsa-295. Next base: position 25,752 of record JBAQJS010000118.1, on the reverse strand, counting down.
AGTCCTTCGCGAAAGCCGCGAACGGGCGCGCCTGAAATATCTTTTCCTGAAGCACGGTTGGACCGCGGATACCTTCCTCGCCGAACTTCATCGGCGCATCGGCTTCACGCTCGACCCCGCGGAACCCGAGCACGTTCCCGAAGATGCTTATCGCGACCACGTCGGCATACACGCGCAGAAGCAGCCGGGATTGTCCTACGTCGGGGCGTCGGTTCTACGCGGACGGATCACCTCCGGCCAGTTGCGAACCGCTGCGGAACTTGCCGAGCGCTTTGCGGGCGGCGAAATCCGCACGACCATCATGCAAAACCTGCTGCTGGTGAACGTGCGCAACGAAGACGCCGCAACCGTGGCGCGCGCCTTGGACGCGGCGGGATTGCCCGTCGCGGCTTCCACCTTTGCGCGCGGCACCATCGCCTGCACCGGCTCCGAATTCTGCAAGCTGGCACTTACCGAAACAAAGAGTTTTGCGCGCTGGCTCGTGCAAGAACTCGAAGATCGCATTCCCGGCTTTGACCAGCAGCTGAAGTTGCACGTTACGGGTTGCCCGAACAGTTGCGGCCAGCACTGGATCGCGGACATTGGCATCGAGGGCAAGAAAATCAAAGTGGGCGGCCAGTTGGTGGATGCCTACTACTTTTGCGTCGGAGGCGCCGTCGGCAAGTTTGCGGCCATCGCCCGCCCGGTGGGCTACCGCTGCGCTGCAACGGACGTGCCGGACGCCATCGAACGCTTGCTGAGAACTTTCGGTGAAGAGCGACGCGCGGGTGAAAACTTGCGGCAATTTTTTGCGCGGCATAGCGACGACGAAATTCGCATGCTCCTGGCGGGGCACCTGGCGGAAGCCGTCGCGCGCGATGTGTCGGCGGGCCCGGTGCCGCACGGGATCGAAGGATAGGCCATGCCGCTATTTCCCATTGCGCTGAAGGTTCGCGAACGCCTTTGCGTGGTGGTGGGCGGCGGACCCATCGCCGAATCGAAAATCCAGGGTCTGCTCGCGGCCGAGGCGCACATCGTGGTGGTCGCGCCGCAGGTGACGGAGGCGATTGCCGCCTGGGCGCGCGACGGCCGGATTGAATGGCAGGCGAAGACTTTTGCCGCGGACGATTTGTGCAGCGCGTTTCTCGTGGTCGCCGGAACTTCCGCGGCGGACCTGAACCACGAAGTGTTTCGCCAGTGCGAGGCCGAAGGAATCCTGTGCAACGTGGTGGACGATCCGGACTACTGCCACTTCTATTATCCCGCCGTGGTGCGGCGCGGCGCCCTGCAAATTGCCATTTCCACCGAAGGCCACAGCCCGGCGCTCGCGCAGCGACTGCGCCGCGAGTTGGAAGCACAGTTTGGTCCGGAATACGAAGAATGGCTGGAATGGCTGGGCGCGGTTCGCCAGGCGCTGCGCAGCGAAACGCAGGATCCCGAAGAAACGAAGCGAATTTTGCACCGCCTCGCCAGCCGGGAAATGTTTCACAAATTTCTGAACGAAGGCGAACGCGAGCGCAGCGCGCCGCACGGGAGCATTTCGTGAAAGGCAAGGTCTATCTGGTCGGCGGCGGTCCCGGGGATCCCGAGCTGCTGACGTTGAAGGCCGCGAAGGTTTTGGCCCGCGCAGATGTGGTGCTGCACGACGCGCTGGTGAGCCGCGCAGTGCTGGCAATGGCCGTGCCGGGCGCCGAGCGAATTGACGTGGGCAAACGCTGCGGCCGGAAATTGCTCACGCAGGAGGAAATTAACGCCCTACTGGTTTCCTATGCAAATTCCCGTGGAGTGGTGGTGCGATTAAAGGGAGGCGATCCGCTGCTCTTCGGCCGCGCGGGCGAGGAAATTTCGGCGCTGCGCGCGGCCGGCGTGGATTTTGAAATCGTGTCGGGTATCAGCGCGGGTTTTGGCGCCGCCGCCGCCGCCGGATTTTCCCTCACGGACCGGCGCGTTGCTTCGCAAGTATTGTTCACCACCATCCAGCGCGACACCGACAATCGCTCGATCCAGTGGGGCGGAATTTCCAGCACCACCACCCTGGTGCTGTACATGCCCGGGTCCGACTACGCGCGGGTCATGCGCCAATTGCGCGATGCCGGCTGGCCGGACGACATGCCCTGCGCGATCGTCTCCAATGCCAGCGGCCCGAACCAGGCGATTCGTTCCACGGTCCTCGCCAAGCTGTCCGAGGAAAGCACGCTCCCGGCTCCGGCGATCATGGTCGTCGGGCGCGTGGTGGCGGAGATTGCCGAAGAAATCAGCCGCGATTTCCGGCTCGGCATGGGAATCGCCGCGCGAAACTCGCAGCCCATGGTGATTTGAAATCCTGCCTGCCCCCGCCTCCAAGCCACGAGAACGCCGCAATCCACGGCCGCGCGCAGAACCGCCATCGCGTCCTCGTCGGAGACGTGGCCCCAGGAGCCGCCGATGGCCCCTGCGCCGAAGCTGACTTCCGAAACCTGCCAGCCGGTGCGTCCCCGTGCGCGAAATTCCACGTTCGCTTCCTCTCTCCGTCTGCGACTGCGATCTTAGGCCGGCGCGCTGCACCGGAGATGCAGCGCGTCGTCTAAAGTCAAGATGCGCTACTGGCCGGCCCGCACCGAGAATTTGTAGAGGGAAGTAGAACGAAACGTCTGGCCAGGTTTCAGAACGGTCGCAGGAAAATTCGCGTGATTGGGCGAATCCGGAAAATGCTGCGTCTCCAGACAGAAAGCGGAGCGGAAGCGGTAAACCTGGCCGTCCTTGCCGTCAATCGTTCCTTCAATGTGATTGCCCGTGTAGAGCTGGATGGCCGGCTCGGTGGTGGAAATCTCCAGCGCGCGTCCGCTGTGGGGATCGTACGCACGCGCCGCGAAGGACAGCGAGCCCGGAGTTTCCTTGTTCAATACCCAGTTCTGGTCGTAGCCCTTGGCGAGCTTCAACTGCTCGTTATCCTGGTTGATGCGCGCGCCGATCACCGTGGGTTTCAGAAAATCGAAGGGCGTGTTGTGCACGTCCTGAATTTGTCCCGTGGGGATCAAGGTCGCGTCCACCGGCGTGAATTTGCCGGCGTTGAGCGTGATCACGTCGTGCAGAATGTCGCCATGGCCCTGGCCCGAAAGGTTGAAGTAGGAGTGGTTGGTCAAATTCAGGATGGTGTCCTGGTCCGTCGTCGCGCTGTAATCAATCCTCAGCGTGTTCTGATCGGCTAGCAGCGTGTAAACCACCGCGACGGTGAGTTTCCCCGGAAAGCCTTCTTCGCCATCCGCGCTGACGTAGGTGAGTTCCAGGGCCTCGCCGGCGTCGCTGGAAACATCTTTCGCCGTCCACACCCGCTTGTTGAAGCCGATGGTACCGCCGTGCAGCGAATTCGGAGGGTCATTGAGGGGGATCGAGTAGGTGACGCCGTTGAGGACGAACTTGCCGTGCGCGATGCGATTGGCGTAGCGCCCGATGGTGCCGCCAAAATACGCCGTCCCCGCTTGGTAAGCGGCGGGGTTGTCGTAACCCAGCACCACGTCGGCGATGTCTCCTTTCGCGTCGGGGACTTTCAGCGAGACCAGCGTGGCGCCGAAGTTCGAGATCGCAATGGACATGCCGTGATTGTTGCTGAGGAGGTATAGATCCACGGGTTGCCCGCCCTCAATCTTGCCGAAGACCATTTTGCGCATTTTCGGTTTCGCCTCTGCCTCGGGATGACGCATCAGGAACAACGCACCAACAATCAGCAGCGCCGTCAGCATCATCTGGACTGTTTGCTTCCGTCTCGCCATCATCGTCTCCTGAAACCTCCCACAACCGTCCGCAGCAGCTCCTCCATCATATCCAGCGCAGGCCACGATAGCACGGCCTGTGACGCGAGAATTACACTTTGGAAAATGGCAGGCAACCGAAGCGGGCGGCTTCGATGCGAGCCGCGGAACGCGCGGAGGTTTCGCCGGCCGATGCGGCGAAAAAGATGGAACTTTCGCGTAGCGAATAGGGAATGTTGCAAGGAAAGCCACCCGCGCCGAAGTACGTGTCAAAGTACGTGCCGCGGCCGGTGGCGCCGTACGAGTCCCGCAATTCGATAGGCGGTCATTCCATGTTCATCGCACAACCTGCCCGGCCGAGCGCTCGCGGCGGCCCATGTGATTTCGCGGTGCGGCAGCAACGCCGCCGGATGTGGCCGTGGCTTTTCGTTGCCGTGGCGCCGCTTTCCTTGCCGTGCTTGCCGCTGCTCAGCCAGCAACAAGGGCCGACCATTTCGGTAAACGTGAAGATGGTGAGCTTGCTGGCCACGGTGCGCGATAAGCACGGGGACCTGATCCACAATCTCACCAAAGACGATTTCGTGCTGCAAGAGGACGGGCATCCGCAGACGATCACCTACTTCGCGCAGGATTCCGATCTTCCCCTCACACTTGGCCTGCTGGTGGATACCAGCATGAGCCAGCGGCGCGTGCTGGACCAGGAGCGTGACGCCAGCCACGCGTTTCTGGATCACGTGCTGCGCCCGGACAAGGACAAGGCGTTCCTCATCCACTTCGACTACGAAGTGGAACTGCTGCAGGACCTGACTTCTTCGCGGGAAAAGCTGGAAGCGGCGCTGGAGCAGATCGCCAGGCCGGAGTTCTCGCAGGCAGGAGGCGGCTCGTCCGGAGGCAATTCTGGTGGCGGCGGGCGCGGCTCGTACGGCCATGGAGGCGGCGGCACGCTGCTGTACGACGCGGTGTTTCTGGCGTCGGACGAGCTGATGAAGAAGCAGCAGGGACGCAAGGCGCTCATCATCCTTACGGACGGCGTGGATCACGGCAGCAAGGAGTCCTTGCAGGACGCCATCGAAACGGCGCAGCGCGCGGACACGCTGGTTTATTCCATATTATTCGCGGACAGGGAACAGTATGGAAACGGCGGAGGATTCGGCGGAGGGCACATGGGTGGAATGGGAGGCGGCGGGATGGGCGGCGGGCACCACCATTATCCGCAGGAATCGCGCCCTGATGGAAAGAAGATTCTGCAGCAAATCTCGAAGCAAACCGGCGGGCGTTTCTTTGAAGTCAGCAAGAAGCAGGACATAGACCAGATTTACGCGGCAATTGACGAAGAACTGCGCAATCAGTACGCGCTGGGTTATACGCCGGACAAAGCAGACGCGGCGCCGGGATACCACAAGCTCCAACTCAGCACCAAGCAGAAGGATCAAGAAGTGCAAACGCGCGAGGGCTTCTACATCGGCTACTAGAAAACGTTTCGCAGTGACGGCTGCACGCGCGAGACGCCGTTGCGCGGCGTCGCTGCGGCAACCGCGCACGACCAGCGATTGTCCCTCAGGCTTTCAATTCCCAGGTATCGCCGGCGCGCAGAAGCTTGGCCAAGTCGCCTTTGCCTTTTTTGGCTTGCACGTCGCGAATCTGCTGCTGGATCAGGTCTTCGTAGCGCGGCACGCCTTCGAGAGAACGCAGAACGCCGATGGGCGTGGGAAATCCCGGCAGCGAATCCATGCGCGAAAGAGCGAAGGCATAGACAGGATTGGGATTGTGCTCGTCGTGCACCAGCAAATCTTTTTCGCTGACGCCATTGCCGAGCGCGACCACTTCGAGGTCGAGTCCGACCAGACGAATGCCCTTATCGCGATTCTTGCCGTAGATGAGCGGCTTGCCGTGTTCGAGCTGCACGACGTGCTCGCTGCGCGCTTCTCTTTCGGTGATGGTTTCCCAGGCGCCGTCGTTGAAAATATTGCAATTCTGCAAAATTTCGATGTACGCGGCCCCTTGATGCGCCGCGGCCTTTTTCAGGGTTTCTTTCAAGTGCGCCTGGAAGACGTCCACGGAGCGCGCGACGAAGGTGGCTTCGGAACCCAGGGCGAGAGAGAGCGGGCTGAAAGGGCGATCCACAGAGCCGAACGGCGTGGACTTGGCTTTCTTGCCGACTTCGGACGTGGGCGAATACTGGCCCTTGGTGAGGCCGTAGATTTTGTTGTTGAACATCAGGACTTTCAAGCCGACGTTGCGGCGCAGCATGTGAATGGTGTGATTGCCGCCAATGGAAAGCGAATCGCCGTCGCCGGTGGCCACCCAGACGTCGAGATCGGGGCGAATCAGTTTCACGCCCGTGGCGATGGCCGGCGCGCGGCCGTGAATGGTATGGAAGCCGAAGGTGTTCATGTAATACGGGAAGCGGCTGGAGCAGCCGATGCCGGAGATGAAGACGAATTTTTCGCGTGGGACTCCGAGCTCGGCGAAAACCATCTGCACGGCGGCGAGGATGGCGTAATCGCCGCAGCCGGGGCACCAGCGGATTTCCTGATCGGTCTGGAAATCTTTTTTCGTGTAAACCGGCAATGTGGCCGTGGTCATTTTCATTCACCCCAAAGGCGTCCACCTAACAGTGGCCGCTGCAACTGCGTGCGTGACGGCAATGTGCGAATGCCGGCAGCCTAAAGGCCGCCGCGAAATCAAAAAAAATCAAAGAATAAGACCCGGCGAGACGCCAGCGCTACTTCTAATCGAGCAGCTCTTCGATCTTGGCTTCGATTTCGGACTGCTTGAACGGCTTGCCTTGAATCTTGCCGTAGCTTTCGGCGTCCACCAGATATTTGGCGCGCAGCAGCATGACCAGCTGGCCCATGTTCATCTCCGGCACCAGAACTTTCTTGTAGCGTTTCAGAATCTCGCCGAGATTGCGCGGCAGGGGATTCAGATAGCGCAGGTGGACGTGGCCGATGCGGTGGCCCCGCTCGCGCATGGATTTCAGCGCGGCGGTGATGGGCCCCGACGTGGAGCCCCAGGCGACGATCAGCAAGTCGCCGGAGGGATCGCCAGCCGGAACGATTTCGGGGATGTCCTGCGCGATGCCTTCCACTTTTTCGGCGCGGGTGCGGACCATGTGCTCGTGGTTCAGCGGCTCGTAGCTGATGTTCCCGGTGACGTCCTGCTTTTCGATGCCGCCCACGCGGTGCTCGAGGCCCGGCGTGCCGGGAACGGCCCAGGGACGGGCGAGCGTGGAAGGGTCGCGCTTATAGGGCAGAAAGCCGACTGGATCGGTCTCAAAGTGCACGGGAATTTCCGGCAGCTCGGCGACGGTGGGAATCTTCCACGGCTCGGCGCCGTTCGCGAGATAGCCGTCGGAGAGAACAATCACGGGAACCATGTATTTGATAGCGATGCGGCTGGCTTCGAGCGCAACCCAGAAGCAATCGCCGGGCGAAGAGGGAGCCAGAACCGGGACGGGAGCTTCGGAGTTGCGTCCGTAAAGAGCTTGCAAGAGATCGGCTTGCTCGGTCTTGGTGGGAAGGCCCGTGGATGGCCCGCCGCGCTGAATATCGCACACCACCAGAGGCAATTCGACGGCGACGGCGAGGCCAATCGCTTCAGTTTTGAGGGCCATGCCCGGGCCGGAAGTGGTGGTGATGGCCAGCGCTCCGGTATAGGAGGCGCCAATGGCGGAGGAAACGGCGGCGATTTCGTCCTCGGCCTGGAAAGTGGTGACGCCGAAATCCTTGTACATGGAAAGCTCATGCAGAATGTCCGAGGCCGGCGTAATGGGATAGGAGCCCAGGAACAGGGGAATTCCGGCCTGTTGGGAAGCCGCGACGAAGCCCAGAGCCAGCGCCGCGTTGCCGCTGATATTGCGATAGACGCCGGGATCGAGCTTGGCCGGAGGAATTTCGTAACTGATCTGGAACGCTTCGGTGGCTTCGCAGAAGCTGTAGCCCGCCTGCATGGCCAGCTTGTTGGCGCGCACCAGCTGCGGCTTGTTCTTGAACTTATCATCCAGCCAGCGCAGCGTAGGCTCGAGGGAGCGGTTGTAGAGCCAGTAGCACATGCCTAGAGCGAAGAAATTCTTGCAGCGGTCCATGCTCTTGGCGTCCAGGCCGACTTCTTTCAGGGCGGCGCGGGTGAGCTTGGTCAGCTCGACGGGAAACAGGCGGAAGCCGTCGAGGGAATGGTCTTCGAGGGGGCTGACGGCGATTTGCGCCTTGCGCAGATCGGTTTCCTTGAAGTCGTCGGCATTGACGATCAAGATGCCGTTCGCTTTCAGGTCCGGGAGATTCATCTTTAGCGCGGCGGGATTCATGGCGACGAGCACGTCCACGCTGTCTCCGGGCGTGTACACGTTGCTCGAGGAGAAATGGACCTGGAAGCCGCTCACGCCCGGCAGGGTGCCGGCCGGAGCGCGGATTTCGGCGGGGAAATCGGGGAACGTGGCCAGGTCGTTGCCGTAGAGCGCGACGGTATTGGTGAACTGGCTGCCGGTAATCTGCATGCCGTCACCGGAGTCGCCGCAGAAGCGGATCACCGCCTTTTCAATGGTTTCCTTCTTGCGACCTAAAATATCAGCAAGTGTGGTGGACATTACGCCCGGGCCTCCCACTGGGATAACGGCAAAGCAGCGCTCGAAGAGCCGGCCTGCGGCTGGTGCCAACAGGCTGGGGCTGCGAGGATGTTGCGACCAAAATTAGCGATTGATTGGAAATCTCTCGTTGGTTTTGAAGGAGTTAAGGTGTTTTCCGATTTCCGGACACTAGCGATTGACACGGCCGGAAAGCCGGTAAACTGTGCCGGTTCTCGGCGCCTGGACGCGAGGGCGGCGGGAAACCTCGTAGAGAGATTCTCGGGCAGATCGCGTTTTGAATAGGGAACGGGAACAGGAGAGGCACCGTGCGTCATGGCGCGGCGCTGGAACTTGCGCGGCTTCGCTTCTTCTCGCATAACTCCCGAAATCGGGTACCGATGAACACCACAGGCTATCACAATGAGTGAAATTTTGTCTGATACACAGTGAGATGATGTTTCCTAAGAGTACGATGCCCGCGCGCTGGAAATTGCTCGGAGAGAGGCAACGAGGAACCGGCATATTCGAGTTAACGTCCAAAGATTGCGGAGCGAATGGAGTCAGTGTGATTGGGCGTGCGGGGCGTACCCTTCGATTCGGCACGGCCGAATCTCAGGGTGATTCGCCCTGTGAGGCGAAACACCGGAGGCGGCCATCGCCCGGGCGCGGGGCGGGATTGCCATGAAAATGAACCTGGAAAACCTGGCGCGGAAAGCACCGACCACTGCGCATGTGGTGCGGCATTGGTTTCTGACGCTGGGTGGGCCGGGACTGATTCTGCTGGGGTTGATTGACAGCTCGGTGATCCCTATTCCGGGCAGCATGGATGCGATGACGATTGTGCTGTGCGCGCACCAGCGTGCCTGGTGGCCCTATTATGCGGTGATGGCGACAGTGGGATCGGTCGGGGGCGCGTATCTGACCTACCGCATTTCGCGAAATCGCGGCGAGAAGGCACTGAACGACAGGCTCTCGAAACGCAACGTGAAGAAGGTGGTGCGGACGTTCGAGCGCTGGGGATTCGGGGCGATCGTGTTGCCGGCGCTGCTGCCGCCGCCGATGCCGATGGTGCCCTTTGTGATTGCCGCGGGTGCGCTGCAGTATTCGTGGAAGAAGTTCCTGGTGGCGATGACGGCGGGACGCCTGGTGAGGTATTGCATTCTGGGGTATCTGGGAGCGATGTACGGGCGGAGGATTTTTGCGGTGGTGCTGGCGCATGGGGAGATGGCGCTGGCGGCGACGATCGGGGTTGCGGCGGTGGTGGCCATCGTTCTGGTGGTTCTGCGATTCCGGCGGAAGAGGGAAGTCTTGGCGGGAAGCGGGGATTAGCGGTTGGCGTTGCTGGGAACGGGTGGGACGAGGATTAGGTGGCGCCGTGGCACCGCGGGAGCGGATAAGGCGAAGGCAACGGCTGCCCGGTTCGATGAACCCGAACCGGCCGCTACAAAGTCAACAGCAACGGCACCGGCCTGAAGGCCGCGGCTACAGAGTCAACACCTGGGCCTCGGTTCATTTTTTCCGCACGTTGTGAAGTCCTGGCATTACGTAAACCACAAATTCTCACAGCGACTCGGAAGGTTTGTGCGCTGAAACTCGCCATCAAGGAGCGTATTGCAACCTGAAATTTGCCTTCGTGAACCGGAGAAATGCCGCTACAAGTCAGTTGACCGGGGCGAGCCAGATGTCCTGATCCACGTAAGCAGTAAGGGCCGTTCCGGCGGGAATGTCCACGTTCTTGCCGTGTTTGATCAGACCGATCGGACCGAAAAGTACGGTTAAGGCTACGGTCGCTCCTGTCTTGCTGTCTCCCTGGCGCCCCTTCGTGCCGCGAATCCGGACGTGGCTGCTGCCTGCGACCAGGTATTGCATTTGCACGCTGAGCTCGCCTGGCCTTCCCATCATTCCGGCTTTCTTAGCGTCGGTTACGGCGGCCACGGCATGGGTTCCTTTGGCGACGACGACGGAGTCCCCAACCTTCATATCATCATCGAGGAGGAATTCGACGGGATCTCCTTCGTGGGCAGTCTTCGAGTTCAGGTCCGCGGCGAATTTCAGAGGGACTTCGGTCCCTTCCTTCAGAAGGCAGCCGCCATTCGCGCTGCAGACGGGCTTCGATGCATCCGACGGTGAACCGTTCGCAGGCGCCGCTGCGCCGCGAACCGCTTCCACAGCGCCGGAGGGTTTCTGCGCTTGTGCGGACAGCATGGCTTCTAGCACGGACTGATTCACGCCCGCGTCCTTCAAATCAATCAGCGCCTGCGGAGAGGTGTCGAAGTCCGAAGCGCTGGATTGGATGTCCTTCACGATGAGGCTGGCGTCAAAACCCTGCTTGGTCATGCTGAGAATATCTGCGTTGGTGAGCGGTTTCTGCGTTTGCCCGAAGGTGCCGGAAAGAGTGCCAATGGTGAGCGCGAGAAATGCCAGGAAGGCGGGAAGTTTCATGGACGGCGCTCCTAAGGATTGCACAGTTCCGCGAGGCTTGAGCTTACCTCAATGTGACTATAGCGGCAGGCTAATTTTGAGGTTGTCTTCGCGCAATGCAAACTGCCGCACGAAACGCCACTGCTTGACTTACGACGGCTCGCCGTCGCGCGGCGCACGACCGCGTCGTGCCTGCCAGACGCACTTCGCGACCGTGGCGGCTGGAGGGCCCGTGCCGCGCTGCCGGATGCCCGCGCGTTTCCGGCAGATGGGTAGGACTAACTCAAACTGGCCCAGAACTGTACGCAAGTACCATTGACTTTCGCTTTTAGTTCGCCTAGAGTTTGACTTCAAAGTTGGGCCAGAGGGGTGTGAAATGGCGCTCACGAAAAGGCAGAAGGAAGTACTGAATTACCTGGTGGGGTTCATCAATAAGAACGGCTATTCGCCGAGTTTTGAAGAGATTGCGCACGCCCTGAAGCTGACGTCGCTGGCTACGGTGCACAAGCACCTCTCGACGCTGGAGAAGAAGGGGTTCATTCGCCGCGGGTACAACCAGAGCCGGTCCATCGAAGTGGTGCAACTGCCGAAGCCGATTCGGGAACAGGTGCTGGATCGCCACGTGGTGGAACTGCCTCTCGCGGGAAGAATTGCGGCTGGTTGTCCACTGGAAGCGGTCGAAACGAACGAGACGATTTCGCTGGCGGATTTTGCGCGCGGGCAGGGCACCTTCGTGCTGCAGGTGAAGGGCGAATCCATGCGCGAGGATCACATTCTGGACGGGGATTACATCGTGGTGGAGCAGACGCAGGTGGCGAACCCGGGAGAGATCGTGGTGGCGCTGGTGGGCGAGGACGACGCGACCGTGAAGCGGTTCTATCGCGAGCCGGGCGGGAAAGTACGTTTGCAGCCGGCGAATTCGGCGATGGCGCCGATCGTGGTGCAGGGCGCGGACGTGAAGATCCAAGGGCGCGTGGTCGGAGTGCTGCGCAAGTATTAAGCAGCGCGTGGTGATAGGGCAACGACTGAGGTAGTGCGTGGCGTCAGGGCAGGGCGCACGCCGCAAGGGCAACGCGGATTCTCGGCGGAGAGAAAACGTCTCTTGCAGTTTGAAGCGCAAAGATTTAGCATCCCATTCCCCAGCTTGAAGCGGTGGAGTTACCTCACCGGGCACACCTGTTCCATTTTGGATTTGGCGTGGTTCTGGAGCGGGACTACATTCAAAGACCCGGTCCTCTTATATTTGGCAGGTTCGCGGTGATGGGATCCTAGGAGGGTAAATGTGGGGAGACAAGAAGCCGGAGGCTCCGGGCAAGAAGCCACTCCCGCAGCAGCCACCACAAGTTCAGCAGGCGCAGCAAGTGAAACCAACCGTACCGAGTGCAAACGCACCGGTCTTTTCTGGGGAGGCAAAAACAATGGCACCGACTGATTCGACGTATCCGAGCACGAATTCGGGCAACACGGCACGGCTGGGTTCGAGCCTGCACGTGAAGGGCGAAATCACTGGCAACGAAGACCTGCTGATTGATGGCAGCGTCGAGGGGTTGGTGCAGCTGGAGGACCGCAAGCTGACGGTGGGAGCGAGCGCCAAGGTTACTGCGGATGTGATTGCCCGCGAAGTGGTGGTGTACGGGAACGTGAAGGGCAATCTGCGGGCGCGGGACCGAATTGAGATCAAGAAGGACGGGTCGGTGGTAGGGGATTTGACCACGGCGCGGATTTCGATCGAGGACGGGGCGTATTTCAAGGGTTCGATCGAGATTGACAAGACGGGCGAAGCGGGCGAGGACGGCAGCAAGGCGGCGTTCACGCGCGCGGGCCGCGGGGCTGCGGCGACGACTACCTCGTAAGGCTGGATTCTGGGTGTTCGTGGCGGCGGGCCAATTGGCGGGGCTCGCCGCTTCGTTTGTGGTTGTGCGTTCGACGATTTGCTCTTCTGGTCGATTGGCGCAGTATTCCGCGCGGCGCTAGACTCCTCGTTGACATAAGTGGCTTCGTACTTTAGACTCGTGCTTTGTCCTTAGACGGAAAGGTGTGACTGCACAGATGCCGACGTATGTTCCAAGAGGCCGCGAGGCCGAAGAGTTGATGGTAGGGAAGAACTGGTTCGTGATAGACGCCGAGGGAGTGGTGTTGGGGCGGCTGGCGACGCGGATTGCGCGTTTGCTGATTGGCAAGGATAAGCCGACGTACACGCCGCATCTGGATTGCGGAGATCACGTGGTGGTGGTGAACGCGGAGAAGGTGAAGTTGACGGGCAACAAGATTGACCAGAAGATGTATCGTCATCACAGCGGCTGGCCGGGCGGATTGAAGGAAGTGCCGATTCGCACGTTGCTGCAACGCCGGCCGGAAGAGGTTGTGCGCGAGGCGGTGTTGGGAATGCTGCCGAAGAACAAGCTGCGCGCGCGTCGAGCAAAGAAGCTGCGTGTTTATGCCGGAAGTGAAGGCCTCGCCCGCCACACCGGACAAAAGCCTCAGCCACTCTCGCTGTAACCTCGCGACAGGAACCGGAAAAAAACCGTTCCGCGGATGATTCCGCCGGGACGATTCAGGCCCCTCCTTTGCAGCGCTCCCTCGGGGGAGTGCGCTCAGGAAAAATTAGGAGGAACTTTGAGTTCAGGTGCGAGTTCGCTGGAAGGAACGGCCAAGCAGTTCTACGGCACGGGGCGCAGGCGGGAGTCTATCGCGCGCGTGTACATCAAGCAGGGCGCGGCGCGCTTTACGGTGAACGGCCGGCCGGTGGATGAATATTTCCGCAACGTGGCGTGGAACACGGCGGCGGTGGAGCCGCTGAAGTTCACGCAGATGCTGGACCAGGTGGAAGTGAAGTGCATCGTGAAAGGCGGCGGCGTGGGCGGGCAGTCGGGAGCGGTGCGCATGGGTCTTTCGCGCGCGCTATCGAGGCTGAACCCGGAATTGCGCCCGGCGTTGCGCAAGAACGGATTTTTGACGCGGGATTCGCGCATGAAGGAACGCAAGAAGTACGGGCAGAAGGGCGCGCGACGCAGATTCCAGTTCAGCAAGCGGTAACGCAGTCGCGGCGAGGCAAGCCTCGCCGGGGAGAAAGCGGGGCCTCGGGACAAGCGAGCCCGCGCTCCCAACGAGCTTGGACCCGGTTTTGGATTTAAGGAGCCGGGTTACATCACGGCCGGGAAGGACCGGCAAAAAAGGGTGCTGCCTACGCGTTCGGGGTTGGGGCGCGGGGAACGAAGCATCCCTTCACGAGAGGAGGAACTTTGGGAGTCGAAATTACGATGAAAGAACTGCTGGAGGCTGGAGTTCATTTTGGCCACCAGACGCGGCGCTGGAACCCGAAGATGAAGGAGTACATTTTCGGGGAACGCAACGGGATCCACATTATTGACCTACAAAAGACTTTGAAAATGTTCCGCGACGCGGCGCGCTACGTCTCCGAGCTGGCCGGGCAAGGCAAGCGGGTTCTTTTTCTCGGGACGAAGCGCCAGGCGCAGGAAGCGATTGCCGAAGAGGCCAACCGCTGCGGGATGTTCTACGTGAATCACCGCTGGCTGGGCGGCACCATGACCAACTGGGTGACGCTGCAGAAATCCATCAAGCGACTGAAATTGCTGAAGGGCATGGTGGAAGACGGACGCATGGCGCAGTTTTCGAAGAAAGAAGCGGCGCGCCTGGAACGCGAGTTGAAGCACCTGAAACAGAATTTTTCGGGCGTGGAGAACATGACCACGCTGCCGGACGCGCTGTTCGTGATTGACCCGAACGCGGAATTGATCGCGGTACACGAAGCGCGGCGCATGGGCATTCCGGTGGTGGCGATCGTGGATACGAACTGCGACCCGGACCTGGTGGATTGGGTGATTCCGGGCAACGATGATGCGTTGCGCGCGATTCGCCTGTTCACCTCCAAGATTTCCGACGCGGTGATTGTGGGCCACCAATCCTTCGAGCAGACGCAGATCGCCGATCAGAAGGCGATCGAAGGCGGCGGCGACGAAGGCGTGGACTACGTGGACACCAGCGCCTATGAAGTGTACGAGAAACAGGAAGGCGATTTCGTGGAAGCGGAGCCGGGAGACGTGGCGGCGGGCGAAGAAGCGGCCGCTGTGACGGCCCCGCCCGAAGACGACACCCAGTCCCGGTAAGAGCGATTCCTCGCGCGCGGTACGTTGCATTCGCTGGAGTTGAGCGGGGCAGTGCAGCCACACGAGCAGTGCGTTCCCAATTCATGCAAAGGAATTAAATACATTTATGGCAACGCCAAACGGAAAACCGAATATTTCGGCGCAACAGGTAAAAGAGTTGCGCGACCGCACCGGAGTGGGTTTCGCGGCGTGCCGCGAGGCGCTGGTGGAAGCGGGCGGCGAGATCGAGCGGGCCATTGACCTGCTGCGCAAGAAGGGGCAGGCGACGGCGGCGAAGAAGGCGCAGCGGGCGACATCCGAAGGCCTGGTGAGCTGCTACATCCACGCGGGCGGAAAAATCGGGGTGCTGATCGAAGTGAACTGCGAGAGCGATTTCGTGGCGCGTACGGAAGACTTTCAGCGTTTGTGTCACGACGTGGCCATGCACATCGCGGCGCTGGATCCGCGCTTCCTGCGGCGCGAGGAAGTGACCCAGGAGACGCTGGACCGCGAGCGCGAGATCTACAAGGAACAGGCCAAGGCCACGGGGAAGCCCGAGGCCGTGATCGAGAAAATCGTGAACGGCAAGATGGAGAAATTCTACGAGGAGAATTGCCTGTACGAGCAGCACTTCATCAAGGACGAGGGATTGACGGTGAAGGAACTGATTGACCACACCATCGCCAAGATCGGGGAGAACATCGCGGTGCGGCGTTTTTCGCGGTTCAAGGTGGGAGAGATGGACGGAGCCGGGCCGCGCGCCGAGGGAAATTCCGAGGCGGAAGCGGCGGGAGCTTTGCCGACCGCGTAGGTTTTGTGGAGTACGAGGGGTTTTTCGATCCGCCGCGTTCGCGCGGCGGATTTTTTTTAGGCCGTGCAGGATGGCTTGGCGGTTGCGCCGGTTGCGGGTCGAAGCGTGTTTGGCGAGTGGAAAATCAAAAGCCCCACCTTGCGGAAGGCGAAAGGTGGGGCACCCTTCGCGTTGATTCGGATTGGGTGACGAGGCGCGGTGGCGCGTTATTGAATGCATCGTTGTGTCAGGTTGCGGGGGTTCTCTGCTAAAATACGCGCGGCCTGGGGGGCCGGCCAATCCGCGATGCCAAAAACCGTGCGAAGCAAGGGACCGACCGCAACAGCAACTGTCGCAAACAGGGTACAGACAACGCCGCAAGCCGGCGGAGGGGCGACGGCTGCGACAAAAGAGCGCCCGGTGTACCAAAGGCTCGTGCTGAAACTTTCCGGAGAATCGCTAGCGGGGCCGCAGGAATCCGGAATCCACGCCGAGACGATCCAGGGGATCGCGCGCGAAGTGAAAGAGGTGCGCGGCCTGGGCGTGCAGGTGGCAATCGTGGTGGGCGGCGGAAATTTTTTTCGCGGGACGCGGCAGAAGGAGCTGGCCATTGACCGCGCTACCGGCGATTACATGGGAATGCTGGCGACGGTAATCAACGGCCTGGCCATGCTGGACGCACTGGAAAAAGCGGGGTGCCACACGCGGCTGCTGAGCGCGATTGAAATGCACCAGGTGGCGGAGCCGTTTATCCGGCGGCGGGCGACGCGCCATCTGGAGAAAGACCGGGTGGTGATTTTTGCGGCGGGCACCGGGAATCCGTATTTTTCGACGGATACGGCGGCGGCCTTGCGCGCGATGGAAATCAAGGCGCAGGTGATTCTAAAAGCGACGCGGGTGGACGGGGTGTACGACGCGGACCCGGAAAAAGTGAAGGACGCGAAACGATTCGAGCGGATTACCTACCTGGATGTGCTGCAAAAGGGATTGCTGGTGATGGACTCGACGGCGATTTCGTTGTGCATGGACAACCAAATGCCGATCGTGGTGTTCAATATGACTGTTCCGGGGAATTTGAAGCGAGTGGTGCTGGGCGAGCCGGTCGGTTCGGTGGTTACCGCGGCGTGAAATTCAGAGAGCGGAGGCGATTTTTCCGATGACCACGATTGCCACCAGCAAGGACGCACTGGCGCAGGCCAGGACGCGGATGGAAAAGGCCGTCGAGGATTTCCGCAAAGAGCTGGGGAGCGTGCGCACCGGGCGCGCGAACACGGCGCTGCTGGATCACGTGCGCGTGGACTATCACGGCACTCCGATGCCCATCAACCAGCTGGGCACTTTGAACGTGCCGGACGCTTCGACCATCGTGATTTCGCCGTGGGATCCGGGGGTGGTAGCGCTGATTGACAAGGCGATACGGACGACGGATCTGGGGCTGAATCCCACGAACGACGGAAAGGTGGTGCGCGTGCCGATTCCGGCGCTGACCGAAGACCGCCGCAAGGACCTGGTGAAGCACGTGCACAAGGTGCTGGAAAATCACCGCACGGCGATACGGAATATCCGGCGAGACATCAAGGAAGGCGTGGAAAAGCTGGAGAAGGAAAAGAAAATCAGCGAAGACGACCGCAAGCGTTCGCTGGATGAGCTGGAAAAGCTGACGCATTCCGAGACGAAGAAGATCGAGGACTTGTCCGCCGCGAAAGAGAAGGAAGTGCTCGAGATCAAGTAAGGCGAGCGCGGCGGCAGGATCCGAGCCGTGGAATCGTTTCCCCTCTGTTTGATACTCACCCCCGAGAAGTGGTCCCCGGTAACTTCGTGCAACGGCCCGCCGCGTTCAGGCATCCTTGAGGGATGCGAAATGCCCGTCCGAGCGTCACTGCGCAGCGCGTAGCGATGCACCGTGCTGCGCACCAAATCCTGGATCATCCGCGAGTGCTTGAAGATCCCGTCGCGCTGCGAATCGTCGGCGAGGAAGCGCTGGCGCGCATTGAGTCCGATGGACGGCGGTTTCGCGGGCGGGCGTCGCGATCGGTGCGGGCGTTCATGGCAGTACGCAGCCGGTTTGCGGAGGACCAACTGGCCGAGGCCGTAGCGCGGGGCGCGAGTCAATACGTGATCCTGGGAGCCGGGCTGGACACGTTTCCGTACCGGAATCCGCACGAAATGGCGCCGCTGCGCATTTTTGAAGTGGATCACCCCGCGACGCAGGACTGGAAACGGCAGCGGCTGGCAGCGGCGGGGATTCAAGTGCCCGGGTCAGTGACGTTCGCGCCAGTGAATTTTGAGCGGCAATTGCTGCGGGACGGGCTGGCCGCGGCGGGATTCGATTTCGGGCAGGCGACATTTTTTTCCTGGCTGGGCGTGACGATGTACCTGACGCGGAAGGCGATGCTGGGTACTCTGGAGTTTATCGCGTCGCTGGGAAGGAGCGGGGTGGTGTTCGATTATGCGCTGCCGCGAGCGTCGCTGAACTGGTGGGGGCGGATGGCGTTCGATTTCATGGCGCGACGCGTGGCGCGGGCGGGCGAGCCCTTTCAGCTATTTTTCGAGCCCGCGGAGCTCGCGGCGGAATTGCGGCGGATGGGATTCGGGGTGCTGGAGGATCTGGGGCCCGAGGAATTGAACGCGCGGTATTTTGAAAATCGCGCGGACGCGCTGAAAGTGCGCGGGAAGCTGGGCCGGTTGCTGAGCGCGCGAGTTTGATTCCGGCGCAGGCCAGTTGACGAAGCCGGCGCGGGCCGCCGGGGATGGCCCTTAGTTCAAGGTGCGAACATCTTCGGGAAGCGCGAGGGTGAACGTACAGGCTTTGCCTACCGTGGCGGAGCAGGTCAGGGTGCCGCGGCGGACGATTTTCGCAGGGGACGAGTCCGGAAACATGGCGCCGAAATCAATGGCGCGGAGTTGTTCGACGAACGGGCGCAGGTCCTGGCTGCCGCTGATAAACTTCACGGATTCGACCTTCGGATTTTTCGCGCCGGGCGACAGCAGGACGAAGAAGTCGGCCTGGGCATTTTCCTTCAGCAGATGTCCCACGGAAAACGTGCGGAGCCTTACAAGCTCGGGCCGGGCTTGGGCGACGAGGTCCGCGATGCCGGCGTTGCCGCCGAGCAGAACGATCAGGCGGGCGCGAGTTTCCGGCACGGAATGGGCGGCGGCGATGGCCTGGGCGTAGAGGCGCGCGGCCTGGTCCTTGTCGCCGCGCTTTTCGTAAATCTGGGCAAGATGATCGCCGACTTCGCCATGCTGGTTCAGCAGCCAGGAGGCGCGAATACAGCGCTCGGCGTGTTCAAGGTCGCCTTTGCGAAAATCAATCCAGCCGAGAGTATCCCAATAGACGCCGATGCTCGCGACCTGATTGAGGTCTTCGAGAGAGAGATGGTCGAGTTCGATGTTGCGGAGATTGGCGGCGGTTGCGGCAATGGCCGATTCCGCATATTGGGACGCCTTATCAAGTTCGAGATCGTGATCGGCGAGATTGTAGGCGACGTTGTTCCACACGACGGGCGTCTGCGATAACTCGACGCCTTTTTCAAAAGCTTGCAGCGCTTTTTCTTTCTCGCCGGTATTCAGGAGCGCGCGGCCCAGGCTCACTTCCAGTTCGGCGTTATCGGGCGCGAGAACGGTGGCTTTATCGAGCTCTGGCGCGGCTTCGGCGTATTGGTGCTGTTCGAGGAAAAGCGCGCCCAGCGCGGCGTGCGCAACGGGATCGAGTGGATTGACCTGGAGCTGCTTGCGGAAGGCGTCGGCGGCCTCGGGAAATTTTTGCTGCTGCTGCAGGGTGAGGCCCAGGTAATTGTAAACGTGCTCGTCGTAGGGATTCACCTCGATCTGTTTCTGGAAGGCGGCGGCGGCTTCCGCGAACTGCCCGAGACGCAGATAGGCGAGACCCAGATCGTTCCAGCCCTGCTTGCTCTTGGGATCAAGCTCGAGGGCGCGCTGCAAAAGGGGAATGGACTCGCGGAGATTGCCGGCGTTGAGCGCGGCGATTCCGGCCTCGAGAAGGTCGTCGGCGCTGGCCGTGGACGGAACGTTGGGCGCGCCGGTGGTGGAATTTTCGACGACGAGGACCTGGGTCTCGTCGGCTTCGACGGCGCGCGAGAAGGCCAGATAATCACCGACCCGCGATGCGGGGAGGTCGCGCATTTTGAAATTCAGCGTGCGTTCGGCCGTCAGGATGTGATTCTCGAAGCGGTAGCTGGACTTAAATTCGGCGTAATCGCGCTCGACGGAAACCGCGACGGGGGCGCGGGCGGTGAAGCTCGCGGGCAGCGTCATCTTCAGGCTCATGCTGACGTCGAGCGGGCTGCCGAGATGAATGGGGTCGGTGGAGTCCTCGGAGGCGTCCGGCAAACCGATGGCGAGGAGCGGGACGCCGACTTTCGATTTCTTGCTGGACCAATCGAGATAGTTTGGTTGCGCGAAATCGAGATCGAGCTCGAAGGGCTTGGCGGTGTCCGAAGGGTCGCTCGGTTTTACGTTGGTGATTTCGCCCTTGATGCCGTCGAGGGCGGCGATGGTCTGGCCCAGTTCCTTCCATTGAGTTTCGGGAGTGCGGTGGAAGGCGACGCGCAGGGCGAATTCGTTGTCGCCGCGCAAGAAGTAGCGCAGCGTGGCTGTTAATTTGCCGAGGTCGTTCACCTGAGCGGTGATTTCGACGCGCTGGGTGGAGAGGAACGGCGGGTCCATGGGGGTTTGCACGATTCTTCCGGCGCCGTCGGATTCCACCAGTAGCGCGGATTTATTGCGCAGCGGGGCGGAGAGCAGGCGGAAGGGCGCAACTTCCGCCGTGGAATCCATCCAGATGAGTTCGTCGCCGATAGGGACGGCGGTGATGAGGTGGTCGAACTGCGAAGGCGACGGCACGTCGGTATCGAGCTTGCGCGAGAAGGGAATCAGCACCGCGTCGGAGGGGATGCCCGCCGCTTGCAGCATGGATGCGAGCAGGGTGTGCTTGTCCTTGCAATCGCCGTATTGATTTTTGAAGACTTCGGCCGCGGAGTGGGGCTGGTAGCGGCCGAGGCCGAAAGACAGGCTGACGTAGCGGATGTTCTTGGAGACGTAATCGTAGAGCGCGGCGATCTTTTCGAGTTCGGTGGCGCGGCCTTGGAGCAGTTCCTGCGTCTTAGCGCGGATTTCGGGAGTGGGGTCGGTGCGGCCTTTTTCGAGGCCGGCGTACCACGCGGCCACTTGCGCCCAACTGGTGAAGGTGGTGAATTGCACGTCGGGGCGAAGTTCCGCGGGCGGTTGGGATTTTTTTTCGGCTTGCTCGGAATCAGAGGGACGTGCCAGGTTCGCATGGCGCCAGTGATGAATCTCGCGGTCACCCGCGACGTCCGTTACTTCCTGGAGGTTTGGCGCGGTGGTGAATTTGTGGATGCGGCCGGCGGGTAAATTGACGTCCAGGCGCTCGTCGAGGACGATCGCGTCCTTCACGAATGCAAAGTCGAACCAGAAATTTCCCGGCGCGAGCGGAGTGACGGTGCGCGTCGAGATTTCGTATTCGAGCGTGTCTCCGGGATGGAGCGAAGGCACGGTGATGTGCTTTTCGCGGTAGTCGGTGTATTCCGGGGCATCGCGCGCGACGGCGGCGGTCATTTCCTTCACGGCGTCGGCCGCAGCGGTGACGGTGGATCCGTCCTGCTTTTTGACGCGCACGTAATGGACATCCATTACTTCGTTGGCAGAGTTGTAGCCGAAGACGAGTTCGCCGAGTTGTTGCACGCCGGCGTCGCTTTGCACGCGGATGCGGACAGAGAGGTCGCGTTCGCCGGTGCCATCATTTTCAAAGCGCGCGGTGGTGTAATACTGCTCGATGACAAAAGGCTCCTGGGAGTAATCGGCCGGCGAGGACGGCGGCGCGGCGGATTTCACGGTGGCGGGAGGGAGCTGGTGCGTGGAATCCGGCTGTTGAGCGGCGGCAAAAGTTACAGATAGAAGAGCACACAGCGCAGCCAGGCTAAACCTTTTCATTCGTGCTCCCTGTGGAAATTACTTAGACGTAAGAAGTGTAGGTGCGTTGGCAGGCGGGGTAAAGCGGTACGGGCGGATGGCGTAGGCAATGATGAAATGCCCGCGTGGACGGAGCTGAAGCCGGGTGTGGGGGAAGTCGGGTTGTTCGAGCGCGCGGGCTTGCGGGGCAGAGGTTGGCGCTCTTGGTCTAGTTAAGTCGTGTATACTGTTGATGTTAGCAACACTTTGCTGCGTGGAATGGGCTTCGTGTGGACCGTAGGGGCAACCGCGGGCGGACTTCGCCGGGGGTTCGCCAGTCGAAGAAGCGAAGGGAGGACGTCCGTAAAGCGAGGGGGGCGCGCCGATGGGGAGCGCCGAAATGGGATTTTACGGAGAGCAAGGAACAGGCCAACCGAGCGGATTTGTTTTTTGGATGGAATCGAGTTGACAAGACCCATTGATTCTCCTATACTTCCTCGGTTGTCCAGGGGCCTTCGGGCCCAGTGGTGATTTGGGAAGTCTTTCGCGCCCCGGAACAAAGAGCGACGGAACGGGGCAAGAAAGAGCGGCCGAAATGGGGCGCCAGCCCCGCAAAGCCGTGTGAGCCTCTCCGCAGATCAGTAGAAGATGCAGTTCACTCCTTGGGGTGACTCGTTTTCGCGGAGTACCTGGTAATTCCTTCGGGTGCGGCGCCTTTTCCGTATCATTCACTCGCCGAATTCTGCGCGGGTTTATTTGGCGTGCGCGAAAGTGCGCGCGCTGCTGATGCAAGCGGGCTTTGCGGAACGAGTTTTTTGGAACAGGGGGAAAGCGTGCCGACGTTTTCACAGCTGGTGCGACATGGCCGGGAAAAGATCCGGGTGAAGACCAAGTCACCCGCGCTGGAAGGATGCCCGGAGAAGCGCGGCGTGTGCGTGCGTGTTTACACCCAGACGCCCAAGAAGCCGAATTCGGCGCTGCGCAAAGTGGCGCGGGCGCGGCTGACCAACAGCGCGGAAGTGACCACCTACATTCCCGGGATCGGCCACAATTTGCAGGAGCACTCGATCGTGCTGGTGCGCGGAGGCCGCGTGAAGGATCTGCCCGGCGTGCGCTATCACATCGTGCGCGGCACGTTGGATGCGGCAGGCGTTGAAAATCGAAAACAAGCGCGCTCGAAATACGGCGCGAAGCGGCCCAAAGCCGCGCAGAAGTAGGAGAGCGGAACGATGCCACGTAAAGGATGGGTTCTTCGGCGCAAGATTCCAGGCGATCCGGTTTTCGGCAGCGACCTGGTGCAGAAGTTTATTTCGAGCATGATGTACGACGGCAAGCGCGCTACGGCGCAGGCGATCTTCTATAACGCCATGGACCAGGTGGCCAAGAAGACCAACGACGATTCCTTCAAGCTGTTCAAGAAGGCCATCGAGAATTGCAAGCCGGTGCTGGAAGTGAAGACGCGGCGGGTGGGCGGCGCGAACTACCAGGTTCCGGTGGAAGTGAATCCATTCCGGCGGCAATCGTTGGCGATCCACTGGCTGGTGCTGTATTCACGGACGCGCAGCGGCAAGACCATGACCGATAAGCTGGCGGAAGAAATCATGGACGCGGCGAACGGACGCGGCGGAGCAGTAAAGAAAAAGGAGGACGTGCACCGCATGGCGGAAGCGAACAAAGCGTTCGCCCACTATCGCTGGTAGCGCGGGACAGATTTTTTAATGGCACGCCTGGTACAACTCGATCAGACCCGGAACATCGGGATCATGGCGCACATTGACGCGGGCAAGACCACGTCAACGGAGCGGATCCTCTTCTACACGGGTGTGACTTACAAGATCGGCGAAGTGCACGACGGCACCACGGTGATGGATTGGATGGAGCAGGAACGCGAGCGCGGGATTACCATCACTTCTGCGGCTACGACGGCTTCCTGGACGCGGTTCGGCAAGAAATACCGCATTAACATTATTGATACGCCGGGTCACGTGGACTTCACGGTGGAAGTGGAGCGTTCGCTGCGGGTGCTGGACGGCGCGGTGGCGATTTTCGACGCGGTAGCGGGCGTGCAGCCGCAGTCTGAGACGGTGTGGCGCCAGGCGGACAAATACCGCGTGCCGCGTATCGCGTTCATCAACAAGATGGACCGCGTCGGCGCGGATTTCGATCATTCGGTGCGTTCGATGCGCCAGCGTCTTTCGGCGCATCCGGTGCCGCTGCAGTTCCCCATCGGACGCGAGGAAAATTTCCTGGGCGTTATTGATTTTATCGAAGAGCGCGCGATTATCTGGAAAGACGAGACGCTGGGCGCGGAATACGAGACTTTGCCGCTGGAGAAGCTGTGGGACGCGGCGTATTTGAAGGAGCATCCGGCGCTGGAAACCGCGGTGAAGGCTTCGGCGCTGACTCCGGAATTTTACAAGGAACACCGCGAAAAGGTAGTCGAGTACATCGCCGAGCACGACGACGCCATTCTCACCAAATATCTGGAGCAGCATAAGCTGGAACCGGAAGAGTTGCGCGCATCGCTGCGCCGTTCGACGATTGCGCTGAAGCTGGTGCCGGTGCTGGCTGGCTCGGCGTTCAAGAACAAGGGCATCCAGCCGCTGCTGGACGCGGTGGTGGATTACCTGCCGTCGCCCGCGGACGTGCCGCCGGTGGAAGGCACCGACCCGAACGGCGATGAGCCGATATTGCGGCGCGCGTCGGACGATCAGCCGTTTGCGGCGCTGGCGTTCAAGATCATGACCGACCCGTTCGTCGGCCACGTGACCTACATCCGGGTGTATTCCGGCGTGCTGAAGGCCGGGCAGAACGTGTACAACTCGACGCGCAAAACGCGCGAGCGCATCGGGCGCTTGCTGCGCATGCACGCCAACAAGCGCGAAGAGATCGAGTCCATCGAAGCGGGCGACATTGCCGCCTGCGTGGGTCTGAAGAATGTGACCACCGGCGACACCCTGTGCGATGAAGAGAAGCCGGTGCTGTTGGAAAACATTGATTTCCCGGCGCCGGTGATTTCGGTGGCGATCGAGCCAAAGACCAAAGCGGACCAGGAAAAAATGGGCAACGCGCTGGGCAAACTGGCGCAGGAAGATCCCACGTTCCGGGTGCACACCGATCACGACACCAACCAGACGTTGATTTCCGGGATGGGCGAACTGCACCTGGAAATTATTGTGGACCGCATGATGCGCGAGTTTGGCGTGCAAGCAAACGTGGGTCGGCCGCAGGTGGCGTATCGCGAAACGATTTTGCGGTCGGCGGAAGGCGAAGGTAAGTACATCAAGCAGACGGGCGGCCGCGGGCAATATGGCCACGCTGTGTTGAGCGTTCATCCGCTGGCTAATTCCAACCACGAAGACATGCACGAAATGTCCACGGATGAGATTGACGAACTGGCCAAGCAGGTTTCCGGCGGCAAGGGCGGCAAGTGGCACTTCGACAAGGAACACCGCCTGCTGTTCGTGGATAAAGTGGTGGGCGGAGCGATTCCCAAGGAATTCATCGCGCCGATCGAAGCGGGGGTACGCGAGGCGATGGAAACGGGCGTTCTGGCGGGTTACGAAATGGTGGACGCCGCGGTGGTGTTGACCGACGGCAGCTATCACGACGTGGACAGTTCGGAAATGGCGTTCAAGATTGCGGGGTCCATGGCCTTCAAGGACGCGTGCAAGAGGGCCCATCCGAAGCTGCTGGAGCCGATCATGCGCGTGGAAGTGGTCGTCCCGGAAGAGTATATGGGCACGGTGATCGCCGACCTGAATTCGCGGCGCGGGCAAATGCAGGGGCGCGAATCGCGCGGCGGCACCGAGATTATCAACGTGACCGTGCCGCTGGCGGCGATGTTCGGTTACGCCACGGAAATTCGCAGCCGCACGCAGGGGCGCGGCAGTTTTACGATGCACTTCTCGCATTACGAGCAGGTTCCGGGGAACCTGGCGGAAGAAATTATCGGCGGCGTCAACGGCGACAAGCTGAAGAAGTAGGCACGGCCGGAAATTTAACGGGCTGAACAGTTCTATTTTTGAGGAGCGGAGCGCGAAATGGCGAAAGAGAAATTCGAACGGAATAAGCCGCACGTGAATATCGGGACGATCGGTCACATTGACCACGGCAAGACGACCTCGACGGCGGCGATCACCAAGGTGCTGTCGAAGAACAATCCGAAGGTGGCGTTCCGGGCGTTCGATTCGATTGACAACGCGCCGGAAGAGCGCGAGCGCGGGATCACCA
>JBAQJS010000117.1:0-2778 GCA_049300435.1 Candidatus Acidiferrales bacterium | reverse complement strand
CTGAGCGGAATACCCCGCTCATCGTCCCCGCCACCAGAATCTTCGGGTTCGAGACCGCCTGCTCCAGCGACCGCACCGACTGGCCTTCCATCTCCGGGCTCGATTTCCACGTGTGCCCGGCGTCGTGGCTGATGTAAAGCCCGCCGCTCGTGTCATCCATCTGCCACACGCCCGCATACAGAGTGTGCGGATCAACCTCGTCCACCATCAGGTTGTCCACCACCAGATCATCCACCTTCCCCAGTTCGGCCAGCCGCGTCCACGTCGCGCCGTCATCGGCGGATTGATAAATCCAGCTGTTCTCCGTGCCCACGTAAACATGGTGCGGGTCTTTCGGGCTCGAAGCGAAGGCGCGCGCGTCGCCCCCCGCCGGTCCTACTGAAATCCATCGTGAAGTAGCTGCCCTGGCCGCAGCCGGTTGAAGCGTGATAAGGGTGGCCAGACCCAGGAGGAGGCACAAACATAATTTTCGATTCATAGTTCGCTTGAGAAGCCGGTCAATTGGATTTGCTACCTGAGATGATATGCGCCTCGACCGCGCCTGTGGGTAAAAATTCGGATACCGGCTCCGGAAAAGACCCCCCCGGCGCCGAGCCATCGCGGCCCCCGCCACTAAGTCCGCCTGCAAGAGGAAAGGCCGCCCGGGGATACCGGACGGCCCTTCTAAGTTATTGCTGCAAGACGGATTACTGGTTCGTCGCTGCGGCTTTGGCCTTGTGGTGGTGGGCCGGGTGACGCTCGCCGAGTGCCTTGCGCTCCTGCGGCTTCACCGTCGACTCATCGACCGCGGTCGTGCCTGGTACGTCGCTGTCGAAGTTCGCTCCGGCCGGTACAAGGTAATCTTCCACCTCGTTCGTACCCGAGTTGCCCGTCCGCACCGAGATGCGGCTGGCGTCGATACCCTTCTCGGTCACCAGGTAGGCCTTCGTATTCACTGCGCGCTGAGCAGCCAGCTCTTCAGCAGTCACCGCATGACCGTGATGCTTTCCGTGCATCTCAGGCACCGGGGCGGAGTTGCCCACGACCACCAGAGTTGCATCGGACGATCGCTGAGCGTTCAGTGCCACATCATCCAGGCAGCCCTTCGCGTCGTTATCCACGCGAGCCGGACGCCGCTTGTCATGTTCGAACTGGATCGAGCACAGCGTCTGCGTCTTCGCCGCCGGCGGTGGAGGCGGAGCCGCCACATTCACCGTCGTCGTTGCCGACGCCGTCTGACCCTTGTCGTCTGCAACATTACAGGTCACCGTGATCTCGCCAGCCGGTGCGCCCGTCGTCGACAAGGTCGCCGTCGTACCCGTTCCGCTGATCGCTCCCGCGGAAGCCTGATAGCTGTAGGTCAGAGGACGGTTCTGCGGGCTCACACCCGTCGCCGTGATCGTCGAGCTGTCGCCCGGGTTCACGCTCGAGGGGTTCGCTACGCAGCTTACCGTCGGAGGCTCGAACTGCTTCACCGTGAACTGCGCGGTGCAGTCCGCCGACTGGCCGGCCTTCGCGCCTTCGGTCACATGGCCGCTCACCGTGTAGCTGCCCGGAGCCATGCTGCCCGTCTCAACCGTAACTGTCGAGCTCGAACCGCTTGCGCCCGATCCGGACCAGCTATACGTCGCCGTCTTCTTCGGGTTCAGGTTGGTCGCTGTTCCCGTGATCGTAACCGGCTCGCCCGGATACACAGCATCGGGACTTGCCGAGCAGGCATAGGCCACCGGAGGAGGCGGAACAATGCTGCCGAAATGGAACACCAGTCCAGCGCTCAGCCGCGCCGTATTCGCATTCAGACGCCCACCAGTAATTGCCTGAGGGCCGAAGTTTACATGGAAATATTCATAATCGGCCTGGAAGACTCGGATGGCCAGGTGGTGATTGAACCAAGGCGTCTCGTAGTCGAGTCCGCCACCGGCCGTCAGGGCCGTACCCCAAGTGTCGCTATGATAGGCGATCGGCTCGTCGTTCGGGCCGCCAAAGCGAACCCCGCCCGCCAGGCCGTGAGCAAAAACGGTCACACCTTCGTTGTCAGGGTAGCGGAAGATTATGCCGGCCTGCGCGGTCTGCAGTCCGTCATTCTTCCCTTCCAGGTGGTTTCCGTATTCGATCTGGCCGCCCACGTAGCGGTTGAAGTAGTAGGCACCGCTGGCCACTGCGCCGGCATCGACCGAATCCGGCCGCTGCGGAAAGTAAGTGCCATTCCCAAGCGGAGTCTCCACCGTGCCCTTAGGAGCGATATACGAGTATCCGGCGAAAATATCGACGCGGGAAGGAGACTGCTCTGCGGGAGCAGCCGGCAATGACGAGGAACTCTGGGCGTACATGCCGGACGCGCCCACTCCTAGAACGCATCCGGCAATCAGAATCCGGCTGAATGACTGAAATAAACGAGACTGCATGCGTGTATCCTCCGCAACCATTTAGGGAAGTCATACAAAAAAGAACTTTACAGCTTATGGAAAGTAAGCCAGAAATCAAATACAACGGGCAGATGTCGCCCAAAAAACCACGAACTTCAAGTTACCACACTTTCAACTACGTTAGAGCATAAACTCTTCAATAAGTTGCCTGCGTCTCTGCAACCTTTTTGGGTATCTGATGAGTTACCGCCCATCCTCGCCCCGCAACCCGGAAAAATAGCACCCGGTTATCCTGAAACGAGTCGATTCTCTGCCCCAACACCAACGTAAGCAATGACCTTCTAACCCCTTACTGCAAATTCAAAACCCGCTTCAGACTGCCCCGCTCATGCTGTATCTTCTCCTGAAGCAGCGTAATGGCATAAATCAGCTG
>JBAQJS010000116.1:0-1926 GCA_049300435.1 Candidatus Acidiferrales bacterium | reverse complement strand
CTGCATCCCGGGCCTGCGCGGCGGCGCGCAATGACACAGGGGCGCGCGTCTGCGCACGCGCGCGGCGCTGCGAAGTAAAATCCACGGCGATCAGGATGGCGCGGTCGCCCGCCTGCCTGTTCTGGCTCAATGCTGAACCACCGTCAGAATAAATTTAAGCGAAGCATTCTCAGGCACGCAAAGCCCGCGCACCTGCGCTGCGGTATCCTGTGCTGCCGGATCCGGTGCTGTGGCATCCAGCGCGCTGCGCTGACGCTTACGAACCGCTGTCGTCGACTTGCGACGACCCGCCTGCGGACGCGGCATGCATCCCCGCCCCTGCCGCGCGATGCACCTCGTGCATCACCGAGCGGCTGCTCACAACTGTGGATATGGCGTGCTTGAAGATCAATTGCTCCTGGCTGTTGTTCTCCAGCAGTACGGAGTACTTATCGAAGGACCGGATCTTCCCGGTGAGTTTTACTCCGCTCACCAGATAAATCGTGATGGGCGTCTTATCTTTACGAACGGTATTCAGGAAGGTGTCCTGAATATTCTGCGCCGGCTTGTTGTCCATGTGCCGATCTCCTGCTCTTCTTCATCGTCAAAGTTAAGTGAAACGAATTTTCAGGCTCGTCCCAGTGAAGCGAAAATTAAAAGCAATACCAAAAGCTAAGCTCCCGCTCAGAATGACACGGGCGCTGCAATGTGGGTACTACCACAATAATGCTACCTGCCCCTCAAAGCAATTGCCGATCACTCCTCCAGAGCGGCATAAAGCCGGAAAACCTGCCACACACGGCGTATCGACCCGCAAATGTGACTGAGAACACAGCTCTCGTATGGGATGCGAATCGCTCGAAAATGACTGCCCGCGAGCGGCGCCATCTCGCTTGCAGGGCGCACTTTCATCCGTCAACAACTCTCCCGCGATAATTCACCGTTACAAGCTGAATCTGAAAGTGAACCTCGGCCCGTACTGCTCAATGTGTGGGGTTTACGTCCAGCCCAAGCGCAGGCTTCGGCTTGCTCACCGCAGTTCGGTAGTTAGACAGAAACAACTCTGAAACAAGAGAGGCGTAACAGTGGATAACGATCAGATCAAGTCAGTCTTGAAGAACAAAGTCTCCCGCCGTAAGTTTCTGGCGGGAGTAGGCGCCGGGGCCGGAACAGCCGCGGCATTGGCTGTTGCCGGGTGCGGAGGCAGTTCCAACAACTCCAGTTCGGGAGGTTCCCCGACACCGCCGACACCGCCATCCACTGGCGTTACGGATGTTGACATCTTCAACTTCGCCCTCAACCTCGAATATCTTGAAGCTGAATACTATCTTCGCGCCGTAACCGGTACCGGACTCTCCTCAGCCGACGTTGGCACCAACCCAGGCACTGTCACCGGCGGAGCAGCCGTCAGCTTCACCACTCCGGCGATCGCCGCTTACGCTGCCGAGATCGCAGCCGACGAGCTGGCGCACGTTCGCTTCATCCGCAAGGCTCTCGCCGATCTGGCCGTTGATGAGCCCGCCATCGACCTCACCAACAGCTTCAACGCCGCTGCGATGGCCGCCGGCATCGGCTCCAGTTTCAATCCCTTCGCCGATGAAAACAGCTTCCTTGTAGGGGCGTTCGTGTTTGAAGATGTCGGCGTCACCGCGTATCACGGAGCCGCAACCCTCCTCAGCTCACCCAACAATCTGGCCTACGCCGCCGGAATCTACGCCACCGAGGCTTACCACGCCGGCGAAATTCGCACCCTCATTGCGCAGCTCGGCGACCCCTACCTAACCTACGCGAACAAAATCTCGGCTCTCCGCGCAGCAGCGGGCGGCGGGGCAGAAACTACCCTCTCCAGCAGCTCGATCGTCGCTGCCGATTCCAACTCCATCGCCTACGACCGCACCACCGACCTGGTGCTGCACATCGTCTACCTCAACGCCACCGCGGGTGTCG
>JBAQJS010000115.1:0-7175 GCA_049300435.1 Candidatus Acidiferrales bacterium | reverse complement strand
GGCTCGGGGCGGGCGGGAGCGACCCCACGACCTTTTGGGCGGCTGAAAGCCGCACAAAGTGGGGTCGCTCCCGCCCATCTGAGTGTTTTGCCCGCGTGCAAATGTCACCTGTTTCATTTACGCATCCGCCGTTCTTTCAGGAATCTGCGGTTGGACTGTGGGTGACTTTGGAACTGAAGCCGCACCTGAAGTACAGCGCATTTGCCAGCCGTCACCCCATCTTTTGCTGCTGTCCCCGAATACCGCTTCCTGGCCTGGCACGGTGACGGCTCGGAATCGGACTTTTTGCTGTTTCGTTGTGGTCGCCACCGATTCAGCCCGCAAATCATTCGGCAACTGGTTTCGCCTCCACAGATGGAAAAGAGTGTCGAATATCTCGCCGTTGAAACGCTTCGCGGCCTGGTGCCGAAAGATCATGTCATCCTCTGTGACAAGGCTGTATTTCCGGCTATCCCACTTGGTTTGGATATCGAAGTAGCGCGTCAAATCTGAGAGGCCTCTGCCCTCCACAAGGAATGAGAAAAGCTCGCCTGCTTCCTGCTGGAGGCCCGCTGCCGTCGAAATGTAGATGAATTGGAAGCTCGAAAGCTGCCGGAATAGAGGCCGATAGGTACGCAAGTGCGCGATGTATCGGTCGAGGTTTCGGTGCTCGGTATCAAGATAGGTAAAAGTCACCACAGGCATGAAATCAGGAGCGGGATAGGCTACGCACAGCGGAAATCCGTCGGAGAACGTGACGGCCTTGCCATGCTCGCTGGATCGAGAGAAGAAACTGTCGCTGAGTTTGAACCGTTCAATCAGATAGCGCCGCTTCTCTTCCGCCGTCTCGAAATAGCGGTCTTCCGGGTTGGCAAGGATGAAGTCAAGAGCCAGGAGCCGCATCTTGATGTAATCGAGTTCATGCTCCCTGCGATTGCGGAGATGGGCCTTGCCAATCGCTTCGTAAATCTGGCGAGAACGGAGGTGGTAAACGAGGCTCCGCCGCGTGTATCTCTGGGCCGAGGCATGGCCCAAGGCAAATAGTTTCTCGACAAAGCGGGCGTTCCGTTTGCCGCTCCGGGCATGGCAGAAGTCAAGGAACTGCCGCACCGTGAAATAGCCGGAATGCGCTGCCACAAGGTAGAGAAACCGCGCTTCAGCTTCGGTATAGCCGAAAGCGGAGAGGTTGGCGAGTTGGGATTCGTAAATGCTCATGGGTTACAGGCTGAAAATCGCCGCGCTCAATTCTCGGTCGTCCCTGATGCGACGCAGCCGGTCCGTATCGCCGCGCCGGCCGTAGATTTGGAAGCCGGCGCGGGCCTTCTGTGCCAGCCCGCGCGGGCGGTAATGGTCGGTGGCGAGTTCTAGGTCGCGCCGCTGGATTTCGCCGTCGTTCTCGCGCACATACTCGACCCGCAAATCAGGGATCGGAATCGCACCGGACACAACCTTGAGGTGATACCGTGCGGCGACTTCCTCCTTCACTTCCTCCGGGGCGTGGCCCTTGTCGTCCGAAAGGCGGGCGAGGCGGGCGTAAAGTTCACGCTTGATTTCGTAGTCGAGCTTGACGCGAAGCACCTTGCCGCCGCGCCCTTCGATCTCATCAGCAACCTTGTGATAGAGCCGGTAGAGTTCCGCGTCGTGAACGGCTTCTTTGGGCTTTTTGAGTCCGTAGTAGGTAACCTGGTCCGGGCGAAGAATCTTCCCGCGAGACAAAAACTGGTGGCCGTCCTTCGTTAGCGTCACTACCTGCATGGGATTGTGCTCGGTATCTGAAATGCTCGTGACTTTGACGAGGCCCTGACGGGCCAGGCTCTCGACATCGCTCTCCATCCGGGCACGGTCGCCGTTGTAAGCCAGTTCGGCCAGGTCCTTCGTGGCTCCGACGCGGAACTTGCCAACTTCCGAGAGCGTATGAATCTCTGAATCCCGCAGGGAATAATCTTTGTCTCGGTCCGTGTACTTGGTTCGTGCGCGTTGAGAGAGAATCGCTCGGACGTGATCCTCGCGGGCCAGCGGCGGGCGCTCTGCGCGTGAACGCTGCCGTCCCTCACGGTCGAGTCGGTCGGCCCTATCTTCCTCGCGGTGGATGTTGTGTAGATTGGTGCGAGCGTTCCAGTCGGAGGATGAACCCCGGCCCACATCGCGCCCGGAGTCAAAACCAGAATCGCGAAAGTCGTCAATTTCGAATCCGTCAAACCCTCGGGACATGGCAATCCTCCATTGCGCTCAATGCGGCAGGAACAAAATTCGACTGCGGGAAAAAATGGGGAAGTCGGAAATGCGAACTGCTGGACATCCGTGCCTTTTACCTCAAAGGACCTCAAGAAGAGGGCGAGCTTTGCTGTCCTTCCGCATAGATGAAAACTTCCTCGATGTTCTTGCCGAATACGCGCGCAATCTTGAACGCCAGATCGAGGCCTGGCTCATATTTGCCCGTTTCAATCGCGTTGATGCACTGGCGCGTCACGCCGACCGTCTCGGCAAGTTCGGCCTGCGACCATTCCTTCTCCGCTCTCAACACACGAAGTCGGGTCTTCATTGGTACCGCCAGGAAGCGAGAATGAGGCCGATGCTCCAAAATGCAATCATCAGCGCCGGAACCAAGAGAGAGGCACCAGACAGGAATCCGAATCGCTGGAGAAGACCGACAACCAGCGTGAGAAGCATAGACGCAACAAAGGCAAAGCTCGTCGCTTCATGGTTTATGAGTTTCTGATGCGCGTCTGCCGCCCGAAGGAATCGAAGAAAGCTCCAGAGTCCACCGCCAGCCAGGAGAATCCCGAGTACCGTCATCACCCCTTGTGAATGAGTTGCACGGACTCCCAAGGTGAATGCAGCGATGGCGGCGACTACAAAGCCATAAAACACGCGCAGGGTGGCCCTACGTCGTTTGCCTGGGGACCGAACATCCGATTGGTCTGTCATGGCTTGACTTCCTCCACATGGCAGAATAGTAGTCTATTCAGGTCTGTATGTCAACTATAGATTACTAATAGACCTCTTAAAGGGTCCATGTTAAGCTGTCGGTCGGACTCAGGAGCCGCCTGACCGTCTGCCCGCATAGTCGGTTCTCTTGACAAGTATCCAATTACGGTCTAATGTTTAGATGCTAATTGGAGGAGACATGCCACGGCGGGGACTAAAGCTAAAGCAGGCCAGTGCGGTCCTACAGATACAACCGAAAGAATTGCAGAACCTTGTCCAATTCGGCGTCGTAAAGCCTCGACGATTAGAGGGAACGTATTTCTTCGATGCGAACGCCCTCATGGTAGCCAAGGTCGCCTCTTATCTAAAAGAGTCCCTAGGCACGCGGACGAGTGTGCTCTCCAAACTCATGGAAGCATTTTCGGCGTCCGAGGAAGAATTCAAATCAGAGAATCCCAAGTACATCATCTTCAACTGCCGACTCGCAGCGGAAGAGGAACCAATCAAGCTAGGAGTGCCGTTTCGAGCCTTGGGGGAACAGATTGAGGAAGGAATGAGCAGAGCTGATCTCTATAGGGACCTGCCGCGTGGGAGAAAGCGGCGGGGTTGGAAAAAGGAATTTCTGGAATCGCTAACCGAGGCGGCAAAAGACATCGGAGAGGTCTCCGAAGAAGAAATCTTGCGCACGGTTCGCAGCTATCGTAAAGAGAGACGTGCGCCAGAGATCACCGTTGCCGCAGAAAGCTAGGAAACGCAAGCCACGGGCCGTTGTTGATACGAGCGTGCTTGTGGCTGGTATATCGGGCTTCCGAGAGCCGTTTGTTCCTGGCCGGAATCCGAGTGCCGATGTACTCCACAGGTGGGGCGAGCGAAACAATTTCGTCTGGCTCATAACGGAAGATATTTTGGAAGAATACAAGGAAGTTCTGAAGCGCCTCCGCGTTCGTCCGAATCTCATCGGGCAAGTCATCAACCTGATCCGAGAGCGTGCTGAAGAGGTGAAGGTGCAAGCCTCGGCTCAAATTTCTCCCGATCCCAAGGACGACGCGTTTTGCCTCTGCGCCGAATCCGGCAAAGCGAATTTCGTAGTTACCCTCAATCCTAAAGATTTTCCCCAGGAGCGTCTCAAATCCAATGTCGTCCATCCCAGTGAATTCAAAAGGTGAATGAGCCGAGCTTCCGACTTCCACCACTTTCGGTAGATTCCGGGTCTTTCCGTGATCCAAATCTGAATGATTGACCGCTAGCGAGATTCCCGTCAAGACCACAGCCAGCAGTTCATTGCTCTCGGCACTCGGTGTGTGAATTCAGGTTCCCGTTCATATAAATATAGCCCGGCTGGGTCGCGTCGCCGAACAGAGATATGTCGCCATTCGTGTCGCAAACGATGTGCTTTGGTGGCGTGTAGCTTGCGATACCTTGTAAGGTCCCGGCTAGTATTCGTCGCCACGTTGGGGTTTGCGTTTGCGCCGTGGCGGGCGGCGAAACACTGTTAAGGTCACGCATCTTTTGGTCAACAAAACTTGAGAGATTATTGTATTTATCGACTAAGGCGTTGTATCGGCCCGCTAATTCACCGTACTTTTGATCGTCATCCGCACGCCAAGCGTCTTTTATGTAACCTATGAACCTGAGGGCCGTGATTTCGTTATTGAGTGCCTCGGCAAAATTCATCATTCTATTTTTCTCGTCGGAGCTGTAAGTTTGAGATTGTTGGCTCAAGTCAAAATTGCTTAGATACCCGTTATAGCCCCCGATGTCCTCTTGTCGGCTCATCGCTTGGTTCACGCAACTGTAGGCGACGGAAATATCATCAGGAGTTGCTTTCAGATAAAGTTCATCGATTAATTTTGTAGCTTCATCTTTGCTCATTGACTTGAATTTGGGCATCCATTGCCTATTAAACCAAGCGATCCGGAAATTGGTCTGCGCGCATGGGGCGGTTGGAAGGACGGTCGCCGGTAAGTAACCTGTGGAACCGTTCTCTGTACGAACGGCGTACGAGCTCCCATGCGCCCCAAGAATTGTGACCCAATCTCCACACTTGAGCTGTGTAGTTGACCCGGAAATGGGCACGAACGGAATTGACTGGGCTTCTTGGCACTTTATCTCGGTAGTGATTCCGATTTGTGCCTGCATCGAGACCGGAAGTGTGTCTACTTGATCTAAAATTTGCGCGCGCGCCGTGCCTCCGGCAAGAATCAGCAGAGAACCCACGACAACCGCGTGCATGGTTTTCATCATTTTCACCCTTGAAGCAAAGTTAATTTGAACAGCAAGGTGACCGAGCGACCTCGCCGACAATCGATGCAATCGTCCTTGGTACTCGTAACGACATTCCCGTCGAGGCGCAATTGATCCGGTACCTTTCTTTCTGAAACCTCGTCAAACCACCTCGCGACTCAACTGAGTAACAATTTTCCCAGTGCCACCACAATTTCCGCAGCGGACCAACTTACCGGAATCGTCTTTGAGTTTTCCGGTGCCGCAACATTTCGTACATTCTTGTACAGGTGTCATGTTTCATGCCCTCCTAGGTTTTGCGACGAGGCGATGCCTTCGCCGTTCGTGTCATAAACGATGCGCTTTGGTGGCGTGTAACTCTCAGCCGCCCATAAACGGTTTTTCATTCTCCGCCTCTGCAATGAAACGTGTATTCCTCTCCGCCAGCGGGACAGTGATAGATCACGGTGCAATTACCGGCATCGTCGCAGTTTGAGCTTTCCTGATCCATCTCGACGTGATGTGTCAGACACAAAGGCCGAACTGGACAAGCCCCAACGATAGCGGTGAACAGAGCAAGCACCGCTAGAACAACGATTGCTTTTTTCATCGTGATATCTCCGTGCGGTCTCCGCTCGAACCGTTCTCAATTGTTGAATTAAAGCCAGGCGCTCAAAAGCGCGTTTCCGATGGCGGTTCATCTTCGGGGTAGCCCCCATCGATTACGGCCCGGTAGTTCTCCTCATGCCTTTCGGATTCCATCTCACGATGGACACCCTGCCTTCCGAAGAATGGACTTCATTCTCCGGCCAGCGAGGCATTACCCCCGCTCTTGGATATGGCCCTCCTCATCCGAGTGCCAGAAGGACTTCAACCTTCCCGAACAACGTGCTGCTCAGCACACACTACTGCTGCATTCGACTCCACAACTGGCCCAAAGCGACGTGAGAACAAGGGCCTGCCACATTTGTAACAGAATTCGCCGTCGGCAGAATTTTCAGCGCCGCACTTGGTGCAGAAAGGCATACACACGCTCCCCAATATTCTTAGGTTCTATCCGGCCCGCACGTTGGGTCAATGGTACGAGTCCTCAAAGGGTTACGTTAATCAGGAGGGCATAAGTAGAAACGGAATTCTGGCTGTTGATTCGACGCACGCTAGACTGGATTGGTGGAAATACCATACGTGCGCGGGCAGGATACTCGCTCATCAACGCCATCTTCGGGAACAGCCTCGCCAAGCTCGCAGAGAGGCGGGCTGCTGTCTGCCAGTACGTCCATGAAGGAAAGCAGCCAACATGCTCTTCCCCGTCAAACATGAAAACATGACCGCCCGGCGCTGGCCGGTGGTCACGCTTGGCCTAATCCTCCTTAATTTCCTGATCTTTCTTGCTACCCACCAGACCATGGAGAAGCAGGAAGAATCCCTTTGGTCCGTGAAGATGCACGTTCTGGTTCTCGCGGCCCAGCACCCAGACCTGGCGATTTCATCTAAGGCTCAACAGTTCGTCGCCGATTTTCAAGCCTACGATCCGGCGGATTGGGCTGAGATGCAGGGTTCCAGCTTCAAGCCAATCGACGATTGGGACGCCCAGATGCGTAGCGTGGACGACGGAGAGCAATTGCAAGCGGAAATGGACTCCGTTGCTACCGAATACGATAAGCTAACGGCCTCCTCCATCGCGGAGCGGTTCGCCTTCATTCCTGCTCACCCGAGGCTCATCGCATATCTGAGTTCCACTTTCCTGCACGGCGGCTGGTTACATTTGATTGGCAATATGTGGTTTTTGTGGTTGGCGGGATTTGTACTGGAAGACGTATGGGGCCGTCCACTCTACTTGGCCTTCTATCTCACGGCGGGAATTGCGGCCACGCAATTTGACGCTTGGGCAAATCCTGGAAGTATCGCTGTTTCCTATGGGGCTTCAGGAGCTGTCGCGGGTCTAATGGGAGCGTTCTTGGTTCGGTTCCCAAAATTGAAGATCAGGTTGGTGTGGCTCTTTGGCTCATGGCTATCCGGTTTTTGGGGGCTTTGGGTGCGAGCCT
>JBAQJS010000114.1:0-39222 GCA_049300435.1 Candidatus Acidiferrales bacterium | reverse complement strand
TTCCATGCGGCGACGATGTGATGCTCAACTATCAATCCACCAGCTATCACGATGCCATCGGCGTGCGCAGGATTTTCAACCTGCGGCCCGCGCCCGAATTTCTGGCGTGGCTGGAAGCCGCCGGAATCTATCGCGACGGCCAGCCGGTGCGGCTGGAAGGTCCGGCGCGGCGTCAAATGCTGCAGGGGCTGGAATCGTCGCTCGAAGGCATGGCCTGAATGGTTGAGGACTCCGGTAAATTGTCCGCAGGCAAATTGTCCGCGGACAGGCTGCCCGTGGACGAGTCGCTCGCGAACGCCGAATGGCCGGACCTGGTGCGGAAGATTCGCGCGCGCACCCCCGCGCGGATTCTCGCCGGCCGCGCCGGGGCCGCCTATCGCACGGAGACGCAACTGCAACTGCGCGAGGACCACGCGGCAGCGCGCGATGCCGTGCGGGCGGAGCTTGACGCCGAGGCTGCGCTCGGCGCCGAATTCATCGAGCGCTGGAAACTTTTCGAAGTGCGCACGCGGGCGACGTCGAAGGATGAGTATCTGCAGCATCCATCGCTGGGCCGCGCGTTCAGCGATGCATCGCGCGCGGAAATCGTGCAGCGTTGCGCGATGGAGAGAGACATTCAGATCGCGATCGGCGACGGGTTGTCCGTCCCGGCGATTGGCGCGCAGGTGCCGCGGCTTTTTCCGCTGCTCGTCGCAGGTGTGCAAGCGCGCGGCTGGAGCGTAGGACAGGGTTTCATCATCCATCATTGCCGCGTGGGAATCGTGAACGAGATCGGCGAGCTGCTCAAACCCCGCGTCGTGATCCTGCTGATCGGCGAGCGCCCTGGCCTGGCCACCGCGGAAAGTTTGTCGGCCTACATGGCCTACCAGCCCAAGCGCGCGCACTCCGACGCCCATCGCAATCTCATTTCGAATATTCACAGCCGTGGCCTCAGTCCAGAAGACGCCGCCGCGCGCATCCGGAACCTATGCGCCCAGATGATGCAGGCGCGCGTGAGCGGAGTCACCCTAAAGGAAGAAGCAGCAGCTTTGGAAGGCGATTGACCTGGGGCGACAAAGAATGTGCGTGCTATCCCGGGCGCAGCCGCGCATCTATCTTCTTTCTCTTGCACAGGCGCCGGTGAAAAGCCGCTCAGGACCCGGAGAGCTTTCCCAAGTAAAGCGCCATGCCTACCGCCGCATGCATTCCCAGCTTTTCAAGGGCGCGCACTTCCCGCTGGCTGCGAATTCCGCCGGCCGCGGTGATGGGCTTCGTCGTCGCGCGCCGCAATTTCCGGAACCACGCCAGGTCCGTGCCCTTCATCGTCCCTTCGTTGTCCACGAACGTGCAAAGAAATCCGGAGCAATAAGGCTCGAGCTCGGGAATCACGTCCTGGGGGCGCAATTTCAGCCGTTGCCGCCAGCCGCGCACCACGATGCGGCCTGCTTCGGTATCGAGCGCCACGATCACCTTCTTGCTGCCCACTTGCGCGCGCAATTTCCGCAGAAAATCGTGCGCAATTTGTCCGTCGCGAAACGCCGCGCTGCCCACAATGATTTTCTCCGCGCCCCAGGAAAGAATCTTTTCGGCGCGGGCGATGCTGCGGATGCCGCCGCCCACGCGAATCTTCATCTTGCCGCGCCGCGACAAAATCTTGATCCAGCGACTGTTGGAACCGGTGCCAATCGCCGCGTCCAGGTCAATTACGTGCAGGATCGGATAGTTGCGAAAGCGTTCGAGCAGGCCCAGCACATCGTCAATGGAAAGCGCCCGCTCGCGGCCGCGGACCAGCTGCACCGCCTTGCCGCCTTGCAGATCAATGCAGGGAATGATCATCGGCTCAGGCGCACCGGCACGCCGCGTCCCGCCAGATATTGCTTCAGCGCGCCGATGGAGCGTTCCTCCGTGTGAAAAATCGAAGCGGCCAGGGCCGCGTCTGCCTGCCCTTCGCCGAAGACGGCAAGAAAATCCTCGAACGTCTTCGCGCCGCCGGAAGCAATCACCGGAACCGGGACGCACCCTGCGATCAGCGCCGTCAAGCCGCAATCGAATCCGCTGTAGGTGCCGTCGCGGTCCATGGAAGTCAGCAGAATTTCGCCCGCTCCGCGGTCCACTCCTTCGCGGGCCCAGGCCGCCGCGTCACGCCCGCTTGATTCGCTCCCGCCGCGAACGAAAATCTCCCAGCCCGCGGCGGTCTTCTTCACATCCATCGAAAGCACCACGGCTTGCGACCCGAATTGCACCGCAAGCTCGGAAATCAATTCGGGACGCTCGACGGCGGCGGTGTTCACCGTCACTTTATCCGCGCCCGCGCGCAGCACCGCGTGGCCGTCTTCCAGGCGCCGAATGCCGCCGCCGGCCGTGAATGGAATGTTCATCTGGCGGGACACACGGCGCACGGTTTCCAGAAACGTGGCGCGGCCATCGCGCGACGCGGTGATGTCCAACAGGACCAACTCGTCGGCGCCCTCGCGATTGTAGCGGGCCGCCAACTCTTCCGGATCGCCCATATCGCGCAGCCCGGCGAACTCCACGCCCTTCACCACCCGCCCGGCATCCACGTCCAGGCAGGGAATGATGCGGCGAGCAAGGGTCATTGCACTCGCTCCAGGAAATTGCGCAGGATGCGCGCGCCGCTCTCACCGGATTTTTCGGGATGGAACTGCACGCCCATGGCATTCTCTCTTTCCAGCACTGCTGCAAATGGGAATCCGTGGTCGCAGACCGCGGCGGTGTGCGGCGCGTCGCCCGCTGCGGCGTAGGAATGCGCAAAATAGAAATAGGCGTCGTCCGGAATGCCGCGCAACAGGACGCTCTCGCGCATCCGCCGCACCTGGTTCCAGCCGATGTGCGGCGATTTCACGTTGCCCGGCAGCGCGTGCACTTCCTCGTGAATCAGATCGAGACCCCGCTCCCCTGGAGCTTCCGTGCTGGACGCGAACATCGCCTGCATTCCCAGGCAGATTCCCAGCACCGGCACGCCGCCGGCCAGGGCCGCCTGCAGCGCGGCCGTCAAATTGCGCTCGCGCAGTCCCTTCACGAAGGCGGAAAAATGGCCCACGCCGGGAAGCACCAATGCGCGCGCCGCCGCAATCTGCTCCGGCCTCGTGACGCATTCGGTTTCAGCGCCCAGGCCGCGCAGCGCCCGCTCCACCGACGGCAAATTCCCGGCGCCGTAATCAACGATGGAGATTTTCACAGCAGCCCCTTCGTGCTCGGCAAGACGCGGCGCATCTGGCGGTCGCGCGTCACCGCGAAGCGCAGCGCCCGCGCAAAGGCCTTGAACATTGACTCAATCTGATGGTGCGACGAACGGCCGTACACGAAGCGCAAATGAACGTTGGCTGCGGCGGCCTGCGCGAACGCTTGGAAGAAATCCTCGAGCAGCTCGGTCTGAAAATCGCCCACGCGCCGGGCCAGCGGCCGCCACTTGCAAACAAAATGCGCGCGGCCGGAGAAATCCAGCGCGCAGACCGCCAGCGACTCGTCCATGGGCATCAGGAAATATCCCGCACGCAGAATTCCGCGCTTCGAGCCGAGCGCCTGCTTCACCGCTTCGCCCAGCGCGATGCCCACGTCCTCCACGGTGTGGTGCTGGTCCACGTCCAGATCGCCCCGCGCGACCAGGTCGAGATCCAGCGCGCCGTGCCGTGCGATCTGCTCGAGCATGTGATCGAAAAAGCGAATGCCCGTGTCAATACGCGCCCTGCCGCGCCCGTCCAGATTGAGCTTCAGCTTGACGCTGGTTTCGTTCGTCGTTCGGTGCACCACCGCTTTTCTCATAGGATCTCGCTCAGTTGCCGCAGCACGCGGCGCGTTTGTGCCAGCGTTCCGAAAGTGATGCGTACGTAACCTGCGCCGCCGAAATCGCTCGAGCGGTCGCGAATCAGCGTGCCCCGGCGCGCCAGCGAGCCGACGACATGTTTCGCGCGCTCGCCCAGAAACAGCAGCACGAAATTCGCGGCGCTCGGAAAAAAGGGAATGCCCATCCTTGCAAGCCCGCGCTCGAGTTCCCGCCGGCTGCGCCGACATTCGCGCACAGTATCGCGCAGAAAACTTCGATCGCCCATCGTGGCGCGAGCCGCCACCAGCGCCGCCACGTTCACGGGATAGGGCGATTGCGCCTTTCTGAAATGCTCGGCGATCGCGCGATGCGCGAAGACGCAGCCTAGGCGCAAACCGGCGAGTCCGGCGGCCTTCGAGAACGTGCGCGTAACCACCAGATTGTCGTAACGCCGGATCCACGGAAGAATCGTGATTCCCGAATACTCGAAATACGCTTCATCCACCACCACCAGCGTCTTCGTTGCGGCCTTCAGAATCGTTCGCAATTCCGCCGGCCGCAGCACGTTGCCTGTGGGATTATTCGGGTTGGCGAGAAAAAAAATGCGCGGGCCTCTGCGCAGCTCCGCCAGCAGCGCCTTCATCGGAAATTGCATAGCGGCGTCATAGCGCAGCGCCTGGATGTGCGCTCCGGCAAGCTCGGAATAGAACCGATACATCGCAAACGTCGGCTCGACGAGCAAAACCCCATCATTCGGCTCCAAGAACGTGTCCGCGATCAGGTGCAGGGCTTCGTCGGTGCCGTTCGTGAGCAGCAATTCGCCGGCGCGCACGCCGAAAAACCCGGCCAGCTCACTGCGCACGCTTTCCTGCTCCGGGTACATGGAAACCGCGGCGGAGGTGAGTTCGCGGAGCGCCCGGCGCACCTGTGGCGAACAGCCCACGGTGTTCTCGTTGAAATCCAGGCGCATCTTTCCGTCGCGGCCTTCCAGCGGCGGATGATAAGGGCGCATGCGGGCGACGGCGCCGCGCACGGGAATCGGCGGTTTCATTCGCGCACCTCGACGGCGCGTCCGTGCGCCAACAAACCTTCGGCCTTCGCAAACTGCTTCGCCACCGGCGCCAGGCGCGCAAGACCCCGGCGCGTCACTTCCTGCACGCTAGTGCATTTCACGAAATCAGCGGTGGAAAGGCCGCCGCGCGCGCGTGCCACACCGCCGGTGGGCAACACATGATTGGTCCCGGTGGCATAATCGCCAAATGTTTGCGCGCTCCATTCGCCCAGAAAAACACCTCCCGCCGAATCGAAGCGGTCCACATGCGCGCTGGCCGCTCCCGGCAAGCTCAAATGTTCCGGCGCAAAGCGGTTGACGAACCGCGCGGCCGCCGCCAGATTCTTCGCGACGAGCACTGCGCCGCTTTTCGCCAGCGAACGCCAGGCGGGATTCGATTTCGGGAGCTGCGCCAGTTGCCGCTCGATCTCGGCAGCCACGCTGCGGCCGAAGCGCAAGGACGTAGTCACGAACAGCGCGACGGCGTCAGGATCGTGCTCCGCCTGCGCCAGTAAGTCCGCCGCGATGAAACGTGGATCGCCGCCCGACGCGAATACCACGGCCTCGGTTGGGCCCGCCAGCAGATCAATCGCGCAATCCGCGCTGACCAGCCGCTTCGCCGCGGTCACGTAGCGATTGCCTGGGCCGAAGATTTTGTCCACGCGCGGGATGGATTCGGTGCCGTAGGCCAGCGCGGCGATGGCCTGCGCGCCGCCGACGCGCACAATCCGCCGCAAGCCGAGACGCGCAGCCGCGGCAAGAAGTTCATCTCCGGGCTGCGGGCTGGCAATCACGATGTTGCGCACGCCGGCCTCTTGCGCCGGAATCGCGGTCATCAGCAGCGTGGAAACCAGCGAGAATCGCCCGCCTGGCAGGTAGCACCCCACGGTTTCAATCGCGCGCACGCGCTGCCCGGCGCGCACGCCCGGTTCCACTTCCAGCATCCAGTTCTGCGGTTTCTGGCGCCGCGCCACGGCGCGGATATTTCTCGCCGCGTGATCCATGGCATCCAGGAACGTGCGGGACACCCGGCGCGATGCGCCGCGCAATTCCTGCGCCGAAATCCAGACGTTCTGGCTTTGCACGGCGGTGCGGTCAAATCGCCTGGTCCAGGAAAAAAGCGCCGCATCACCCCGACGTTGCACGTCGCGCACGATCCGCTCGGCTACGCGCTCCGCCGCACGATCGCGCCCGCGCCGCTGCGCCAGCATCGTTTCTTCTACCGCGCTCGTGAGTTTGCGTACGCGCATCAATACACGATCTTGTTGAGCGGATACTCAACAATCCCTTCCGCGCGCGCCGCTTTCAGCTTGGGAATCAATTGCCGCACGGTTCGCTCCTCGACGATTGTATTGATCGCCACCCACTCCGGATCGCTCAGTTGCGCCACCGTGGGATTCCGCAGCGCCGGCAGCGCCGCCAGCACGTTCGCCAGGTCCTCGCGCCGCACGTTGAGCATCAGGCCCACGCGGTTGTACGCCTTGATCGCGCCCTCCAGCAGCAACACCATGTTCTGGATTTTCTCGCGCTTCCATTCGTCCTGCCAGGAGGCGCGGTGCGCGATAAACCACGGCGCCGATTCCAGCAGCGTATCCACAATGCGCAGATGGTTGGCGCGCAGGGAAGCGCCCGTCTCGGTCACTTCCACGATGGCGTCGGCCAGTTGCGGGACTTTTACTTCCGTGGCTCCCCAGGAAAATTCCACTCGCGCGCGCACGCCGTGGCGCTGCAAGTATTGTTCGGTCAGATGCACCGCTTCGGTGGCGATCACTTTGCCTTCCAGCTCGCGCACGCTCGTCACCGGCGAGTCCTCGGCCACCGCCAGCACCCAGCGAACGCGTCCCAGGCTGGTCTTCGCGTACACCAGCTCCGCGATTTCCTCCACCGCGCCGCTGGTCTCCAGGATCCAGTCCTTGCCGGTAATTCCGGCATCCAACGCCCCGCTGCCCACGTAGCGCGCCATTTCCTGTGCGCGCACCAGCATGCATTCGATTTCCGGATCGTCAATGCCCGGAAAATAGCTGCGCGAGTTCACGGAAATGCGCCAGCCCGCACGCGCAAAAAGCTCCACGGTGGAATCCTGCAAACTGCCCTTGGGGATGCCCAGCTTCAGCCGGCTCACGATTTGTTCCCCTCACCGTAAAGTTCTGCGGGCGAAAAAACACGCTCGGCGATCACCGCCGCTGCGCCGTCCTTTTCCATGCGCCGGAAGAAACAGCTGCGGTAGCCTTCGTGGCAGACGGCCGAGCCGGAAAGCTCCACGCGCACCAGCAACGCATCCTGATCGCAATCCACGCGCAATTCGCGCAATAACAGCTTTTGCCCGCTGCTCTCGCCTTTGGTCCACAATTTCTTGCGCGACCGGCTGTAGAACGTGACGAACCCCGTCGCGCGCGTCCGCTCCAGCGCCTCGCGGTTCATGAATCCCAGCATCAGCACTTCGTCGCTGGCATCGTCCTGGACGATGGCCGGGATCAGCCCGTTTTCCTTCTCGAAATCGA
Source organism: Candidatus Acidiferrales bacterium (assembly GCA_049300435.1). Classification (GTDB taxonomy): domain Bacteria; phylum Acidobacteriota; class Terriglobia; order Acidiferrales; family UBA7541; genus Palsa-295. The sequence goes on along the minus strand of JBAQJS010000114.1, from coordinate 31,907 downwards.
GGTCCATTTTTTCTCCCCCAAAAACAAAAAACCCGCCGGCGCGTTTGGCGCCAGCGGGTTGATGAGTCCAGCCTATTTAGGAATCAGCTAGTCACAACGCCGCAGGCACAGTTCGGCGTGATGATGGTGCCGCCCGAAAGCGTGTGCCTGAGTCCGCATGACTACGGCAAAAATACCGTAAGCCCTGCGCAAAGTCAAGAGTGCAGCATGCTGGGTGGTGGTTCAGTTTGAAATTGGCGAGCTCAAATCCCTCAATGAAGCAAATGCGCGATAAAATCCAATGCTAAAGCAACCAAGACGTACAGGATTAGCTGCCCCCAAGTTATAGGTTTATTCCACAGCCAGAGCCCGATATTCCAAACACGATCTCCAAAACCTCTCTCTGTCATGGATTACCTCTTAGGCTGAGGGTCTGCGGCGATGGACAGTCTTACATGCGCTTGAAGTAGTTGGTCGTTGGCTATTTTGTGAAGGGCAGCAAACAACTGTTTGGCCTGAGCTGCCGGAGTAGGTGAATCTTGGTAACGCTCGGGTCGCGCACCAAACCATGGTCGCCCGCAATTGGGGCACTGTTCAGACAGTCGCTTGTATTCCGCCTGAAAGGGATACAGGATTTTGGCTTTGCAGTCGGCTGCCGGACACTCGAATTCGATCCCGGTTATATCAGTCAGTTCAATCAAAGTGCGCTGTTCGCTCGTCATGTCTTAGATTCCTGCCTTTTCCAGCATTTCCGTGATCGTCCAAACGTGGTCCGCAATTCCTGCTTCCATTGCCGGAGTTACGCGCAGCGTTTTGTGAACGCGACAAAAATTGTAATGCATGAAGTGAATCGCAATCGCGTACAGGTGATTCTCAATCTTCTTGCTGAATCCGTTCGTCAGCCGTGTAAAGCGCCGCATTCCCATGCGCATCGTCAAATTCTGACGCTCAACAAAACTGGTCGAAATATGTTCTGAATTAGGCCTGCCTGAGACAACCTTGATCTCTGTGCCGATGCACTCGGCTGGGCTATAGCGCACTTCTTCTTGGCTCGCACCATACAGTTTGATTAGTTGCGCAAAATCTATATTCCCGCCGAAAGCGCCTTCTACGGCTTCCAGATAAACCCTGAGACCATCGGTTGTCAATTGTATTCGGCCTGTAAGACGCGAAGCCAAATCCTCGATGAAAGAAGTTGCGGTCTCAGCATCGCGGTTTCCCAACGCAAATGCGGGCACGAGTTTTGTATCCGCATCAATTGCAACCCACGTCCACACATTGCCGTAACCGAACTTGTTGCGCAGTTCTTCCGGTACGTTTTTCTCTTTCGCATAGCAGAATTGCCAGATTTCATCGCACTGAATCCGCTTACAGGCGAGGTTGCGAAGCGTCTTGTCCTGGTATTCAATGCAGGCAGTTCCGAGGTCGGCTAGCAACTTGAGAATCGTATTCTTCGCCACGCCAGTCATGCGAACCGTCGCATTTACCGACGCGCCTTCTACGAGTGCGGCTACAACCTGCGCCTGTTTTGCTCTTGTAAGCTTGTTCATAATGTCCTCACTTTACACGAGCGCTTACGTATAAGTCAAGGGAAAAATGCTTGACTTTCAGAAGCGCTTACGTATAATCAACGTATGGCAAATAAACGAAAGAATCCCGCTGCCGTTTCTCTTGGAAGAAAGGGCGGCAAAATTGGTGGTCGCGTCAGAGCCGCGAACATGACGCCAGAACAACGTAGCGAAGCCGCTAGGAAGGCCGTCCAAGCCCGCTGGGCAAGAGCGAAAGCAGAGACGGCCACTCCGTAGCGGCGATTAGCGCTTGACTGGTGGGCTTCGACAGTGATACACAAACACTTCGGGCGTTCTCTTCATCGGGCACCTCGAATTTGACGGCTAGTGAGTGTCACCTCACTGGCCGTTTTTGTTTTCTGCTCCCCTTTATGGAGCAATTAGTCCATAAAAACGAAAAGCCCAGAACAATACACACCCGAAAGCAAATCATTCTGGGTGCTGCATTGTTCTGGGCTGCCGCGTAACCCGTTCCGATCGGGACGCTTTAGTTCCCAGTATTACAACAACGATTGTACACAAGCGCTCTCGTAAGTCAAGATGCCGCGCTATTTTCCCCGAGTGGCTTGCTGCACAACTCGAAAGGCCGCTTGGTTGAAATCCTCGGCAGGCTTCCGCTTCGCTGCCTTGCGTTTTGATTTTGGTTTCTTTGCCACGATCTAATTCTGGCATGTAGGCAGGAGGGGCGCAAGAGGCTTGGATTTCAAACTGAACCAATACCGCATGCTGGCAGCCGGAGCCCCGCACCATTCGCCGATCGCGGTTCGCAAACCGTCGTCATAACCTCGTGCTCAGCCTCCCGTTGCCGGAATCGCGCACGCCGGCGAAACTATATTTTCGGTTTTGATAAATCTTTGATACAGTGCCCCGCGAGATAACGCCCGTCTGCGTGAATCGGAGGCCTCCATGGACGCGATGGAACTTCGCCCGCTTTCCACCGGAGAGATTCTCGACCGCACCTTCACTCTCTACCGCCGGAACTTTCTGCTGTTCTTGGGAATCTCCGCAATTCCGCAAGTGCTGGTGCTCATCCTGAATCTGCTGCGCGTATCCGTCACCTTGCCGTCGCTGGGCTTGTCTGGCGCCGCCCGCACTTCGCACGCCGCGCCGGCGTTCCCTTCGATGGGAGGGATCGTGACGGGCGCAGTGATCGGATTGGTCGTGCTGGTCGTGAGCGTGATCGCCTACCTGCTGTCCCAGGGCGGCACGGTCGCCGCCGTTTCCGAGTTATATCTTGGCAGGACCATCACCATCGTCGAATCCTTCCGTCGCGTCAGCGGGGAGCTGCTCAACCTGCTGGGCGTGGTGATGCTGAACGGCCTGGCGACCTTTGCCGCGTTCCTGTGCTTCTTCATCCCCGGGTTTTACGTGATCTCCCGCTTGCTGGTTTGCGTTCCGGCGGCGATCGTCGAAAATATCGGGCCGCGCGATTCGCTGGAGCGCAGTTGGGCCTTGACCAAGGACAACGCCGGCCGCGCCTTCGTCATTCTGCTGCTGTATTTTGCGGTATCCATCGCGGCCGCGGCGCTATTTGCGTGGCCATTCACGATCGGGATGGTGCTGGTCGCGCGCAAGGATCCTTCGCAAACGGTGCTTTGGCTGCAACTCACGCAGGTAGGTACTTTCGTCGCCAGCGTGCTGGTCACGCCCATTCTCACCATCGCCAGCGCCATCCTCTATTACGATCTGCGCGTGCGCAAGGAAGCATTCGACATTCAGGTGATGATGAACCCCGCCGACAAATCGGCTCCGGCCCCCGGCGCATTGCCGACCATGTTCTCTTGAGAATTACTCCGTGACGCCCCTCTGGCATCGGCAATCCGTCACCGCTCGGCCTCGCCTGCCGAAAATCCTGGCTGCCCTTTTTTTTGCCGCGCTACTGATGCCTGTCCGTGCAAGTGGGGCTCAAAGTCCGCAGACGGCCCGGCCAGCAGGCCAGTCCGTTTCTTACGATCCGGCCGGCTTCGCAGCGGAGCTTCGCCGCTTGGCAACGGCCATTGACAAAAACAGCGCCAGCGCCAGTGACATCGCGGCCCTGCGCAAGACCCTGCCGCCAACCTGGGAGATAGACACGCCGGAAGCGCACTACGAATTTTCCAGCGAGCCGCTGCGCGAATTGCTCGAGTGCGGCAAATGCGATGCCGCCGCGCAAAAATCGCGGCTCTTGCCGGCCGAATTCTGGGCCTACGCGGTCGCGGCTCAAGTGGACGGATACTCCGCACCCGTCGCCCCCGGCGGCCCAGACCCGCACGCCGCACTCGCGCAAATTCTGCAACGCCGCGAATTCGGCGCCGTTCACCCTCCCAGTCAGTGGGACATTCTCCGCCAGCGCATTAATGAGTGGCTGGAGCGCATGCTAGCTCGCCTCTTCCAGCACATCGGGAATCATCCGATGGGCATAAAACTCTTCTTCTGGCTGATTCTTTTTGGCGTTACTGGCTGGCTGGCCATGATGTTGGTCCGCTTTTGGCTTGCCCGCGCCCGCGTGGACCAGTTGCAAGCCGTTGGGCAAGTGGCCTTCGCTCGCTCCTGGCAGGAATGGATTCACGCCGCGAAAGAAGCGGCGGCGCGCGGCGATTTTCGCGAAGCGATCCACTCGGTTTACTGGGCGGGCATCGCGCATCTGGAGGACGACGGCCTGCTCACCCGCGATCGCACCCGCACTCCGCGCGAGCACTTGCGGCTGGTGAGCGAAGCTCTGGCGGCGCTTCCCGGAGCGTCGCAGCGCCGCGATCGCCTGGCGACGCTGACTTCGCTCTTCGAACGCATCTGGTATGGCCGCGGTCCCGCCGATGCGCGCGATTTTCAAACCTCGCTGCAGGAAGCGGAAGGATTGGGATGCCATCTGCCATAGACCCCTCGGACCGCAAGCTGCTGCTCGTCGCCGGCGCTGTGATGCTGGCGCTGGCTGCGGCGCTCGCCGTGGTTTCGCCTCCTCCACCCGACCAGGCCAATGGCGGCGCGCCTTCCATCTATTCGGACGGCTCCGGCGGCGCTCGCGCGGCCTTCCTGCTGCTCCAGGCGCTTCATCGCCACGTTCAGCCCTGGGAGCGCCCTCCCACGGACCTGCCGCAAGGTCCCGAAGACAAGATTTTGATTCTCGCGAACCCGCAAGACAAGCCGAGCAAGGCGGAAAGGGACGCGCTGCTGCAATTTGTGCAATCCGGAGGACGCGTCGTCTTCACCGGCGCGCGTATCCAGGACTATTTCCCAGACGCGAATTCCTCCGACGCAACGCGGGCGCGACAATGGGCGACGTACCATGCCAATCTCCCCAGCAGTTACACCCGGCGCGCCCCCACGATTTCTCTGCAGCCGCAGAGTGAGTGGGAAGGGAACAATCCCGCCGCCTTCGCGCTTTACGGCGATTCCGATTCCCCTGCGGTCGTTTCCTGGAGCGAAGGAAACGGCGAAATCCTGTGGTGGGCCGGGCCCACGCCGCTCACCAACGCCGGAATCAACAGGGAAGGGAACTTGAATTTCTTTCTGGATTCGGTCAGCGATACCCTCGCCGCCGCAAATGCACAGCCGGACATCTACTGGGACGAATATTTCCACGGCCAGCGCGCTTCCCTATGGGGATATTTTCAGAAAACCCCGGTGCCTTGGGGGCTGTTGCAACTCGCGGTGCTCGGCCTGGCCGTCCTGTTCACGTTCAGCCGGCGGAGCGGGCCCACGATGCTGCCGCCGGTGGTGACACGCCTTGCGCCGCTCGAGTTTGTTGATACACTCGGCGGTTTGTACCATCGCGCGCATGCCGAGCCGGCCGTGGTCGCCGCGGTGTACCAGGGCTTTCGCGCGACGGTGACGCGCCAATTGCGCTTGCCGCAGAGCGTCCCGGACGCGGTGCTGGAGGAAGCTGTGCGGGGAAGGCTGGGGCTCAAGGACAGCGCCTTGCTCGAGACGCTGCGGCACGCGAACGCCGCCAGCCGCTCGGCCAGAATCCGGCCCGCCGACGCGCTCGATCTGGTGCAGAAACTGGAAAATTATGAAGTGCAATTGGGCCTGAAGAAAAAGCCCGCGGCAAGGTCGCGCAGCTGAAGCGCAAAGTATAAAGTTCAAAGTCAGGGCCCGAAACCGAGGCCCGTAACGACGATTGAGGAGAACCCCGGCCGTGGAAAACCTCGCACGCTTGGCGGCGCACGTTCGCGCTGAGTTTTCAAAAGTGATTGTGGGCCAGCGTCAGATTGTTGACCAGCTTCTGCTGGTCCTGGTCTGCGGCGGCCATGCCCTGATGGAGGGCGTGCCGGGCGTCGGCAAAACCCTCGCCGTAAAGACCATTGCGCGTATTTGCGGCCTGGCGTTTCAGCGCGTGCAATGCACCGCCGATCTGATGCCCGCCGACGTGATCGGCACCAACGTCTTCAATCTTGCCACCAGCACATTCTCGCTCCATCAGGGGCCGCTTTTCACCGACCTCCTGCTCGTGGACGAAATCAATCGCACCTCCCCGCGCACCCAGGCCGCCCTGCTGGAGTCCATGGAAGAGCGCCAGGTCACCATTGACCGCACGCGCTACGCGCTCTCCGAATTCTTCACGGTTTTTGCCACGCAGAATCCCATCGAGTTCGAGGGCACCTATCCTCTTCCCGAAGCCCAGTTGGACCGCTTCCTGCTGAAAATCCGCATCGGGTATCCCTCGGAGCAGGAAGAAATCGAAATTCTCTCGCGCTACGAGCACGGCTTTGATCCTCGCCATCTCGACAAAATGTCCATCGCGCCGCTGGAACCGGGCTTGCTCGCCGCCGCCCGCCGCGATGTGGCCGCAATTCGCGTCGAGCCCACGCTCTACTCCTACGTCGCCACTCTTGCGCGCCGCACTCGCGATTGGCCGGCGCTGTCTTTGGGCGCAAGCCCCCGCGCCGCCATCGGACTCTTCACCGCCGCGCGCGCCTGGGCCGGCATGGAAGGCCGTGACTTCCTCATCCCCGACGACATCAAGGCCGTGCTGCCCGCTGTGCTGCGCCATCGCGTCTTGCTCAAACCGGAAGCCGATCTCGAAGGCCTCACCGCCGACCAGGTGCTCACCGAGCTTCTGGCCACCGTCGAGGTGCCGAAGTAAATGCCCGGCGTGGCCGCCACCCCGAATAGACCCCTGGTGCCCGCGGATGCAACCGCCCGGGCGCACGCCCTCGGGCTAATCCCTTTCGGATTCGGCCCGCGATTTTACGTGGCGTTTCTCCTGGGCCTTTTCTGGCTGGTTCCCGCATGGAGATTCCCGCGCGTCATTCAGGGCATGTTCGTCTGGGATTTCTTCATTCTCGCGGTGTGGGTTTGGGACCTGCTGCGCCTGCCGTCCCCCGGCAAACTGGAAATACGCCGCATCTGGCGCACCCGCCCGTGTCTGGCCGTTCCCGCCGAAATAAGCATTGAGATCAAGAATTCCGGGCGGATTCCCGTCTGGGCGCGCATCGTGGACGAGACGCCACTGCAGCTTCGTCTCGAGCCACCGTCGCTCGACTTGCTGGTCGGCGCAAGGTCCGCCGCCCGCACGAAGTATTCGATCTTGCCGGCCGAGCGCGGCCATCTGCACCTTGGCCGTATTTTCGTCCGCTATCAGAGTGTGCTGCGCATGGCGGAACGCTGGTGCGCCGCCGAAGCCGCTCAAACCGTCTCGGTATTGCCGAATCTTGAGGAAGCCCGGCAGCAGACCCTGTATCTGATTCGCAGCCGCCAGGTGGAACTGGAAAAGCGCCGCAAACACCAGCACGGCCTGGGCCGCGAATTCGACACGCTGCGCGAATACCGCGAAGGCGACGAGATGCGCGACATTTCCTGGACTGCCACCGCCCGCCGCCATCAGATCATCACCCGGGTCTTTCAGATCGAACGCAGCCAGGCCGTCTGGATCGTGCTGGACGCCGGCCGCTTGTTGCGCGCCAAAGTCGAGGAGCCGGGCCGCACCCTGCGCCTTTCCAAGCTCGATTACGCCGTCAACGCAGCCCTCTCCATCGCTCAGGTGGCTTTGTACTGCGGCGATCGCGTGGGCCTGCTGGCCTACGGACGGCGCATTCAGCAGAACCTGAACGTCGCGCGCGGGCCGCGCCAGGTCCGCGCCATCGTCGAATCCCTCGCAGAGGTGCACGCGGAGGTGCGCGAAGCGGACCATGGCCGCGCCGTGCGCTCGCTCCTCTCCACCCAGAAAAATCGCGGCCTGATCATCTGGATCACCGACTTCGCGGAAACCGCCACCACCCCCGAAGTCCTGGAATACGCCATGCACCTGACTTCGCGTCATCTGGTCGTGTTTGCCGCGATGGGCCAGCCGGATTTGAATCGGGTCGCCGCCGAAACGCCCCGGTCGGAAGAAGATATGTACCGCCACGTAGCCGCGCTGGAAATCGCCCAGCGCCGCGAATTGCTGCTGCGCGGCCTGCGCCAGCGCGGCGTCCTGGCGCTGGAATTGATGCCCAATATGCTCGCCAGCGCGCTGGTCAACCAATATCTCGAGATCAAGGAGCGCAGCTTGATCTAACGCCCTAGCTCCGCCGGGCCGTCGTGTTCGTTGCGCGCGCGGCCCGGCCCGGCCGCGTAAAAACAAGGCGCCCTTTACCGCACACTCCTGCTAAAATTTGATTTTCACCGGGGCTTGGGCTAGCTTCTGTAGGGTCCACGACGGTTCAGTTCTTTGCTCTCATGCAGCGGCGCCGGTGCGCCTTGCCCGTCATAAGTTGCATCCAATGGATGGAGGGTACGCTTGATGTCTGATGTAGTCGCAGAAAAGGTGATCACCACGCTCGCTTCCGTAAAACGAATTCCGGCCGATTCGATCACCCTGGAAACCAATCTGCAGGATCTCGGCATTGATTCGCTGGACGTGTTCACGCTCCTTTTCGAGCTCGAGAACGCTTTCAAGGTCTCCATCCCCGACGACGACGTCCGCTCGTTGCGCACGGTCAACGACGTCGTCAAGGGCATCAAGAAGATTATTGCCGCCGCGCCGCCCGATGCCTCCGTGGGTTCGGCCACCCCGGCGGATTGACGAATGGCCTCGCGCCGGGTCGCCATCACAGGTTTGGGAATTATTTCTCCGCTGGGGTTGAACCTCGAACAATCATGGAAAGCTCTCAGCGAAGGACGCCCCGCCATCGGTCCCATCAAAGGCGCGGATTGCTCCACGCTCCGCTTCAAGAACGGCGCTGAAGTCACCGGCTACGATCCCGTCAAGCACTTCGAAGGCGGCAAGGACGCCTATATTGACCGCTTCGCGCAATTTTCTGTGGTTGCCGCGCGCGAGGCTCTGCATCACTCTGGCGTCGTGCTGACCCCGGAGTTGCGCGAACGCACCGCCATCGTTTGCGGCTCCGCCGTGGGCGGCCAGGCAGCCATCGAATCCGGCTTCGAGGATCTCTGGGTTCAGGGCCGCGGCCGCGTGCATCCCCTCACGATTCCGAAGACCATGTCCAACGCCGGCGCCAGCCACATCGCCATGGACCTGGGGCTGAGCGGCCCTACCTACACCGTTTCCACCGCCTGTTCCTCGGCGAACCACGCCATCGGTCAAGCCTTTCGCCTCGTGCGTGACGGCGAGGCAGACCTTGCCATGACCGGCGGCAGCGAGGCCATGTTCAGCATCGGCATGTTGAAGGCCTGGGAAGCCATGCGCGTCATCGCCCCGGATACCTGCCGCCCGTTCAGCAAGGACCGGCGCGGCATGATTCTCGGCGAGGGTGGCGCGATGATGGTTTTGGAGCCGATGGATGCCGCCCGCGCGCGCGGCGCGGAAATCTTCGCCGAAATTTGCGGATTTGGCATGACCGCCGACGCGCATCACCTTACCCAGCCCGCCGTACACGGCCCGGCTCGCGCCATGCGCGGCGCTCTGCGCGAAGCCGGCCTGGCGCCGGAAGCCATCGGATACATCAACGCGCACGGCACCGGCACGCCCGGCAACGACCCTGTGGAAAGCAGCGCCATCCGCGAAGTGTTTGGCGCGCACGCGGATAAAATCGGCGTTAGCTCCACCAAATCCATGCACGGCCACGCGCTGGGCGCCGCCGGCGCGCTCGAAGCGATTGCCACAATCATGGCGCTCTACCACGGCATCTTGCCGCCCACTGCCAATTACAACGAGCGCGACCCCGAATGCGATCTCGACTACATCCCCAATCAGGCGCGCGTCGTTCGCGTCGAAGCCGCCCTCTCGAATTCCTTCGCCTTCGGCGGCCTGAACGCCGTAGTAGCCTTCCGCGCCGCCCCGCGCTAGCTTTCGCTCGACTCGGTTCCCGCAGCCGCGACGGCCGCGATTGCCGTGGCCTTTGACTTTGTAGCGGCCGGTCCGGCGCAGCCTGACCGGGCAATCCCCGCCGTCGCGCGCCTCGTCCTGTCGCGCGCGGGTTTGCCGCGCACCCCGTACGACCCGGAGTACACGCCCGCCTACCTCGGTCTCGATTCCTGATGTATCATCCCGCCGTGCATCGCCAACGCGCATGCACCGGACAGGAGGAATCTTCATGGCGGACCAAAGTCACGATCCCTTGACGGAAATGGACGTCGCCGAAAAAGTCTTCGGCAACTCTCCCAACATGCTGGTTTTATGCTTGACGGTCATCGGGCTGATCAAGATCTACACCCGCTTCGAAAAGATCACCACGCTCGCCGATAATTTCCTGGCCTTCGTCGCTGTCGGTTACCTCGCCGCCACCATCGTCTCGTATCTGGCTCTGCGCTCCCACACCAGGCCGCGCCGCGCAAGTCTCGCCCGCGCCGCGGACATCGTCTTTCTGGGTTCGCTCGTCTGCACCGTCGCAGTCGCCATGTTCATGACCTTCGCGCTAGCGGGCTAGCGAACGCAACCCGGCGCCCTCTGGCCCGCGCGCGGGCGATGTTGGGGCAGGGCGCTGCTTGCCGCGCGGGCGTTTCATTCGCATGTTGCGATGTGCGGGCTGGCTTTCGCGGCGCAGGCGTTAGTCAGCCTGGGCAGCACGGGAGGTTATCGCGAGAGGTACGCGCGCTAGAACAATCCGCGGAGCAGCGCAGAGATCGAGGGCAGAATCGTGCCGATGATCGCGCCCCAGCCGGTCGGCTCCGGCGACCAGCCGCGCGTCAATTCATCCGACAGCGTCAGCGCTACCAAGATCGCCAGGAAGAAAAATCCCGCCAGCACCACGATCTTGGTCAGCCCGCTGCTGTATTTCACGTGCATGAAGAACAATATCACCAGCAGCATTTTCGCCACCGCGATGGCCAGCGCGGCCACGGTATTCAAAGGAATCATGTCCAGCAGCCGAATTCCGGTATGCAGCTCCCCGAAATCTATGAACGCGACTCCGGTGGTCAGCGCCGTGAGCGCCAGCAGCGCCACGAATACGCCGAGATAGGTCTTGACCGGAACCACGTGCGCGGACATTAGTGTCCCCCTACCATCGCGTACCGCCCGCCGATCAGGTACAACAGCGGAAACAGGAAAATCCACACGATGTCCACGAAGTGCCAGTACAGACCGCTCACTTCCAGCGGCGCATGATATTCCGGGTTGAACCGTCCCCGATGCGCCATCACCGTCAGCGTGCCCAGAATGCCGAACCCGATAATCATGTGCAGCGCGTGCAAACCGGTCATGAAAAAGTAAAACAGGAAAAACATCGGCACGTGCGTACCCGCCGCGCCCCACTCCGGCCGGATGATGAAGCCGAAGCCCGGAATCAGGTGCTCGGCGTAATCCGCGCGCCACTCGAAATTGAACTTCAAGAACAGGAAGATCGCGCCCAGGATCATCGTCAGTACCAGGAACAGCACCTGCTCGGATTTCTTCTTTCCGGCCTGCGCCGCGTGGATAGCCAGCGCCATCGTCAAGCTGCTGCCGATCAGCACCGCCGTATTCACCGCTCCGAATTTCACGTTCAGCAGCCGGCTGCCGGTCTCGAACGCCTGCAAGTACAGCGAGCGATAGATGATGTACGAGGCGAAAAGCCCGCCGAAAAACATGATTTCGGTGACCAGAAACACCCACATCCCCAGGCTGTCGGCGTCACGCTGCTGGTCCATGTCCTCGAACTGGTGCGCGAAACCGGGCGGATGCGGATTGTGTGCGGCCAAATCAGCCACGGGAACCTCCCACATTCGCGTAGTTGTAGGCGCCTTCGGTTACCACCGGAATCTCCTCGAAATTCTCCGTCGGCGGCGGCGAAGGCGTTTGCCATTCCAGGCCCTTCGCGCCCCAGGGATTCGGTCCCGCTATCGGCCCGTAGCGGATGGACCAGATCAAATACACCAGGGGGATCAGGTAGCCGATGCCCAGAATCGAAGCGCCCGCGGACGACATCACGTTCAGCACCTGGAATTCCGCCGGGTACACCGCGTACCGCCGCGGCATTCCCAGGTATCCCAGCACGAATTGTGGGAAGAACGTCAGGTTGAATCCCACGAAAATCACCAGCGCGGCGAACCGCGCCCAGCCGTCCGGATACAATCGTCCCGTAATCTTCGGCCACCAGAAATGCAGCCCGCCCAGGTAGGCCATCACCGCGCCGCCCACCATGATGTAATGGAAGTGCGCGACGATGAAATACGTCCCGTTCAAATGCACGTCCGTGGCCAGCGACGCCAGGAACAATCCCGTCAGCCCGCCCATCGTGAACAGCCCGATGAACCCCAGCGCATACAGCATCGGCGCGTCGTAGGAAATCGAGCCTTTGTACAGCGTCGCGGTCCAGTTGAACACTTTCACCGCCGACGGTATCGCCACCAGGAAGCTCAACAGCGAGAAAATCAGCCCAACGTAAACGGACTGCCCGGTCACGAACATGTGATGGCCCCACACCAGGAAGCTGATCACCGCGATGGCCAGGCTGGAAAACGCCACGAAGCTGTACCCGAAAATCCGCTTGCGCGAAAAGCAGGTGACCAGCTCGCTCATCACTCCCATCCCCGGCAGAATCATGATGTACACCGCCGGATGCGAGTAAAACCAGAATAAGTGCTGGAACAAAATCGGGTCTCCGCCGATCGCCGGATCGAAGATGCCGATGTGCAGCAGCCGCTCCAGGCCCAGCAGGAACAATGTAATGGCGATGACCGGCGTGCCCAGAATGAAGATGATGCTGGTCGCGTATATCGCCCAGATAAACAGCGGCAGCCGGAACCAGGTCATCCCGGGCGCGCGCATCTTGTGAATGGTCACCACGAAATTCAGGCCCGTGAGGATCGAAGAAAATCCGGTGATGAATACGCCCACCGCCGTTGGTATTACGCTGGTGTGCGAAAAGCTGCTGCTGTACGGTGTGTAGAACGTCCAGCCCGTGTCCACTCCGCCGGAGATCACCGCATACAGCGTGAACGCTGCGCCGATCACGTAAATGTACCAGCTCAGCAGATTCAGCTTCGGGAACGCCAGGTCCCGCGCCCCGATCATCATCGGCACCAGGAAATTTCCCAGCGTTGCCGGAATCGAGGGCACCAGGAAGAAGAAAACCATGATTACGCCGTGCATCGTAAAGAGCTTGTTGTAGGTTTCCGGCGCCACCAGCCCCTGCGGCTCGATCAAGTTCAGCCGCATCAGCACCGCAAACACGCCGCCCACGAAGAACATCAGCGTGATCGAGCCCAGGTAAAGCAGCGCGATGCGCTTGTGGTCCGTCGTCAGCAGCCAGGATTTCACGCCGTAGCTCGCGTTCAAATAATTGACCCGCGACTCCGCCGGAATCTCCTGCCCGGGCATTTCTGGAATGACTGTGGTGCTCATTTCCCGTTCGTCTTCCTTTCTTCCGTCCCGAGCGACTTCACATAGGCGATTAGTTGCAGCACCTGCTCCTCGTTGATCTGGCCCTGGAAGGTAGGCATGATCGGCGGGTAATTGGGCAGGATGATGGAATTGGGAGTCACGATGGCCTGACGGACCAGCGATTCATCCACCAGCCTCGTATCCCCATTGAGCAGCTTTTCCGGTTTCCCGTAGAGGCCCACCAGCGATGGTCCGCGACCGGTGTTGTCTGCCACGTGGCAGGTGACGCACCCCAGCTGCGTGAACAGCCGCTGGCCGGTCTGCGCCATCGTTTCGTTCCTGGCGCCGCCCGAAAGCCATGCCGCGTAGTCCGGGGGAGACATCACGTACACCCAGCCGATCATTTCCGCGTGGTCCGCGCCGCAGTACTGCGCGCAGAATATGTGGTAGGTCCCGATCTTCGTCGCTTGAAACCACAGGGAGGTGTAGCGGCCCGGCACCGCATCTTTCTTCACCCGGAACGCCGGAATATAGAAATCGTGGATTACGTCGTCGGACGTCAGCGTGATCTTGATGGGCGCATTCACCGGCACGTGCAGTTCGTTGATTTCCCGCACGCCCTCGGGATGCTGGATGTGCCACATCCACTGCTTGCCCACCACAAAGATTTCCGTCGCTGCCGTCGGCGGCCGGGAATTCTCGAAGTACAGGCTCGAAGCCCACACGAAAATCACCGCGGTGATCAGCGTCGGAATGATCGTCCAGGTCAGTTCCAGCGCCAGGTGCGTCTTGGTGTCCTCCGGCTGTTCGTCCGGCGACCGCCGCCGGTACTTCACCATGAAATAGAAAATCGTCCCGAAAATCAGCGCCGTGAAGAACAGCGTGATCACCGTCAGAAAGAAATACAGGTGGTCCACGCCTTCCGCGATGGACGAAGCAGCGGGGGGCCGCAGCGGCATTGCCGCTGCCACGGCAGCCATGCCTTGCAAGCCTGTTTGCATCAGACCCGTCATCATCTCTCTCAGTAAACCCTCGGCCGGCGAACCCGCTTCAGCGCTTCGCCCGCCTCATGCTTTTTTTTCCGGCAGCGCATAATGCTCGCCCCGGAAGAGAACCAGCACCAGCGCTCCCAGGATCAGCAGCGTGAGCGCTCCCCCGGCTTGAATCACGTGCGAGATCAGCAGCCCGTACTTGCCCGTCGCGGGGTCGTAGTGATAGCAAAACAGCAATACCTGGTCCACCGGCGTTCCGATTTTTCCCTCGGACGCCTCCACCAGCCCCAGCCGCAAATCCCGCGGCGCAAACTCAATACCGTAGAAGTACCGCGAAATTTTTCCCTCGGGCGTCAGCATCATAATCGCGCTGGCATGCGCGAACTGCTTGGTGTCTGGATCGTAGGCGTAGCGGAAGCCCAGCGCGCTCGTCAGTTGCTTGATCTGCGACTCATCGCCCGTCAGGAAATGCCAGCCGTCCGCCGCGCCCGGCCGCCCGTACATCCCGGTGTACATTTCCTGCTTCACCTTGGCCAGCACGTGTGATTCGGTGGGATCAATGCTCACCGTCACCACGTTGAACTGCTTGCCGATGTCCATCGGCAGCGCCTTCAATCCGGCTTCCACTCCGTTCAGTACCTGCGTGCACAGCATCGGGCAGTTGTAATACACCGGCGTGATGATCACCGGCTTCTGCCCGAAATATTGCCCCAGCTCCACGGTTTGGCCGTTCTCGTCGCGGAAGGTCAGGTTCAGCGGAATCGCCTGGTTCAGCTTCTGGTCAATGCCTACCTGCTTCAGCAGCTCCGGCCGCACGCCCGCGCTCTGCATCGGGTCGGACGCCAGTTGCGCCGCCGCGCCCGAGCCCAGCGCCAGCACCGCTGCAGCCGTCGCCAGCGCCGCCAGCAGCGCTCGCTTTACTCCGAATTTCTCAGACACATGCACTTTTTGCCTTCCTTCCGCGAACTGCCCTGCGAAGCGCAACCCGCGCAGCGCGCCTAGCGCCTTACCTCTTCGCTCATCTCGTGATCGTTATCGCGCTCCAGCACGTACCCGCACGGTCCCGTTTCGTCGGTTACCGCGGGCGTGAAAGGCGTCGGGTTGCTGACTCCTGCGGGAATTTCCGCGGCCGTGCGCGCGGGCAAACCATCCTGTAGCGTCAGTTCCATTGCGCGCTGCAGCGGGATGCGCACCACGCCGTTGTGCTGGTCCGCCCATCCATAGCTGTTCAGAATCTTCGCTTGCCCCAGGCAATAGGCGTGCAGCTCCGCGCGCGGTTCCACTTGCAGGCGCGGCTTCGGCGGCAATACCCGCGCGTTCTCAAACGGGGAAGCGGGCTTGCCCAGGCTTTGCACCTTGCCGTAGAAATCGAATAGCCA
Organism: Candidatus Acidiferrales bacterium; assembly: GCA_049300435.1. Taxonomy (GTDB): domain Bacteria; phylum Acidobacteriota; class Terriglobia; order Acidiferrales; family UBA7541; genus Palsa-295. The sequence goes on along the minus strand of JBAQJS010000114.1, from coordinate 16,327 downwards.
CTGCATCGAGGCGAACACCAGCACTAAAACCACGGCCAGTCCCACCGCCCACTTCAGCAGCGCGCGCGCGTCCGCGTCGCTGCGCTCGTATCCGTCGTTCGGCCCCCCCTCGGGAGGGTGGCCCGGGCCGTGCCTAGTCTCCATGCTCATGTTCGAGCTCCCCTTCAAACCGCGGGTCGTGCAGCGGCAGCAAGGGCATCTTCCCGAGCTGCCACAAATAGGTCTTAACCCAGATGGCCCCGATCAGCGCCAGGCACAGGATGTCCCATAGCAGCGACCCCAGCTGTGGCGCGTCCTTCTCATACGCCGGCACTACCAGCCAGTACACGTCCACCATGCTCACCACGATCATCATCACGGCCACGGCCGACAGCCGGTGTACCCGCCGTTTCACGTTGCGCTGCAACAGCAGCAGGAACGGCAGCGCGAAGTGCAGCACAATCAGAAACACCGCCAGCTTCCCCCAGGTGCCGAACGCGCGCGTCATGTACCAGGGAATTTCGTCCTTGATGTTCCCCGACCAGATGATCAGGAACTGCGAAAACGACAGGTACGCCCACAGCATTGTGAACGCCAGCATCAGGTTGCCCAGATCGTTGTATTGCCCGGGCGTGATCTTGTCCTTGATGCGCTCGTCGTCCGAAAGCCGCCGCAGCACGAAAATCACGAAGGACATTGCCGTCAGCGCTGCCACCACCATGAAAATCATCCCGTAGATGGTCGAGAACCATCTCGGCTCCAGCGACATCACCCAGTCAATCATCGCGAACGATACGGCGATCCCCCACAGGATCAGTCCCGGCCCGCTGATCGCCTCCAGGCGCTTCGCGATTCGCGGGTCGCCCGTGGCGTCCTGCTCGCGCGACCATTTGTTCAGCAAATAGCCCAGTCCCAGCAGAATCGCGAAATAAATTACCGCTCGCACGATGAAAAAGTGCGCGCTCAAATATTCCATCTTGAACCGGTAATTCGGATCCCCAGCCATGTCTCCGGGCGATTCCACCCATGGATAGATTTGCTTCATGCCCAGCAAAATCGGGATAAACAGCAGCGCCATCACCCCGAACGTCCGTGAACCCGCCTCCAGCAGCCGCCGGATCGGATAGCCCCACCACCCGCCCGTCAGATGGTGCATCATCAAAATCGCCGTGCAGCCCAGCGGAATCATCAGCCAGTACACGTACGCGAAAAGATAGGCGTGCAGCACTTGGGTCATTTCGCTTGCCCAGCGTTCTGCCCAGTCAGTTGCTGGCGCTTGGCTTCCGGCACGTCGTCCAGCGTCGCGTGCTGGCTCCGTTGCAGCACGCGAATGTAGGCCGCAATCCTCCAGCGGTCTTCCGGCTCGATGCGCGACGCGTAGCTGTACATCGCACCAAACCCGTTGGTCATCACGTCGAAGAAATGTCCCACCGGTGCCTGCCGCAGGCGGTCAATGTGATACGACGGCGGCTGCTGAAATCCGCGCTGCACCACGACACCGCGCCCGCTGCCGGTGTAATCGTGGCACGGCGTGCAGTAGATGTTGTACCGCTCGCGCCCGCGCTCCAGGTCCTGGCGCGTAATAGGGAAGGGAAACCGGTCGGAGAGCGCTCCGTTCTCTTTCCCGGTGTACAGCAGCTCATCCAGCCGCAATTGCCCGCGCGCCACCGTTCCGGGCACCACCGGCCGTTCACTGCGCCCATCATCGAAAAACGTCGTGGGCTCGTAAGGCAAATACTTGGGCTGCTCGTGCATGTCCATCCGGCAACCCACCAGCACCAAAGCCAGCGCCGCCAAACCAACCGCGCGAGCCGCGCGAGCCCATAGGTGCAGCGGAACCATGTGCATCCACGGTAGCGCCGGCGTCCCGCCGGCTCTTTCCTCGTCCGCAGCTTCGTAGCGAACGAACCATCCAGCGCCGCAACCCAAGCCCTGGGAAGACCGCTTCACGGATCCAGCCCAACCGCGCTTTGCTTCTGTAGCGGCCGCCTCCAGGCGGCCACAGTTGCCTTTGCCTTGACGCGAACTCTGCCAAAGCCCAGCGCCGTAGGCGCGGCACAACTGAGCCCAGCCCGTAAGGGCTGGGAATCCAGACCAGGAGACGACCCAGCGCCGTAGGTGCGGCACAAGCCTGGCACCCTCGCCTTTCGCCCGAATATCGAATTGGTCTCTAAACTTCAACTTCAAACACCCCGTGTGGATTCAATCCTTCCAGAAACGCCTTGGTCTTCGACAAATCGAAATTCTCGTCTCGCACCTTCACCACCAGAAAGAACCGGTCGTTAGAGGCCAGCGCGAACCGCGCCACGTTGAACACCGGATGGTACGGCGTCGGCAGCCCGTTCATCGCCAGCATCCCGAAGACCGCGCACAACGCCGCGCCCAGCACCGTCAGCTCGAAGGTAATTGGAATGAACGCCGGCCAGCTGTTGTACGGCTTGCCGCCCACGTCCAGCGGATAGCTGATCACGTTCGCGTAATACTGCATGCCGAACCCAGCCAGCCCACCCAGCAGGCCGCCGATGAAGACCACCACCGGCAAAATCGTTCCGTGAAAGCCCACCGCGTCGGCGAGTCCCTCGATCGGCAGCGGCGAAAACGCGTCAATCTTCTTGTAGCCCGCGTCGTGCGTCCGCTGCGCCGCCGTCAGCAACTGTTCCGGCGTCTCGAACTCCGCCAGTAATCCGTAAAGTGGCTTGCGCTTCATGAATCTATCCGTGTATCTCCGGATTCGGATTGAGCACCCGCGCCAGGTACGTGGTGCGCGGGCGCGTGTTCAAATCGTCCAGCAAACTGTAATTGCGCGATTGCGCCTTCAATTTGGTCACCCGGCTGTTCGGGTCGTTGATGTTCCCGAAAACGATCGCCTCCGCCGGGCATGCTCCCTGGCATGCCGTCACGATCTCGCCGTCCTGCACCGTGCGGTTCTGCACTTCGGAGGTAATCTTCGCCGCGTTGATCCGCTGCACGCAGTACGTGCACTTCTCCATCACTCCGCGGCTGCGCACCGTCACGTTCGGGTTGCGCATCCCGAAAAGGCTCGGCGTGGTGTAATCCGAGAACAGCAGGAAATTGAACCGCCGCACTTTGTACGGGCAGTTGTTCGAGCAATACCGCGTGCCCACGCAGCGGTTGTACACCATCTCGTTCAGTCCTTCCGGGCTGTGCACCGTCGCGCCCACCGGGCAGACCACTTCGCACGGCGCGTTCTCGCACTGCATGCACAGGATGGGCTCGTAGTAAATCTCCGGGCTGTCAATGTCCCCGCGGAAGTAGGTGTCCACGCGGATCCAGTGCATCGCCCGGCCCCTCATCACCTGGTCCTTGCCGACCACCGGAATATTATTTTCCGCCTGGCAGGCCACCACGCACGCGTTGCAGCCCACGCACTTGTTCAGATCAATCGTCATACCCCAGGCATAGCCCTCGGACTTGAATCCGGGATACAGCGATAGCCCCTTGGTCGCTTCCTCGTGCGGGTCCTTCGCGAAATTCGGGTCCTTGTTGTATTCCTCGAGCGTCGCAATGCGCACCAGGTCGCGCCGCGCTTCTTCCACGCCTTCCTTGGAAACCTGCTGCCCGTCCTGATCAATCACGTACTGGTGCTGGGTCACCGCGAAATAATATTTCTGGTTGGTTTTTTCGATCTTCAACCCCGTCGCGATCCACGGCGCCGTCGAGGTGCGGATGAAATTCGCGTTGAACCCCGGACCGGTCCCCACGCTCCCCGCCCGCCGCCGCCCGTAGCCGAGGTGCAGCGTCACGCTATTGTCCGCGTGCCCCGGAACGATCACCACTCCCGCCTTGGTCTCGTGCCCCGCCAGTTGCAGCGTTACGTAATCTCCGTCCGCCAGCCCCAGGTGCTGCGCCGTCGCGGCGCTCACCATCGCCGCGTTATCCCAGGTCAGCTTGGTGTTTGGCTTGGGCAGTTCCTGCAGCCAGCCATTATTCGCAAATCGTCCGTCGAAGATCGAAGGGTCCGGCCGGAACGCAATCCCCAGTTCTTCGCTCGGCGTGTCCTGCACTTGCTGCGCGATATCTCTGCGCAACGCCACCGATATCGCCGCCAGCGCCGTCCCGGCCATCACGCCGTCGTGCAGCGAATGCTCCCAGTACGCCTCGAACGCCTTATCCTTTTCCGGCCGCACGCTCTTCCAATATTCCTGCACGATGTCGTGCCCGGACTTTCCCGTGTCCGTGCCCAGCGTCGCCACAATCTCATAAGCGGAATGGCTGTCGTACAGCGGCTGGATCAGCGGCTGAATCACGCCAATCGTTCCGTCAAACGCCCGCGCGTCTCCCCACATCTCCAGAAAATGCGCGGCCGGCACGTGCCAGTGGCACAATTCCGCCGTCTCGTCGTAATACAATCCGGAATGCACCCGCGTCTTCACCTTTAGCAGCGCCGGACCGAAATCGAAATCCACCGGCGCGTCATAAACCGGGTTATTTCCGCCCAGCATCAACAGCAATTCCACTTTCCCGCCGTTGATGTCGTTCACCAGGTCGCGCAGCGATTCCAGCTCGTTCACCGGATTCGCTTCCAGCGGCTCCGTGTAATACACCGTCTTGCCCACGTTCCCCAGCCACGCATTCAACGCGTGCGCCAGCGCGTGCACCGCCGGCGGCTGCTCCTCGCCCGCAATCACCAGCGAAGCGCCGCGGTGCGTGGTCAAATCCTTCGCCACCGCAGCCGTCCATTCCGCGGGAATCTTGCTGCTCGCTGCGCCGTTGTTCGTCCCTGCGATGCCCGCCGCCGTCCCCAGCTCCCGCGTGAAAGCTTCCACTGCCCCGGCGCGAATCGCCTTGCGATGGTCCGCCACCGCTCCGCTGCTGGAAGGCATGCTCTCCACTACGTACAGCCGGTTCAACGTCGCCTGCGGACCCTCGATCGTCCGCCGTGAAGCAAATTCCCGCGCGTAACGCACGTGCCCCGGCCCGGACGTAATGAAATCCGCGTCCAAGGACACGATCACGTCCGCCTGATCGTAGCGGTACACCGTGTTCACTGGTTTGCCGAACGCCAGCCGCGCGCCTTCCCGCGCATTGTCGCGCCCGCATTGCTCGTACTGATGCCATTTCGCCGCCGGCAATTTCTTCAGCATCGCGCCGATCTGCGCCGCCAGGGAAGGCGATGTCACCGTGTCCGTCAGAATTCGCAGCCCGCTGCCGTCCGCGCTCAGCCGCGCTTTCGCATCGCCCATGGCCGTCAGGAACGCCGACCAGCTGCTGATCCGCCCTTCCTTCATCACCGTCTCCGAACGGTCCGGATCGTACAGCCCCAGCGTCGCCGCCTGCGCGAAGACGTCCGTGCCCCCCAGGCTCCCCGGATGCTCCGGATTGCCCTCGATTTTCGTCGGCCGCCCCATGTGGCTTTCCACCAGCAGCCCGCTTGCGACTCCCGCCAGCGGCATGGAGGTGGCGTAGAAGAGCGGCTTGCCCGGCACAATTTCCTCCGGCGCTCTCACGTACGGCACTATCTTCTGCGTGGGCAGCTTGGTGCAGGCGCTCAGCCCCGCCAGCGCCGCCGAAGCCGCGGCCAGCTTCAGCACATCGCGCCGGTTCAGTCCCTGGGGGTCCTTCGCAGGGTCGTGCGGGAATTCATTCTCCAGGAATTCGCGGTATTCCTTGGTTTCCGATAGTTCTTCCAGGCTCTGCCAGAAGCGTTTGCCGTCTTCCTGCGCCAGCTTGGCGCGCACCGCCGCCAGGTCCACCGCGTTCGCTGCTTTCGGGTTGAGATCGGAGCTCATAGTTTTTTTCGTTTCGCCTTCAGCGATGACACGTCGAACAATTCGTCAGCTTGTGGATCTTGTATTCCTTCACCAGCCGCGCGCCCAGTTCCATCTGGTTCGCCGGCGTCACGTACCCCGGATCGAACACTTTCGCCTTCGGCCGCACGTATTTTTCCGGCTGCCGGTGGCAATCCAGGCACCACGACATGTACAGCGTATTCGCCCGCCACATCAGCGGCATCTCCGCCACCTGTCCGTGGCACGTGGTGCAGCCGATGCCTTTGCTTACGTGAATGCTGTGGTCGAAATATACGAAATCCGGCAGCGCGTTCACCCGCGTCCACGCGATGGATTTGTCGTCGCGATAACTTGCCCGCACCGGCTCCAGCATCGGCGCGTTCGTCCAGATCTGCGAATGGCAGGTCATGCACGTCTGCGTCGGCGGCAAGCCCGCGAACGAGGACTTCTCCACCGACGTGTGGCAGTACCGGCAGTCAATTCCCAGCTCCCCCGCGTGGTGCTTGTGGCTGAAGGGCACCGGCTGCTCGCGCGCCACGTTCACATTCGTGTAAAAAGGCGAAAGCTCGATCTGATACAGCGCCCCGCCCAGCAGCGCCAGGATCACCACCGCGCCATAGATGCTCACCCGCGAAATGGTATTCGTGCTGTGATGAAAAATCTGCGCCATGGCTCCCCGAGCGTGCCTCTATTTCTTTGCCTCTTCGTTCGTTTCTTCCACCAGCCCGCGCATCTCGTAAATCGAGATCACCGGCAGGAACCGGATAAACAGGAACAGCAGCGTCAGGAACAATCCGATCGTGCCCACAAAGGTCGCCCAGTCCCAGCGCGTCGGATAGTACATGCCCCAGGACGAAGGCAGAAAATCGCGATGCAGGCTGATCACCACGATCACGAACCGCTCCAGCCACATGCCCACGTTCACGATCAGCGCGATCACAAATAGCGCGCCCACGCTGTTGCGCACCTTGCGCGACCACATCAATTGCGGAATCACGATGTTGCAGGAGATCAGCAGCCAGTAGAAGAACGCGTACGGCCCGGTCATGCGGTTGATGATCGCGAACCGATCGAACGGGTTCCCGCTGTAGAACGCCATGAACGTTTCCATCATGTAGCCGTAGGCCACGATCAGCCCGGTCGCCAGCATCACCTTGGCCATGTTCCCCAGGTGCCGCATGGTGATGAAATCTTCCAGGTTATAGTATTTGCGAATGGGAATCGCCAGGGTCATCACCATCGCGAACCCGGAATAAATCGCCCCGGCCACGAAGTACGGCGGGAAGATCGTCGTGTGCCATCCCGCCACCTGCGCCACCGAGAAATCGAAGCTCACCACCGTATGCACGGAGACCACCAGCGGCGTCGCCAAGCCGGCCAGCAAGATGGAAGCGGTCTCGTAGCGCGACCAGTGCACCGCCGACCCCCGCCAGCCCATCGCCAGAATGCCGTAAATGACCTTCGCTGCCCGGTTCTTGGCCCGGTCCCTCAATGTCGCCAGGTCCGGCACCAGCCCCACGAACCAGAACAGCAGCGATACGGTGGCGTATGTGGACACTGCGAACACGTCCCACACCAACGGGCTGCGGAATTGCGGCCAGAGCCACATCGGATTCGGCACGGGCATCAGCCAGTAGAACAGCCATGGCCGGCCCATGTGCAACAGAGGGAACATGCCCGCGCAAGCCACCGCAAACAGCGTCATCGCTTCCGCGAAACGGTTGATCGAGGTGCGCCACTGCTGCCGCAACAACAGCAAAATCGCCGAAATCAGCGTCCCGGCGTGCCCGATTCCGATCCACCACACGAAATTGACGATCGCAAATCCCCACCCGATCGGGATGTTGATGCCCCAGATTCCCACACCCTTGATCAGCAGGTAGCACAGCGTGACGTTCAGCAGCATCAACAGCAGGAAGGAAATCGCGAACCCGAACATCCAGCCCTTCGACGTGCCGCGCCCCAGCACAATCGCGCTGATCTTGTCCGTTACGCTGCCCAGCGTATGCCCCGGCTCGATAATTGGATGAGCCGATGTCGCCTCGATGGGACTTTGCGAGCCCTCAGAATCCACGCGGTTGCCTCAGAACAGACCTAAAGATTTTCCCGACCTAGAAGAAGGGGCATTCCAGTGACGAAATCGCCGGTTGCTCAACCCCACGATCTCCCCGCGACTCGTGTTCCAGTGCTGCCATGAATTGCAAGAAAGCGATTGAATCAGTAACGGACCGAATTGAAACAATACGGCCCGGAAGCCCATTTAAGACTCGATAGGATAAAACCGGAAGCGCGCGGACGCAAGTTGAAAGCAAAAGTTTTTTCAGCAAAGTTCGCGCGGCAAAAAGTTGGATGTTACTCGCGAGCAAAAAGTCGCGCCGGATTGGACCACCGCCCATCCGGCAGATTAAAAATTCCTTACCTTATCCTCACCCACGGACCGCCTCAGCGCGCTCGCGCCGCCCGCCGCCGCGTCGTCATCGGCAGCACAGCAAAGCATCTCCGCAGCAATTGCAGTCATTTGTGTTCATCTGCGTTAATCTGTGGTGCTTTTCCCACCGTCGGCGCTCTCCACCGCAGCCGGGTTCCACAACAACGTAAGATAGGGATCAATCACGATCCGCGTAGGACGAATCCGCGACTCGAAATGAAATCGCGTTTCCTCGCCCGTCGTCACCACCACTCCCAATCGCTCCGGCTTTCCTCCCGTACGTTGCGCGTACAGCGGCACCGGCGCGGTAAACACGTCCTCCACGCCCTCCTGCTCGATCTCCCCGCTTACCCGGAATTCCTTACCGTGCGGCTTCACTTCGAATTTCACGCTGTAATGTGGCAGGTCCGTCCCGCGCACCCATTGCTCGAAGAACCAGTCCATACGGTGCGTTCCTTCGATGTCCATCGCCGGAGTCATCTGTTGCTCCACGGCGCGCTGGAAATCGGCGGTCGAAAGCGTGCGAAACCGGTAATCTGTCAGCGTCGCGCGCAATAGCTCCTTGAATCGCGCGTCGGGATCCTTCGCGCCCGGATCGCGTAACATCTCGCGCAGCATCTGCATCACCCACGCGCCCTTCCCGTATATCACCGTGCTGTAATCCCCTGGCGCTTTGGACGTCGCCAGGCGCCGTCCCAGCACCAGCGGCCCGGCCTCTTCCGCCGTATGATTCGTACCCGGCACTTTTTCCGTCAGCTCCGCCCGGTAATGTTCCAGCCAGTTGGCCAGCACGTGCTCCGCGGGTCTCTTGCTGTCCGCGTACCACAGCGACAGATAACTCGCCATCCCCTCTTGAATCCACACGTCGCGATAGCTCGCCGCGCTCGTCACGTTGCCCCACCACTGGTGCGCCACCTCGTGAAAAGGCATCAGCTCGCGCGCCTCGCTCTGCTCCCATTCATTCATTCCCGCGCGCTGTTGCGTCTGGCGCGGCAGAAACGCCAGCGTCGAGAGATACACCAATCCCGGCCAGCCCTGCCCAAACGAGCCCGGAATTTGCGTCACGTCCAGATGCGCGAACGGAAACGCCCCGTTCAGTTTCTCGAAAAATCGTATCGAGTCCTGCACGCTCGCGCCCAGTTCCTTCAGCCCGGACGCCGGGCTGGGCGCGGGCGGCGTGTTTATGGCTCCGGACAATCCATCCGTTGCCTTGTAACGGTCCAAGAGCGAGGGCGGCGGCGCCTCGTTCGGCTCCGCGGGCTCCAGGCGCACGATCATCGCCTCTTCCAATTCCTTGTTGGCGTACACCTGGATCCTGGGCGCGCTGCCCGTGCTGGCCATCTGGTATTGGCTCAGATTAAAACCCGCGGTGCAGAACGGCTCCTCCGACCGCCACTCGCCCGATCGTGCGCTGCCGTCCTCCCGCGCTCCGGACTCCACGCCCGTCGCCACCAGCGTCAATCGCTTCGGCCAGCGAAACGACAAATCGAAAGGCGTGAAATGTTCGCCGCCCAGGTGCGCGAACCACGCGCCCCGCTCGCCCACGAAATCCACGCCGTTTCCCGCGTCGCTGATCACGTTGCCATGGTAGGCGATTTGCAAGCGAAAATCTTCACCCGCTCGCTTCGCCTGCGGCAGCACCACCAGGATGAAATCGTTGCCGCGCCGCGCCGCGTCCCGCCGGCTCAGTTCCTCGTTTTGGAAATAAGGCAATGCTCGCCCCGCTTCATCCTGTGCTTCGTCCACCGTCAGCTGATGCGAAAGCTCCACGGCCACCACCCGCTCTCCTGCGCGCGCCGCCCGCAGGTGCAGCGTCGTCTTCCCGTGCAGCGTAAGATCGTCCTCGATCGTGGATTCCACCCGGTAATCCACCGGCAAAAACGAGGCGGGCGCCGCCGCCGCATTCTCGGCGCGGAAGGAGGCCCACAAATCGTACGACGCTATCCCGAAGTTCATCCGCGGCTGTCCGATCGTCACCTGCTCTTCCCGCCGTTGGTCCACGCTCACTTCCACCGCGCCCGCCCCGTCCGTCTGCAGTAACGCGCAGAAAAATGGCAGCGGCTGTGACGAAAGCCAATCCGTCAGGATCCGCAGCGAGTGCGCCGGCGCCAGTTTCGCCACCAGCGGATTCCAGTACGCCGTGAAAACCGGATCGCTGCCCGCTTGCGCGCCGCTTTGCTGCAATTGTTTTTCGATTTCGCTGGCAGTGTCGTCGCTGAAGCGGATGTAAGCTTCCGAGAAGGATTGGTCCAGGATGGGCACGCCGATGTACTGCGCGAGTGATCGCCGTTCGCCTCGCTCGTGCGGCGTCGCGAGCACGTTCCCCTGGCCCGTGAAGACCAGTCCGGTCACGCGCCCGCCCAGCGCTTGCAGAAAAGCCAGCTTGCCTTCGCCGAACGTCAGGCTCACGACATCCCGCCGTAAAGTCAGGTCTTCGACGGCGTACACCCGCGCCCCATCCGTCCGCAGCTCATTCAGCGCCTGGTACAAAGCGCGCGGCTCCGTGGGCGCCGCTGGCTCCGCGCCATTCGGCGCCGCCTGCGTTGCGAACTTATGCGTTGGAGGAACTTGCGTTGAACCGGCCTGTGTTGCGCCGTCCGGCGCTTGCGATGCCGCACTGGCTTGTGGCGCGGCGCCAAAACACCCAGCAACAACCAGCAGGAGGAAGCTCAGCGAAAATCGCATGAATCTCCGGATGTGCTCGACTGTACCTCATTTGATTGCCGCGAGTAAAAGCCGGGTTGTCTGCGCCATAGAGCCCCGCATCGTCTCCGCCCGCCGCCCCTTCCAAGGCGGTTTTCTCGGCGCACTCCGCGTTAAGTCTTTGCTGTAATCCGCACGCAAGCCTCAACCACCGCGAACCCTGTATAACTTAGGGCATCGCCCCACAACGACCTGGCCCCCGCCCCCACACCCCCTTGCTAAAATCGGGTTGTGCGTCTCGCAGCGCTCATCGCGTCGCTCGTTCTGCTGGTCGTGTCTTCGGCGGCCGCCGACACCATCGTACTCAAGAACGGCCGCCGTATCGTCGCCTCCAACGTCAGCGAAGATGGCGACCGCGTCCGCTACGAAACCTCCGCCGGCGAGCTTTCCATCCCCAAATCCATCGTCGCGCGCATTGACCGCGACGGCCTTGGTTCCATCTCCGCTTCCGGCGCCCCGAGCGAACCGCCCGTCTCCGCGCCCCATGTGGACCCCGTCCGCGGCTATGACGATATCGCCCGCCTCGTCGTGCACGACGACGCCATTGATTTCGCCTACATCGCGCAACTCGAAACCGACGCCCGCTCCCGCACTCCCCTCGCCATCGAAAAAGTCGCAGCCGCTCATTACGCCGCCGCGCAATTTCTGGTCAGCAAGGGCGATACCGCGAGCGCCATTGATCATTACCGCCAGGCCCTCAGCTTCGCTCCCGATAATCTCGGCCTGCTCCTGAATCTCGCGGTCCTTTATCTTCGCCAGAGCCAGTTCACCACCGCCCTCGATCCCCTCGAACACGCCCGCGACGTTTCCCCCAATTCTCCGGACGTCGCCAAGCTCACCGGCTGGGCCTACTACGGCGCCAATAAAATGGATCAGGCCGTCGCAGAATGGCACCGCGCCGAAAGCCTCCGCCCCGACCCCGAAGTCGAGCACGCCCTGGAAAAAGCCGAGCGCGATAAAGCCGAAGAGGAAAGCTACCGCGAGGGCGAGACCGCGCATTTCGATTTGAAATACAACGGCAGCGCCACTCCCGACCTGGCCCGCGCCATCCTCCGCGTCCTCGAGGACGATTTTCGCGATCTTGAATCCCAGCTCGATTTCACCCCGCCCGAGCCCATCGGCGTCATCCTCTATACCGACCAGTCCTTCGCGGACATCACTCGCGCCCCCAGCTGGGTCGGCGCGCTCAACGATGGGCGCATGCGCATCCCGGTGCAGGGCCTCACCGACGTCACTCCCGCGCTGGCTCGCGTCCTCAAGCACGAGCTAACCCACAGCTTCATCGGCCAGAAGACTCACAATCGCGCCCCCACCTGGCTGCAGGAAGGCGTCGCCCAATATATGGAAGGCCGCCGCAGCACCGATTCCGCCAGCGCTCTCCTGAACGCCGCGGCCCAGGGCGCGCTCCCCACCCTCGCCAGCCTCGAAGGTTCCTGGATGGCGCTGCCCGGCGATTCCGCCGCGCTAGCCTATGCCTGGTCTCTCGCGGTCGTTGAATCCATCATCCAGACCGGCAGCATCTCGGACATTGACCGCCTGCTCGACGCCATCGCCACCAGCCCCAACACCGAACAAGCCGCGCGCGACACTCTCCACTCCGACTATTCAGACCTGCAGCAACAAGCCATAACTTATCTCCAGCACGAAGATCTTCAGTAGCTCCGAGCGATGCCTCTGCAGCCCGCGGCACAGGCGATCTCGCCTGTGCGCCGTAGCCCTACGTTTTGGCCGCCGCGCTACAACAACCCCAACAACCCCGCAATCAAAGCCGCCCGCTCCGGCAAAGCTCGGGTCACCACATGCTCTCGCGCGCTATGCGCCCCATCCCCCACCGCTCCCAACCCGTCCAATGTCGCCACTCCCAATGCCGCCGTAAAATTCCCGTCCGAGCCTCCGCCCGTTGAAGCCTCCCCGATCCTCAACCCCATCTCGCGCATCAATCCCTGCGCCACCCCAAACAGTTTCCGCACCGCCGCCGTCCGCTCCAGCGGCGGACGATCCGCTCCGCCCTCCACCGCCACTCGCGCGCCCGGCAATATCGCTCGCAATCCGTGCAGCCTGCGATTGATCCGCGCCGCATCCGCCGCCCGCGCAAACCGTATGTCCACTGACGCCCGCGCGCGCTCCGGCACCACGTTCGTCACCGTCCCGCCGCTCACCACCGTCGTCTGCACCGTAATTCCGCGCCCCGGCTCGTTCATCCGCATCAATCGCTCGATCTGCAGCGCCAATTCGTGCACCGCGTTCACGCCCTTCTCCGGATCAATCCCCGCGTGCGCCGCGCGCCCCGTCACCACAATCTCCGCCCCGCCCACGCCTTTCCGCTCCGTCTTCAACCGCCCCTCGCGCCCGAACGCCGGCTCCAGCACCAGCACCGCGTCGCACCGCCGCGCCTCCTGCTCGATCGTCCGGCGCGAGCTTTCGCTCCCAATTTCCTCATCCGAAGTCCACAAAAACACAATCCGTTTCCGCGGCGAAATTCCCAGCGCCCGCAAAGCGTCCACCGCAAATAGCGCCAGCACCAGCCCGCCCTTCATATCGAAAGTCCCCGGCCCCCACGCTCGCCCCGCCGCCACGCGAAACGGCGTTTTCGCCAAAGTTCCCAGCGGATACACCGTATCGAGGTGCCCCAGCACCATGATCTGTCCGTCAGCCCGCTCTCGCCCCGCACCGGGCCCAATTTCCGCGCGCACGTGATTTCCCCGCGCCGCCTGCCGCAAAATCTTCACCGCAGCACCGCGCCGCGTCCACTCCCGCGCCACCAATACGCCAAATCCGTCCACCGCGCCCTTCGCATGGCTGGGCGATTCGCAGCGCACAAATCCCCCCAGCAATTTCACCATCTCGCCCTGCCGCCCGCGCAAATAACGCAGCAGCTCCTTTGTCCGCAAACTTCCCGCATCTATCGCAGCAGCCATAAATGATTCACCCGCCGCCATGCTAGCAGAGACCGTTCTTGCCACTAGCCACTAATCACTAGCCACTGTTTTTGTCGGCGAAGGCGCCCCGCTCCTCGCCTGCCCCGTCCCCGATTCCCACCCGCCCGCAATTCGTATAGAATTGTCCGATTGTGCACTCACGAAAATAGCGCACCGCTGAAACCCGCCCCGCGCAGCATCGGGCGCGCGTACCGGCGCGCAGTGCCAAATGCTCCCGCGCCAGCGGGCACGGCTCCCATATCGCTGACGACGCAACCAGAGGCCAACAACCATGCTCCTCGATAGCATCGCCATCCAGAAGATCCTCCCGCACCGCTACCCGTTCCTGCTCGTGGATTCCATCGAAGAAATGGAACCAAAAAAGCGCATTGTCGGAATCAAGAATGTCTCCATCAACGAATATTTCTTTCAAGGTCATTTTCCCGGCAAGCCGGTGATGCCCGGCGTGCTCATTATCGAATCCATGGCGCAAATCGGAGGTCTTCTGTTGCTGCTGGACGTCGAAGACCGCGAAAACAAGCTCCTCTACATGGCCGGTGTGGACAACGCTCGCTTCCGCCGCCCCGTCGTCCCCGGCGACCAGCTCAGAGTCGAAGTCAACGTCCTCACCTTCCGCGGCCCTTTCTGTAAAATCGCCGCTTGGGCCCGCGTCAATGGCGAGCTCGCCGTCGAAGCCACCCTCATGTGCGCGATGGTGGATATCAAAGCCGACGGCACTCCCGAGCGCTCCGCGAATTTTGCCCCGCGCATTCCGGCAAAGAAACCGAATGAGTGAAATTGATGACTGCCATTGATTCCCGCGCCCTCGTCGCGTCCACCGCGCGGCTCGGCCAGGACGTAAAAATCGGCGCCTTCGCCGTCGTCGGCGCGGAAGTCGAACTGGGCGACGGCTGCGTTCTCGAACATCACGCCGTCGTGCAGGGCCCCGCGCGTCTCGGCCGCGCCAACCACGTTTATTCCTTCGCCGTGGTCGGCGGCGATCCGCAGGATCTCACCTACAAAGGTGAGCGCGTCGCCATCGAAGTCGGCGAGCGCAACGAATTCCGCGAGTTTTCCACCGTCAATCGCGGCACCGTGAAAGGCGGCGGCGTCACCCGCCTCGGCAGCAGCAATCTCATCATGTCTTACGCGCACGTCGGCCACGACAGCCAGATTGGAAATTTCAATATCCTCGTGAACGGCGCCACTCTCGCCGGGCACGTCACCGTCGAAGATTACGCCCAGGTCGGCGCCTTCTGCCCCGTGCATCAGTTCTGCCGCATCGGCAAGCACTCCTATATCGCTGCGCACACCGTCATCACTCAGGACGTTCCGCCTTTCTCCAAGATTGTCGCCCCGCGCGGCACCCGCTGCTTCGGCGTCAATCGCGTCGGGCTCGAACGCCAGGGATTTTCACCCGAGCGCATCCAGGCCATCGAGAAGGCCTACCGCCTGCTCCTGCGCGCCAAGCTCAATACCTCCCAGGCGCTGGAAAAGATGCGTGGAACCCTCGCGGACTCCCCGGACGTCTTAACCTTAGTGCAGTTCATTGAGTCGGCCTCCTCCGACCGGGGCCTGACGAAATAGCGCGATGCTGCCAGACAAGGACAAAATCGCGGCAGCGGCTACCCCTGCGGACTGGGGCCTGATCGCCGGGAACGGCGACTTCCCGTTTCTGGTGCTCGAAGGAGCGCGCAGCCGCGGCATTGAAATGGCCGTGATCGCCATTAAGGAAGAGGCCTCGCCCGCTCTTGCCAACGTCGCCACCCGCCTGCATTGGGTCAGCCTGGGGGAACTCAGCCGCACCATCGAGCTGCTGCACCAGGAGGGCGTAAAGCGCGCCGTGATGGCCGGGCAGGTGAAGCACAACAAAATTTTCAGCTCGATCCGGCCGGACTGGCGCCTCGCGAAGCTCCTGTTCTCGCTGCCGTCGAAAAATACCGACTCGCTCATCGGCGCCGTCGCTCGCGTCCTCGAAGACGAAGGCATCGAGCTGGTGGATTCGACGAAATTTCTCGGGCCGCTCCTGCCCGCCGCGGGTGTTTTGACCGGCCGCGCCCCTGACGAATCCGAAGCCGCGGACATCGCCTACGGCCGCGGCGTCGCCACCCAGCTCGCAGGCCTCGACCTCGGCCAGACCGTCGTGGTCCGCGATCGCGCCTGCGTCGCCATCGAAGCCATGGAAGGCACGGACGAAACCATCGAGCGCGCCGCCCGCATCGCCGGCGGCCAGCGCCTGGTCGTCGTAAAAGTCAGCAAACCGAGGCAAGACATGCGCTTCGACGTTCCCGTGGTGGGTCTGCAAACCATCGCGGTGATGAAGAAATCGCACGCCACCGCCTTGGCCATTGACGCAGGCCGTACCCTGCTCTTCGATCGCGAAGCCCTGCTCCGCGCCGCCGAAGAAGCCGGCATAGCCATCGAAGCCTTCGCCCCCGAGCGCCACACAAGCGGCGCTCGCCCGTGACGACTGGGTTCGCCGTTGCAGTTGCCGTTGCCTTTGTTTTTGACTATGTAGGGCCCGGTTCGGCGAAGCCGAACCGGGCCTG
>JBAQJS010000113.1:0-2501 GCA_049300435.1 Candidatus Acidiferrales bacterium | reverse complement strand
CATTGATTCGACAATGCTTCCGCGGGAGAACCATCTGTTTGGGCGTACTCGGTCAAAACCTAGCCAGGGCAGCGTTCCGGCTGGTCCAACCCTAGCGAGCGATTCTAGCCTTTGTTTTCAATGCCAGGTGGGTTCGAGCTTAGTGTTGCGTCCACCCATTGAGACCACCGCGTTAACCAGGACTTGACCGCTTAATTTGTGACTTTCAGGATTGTTTCCGGGTTGCCGACCACTCACCAGGAAAAACAAAACCTACTCAATGAGTGTAATCGGGGTTCATCTCCAATATCAGAGGGCCTTCATTTCTTTGAGGCTGCCAGTTTCTCCTCAATGGCCTTCCGCCAAGCGTCGTGCTCACCCCGCCACGGAGCGGGTAAGCCCATTGCGCGAGCGTAGGCGATGAGCTGTCCCATGTGCTCGTGGAGGTGGCATACGGTTCGCATATAGAGGCGGCGCACTGTCGAGCTTTCCGCACCGAACATTTCCGGCCTTTCTAACTCGGCATCGGAGGTTTCCGCACACGCTGTGCGTACAGCGTTTAGCGATGTCCTCAGCAAAGCAAGCACGTCAGCCTTGTCCGTCATGCTTTTTTCCAGGCTCTCGTTTCTCGCTAGCATTGCCATGTTCCGCGCCACGCCCTCGCCTTCCACCTTGCCGTACAGATCCGGCTCTACTTTCACTCCCAGAAGGACCAGAAACGCACGACCGCCAGCTCCAACATGCACCAGAATTTCGCTTACTGAGCGCGCCGTTTCTGCCGGCCGCCACCCATATCGGTCCGCCGGGAAAGCCTCCGCCAATGCAAGCATCTGCTTTTGCGCATAGTCATATTCCCAAAGGTATTCGCCCCTGAAACCTGAAAGCTTTGTGCTCGTGGAGGGAAACCCCCTGTTGCGCGACAGTATACCTCGTCAGCCAAGAACGAGCGCGAAACAAGCCAACTGATGCAATCCGAAGGCTTCTAGACGCCGTGAGATTTCGCGTCATCGGCTAAGCCTATGACTGCGAGATGCGTTTCGCGAATCATCAAGACGCCGCCGCAGACCAGCGAGATGACCGCCGAGGCTCCGCACAAAACGCCAACTCCGGCGGCTATCTGGAACGTCGTTCGTCCGCCGTAATACACCACAATAGAACCGGCGATCGAGATTAGAGCGGAGCTCGCGAATAGGCCGAGACCCAGGTAAAAGCAGCGAAGCGCTCGTAACAGCAGCTGAGCGCGCGTTTGCAGCGCGGGAAGCTGGGCTTTCGAGACCTCATAATCCCTGGCGCCCGGCTCGAGCTTTGATAATTGCGCGATCACCGCGTGAGTGCGATCAGCCACGCGCGCGAGGCGATTGTTCGTGCCCAGCGCCAAAACAGACGATGCATTGGTGAGCACCGCCGGGGCTACCACGATGGTGAGGATCGAAAACGGATCGGCGCCACCCAGAGTATGTTGCATCATTTCGTCCTCAGCACTTGCCTGCCCGGTAACCAGGACCGACCATGGGAGCTCATGTTAAACGATATTTGGTTCACTAGCGCCCGATTTGTCGCGTTACCGTCTATTTGAAGTAGCACTTCACTTGTCCGAGTAGCGCGTTATCTCTAACGACGCCGACCGTTTCAAGAGATTTTATTCGTGTTTTTTCTGTCGACCAACACACTTCTCCCATGACACGCGAATCGCGTCTCGATGGCTGCGTTGTTTCACTGGTGTCACCCTAACCAGCTCGGGCCGTTTCCGCTTCATCGATCCGGTGTTGCCCACCAAACATCTCTTCGGTCACGATCGACCATGATGAGTTATGCGAACTCCCGACAGGGAGGCGGGTCGCCTAATCAATCAGACGGTGACTCTTCGCACCATAACGCGGTCCAGGCATTCCCGCACAGGCACCACCGCTTTTCTGTTGCATCTGTCCACGACGACAGAACTCTTGATAATCAATCTGATCTCGCAACATGATCCACAACCGAATCCCCAGTTTTCGTGCTGCGGCGACTCGCGCTTTCCCCAGACCTTTCTGGACTAATTTGCGCCGATAGAACCGACGCAGTTCCGGATCTCGGCGCACCGCGTGTACCGCGGCTTCACACCACAGAAAGCGCAACAGCGGATTACCTTGCTTGCTCAGTCCTCCCAGCCGCTGTCGCCCGCCGCTGGAGTGTTCCCTGGGAATGATCCCGATGTAACTGGCCAGCGCCTTGCCGTCGCTGAATCGTTTTGGATCGCCCAGAAAGACATCGGTCGCCAGGGCCGTGATCGGTCCCACCCCGGGATGAGTCATCAGCAACCCTGCCGTGGGTCGTTGGCCCGCTTGCTCCAGGACTTGCTGGTTCAGTTGTTCGATCTCCGCTTCGAACCTGGCGTACATCGCTTGCAACTCACTGCGCCGATGAGCGGTATGGGTGGCCAGCGGTAGCGACGCGATGGCCCGTTGTCCGCTTTGACTCCAAAGCGAACTTCCGCGCCTTAAACCATTCGCCAGCGCGATGGCCTGCAACGCATTCTGTAT
>JBAQJS010000112.1:0-1509 GCA_049300435.1 Candidatus Acidiferrales bacterium | reverse complement strand
ATCGTGTGCCTTATCATATTTGGACGAATTGAAGGCAAAAGGAAGATGGCGGGTCGGACTCCCCGCATGAACTCGATGAGAGAATCGGTTGAGAGGGCGTTTTTGCGCAGGCACAAAACGCTGCTTTGGGTTCGCGAGAGCGGCTCAGAAAGATTCCAATTCAATGACTTCCTTCGGAAGAACGATGCCCGCTAGCCTCCAGGACCAGCTCGACGAGATCACCGCCAACACGCGGCACCTGGTGCAGGCGGAGCGGCTGGCTGTGGGCGAGCGGGCGGTCGAGGAGTTGTTTGCCTCGGGCATCGAGGAGCGCATTTTGCCCGCTGGCGCCATCGCTCCGGACTTTGCGCTCAACGACGCTGCCGGCAAGCTGGTGCGCAGCGCCGACCTGCTGGCGCTGGGACCCCTGATCGTCAAGTTCTTTCGCGGGCGCTGGTGCCCTTATTGCGTGACCGAGCTCGAGGCTTGGCGCGATCTCTACGGCCGGCTGCGCGAGCGCGGCGCGCTGCTGGTCGCCGTCAGCCCGCAGGTGGAGCGGCAGAGCGACTTCATGGCCGGCCAGCATGGGCTGCCGTTCCCGCTGCTCACCGACCCCGGCTGCGCCCTTGCCGTCCAGTTTGGCCTGGTCTACTCAGTGCCGCAATATCACCGCGACTACTACCGGTCGATCCTGGTCAACATTCCCTTCGTCAACGGCGACCCGAGCTGGCGCCTGCCTTTGCCGGCCACCTACGTCATCGCCCAGGACCGCAAAGTCCTTTTCGCCGAGGCACATGCCGACTTCCGAGTGCGCCCCGAGCCCGAAGAAGCCTTCCGCATCGCCTGTGGGCCAGGGGACCGCTAACAGCCTGGAATTCAGGCATTTGCAAGGCTGGTCCCGCAACCAATCCGGGAGTCTGACCGCCGTGCCCCAAGCGCCGGGATCACCCCAAAACAAAGCATCTTCTTTATCGGAATCGCATCAAAGAAGTTGACACTATGTGACTCAATCTGGCATTCTGACCGAGTCAGAATTCTCTCAGCGAACAGGTAGGAAAACAAGCATGGCTAAGATTATTGGAATTGACCTTGGCACCACCAACTCGTGCGTCGCGGTCCTCGAGGGTGGCGAGCCCAAAGTGATTGCAAATGAAGAGGGTGACCGCACCACCCCCTCCATCGTCGGCTTCTCGAAGACCGGCGAACGGCTGGTGGGCAAAGTGGCCAAGCGGCAGGCGATCACCAACCCGGAGAACACCATCTTCTCGATCAAGCGGTTCATGGGCCGGCGCTTCAACGAAGTGACCGACGAGATGAAGATGGTGCCCTACAAAGTGGTGCAGCAGGGCGACCACGTGGCCGTGGTGGCGCAGGGCAAGGAGTACACCCCGCCCGAGATCTCGGCCATGATTCTGCAGAAGCTGAAGAAGTCGGCGGAAGCCTATCTGGGTGAGACAGTTACCGAGGCCGTGATTACCGTTCCGGCCTACTTCAACGACGCCCAGCGCCAGGCCACCAAGGACGCCGGCA
>JBAQJS010000111.1:0-1538 GCA_049300435.1 Candidatus Acidiferrales bacterium | reverse complement strand
GGCATGGTGCCGGTGGCCATCTCGTAGAGCACGGTTCCAAACGAAAACAGATCGCTGCGCGCGTCCAGTTGCCTGCCCTTGGCCTGCTCGGGAGACATATAGGCCACCGTGCCAAGCGCGGTGCCGGGACTGGTCAGGTGCTGCTCGTCCACCGTCTTATCCGTCATGCCGTCGATGGTCGCGTCTCGCTCGATCTTCGCGGGGCCGGATACTTTGGCGAGCCCGAAGTCGAGAATCTTGGCGTGTCCGCGCTTGGTGACAAAAATATTCGCCGGCTTGATGTCGCGATGCACGATGCCTTCCGAGTGGGCGGCGTCGAGCGCGTCGGCGATCTCGATGCCGAGCGACAAGAGTTGGTCGGACTCAAGCGGACGGCCGGAGATGAGATGCTTCAGCGTTTCTCCGTCAAGGAATTCCATGGCGATGAAGGCGCGGCCTTCGTGCTCGCCGATATCGTGAATGGTGCAGATATTGGGATGGCTCAGAGCGGACGCGGCCTGCGCCTCGCGCTCAAAGCGGGCAAGCGACTGCGGGTCTCGCGAGACATCCTCGGGCAGAAACTTCAGGGCAACGAAACGGCGGAGGCGAGTGTCTTCGGCTTTGTAAACCACCCCCATGCCGCCTCCACCAAGCATTTCGACGATCCGATAGTGGGAGACGGTTTGGCCGATCATTTTTTGGTCGAACAATGTTAGACGAAGCAGCTACTGGGCGAGCAGGGCGTCGCGCCATCTTAGAGGGGATGGGGAAGGCTAGTCAATGAAAAGCCGGGAGAGCTGTTGGGCGCGTCAAAATTCCCGGACATATGGGGCGGATCGGGAGTTTGATTAGGAGGGCAAAGAGTAGCGCGGGAATGCACAGGGTCAACGAGCGAAATCGCTGATTACAGAAATTGAGTCACGACCATACCCCGATTTGGGATAATTGGGCGCCGCGTCGGACAGGGAATTTGCAGAAGAGTCAATTGCCCGTGAAAAGGAGAACCGATGATACGACCCCTTGGTATTTGCTTGCTTGCATGCTGCGAGATCGTCTTGGCGGCGTCTCAACCTCCACAGAAAACGTCGATGGAAGGTTCTCGCGCAAACCGATCGAATGTCACGATTGAGGGATTGGTGCGAGATATGGCATGCCCAATTCAGAACCTCGATGGCAACGCGACCAGCTTGAGTCTCAAGTGCGCACGGGCATGCGTCAGGGCCGGCTCTCCAATCGCCATTCTGACCAGGGATGGCGACCTCTATCAGCCTATCTCTGACAAGATGCCCGATTACAGCCAGATGAAAAAGCTGATGCCCTTCGTGGGCAAATATGTGCGAGTCACCGGAATCGCGTTTGAGCGCAACGGGACACACGCGATTGTCATCGCGGAGATTAAGGAGGTGAAAGAGGTTCACGTAACAATTGATGAGGAATAGTTCCGGCAAGAAATCTATGATTTCAACAGTTGTGTATTGCGGCGTCTCGTTCATCCGCCTAGAATGACGGCCGCGTTCTCCATGATGAAGAGGCGGATAAGCCTATCCGAGAGCGATGAG
>JBAQJS010000110.1:0-1566 GCA_049300435.1 Candidatus Acidiferrales bacterium | reverse complement strand
CCCCAAGGTTCGGCCGAACCAGTGCGTTCGACATGCCCATTCACCCAGCCACAAGACCGCTGCGATCAGGGCGTGCGATCAGCCAAAAGAACAGGGCGGCCACAACGCCACAGATCATCACCAACGGAATCTGGACCAACGCCGTGTTCGAAAACTTCGTCTCTAATCCCCACAAACCGCTCGAAGAGTACTCGGTGAGCAGCACGTAAATTACATAAATCACGAGGCCCAGAAGGGCGCCGGCTGCAATGTAAACTAGCAAGCCATTCCAGCCGCGCGACCTAAAAAAGACGTATAAAGGCGCCCCAAAAACAACGGCGACTGGATATCCAAGCACCGCAGAGAGTCCGATTATCCACGCCGCTTCAGACGCTTCTCGGAGGCCAAAGCCAGTTGCGCCGATGCGAAACGGTGCTGCGAGAATCACCGCCAACAGCCCCGGAGATATCGGGGCAATGAGAAAGCCGAGGACCGTTCTGAGCCACACCGAATGCGTCATCGCAATACCGATTCCTACTTTTTGGGAGGAACCTGGTCCGCCCAAACCCCGTTGATGTCCGATCCAAATTCCTTGCCTAAGAAGGTGTTCGGCGACTGCCAGGTAGAGGTGCCCTCACCGTAATTGTTGATCACCGTCCCATTGGAGGTCTGATCGACTTGTCTCACGACAATGCCAGGAAACAACTGGTGTCCGGGCAGAGTGACATTCACAACAACCGGGCTTCCGTTGGCCTGATTCGTCGTTGTGTAGGACAGGACAGGGCCGATGTTGATCGGCGATACACCACCAACGAACGGCGTTGCATCATTCAAAGCGCCTTGCGGAGTCGCAGGGTTCGTCGTGCCCGGCGTAGGATTATTCGCGACCCATTGTTGGACCGCCGCCGGATTGGCCGAACCGGCGTTCGCCGGCGTGCTGTAGAAGTGGTAATTCGTCGAGCTTGACGTGAAGTCCTGCCAGCCCTTTGGTGTCGGGAAACTCACGTTGTAAGCAGACGTGCTGCACGACGTAGTACCACCAGAGCTCACGCAGTCGAGACCCAGCGGATCCACCGCATTCAGCGGATCATTGTTGACATAGGCGTATAAGTTTGCGCCACCGGCGTATCCGATTGGATCGGTCTGGAGAAAGCGGCCCCCGGTGGGGGAATAGGTGCGGGCTCTGTAGTAGTAGAGGCCTGAAGGCTGGGAGGACGCGGCGATGGTCTCCGGATCGAGCCGGCGAGCGGTGTAGCGATAGCCGCCAGAAGTCAGCGATGGATTCTCACCGAAAGTCTGATAACCAAACTTGGTCAGCGTCCCGCCCGAATCGAGAGAGCCGATGATGGAGCCGATCACGTCCGGGATCAGCGTGGCACGGGTGTTTGGGTTCGACGCGACGTTCATCTGGTTGAGGACCTCGTCGGGGCCGAGGCCGAAGGCGTACCAGTTCTGAAGCGCGCCGCTCGTCCCGTTATATTCAAGGACCTCGCGATTGTCGGCGTCGGTCACATAGACGGTCGTCGTCGCTCCGACCGTCTTCGATTTGCGCCGCCCCTGTGCATCATAAGCGTACGACACCACGGT
>JBAQJS010000109.1:0-5679 GCA_049300435.1 Candidatus Acidiferrales bacterium | reverse complement strand
CCGCGATGCAGCTCGATTTTGTGCGGCAACTGGATGCCGTCCACCGGGCGGTAATCGTCGTAGAAGATTTCCTGTTGCACGCCGCCCAGCAGCGCCGATTCCTCGGCGATCAGGTGGGATTGCGCGTCGAAAAAAATCTGCCACGGCACCCCCGACGGCATGGTCACCTGAAGCTGAAAAGCATTCCTGCCGCGCACCTGCGCGGGGCCGAGGAAGGCTACGAGGATTTTGTTTTTCTTGGGATTGAGCAGCCGCGAATTGTAATAGCGCGCTGCCGCTTCCAGTTGCAGGCCTTCGGGGCCAGTGAGCGTGCCGATTTCGCCGGCGGCGTTCTGGCGCCAGGCCGATTTGCCGTTGAACGACTCGATCGAGCTGCGGTCGCCAACCAGAAGTTCGGTGTAGTAGCGGTTGGGCAATTTCAGATCGAAGGTGTAGGCGCCGGGTTTGCCGCCGTTCTGCGCCTCGACGGTTCCTTCCAACGTGAGCGTCTGGATCCTGGAGAGCACGCGCGAGCCGCCCGTTGCCCGGGCATATTGCTTGAGGATTTCGGCGGCGTTCTGGGCGCGCGCAGGAGCCGCGCAGCAAATCAGCGCGAAGGCGAGAGCCAGGTGCGGGATTCGCAGGCGGGTAGAAGCAGGCATCAGTGTTAGATACGCGCGCGGCCGCAAAAGGTTCCGGGCATTTTCCGCAGTAGCGGCGCGGGCGCCCGAGCGGTGCCCTGGCGGTGGAGTCCTAGGTCAGTTTCCTGTCAGGCGTTAATCAGGCATGTGAATCAGAAGATGCAGGTCAACCATCGGCGGGTTATACTCCGCAAATTATGAAATTAAGCCTTATTCGTGTAAGTGTTTCCATTTTGCTCGTCGTAGGGGCTGCGATCTTCCCTTCACGTAGTTACGCACAAACCACCGGCAAGCCGCCGAAGATGGCGACCGAAATACCGCCTGACATCACGACTCCCGATTCTGTCCAGACCTCGCTGGGTACTCTCAAGTTTTTCGACGGTCTGCCCGACAAGGAGACTGTCGCGAAGGTTTACGACAACTTGGACCTCATTCGCGGGGTGGACGTGTATCTGAACACGCAATCGGCTGCGTCCACATTGGCAAACATCGAAGGTCTGAAATCGGTTGGCGGAAACAATCAGACTGTGGTCGTTCACGAGAACCGCGTAGACGCGAAAACTTTGTTACTTACGCCTAACACTCAGACGGTCACCCTGTGGGCTTATTTGAACTTGAAGGATGGGCCGATGGTTGTGGATGTGCCACCGGGCGTTCTTGGTCTGGCCGACGACATTTGGATGCGCTACATAACGGACATCGGCGTGGTTGGCCCGGACAAAGGCAAAGGCGGAAAATACTTGTTCTTGCCGCCGGATTACAGGGGCACTCCGCCCGAAGGATATTTCGTCGCCAGGCCGCGCACGTACAATGTGTGGTACGCGTTGCGAGGTTTTACCGTGAAGGGCGATACGAAGCCCGCAGTGCAAGCGTTCAAGGAACACTTCCACACCTATCCGCTCGCGCAAGCAGCAAATCCACCAGCAACGAAAATCGTCAACGGTTCTGGCCTGTATTTCAACACGATCGCGCCATCAACTTTTGAGTACTACAACAAACTGAACATCATCATTCAAGAGGAACCCGCTGACTCAGCAGAGCCAGAACTTCTCGGCCAGCTCGCCGCAATCGGTATCGTCAAGGGCAAGCCGTTTGCACCGGATGCCAGGATGCGCAAAATTCTGACGGACGCCGCTGCAATTGGAGATGCCACCGCTCGCGCAATCTCCTTCCGCGCACGCGATGAAGCATTCTATTTCTACCCCGGTAAAGGCGCTTGGTTCACTCCATTCGTAGGAGGCAGCTCCGAATTCATCCAGGACAACGTCCGCTTGCTCGATGCTCGCACTTGTTTCTTCTATCTGGCGACGGGAATCACGCCAGCGATGTCCGTGAAAATGGTCGGTTCAGGTTCTCAATATGCTGGTGCGACCGTGGACGCCGATGGCAACTACCTCGACGGCGGAAAGAACTATCGTCTGCACCTGCCGCCGCACATTCCGGTCAAAACATTTTGGTCGCTCATTCCCTACGACACACAAACGCGATCCGTTCTGCAAACCGATCAGCGCGATACCGCTCTGACCAGCGAGTCCGGCACCGTGAAATCAAACCCAGACGGCTCGGTGGACGTGTACTTCGGGCCAACCGCACCGCCGGGTAAGGAAAGCAACTGGATTCAAACCTGGCCCAACAAGGGATGGTTCACCCTGTTGCGTCTATACGGTGCGCTCGAACCATGGTTCGACAAAACGTGGCGTCCCGGCGAAATCGAATTGGTGAAGTGAGCTATAGGTGGCGATCGAAGGCTGCATCAACCTACAATTCCTGATGAGGGCCCAATGAAGAATAAGCTCGCGACAACAATCCTGTTTGGCACGATTTCGGTTCTCGTCTTGACAGCTTTTTGTGCTTCTGCACGAGCACAGACGGAACCGTTCGGCGGACAGCCCGCTGCTGGTGCGAAACCTTCCGTAAAGGATTTGGAAGAACAAGTTGCATACCAGCGAGCGTTTGAAGCAGTGGTGTGGGCGACGCCTGCCGTAGCAATTTACCGTTTCCGCGCTGGCGCGTTCAAAGAGTTCGGAATCTCAGATAACGAGATCATCGCCTACTCAAAGCCCGCGACACCGCTACTGGAAGCATTAACGGCGAATAATGTCACCCCATACATCACCGCGTTCACCGACCTTCGCAATGGACCTGTGGTTCTCGAAATTCCTGCAAAGACCGACAAGACCGTGATGTATGGACAGATTGTTGACGCTTGGCAGGTGACAATCGCGGATGTCGGACCGTCTGGAGAAGATAAGGGCGCTGGCGGAAAGTACTTGTTGATTCCACCGGGTTACAAAGATTCTATTCCGGTTGGTTACATCCCGATTCACACCGAAAGTTATCGAATCGCTTTCGCGTTTCGGTCTGTTCCTCTGCCTGGTGCGACTGACGCCGATGCGTACGCTTACTCGAAGACTTTGAAGATGTATCCGCTCAGCGAGGCAAGTTCTCCGAAGCCCACGCGCTTTGTCGATCCTACGGGCAAACGCTACCCCACTCTCCCTTTTTACGATATGCAGGCGTTTCAGGACATTTACGACATCATCTCGGTTGAGCCTGTGCGTGCGCGTGACAAAGTGATGATGGGAATGCTGGCTTCGATTGGGATCGAGCCGGGAAAGCCTTTCAATCCTCAAGGCAAGACGAAAGCGGCGATGGAACGGGCGGTCGTTGACGCTTACTTCTACCTGCAAGAGCGCGACATGAAAATGTTGAACGGCCTTTTGTACTGGCCCGACAGAAAGTGGGCGAGTGCCTTGACCACCGAAACAACCGATGCGAACGGTGGATTCCAGTTC
Source organism: Candidatus Acidiferrales bacterium (assembly GCA_049300435.1). GTDB lineage: Bacteria > Acidobacteriota > Terriglobia > Acidiferrales > UBA7541 > Palsa-295. The sequence goes on along the minus strand of JBAQJS010000109.1, from coordinate 2,264 downwards.
GAGACGGCGGACGCGGTGCAAATCGACCGGCGTGCAGACATATTCCACCTCGGTACCTATTACCCGCAGAAGATGCCTGCGAAGCCCGCCACCGTCTATATGGTCGCGGTTGGTGACAATCTAGGAAAGCCCCTGGAGGCAGGAAAAACCTATCGCCTGACAATGCCAAAAGATGTGCCAGTCAGCCAGTTCTGGTCCCTAATCATCTATGACACCGCGACGTGGGCGTTCATCTACAATCCCATCGGACGCGCCGGACTTTCCTCTCGCGAACTGGAAACCATGAAGAAGAATTCAGATGGAAGTGTCGATATTTACTTCGGCCCGAAAGCTCCGAAGGGTTTGGAATCGAATTGGATTCCTACGGAAGGCAAAGTACCTTATCCGATGCTCAGGCTCTACGGCGCAGAGGACGCCTTCTGGAACAAGACATTCAAGTTGCCCGACGTGGTCGAGGTTCGTTAGAAATCTTTCTCGATTCCTGGTAAGTCGCGTTACCGGAGACTGACCGACTACCGGCGGTGGCACTCTATTGCCTGAATGTTGCGCTGCTGCTACACTGTCGCGGCAAGAGCTAGCCTGCTGCTCCTGCCATACTTCCTGTAAAGGGTTACCCATGTCTGGACACTCAAAATGGGCCACGATCAAGCATAAGAAGGCGGCTACGGACGCCAAGCGTGGCAAAATTTTCACGAAAATCATCCGCGAATTGACCATCGCGGCGCGCACCGGCGGCGCCGATCCCATCACCAATCCTCGTCTGCGCACCGCCATTCTTTCGGCGAAGAGCGAGAACATGCCCAACGACAACATCGAGCGCGCCATCCAACGCGGCACCGGCACGCTGGAGGGCGAGACGCTGGACGAAGTGACGTTTGAGGGGTACGGGCCGGGCGGCGTGGGGGTGCTGGTGCAAGTGGTGACCAACAACCGCAACCGCATCGTCAGCGAAGTCCGGCACATGTTCTCGAAGAACGGCGGCAACATGGCGGAAAACGGCGCGGTCGGCTGGATGTTCCACCGCAAGGGCGACATCATCGTCCCCAAGGAAGCCGCGGACGAAGAAAAAATGATGAGCATCGTGCTGGATGCCGGCGCGGAAGATTTGCGCGACGACGGCTCGGCCTGGGAAGTGACCACACCTCCGGAAGCATTCGAAAAAGTGCGCGAGGCGCTGCTGGCGGCGGGCGTCACGCCGGCGACCGCAGAAATCGGGTTCATCCCGCAGAATTACGTGAAGCTGAGCGGCGCGCAAGCGCAGCAGATGATGCGCATGGTGGAAACGCTGGAAGATCACGACGACGTGCAGCACGTGTACGCCAATTTCGATATAGACGAAAAGGAAATGCAGGCGGCCGTCGCCAGCTAGATTCTGTGTGGCAGCCGCAGTACGCGATGGAGCACTCCGTGCCACGTCCTATTTTTCTCTGCGTCTGCGCCCCCGCCGCAATCAGCTCCGAAAAAAACACATCTCCGAAAAAACACTACACAGCGCCGGCCGCGCGCACTACACTTGTGCGCACTTCGATGAATCGCGACGCACTTTCCGCCACCCCTGCGAAATCCGCCCGCTTCTGCGTGCTGGGCGTGGACCCGGCCGTCGCCGGGGCCACCGGCTACGGCGTCGTTGAGTTCATCGGCTCGGCGCCGCGCCTGCTGCGCTTCGGCGCGTTGAAGCTGCCGGCGCGCGCCGCCTTCGGTGTGCGCCTGCGCGAGATCCACCAATTGATTGCCCGGCTGGTGGCGGAATTCGCGCCCGATGCCGTCGCCGTGGAATCCGTCTTCACCGCGCTGAACATGCGCACCGCGCTGAAGCTGGCGGAGGTGCGGGGGGTGGTGCTGCTGGCGGCCGCGCAGGCGGCGATTCCCGCGCACAGCTATTCGCCGCGCGAAGTGAAATCCAGCATCGCCGGGTACGGCGCCGCATCGAAACAGCAGATGCAGCAGATGGTGAGTTCCGCGCTGGGATTAACCGAGTACCCGGAACCGGCCGATGCCGCCGACGCCCTGGCCGTGGCGCTTTGCCACGCGCACTGTTTCCGCGCCCGCGAGCGCATGGTGGCGTCCATCGTGGCGTTGCCCGCGGCAGGGGCAGCGGCAGCCCGGCCGCGCGGCAGCGAGGTGAAGCCCGCGCCGCGAAACCAAATTCGCGCAGCGCGCATCTCTGGGTTGTGATGCCGTCTGCGCCGACGCGATCCGCCAGGCAATCTCGAACCAGCATTCGTGCGAGCGCGTTCCTGCTGCTTTTCGCGTTCGTCGCTGCC
>JBAQJS010000108.1:0-45891 GCA_049300435.1 Candidatus Acidiferrales bacterium | reverse complement strand
GCCGGAGATGGCCGTGCCGGACAAGAAGCAGCTCTTCGCGTCCTGGCGACTGAATCTGGACCAAAGCGACGACGCGCAGGACAAGATGCGCGAAGCCCGCGGCACGGGTGCAGACAATCCCGCCAATCCTCCCGGCGGCGGTGGCGGCAACGGCACGGGCATTCATATGGGCGGAATAGGCTCACCGTATCCGGGCGGTGGTGGCGGAGGCAACGGCGGCAATGGCGGCGGCTATCCGCACGGCGGGAACCGCAATAGCGGCGGCGAGGATTACGACCGCCAGGAATTGCAAGACATGCTGAATCCCGCGAGCTCCATCACCTTCACGATGAAAGACACGCCCGACGCCAAGAACGGCGAGGTGCTGATGACCGATGACCAGGGCCGCCAACGCGCCTTCTTCACCGACGGCCACAAGGTGCAGAAACCCAAGGACGACAAGTATCAGGAGTTCGACGCGCACTGGGAAGACTATCGCCTGGTGGCGGACATGGGCGGGTCGCACGGCCCGCAGATCACGCGTTCGTTCGAGCCGGCGCCGGGCGGCAAGCAGCTTTACGAAATCGTGCGCCTGGAACGAACCCGCTCGAACGCGGAGGTGGAAATCCGCTTCGTTTATGATCTCGCCTCGGAAAGCAAAACTCCTGTCCTGAAACGGTGAAGTGCTAGAATCTCGCTTCCGTACTGCAGTCACCTACTGAACCGAGAACGGACCCTTTGACCGCTTCGCAATTCACGCTGCTGGTCGCCGCAGGCTCTTTCCTGGCCGGCATGCTGGGCTCGTTGACGGGGCTGGGCGGCGGCGTGGTGATCGTGCCGCTGCTGACCATCGCTTTCGGCGTGGACATTCGCTACGCGATTGGCGCGTCGCTGGTTTCGGTGATCGCCACTTCCTCGGGCGCCGCCGCCGCGTACCTGCGCGAAGGCTATTCGAACATGCGCGTGGGGATGTTCCTGGAGGTTGCGACCACGGTGGGCGCGGTGAGCGGCGCGTTCCTCGCCGGGCATCTGCACACATCCACGATCGCGATCGTATTCGGCCTGGTGCTGCTGTATTCCGCTTACATTTCCACACGCACGCTGGGCGACCCGGCGCCGGGATTGCCGCCGGACCGCATCGCGACCCGGCTGCGCATGGACAGCTCTTACCCCACGCCCAGCGGATTACAGGCTTACCACGTGCGGCGCGTGCCGCTGGGTTTTAGCTTGATGTATGTGGCCGGGGTACTTTCGGGATTGCTGGGAATCGGCTCGGGAGCGGTGAAGGTGCTGGCGATGGACCAGGCCATGAAGATTCCGTTCAAAGTTTCCACCACCACGAGCAATTTCATGATTGGCGTTACCGCCGCCGCGAGTGCTGGAATCTATCTGCAGCGCGGCTACATTGACCCGGGCCTGGCGATGCCGGTGATGCTGGGCGTGCTGTGCGGCGCTTTGGTGGGCGCCAAGATTCTGCCGGGGGCCAAGGTGCGTACGCTGCGCCTGGTCTTCGCCGTGGTGATCGCGGCGCTGGCTTTCGAGATGATATTTCAGGGCGTGCGGGGAAGGATGTGATGGCCGAAGCGGGCGGCGCGGTTCCGCAATCCGGGAAAGTGAACGACAAGAGCGTCGAGGTATTTTTGGGGCGGATGTTGCGCTGGGGCGTGACGCTGGCCGCGCTGGTGGTGTTCGCGGGCGGGGTGTGGTTTCTGGTTGCGTCGCATGGCCAGCCGCGGCGCCACTACAGGACGTTCCGCGGCGAGCCTGCGGAGTTGCGCAGCGTGCCGGAGATCGCGGAGCAGGCGATCTCGTTGAGCCCGCTCGGGCTGATTCAATTTGGCTTGCTGCTGCTGATCGCGACGCCGGTGGCGCGCGTGTTGTTCTCGGTGATAGGTTTCGCGCTGGAGCGCGATTGGATGTACGTGCTGGTGACGCTCCTGGTGCTCGGGCTCCTGATCTATACGCTGACCATCGGTTCGCGGCTTTGACCCGGGACTGGGAATGGCGCGACGCGTGGGAGCGCGTCACTCGCGTGCGCTCGGCGGAGGCAAACTAATTGAAACCGCCGGTCGCCATCCGGCGTCTTTGCCCATGGAATGCCGTTCGCAATCAGTGCGTTTCCAATTCAAGAATCAATTCTGCGTGGCGGAGGAGCGATGGTGCGAAAGCTTGGACTGAGCGTGGCGGTGTGGTTGATTTTGTGCTTGGCGGTGCCGCTGGCGGGCCACGGAGCGGGGAATAACGTTGCCACGGCAACGCCGGCGGCGCAGGCCGGCGCGAAGAATAAGAAGAAAAGCAGCACCACTCCGGCAGCGGAGACCGCTGCGGCCGCCATAGCCGTCCCCGCCGACGACGCGCCCGATTACGACGCGATTTACAAGATCAAGGACGAAGGCTTCAACCATTCGCAGGTGATGGACATCGAAAGCTATCTTTCCGATGTGTACGGCCCGCGCCTCACCAATTCGCCGAACATCAAAGCCGCCGCCGCGTGGACCATTAAGACCATGAACGATTGGCAACTGGCAAACGTCCACCAGGAAGCCTGGGGCCCGTTCGGGCGCGGCTGGTCTAACGAGAATTTTTCCGCGGAGATGGTCACGCCGCGACCCTTCATCCTGATCGGCTACCCCAAGGCCTGGACGCCGGGAACGAACGGCCCGGTGACCGCGGAGGTAGTGTTCGCGCCGATCGCAGCGGAAGTGGACTTCGCGAAATACAAAGGCACGCTGAAAGGCAAATTCGTGATGACCCAGGTGCCGGAGCCGGTGCTGCCGCATTTCGAGGCGGACGCGCACCGTTACACGGACGCGGAATTGGCGGAGATCGCGACGCAGCCGATCGGCGGCGACGCCGATAAGGCGCGCGCGGCGCGCATCGCGCAATATCGCGCCCAGCGCGACCTGCAGCAGAAAATCCAGAACTTTCTGGTGAGCGAAGGAGCGGCCGCGTGGCTGGAAAATCAACGCGGAGACGACGGCACGGTGTTCGCACAGCAGGGCGGCTCGCGCGATCCCAAGGATCCTCCGTCGCTGCCGCGCGTGGCACTGGCCACCGAACATTACGGCCGGCTTTACCGCCTGCTGGAGAAGAAGATACCGGTCACCGTGACGCTGAACATTGAAAACAAATTCTACGACGACGACCTGAACTCCTTCGACATCACCGGCGAAATTCGCGGCACGGACAAGGCCGATGAAGTGGTGATGCTCGGCGGACACTTCGATTCCTGGCAGGCGGCCACCGGCGCGACGGACAATGGCGCGGGCTCGGCGGTGATGCTCGAAGCCATCCGCATCCTGAAGGCCAGCGGATTGAAGATGCGCCGCACCGTGCGCGTGGCGCTGTGGACCGGCGAAGAGGAGGGGCTGCTAGGCTCGCGCGCCTACGTGAAAGCGCACTTCGGCGATCCGGAAACGATGAAGCTGCTGCCGGAGCACGCCAAGCTCGATGCGTACTACAACATTGACAACGGCAGCGGCAAAATCCGCGGCGTCTATTTGCAGGGAAATGAAGCGGTGGCGCCGATTTTCCAGAAGTGGATGGAGCCTTTCCGCAATCTGGGCATGACCACGCTGAGCATTCGCAACACCGGCGGAACGGATCATCTTTCGTTCAACGCCGTTGGCTTGCCGGGCTTCCAGTTCATCCAGGATCCCCTGGATTACGACGCGCGCACCCACCATTCCAACATGGACTTGTACGAGCGCGTGCAGGAGCCGGACATGAAGCAGATCGCCGTGATCGTGGCGTCCTTCGTGTACATGACGGCGAACCGCCCGGAAATGCTGCCGCGCAAGCCGCTGCCGCCGCCCACGCCGCAGATGCACTACTAGCCCGCGCTTTCTGCACACGGAGGCACGGCGACGCGGCGCCGGGGAGCGAACCGCCGCTCCGTGGCAGCTGCGAATTCCCATTCACATTTCGCGCTCGCGAAACTTGTGGCTGGCGCGCCGCGTCGCGCCGCCCGTCTCGGTTATAATTCTGCACTCGCTGCGCGCTGCGGTGGCGCGCGGCGCCACCGAGGAGGCTGGGCGGCTTGCCGATGGCTGATTCCGGGGAAGCGAAATTAGCCGGGCGCGTGGCGTTCACCCATCCGGCGTTCGTGCTGTACGAACTGGCGCGCTTTTTCACCGTCGTCGCGATGGAAATGCTATCGGTGGCGGTGGGCTGGCAGATTTACGAGATCACCCACCGCACGCTGGATTTAGGTTACGTGGGCCTGGCGCAATTTCTGCCGGGCATTCTGCTGTTTCTGGTTTCCGGGCACGCCGCGGACCGGTTCAACCGGCGCAAGTTGCTGATGGTCTGTTACGCCGCATTTGGCGTGTGCGCCGCGCTGCTGCTGGCGATCTCCCTGCAGCATACGCGGCACATCGGGCCGATTTACGCGGTGCTGGTGCTGCTGGGCGTGGTGCGCTCGCTGAACGGTCCGGTGAGCCGCGCGCTGCTGCCGCAGCTGGTGTCCGAGGAACACTTTCAGAACGCGGTTGCCTGGCATTCCACTTTATTTCAGGTGGGCACGATTCTGGGGCCGTCGGTGGGCGGGCTGATCTACGCGCTCTTCCGCGGGCCTGCGGCGGTGTACGCGACCGCGCTGGCGTGTTACATCACGGCCGTGGTCTGCACCACGCGCATTCATTTTCGGGCGAAGGCGCGCGTGCGCGAGCCGATCAACCTGAAGACCGTGCTGGCGGGCATCGCCTACATCTGGAAACAAAAAGTGGTGCTCGGCTCGATCTCGCTGGACCTGTTTGCGGTGCTGCTGGGTGGCGCGGTGGCGTTGTTGCCGGCCTACGCGCAGGAAATTTTGCACATCGGCCCGTGGGGCTTGGGGATGCTGCGCAGCGCGCCGGCGGTAGGCGCGGGAGCGATGGCCATTTTGCTGGCTTACCGGCCGTTGCGCCGGCGCGTCGGTTCGACGATGTTGTGGTGCGTCGCGGCATTCGGAATCTTCACCATCGTGTTCGGGATTTCGCGCAGCCTTTGGGTGTCGTTGGCCGCGCTGGCGCTGACGGGCGCGGCGGACATGGTCAGCGTGGTGATTCGCGTGACTCTGGTGCAGGTGACCACGCCCGACCACATGCGCGGGCGCGTGAATGCCGTGGACATGATTTTCATCGGCGCCTCGAACGAGCTGGGGCAGTTCGAATCCGGGCTTACGGCGCAATTGTTCGGCACGGTTCCCTCGGTGATTCTGGGCGGCATCGGCACGCTGGCGGTTACGGCGCTGTGGGCCTGGTGGTTCCCGGCGTTGCGCCGTGCAGATAGCCTTTCGGCTTACGCCGAATCGGCGGACTAACCCCGGGCTTCCCGGCAGGCCGGGCGCTTCGCGGGGCGATTACGCGCGGCTGGCTTTCACGTCGGCCACGCGGACGATTACGCGCTTGCCCAACGCGCGGGCGGCGCGGGTGATCGCGTCCAGGCTCACAGACACGTTCTGAGGGTCCAGCAGGCGGTCCAGTTGCGACCGGCTGGTGCCCAGCTCCCCCGCGAGCGCTCGCTTGCTCTTGCGTTGTTCCTGCATCGCTTGTTTCAATTGCCAGGCGAGTACGCGCTTGACGGCGACGGCTTCGACTTCCTCCAAAATCCCTTCCTCTCCCAGAAAGCTGTCGAAGGTCGAACCGCTGTGGCCGGGCCCTTTGCGGCGTTTACCGTTTTTCCTTACAGTTTCGCGTTTCACCGGGCGTTTCTCCTATGCTTGTCCTTGTTGCCGCGCGCCAGCTGCAGGTCCTCGTCCGGCGTCTTGCGAGTCTTCTTGACAAATCCGTGCAGTAGAACCATTCGGGTTCGCGCATCAATGTAGAAGAGCACTCGCGCGAGCCGATTCTGCGAGAGGCGCGTTCGCACCTCAAATATGCCGTCGCCCAGTGGCCGGCAAACCGGCATCCCGACCGGCCACCCGAACTCGACGGTCTTGATGTCCTCGCCGATTCGCTTGCGGTCCTGCGCCGACGGCAGGGATTTCAGCCAATCCCGGACGGGCTCGCCACCGGCGTTCGTGCGGAAGAAGATTACCGGGACGCGCTGGCCTTCGCCGGCGCGCGGATCGGCTGGGACCTGTGCGGCGGGCCTGGGCGGCTGTTTCCGCGGCACCCCAGTGTACCATATACGGTACATCGCGGGCCGGGCGATTATTCGCCCCGTTGTCCTTTGGCAAAACCGCGCTGAAAAAATATGCCGCGACGGATTGACCTGCGCCGCGCGCATGATTTAGAATCCGTGCAGTCGCGGGCCCTTGCAATAGTCACGTTCACCGGAGAATTTGCATGTTTCAAGTGACACTGGACCAGTTGCGCGAGGCCCTGGGCTTGGTGAATGACAACAGCAAGGCGCAGCGAGCCCCGGCCGCCGAAAAGAGTTCCGCGAAACCCGGGCGCAAGAGCAAGAAGCTCGGGTTCAAATCCCTGCCGGCCGTCGTGAACATGAAACGGCTGCCGAACGACCTGGGCGAACCGTAGGCGACACCGACGAGGTTCGAGGCCAGCACCCGGCCGAGGTTTCGCCCCCGCATGCAGAATTTTCCGCAGCAGTAATTCCTCTTGGTAGAAGCGCACCCCGTCGTTTGCGTCCTGCCATTTGGGTCTGGTGGCAGCCGTCCGCTCGGTCTGACCACGTAATCCGGCGTCTGGTGCCGCGCCGGCGTCAGGGTTCGACCAGATGGCTGCGAATGGCGAAGCGCATCAGCTCGCTGAAGCTCGAGAAATTCATTTTCTTCATGATGTGGTTGCGATGGCTTTCCACGGTGCGCGTGGAAATGCCCACGGCCGCCGCCACCTCTTTGCTGATCTTTCCGCTGGCGAGCAATTGCACGATCTCGATTTCCCGCGCGGTCAGCGGGCATCCGGCCAGGGGATGGTCGGCGCTGGGTTCGGCCTCGTGCTCGTCGTTGACGAAGCTGTCCATCATGCTCGTGGCCAGACGTCCGGTGAAGAAGGGCCGGTGCTGCTGCACGTGGCGCACGGCGGAGACCAGCTCGACGTCGGCGTCCGATTTCAGCACGTAGCCGCGCGCGCCGCTGCGCAGCACTTCACGCGCGACCTCCTCCGAGAAGTGCATAGTGAGAATCACGACTTCGGTGGCAGGCGATTCCGCGCGAATGGCCCGCGCGACCTCCAGGCCGTTCATTTCCGGCATGGTCAGGTCGAGCAGCACCAGGTCGGGCTTGGCTTTGCGGACGTACTCGATCGCTTCGACGCCGTTCGCGGCCTCGCAACAGACTTCGATTCCCGGCTGCGTCTCGAGCAGGGCGCGGACGCCCCGGCGCACGACGGCATGATCATCGGCAACTAGAACGCGATAGGGCTTGAGAGCTGGGCTTTCTTTGGCCATTGGATCCTCCTTGCACGTGAAGTAGCGAACCGGAACAGATTGCGAAAAGTCATCCGCGCATCGCGGATCAGGCGCGCCGGACGCAGGCCCGCGCGCAATGCTCGCGCTGCAATCGGCGCCGTCATGCGACATTCGCGCCGACGGCCAGCGGTAGAGATACGTGAACGCCCGTGCCTTTCCCGGGCGCGCTCACAATGCGGAACTCGCCCTGCAATTGCCGGACGCGCTCGCGCATCCCGGCAATCCCCACGCCCAGAAGCGAATCGCGGCGCTCGACGGACAAATGCAGCGCCATGCCCACGCCGTCGTCGCGGACGCTGAGCCGCACTTGCGTGGCGGTCCGGTCCACGCAGACGGACGCAGAGCGCGCTTGAGAATGGCGGTGCACGTTGGTCAGAGCTTCCTGCGCGACGCAAAAGATGGTGAGTTCCACTTCCTTGGGGAGACGCTGGAAATCCTCGGGGATCGAGCATTCCACCGCGATGCCGCTGCGCTCGGAAAAGAGCCGCACGTAGGACGCCAGCCCTACCACCAGACCTGCTTCGTCCATCAGTGGCGGATGCAGAACTGCCGAAATCGTGCGCACCTCGCGAGTCGCTTCGCAAGCGAGCGTGCGGCAAGAGGCGATCAACTGCCGCGCCCGGTCATCGTCCTCCCGCAGTGAATTCTGCACCTGCTTCAAAGTCATTTTCAGCGCGGTCAAGGTTTGCGAAGCCGTTTCGTGCAACTCGCGCGCCAGGCGCCGCTGCTCCGCGCTGCGCAAGGTCAAGAGCTGCTGCGAAAGCCGGCGCAGATCGTCCTCGACGCGGGTCTGCTCGGTGATGTCGTGATTGAAGCCCACGAAGCGGGTAATTCTCCCGGAAGCGTCCGCGAAGGGGATGGCGCGGGTGTACAGGACGCGAATCTGTCCGTTGGGCAGGACGTAGCGCGAGAGATATTCGAGCGGGCTGCTCGAGGTCACGGCCTGCTCCAGAGCTCGCTGCGCGCCCTCGCGATCTTCCAGCCGCAGCAGGGGCCAGAGCTCGTCCAGCGGCAGGGGGCCGGTCAGCGGCTCCAGGTCCAGCATGCGGAAGAATTCCGCGGAACAGGTGACTGTTGCACGAATTGTGTCCAGCTCCCAACTGCCCAGCTTGGCGATTTCCTCGGCCTGCGCCAGCAGTGATTCGCTGGTGCGCAGGCGGTCCCCGGCCAGTTGCTGAGCGGTGATGTCCTGGGACATTCCGGCGATTTGCGTCACCCTCCCGGACGCGTCGGTGAGGGGAACTGCGCGGGAATGAAACACGCGCACGCTGCCGTCGGCCAGGACGAAGCGTACGTGATTCTCCAGCGGCCTGGCTTGCTCGATGATCCCCGCGACTTCCTCCGCCACGCGCGCGCGATCGTCGGGATGGAACAGCGCGCATGCCCGCGCCAGCGGCACCGGGTCGGTCTCTGGCGCCAGCCCCAACATGCGGAACATCTGCTCGGACCAGGTGAAGCTCCGCTCCGCCACTTCGTATTCCCAGCTTCCCAGGTTGGCCAGTTGCTCGGCTTGCGCGAAGAGCGATTCGCGCTTGCGCGCCAGCGCTTCCGCTCGGCGCTGCTCGGTAACGTCCTGCACCAGGCCCAGCAGCCGGTCGGCTCTTCCGGACTCGTCCGGCAGAGCGACGCCACGATTGAAGATGAGCCGCTGCTGCCCGTCCGGCAGAGTGAGGCGGAACTCGGAAAGAAAGGGGGCGCAATGCTTGACCGCCAAGTCCAGAATCTCGCGCATCCTGCGGCTGTCGTCCGGGTGCATCCTGCTGCGCACTGTCTCTTCGCTGGGGACGCCGCCTTTGGGATCAAAGCCGTAGATGCGGAACAGCTGGTAGGACCAGAGGTGCTGGCCGGTCTTTATGTCGTATTCCCAGCAGCCGCTGCCGGTGAGCTGCTCGGCGTGCATCAGCAGGGTTTGTTGCTGGCGGAGGGCTTTCTCGGCCTCGTGCCGCTTGGTGATGTCGCGCGCCAGCAGAAAAACGGAGCTGTTGCTGCCCGCGCCGCTGGCCAGCGCGTACACGCGCGCTTGAAACCAACGCTGCTCGTTGGGAAATTGCACGGGAAACTCGATTTCTTCGCTGACGCTTTCCTTGACGACGCGGCGGAAGAGCTTGGAGAAGGGGTGGAATATTTCTTCGCCAAAGACTTCGAGTGCGCGGCGGCCCAGAATTTCGGCGCGGCGCTCGCGCAACAGCGCGCCGTTGGAAGTCCAGATGCTCAGAAACTTACCGTTGGCATCCAGCTCGAAGAGGAATTCGTTAAAGGTTTTGACGAGAGCAATCAGAGGGTGCAACGGATCGGCGTCGGAGGAGATAGCGTCCCGTTCCGGGAGAGCGAAACCCGTTTTGGGTAGGATTTTGTCGTCGCGCCAGGACGGCTCGGAATCGCCGTCACGAGCCGTAGGCCGGGCGGGGGCGCCTGCGTGCTGTTTCGAATTGTTTGCGCGATCTCGGCCCATTTTTATTGAACGGATGGAATCTCCGGACAATCCGTAGCGAATCATGAAAAGCACCGATCTGTTGCGGTGCAATCCATCCTCCCCCGGGATAGGGAGGCGCGGGACGCGCAGCACGGCGAAATTACTCCTACGATATTAATGTGTCAAGGGTAAAACTGTTAAACCGCCCGGCGTACATCATGCGCTCGTCCGTAACACCCGTAACCCAAAAGCAGTACTTTCCCGAATTGCCCGCCTTTAGCTCGGCGTGTACATTTTCGGGCCTAGCTGGAAGGGGTAGTTGCACTAAGGTTCCGTGGCGCATCTCCCGATGAAGTAAATGGGATTTCGCGGAACCGGTTACTCGCCTCGCTCGGGTCCTGCGCGGCAGCCGTACATCGCACGCCCTGAAAGGCTCCGTGCGCGACCTCGGCGGGGCGGGAGACCACCATAGGCTAGTTGAATTCCTCTCAGTACGTGGACGCAGTTTACCGGGGCGGGCAAGCGGCTCCCGGCCACGGGAAACAGCAGTGCAGCGGAGCGCGGGAAGTCCAGAACGGGCAGCCTCCCTGCATGCACGGCAAGATGCCTCGCGTCGGGATTAGCAGTCCCCCTTCCCAAAGGGGTAATCATGTCCGCTGCCACCGTACCGATCCTGGTTGTCGGCGTTTCCACCGCAAGGACTCACAACATCCTGCAAGAGCTGGCACGCTCGGGATGGGAAGCGCACTCCGTCGAAACCTTGCAGGAGGCGGATACGGTGCTGCGCACCGTGCGATTCAACCTGATCCTCGCCGCGGAGAAACTGCCGGATGGCACGGGCTACGAGCTTGCGCCGCTGGTGGCGCGCCAAGCCGGAAATTTGTTTATGTCCGTGCCGTTGTCCGAAACTTGCCTGTGGCTGCCTGTCGTGGAAAATGGCGTGAAATCCCTGGGCCAGCGCGCCATGAATCCGATGGCGCTGGCCATGGAGGCGGAGTCCATATTGCGAGCGTGTGCCGCGCCGGCGGCGCGCCGCGAAGCCTCGAGCGCGGCCATCGCGCGCGTCGGCCCTTCGCCCCTCGGTGCCGCCACGCAATCCCCGGCGCCAGCACGACTGGATTGCGAGCCGCGCGCGCGGAACTCCGCTCGCGTGTTTGCGGCGCCTAAGCTGGAGATACCCGCGCGCCGCAAAACTGCATCGGATACGCCCGTGGTTCCCAAGGAACTCGCACCGCTGACGCGGGACGACGCCGCGCGCGAACCGGCCGTCGCAGGTAAACGTTGGCGGGGATTGTGAGGCCGCACCATGAAACCGCGCGCCAGCTTCGAGGCGTCCACATTCCGTAAAACGGAGCGCGCGCGCCAAACTCCGCTGCGCGAGCAGATTCCGCTGCGCGACATGTCCGATTGCCTGCTGGCCGTCTATGACGGCGTGTCGCGTCGCGCCTTTCAGCGCTATCTGGATCGTGGCGCCCGGGCCGCGAGCGACCTGGAAGACTGGAAGGCTGCGGAGGAGGAAATGTTCGCGCGCATCTCAGTAGATTTCGAGGAGTCGGCCGGAAACCTGTACGCGCTCGCCAGCGTGCCGGGCTGCGCCGCCGCAGAGATTACCGTCGCCGTGGACGAGCGCTGGCTATTGATCGCCGGCTGCGGCGATGCTGAACTGCGCGCCGAGGGCGACGAAGCCGGCGCGCCGGACGACTCCGACGAAGACGAAGGCCGCGATTTTTCCGCGGGCGAAGCCGCGCGGATTCTAAGCGCCCCTGACCGCGACGCATTCGCCGCACGGCGCGATGCGCGCGACCAGAGCGCGAACGTGCCGCCACGATGCGGCGACAACTACGCCGCGCACCCCGGCGTTCCGCGTTTCCCGCCGCGCCGGCCATTCTGCGTGGTGGCCTTGCGCGCCGAGGTAGATCCCGGCCGGAGCGTCGCGGTGCTGTCCAACGGATTGCTCGCGATTCGCATGAGCAAGGCGGCGCTGCAAACCCCGCTGCCCTCAGTCGCCTGATACTTCAATGCACGCCGCTCGGGCCACTAGGCGCGCGATTCGCGCCTCCGCACCCACCACCACAAGATGATTCCCACAAGCACCGACAGCCCGCCGGCCGTCTGCGCGTTGGACATTCCCAGGAACGATCGCGGGTTAATGCGTATGAACTCCACCAGGAACCGTGCCAAGCCCGTAAACACCAGATATGCCGCAAAAATTTCGCCGGGCTTGCGCACGATGGAAGCGGCGGCGGATCCCCCAGCGGGCACATTGGGTTTCACCGGACCTGTGGCGGCATATCCGCTCCCCACGCCCATCCTCCACAAACACCAGGCGATGGCGCAGGCCACAATGAACTCGTAAATCGGCGTAGGGTGGACGCGCGCCGTGGTGGGTACGAGCCCGTTCGGAAAGCTCATGCCCCAGGGCAGGGAAGTCGGGACGCCGTAGTCGCCGTCGCCGCTGAGCAGGCAGCCGATGCGTCCGATGCCGTAGCCGAGCGCGGCCGCCGGTGAGCCGGCGTCGAAAATCGCCAGCAGCGGCACGGCGCGGCCGTCCGCCGCGCAGCGCTTGGTAATGCGCCAGGCCACGAAAGCGAAAGCCGCAAATCCCGCGAGAAGCCCCCCAAACCACGCGAAACCGTAGGGACTAAAAAGCAGGTGCAGCGGATCGGCGAAGAATTCCGCGGGCGATTCCAGCAAATGATACAGCTTGGCGCCGATGAACCCCGCAAGACACGGAAACGATATCAGCGCCTCCGCTTCGCCGGAATGTTTGTCCGCGATGCCCCGGCGCGCCAGGTCTGCGCGCAGCACGAAGTACGCGGCGAGCATGGCGCAGGCGACCATCAGGCCAAAGGTGGGAATCGTCAGGCTGCCGATGTGGAGAAAGGGGATCATCGCAGACAGTATAACGGGTTTGCGTGCGACGAGCCCTCGCGCAGGCTGGCTGCGCGCATGCCCGCGGAACACGCCCGTGAAGCACCGGGAAACCAAAACGTGCAAGTAAGCGTCCAATCGTATAGCATGGAGCGTTCGCTCGACCCAAGCTGGCCGCTACCAGCGGAAATAGCACCAGACGTAGAAGCACCCTTCAGTCGCCCCGTCGGGTGGAGGGATACAAAATGACCAAGACCTCTCAGCAGTTCGGCGCATCCCCGGAAACTCGGAACTCAGTCGTTTCTCCCGCAGGTTCAGCGCTGTTCAGAACTTCCGCGGCGTTGCTTTTTGCCGCTGCGCTGGCCTTTGCGCCTGCTCCGGCGTTTGCCCAGCATGGTGGCGGCGGTGGCGGAGGCGGCGCGCACGGCGGGGGCGGCGGAGGCGGTGGCGCGCACGGTGGATTTGGCGGCGGAGGGTTTGGCGGTGGCGGCTTCGGCGGCGGGGGACATGCGCCCTCGAGCGGCGCGCATGCCAGCGGCGGAAATGCCGGCAGCAGCGGTGGCGGTGGGCACTGGTGGAATCCTTTCCACAGCACCGCGTCCAACGCAGCGGCTGCAAAAGGTTCCAGCAAAGTTCCCGCGGGCAACATCAAATCGGAATCCAGCGCGACTCCGCCTGAACACTTCGCGGCGGGAAATAATACCTGGCAGGAACCGCCTTCGGCGTCAGCGGCAGCCGCGGCGCGCGTGAATTTCTACGGCCCGGCGAATGTGAATAGCAACCGGCCCTACGTGCCGCTCGCGAGCACCACGCGCGGCCTTACCACTTCTCCGCGCGGCGCGACGGTCGTCGCTACCCAGCATCCCTTTCAGCCCAAGCAGCCCGGTTCACCTTACTACCCGTATTATCCCTACTACGGGTACTACCCCTATTACGGCGGCTATGGTTTTGGCTTTGGCGGTCTCTGGGGCGGCGCGTTCGGCCCGTGCGATCCCTTCTGGGGCTGCTATGGCTATGGCTACGGTTTTGGCGCGGGCGTGGGATATTTCGGCGGCCTGGGATATTACGGCGGGGATAATGCCTCGGGCTACGGCTCGGGCTGGACGGATTCTTCGGCGGAATCTTCGGCGGGCGTGACTTCGCCAAACGATCCCAATTCCTATCTGCTCGCTGCGCCCGGGTCTGGCGACGCCCCGGCGGCAGACTCCGGTGATTCGTCGCAGACCGCTCCGGCGGACGTTACGCCCTACGTGGTGCTCTACCTGAAAGACGGCAGCAGTTACGCGGTGAGCGATTACTGGCTGGCGGGAGGGAAGCTGCACTACGTCACTTCCTACGGCGGCGAGAATGCGATTGACCAATCGCAGCTGGATTTGCAGCGCACCGTGAACGAGAACGGCGCGCGCGGCGTGAATTTCACCCTGCGCCCGCGACCGGCCGCGGCCGGCGATGCGCCCGCGGCAGCGCCTGCTGCGGCGCCAGCGCCGCAAAAGTAGGCGCGAAGTAGCTGCGGCTACGCGCGGCGGCCTTGGATTATTTTACTGTACACACACAACGACTTGACAAAGTATTGAAGTCGGCGTATAAACTTATTCGTTAACCTCGAAAAGTGTAGAGCGCAGCAGGCGATTCGGAAACGGCTTCGAGCGGCAATCTCGCGATAAACTCCCTTCTTCTTCGTAGCTTACAGAGTGTAATGAGCGATCGCACCCGTGCGCTTGCACCTGCCGATCCCGGCAGCAAACGAGCATCGCGCTCTCTCGCAATCGTTTGCAATTCGCCGCAAGTTCCTCATTCCGCACGCGCTGCAGCGCTTGGCAGCAGCAATGAATATCCTTCTGGAGACGCCCGACGATGCCGAACTATAACGCGCAGGTCCCTCCCTACTCGATTTTTCCCGGCGATGTGGCGCTGGCCTTCAACAACGAAGCTCCCGCGGCAGGGCAGGCCAGCCAGCAATTCGCGCTGCCCAGCTACGCGGGCTTTCCCGAAAATGGCCGCACCATCCGCTGGCAGATCAGCTTCGCCACGGCTCCCACTTCGGTGAACATCCAGTTGCAGACGGCGCTCAACGACGTGGACGCGCAATATGCCGTGCCCACCGGCGCCGCGAACATGAGCTCGACTCTTACCGCGGGCGACAATCTGGTGGCTACCGGCGTCCGCGCGAATTTCGTGCGCGCCAAGGTGGTCGCCATTTCCGGCGGCTCCGGCGTCACCGTGCAGATTCTGGGCTAGAACCCGGCGAGGCGCAGGTGCTTCGCGCGCGTCATGGCTCGAAGGATGCTTTCACCGCGCGCGCTTGCGATGATACCGTGGAGTGCATCGGCGCGGCACCCGCAGCTCACGGCCTGCGCCGATCGGAGATGCAAGCTTGATGAATTTTCGCGGATACGCCGCGATGCTGGCGATGGCGCTGCTGCTGGGGCCGGTGAAACTGGCGGGGACGGGGTCGCATCCGACGGGCTCCGCGAGCGCCGCGCAAAGTTCCTCCGGCCAGCAAGCGAGCGCGCAGCCTCCGCAAAGTTCGGTCTTTCACCATATCAGTGTGCAGTTCGATTACGATTTCACGAAGACGCCGGCGTGCTCGCAGACGGTGAAAACCGCATGCGTGCAGAAATTCGGGGTGTACGACATTTCCACCAGGAAGCCCTATTTCCTGTTTGCGGTTCCGGTGCCGGCAAACGCGCACGGGATGATGAAGGACATTACGGCCTCCAGCCCGTGCTTGCTGTTCGCAGTGGGCCGCCATCGCATCGGGGTGGCGGCGCAGCCACCCACCGGGCCGGATTCGCCGCTACACGAGTGCAAGGCGGTCGTCGAGGTGAAGCTGGATACGCCGCCGCCGTGTCATCCGGATGCGCCCGGCGCGCCCGGCTCGTCCAGCACTTCGGGCTCGACCACTTCGTCCGCGCCGCATTGAGTTTCCACCAGGCGCGCTACTGCGCCGCTCGTCTCGTTCGTATCGTTCGCTCGCTCGTATCGTCAGCTCGCATCGTCAGCTCGCATCGTCAGCTCGCACCTCTCGTTCGCGCCGTTCGCTTGCGTACTCTCTTGCCACGCTGTATCGCGCTCGTTCGCTCGCCACTTTCCAGGAAAGCCTGGCAACGCTGCGCGCGTCCGGGGCGGCGTTGCGATCGCCTGTGCGTGGCGCATCACGATGCGCTGCGCGGCGCGCTGCTGGGCATGATCGAGTATGCGGACCGGCAGGAAACGCGGCGCGAAAATCGCGCCCGCGCAGCCGCGCACGCAAAGCTTCTGTCCCTTCCCTCCGTGTGGGACACGCGTAACGCCGCGGCGGCAACAACGACGCCCAAGCGGCTCGAACCGGACCCGGCAAGCGCGTGTCCCGCTCCCACCGCCGTCCCCGAGGCGGCGAAACATTAGCGCAACAGGATTTGCGGACGAAGCTATCGCGCCGCCGCATATCCGTCGCTGGCGCACGCTACGAAGATTCATGCGGATTTCCGCGCACATCGAGGAACGCCTGTGGCGGACCAAGCGCCCATCGAAAAGCCGTGCCACGCTCCGCCAGCCGCGCTCATCGTCGCGCCGCCATCGGGTCCGCAAATGCCCAGCCGCCGCGCCGTCTCGCGCGGTGCCGCGAACGTAGCCGCGCCCCTTCCGGCGGCGTCTCTAGAGTCCCGCGGCGACGGCGCTGCCAGGCCGAAGTCAAAGGCCGAGCCGCGCGCCAGAGCCAATTCAAACTCGAAAGGAAAACAGCGCCGGCCAGCGCGGCCCGCGCCGCGTGGTGGCGACAATTCCGGCATCGAGCGCGAAATCTGCGTCGCGGAACTCGCCACCATAATCTGCCGCGACCCGGGCCGGCGCAAGAAGCGCCTGAAGCTCGCCGAAGCCATGCGCGAATGCGGCCTGGACGAGCCCAAGATCGCCGAAACCCATTTTGCGTTGCTGCACAAGCTGAGCCTGAACACCTACAGCGGCGCCGCGGGAATCGCGGCGGCAAAGCTCCTGCTGGACCTGGTAAAGGACATCGTCCACTCGCTCGAGCCGCAGAAGGTGCCGCTGAACGGCGAGACGGGTGACGCGGCTCCGCTGGTGCGTTTTATCCACGACGTGCCGGGCCCGGTACGCCCCGATTAGCAGGCGTGCGGCGCCGGTGGCGGGATCGCTCGCAGCGACTTTCGACACATCGCGAAAAGTGGCAAATCTAGGAGGCTTCATGAGCACCAGCAAGACCACCATCGGCTATATCGTGCAACTGTGCGGAATCGGCGCGCTCGTTCTGGGAGCGGTGCTGAGCGTCCATCACGCCGCCATCGCGGCATCGTTTCTGGGCGGCGCGGCGGCATTTTACATCGGGGAGAAAATTCGCACGCTCGCCTAAGGGCCATTCCAGGCAGGGAAGGGCGGCGCAAATTTCATGGCGAAGGGAAGCACGTTCGCGCAGGAATGGCTACGCGAGCGCGCCAGGGCCGCCGCCCGCAACAATTCCGCGGCCTCTGTTGCGGCGGCTGCGGCCGAGCATGCCGCCGGACCGGCAATTACCTCGCCCGCCGCGGACCCCGCAACGCCCGACGACGCGACTGCCGCGACGCCGGAAATTCGCCTGAATTACAGGCCGTTTCCCAAGCAGAGCCAGTTCCACGCTTCGCCCGCGAAATACCGCCTGTTCGGCGGCGCGGCCGGGCCGGGAAAATCCAAGGCGCTGCTGATGGAAGCGGTGATGCAGGCGCTCCGCCATCCGCACGTGCATACGCTGCTGCTGCGGCGCACGTTTCCCGAGCTGGAAGCTTCGCTGCTGTATTATTTCCGGCGCGACGTGCCGCGCGACCTGTACATCGCCTTCCACGAATCGAAGCACCTGGTGGAATGGCGCAACGGCTCGACCACCCGCTTCGGCTACTGCGCCAGCGAGCACGACGTCTTTCAATACCAGGGCGCGGAATATCTTTTCATTGGGATTGACGAGCTCACGCTCTTCACTCTGCGGCAGTGGCAATTTCTCACCAGCCGCAATCGCTGTCCGGTTCCCGGCACGTTTCCCTGCATGGCCGCGGCCACCAACCCCGGTAACATCGGCCACGCCTGGGTCAAGGCGCTGTGGATTGACCGCCAGCCCGCGCCGGGCATGGAGCGTCCCGAGGAGTACAACGCGCAGGATTACGATTTCATCCCTGCGCGTTTTTTCGATAATCCCATTTACGCGGCGGACCGCAATTACCAGAAAACGCTGCTGGCGCTGCCCACCAGCCTGAAGCGTGCGTTTTTCGACGGCGACTGGGAAGTTTTCGCGGGCCAGTATTTCGATCGCTTCGATCTGGCGCGGCACACCGCGCGAGCCGAGGAGATTGTCTGGCAGCCGTGGTGGCCGCGCTGGATTTCGATTGACTGGGGCTTCGAGCATCCTGCGGCCACTTATTGGCACGCGCAGTCGCCGCCCGTGGTAGCTCCGGCCTTGGCGCAGGGAAGCGGCGCGGATTCTTCCGCCGACGCCGAAGCGCGCGCGCACGCCGGCTCCTGCGTGGTGACTTACCGCGAATACGTGACCCATCGCACTTCGCCGCGCGACCTGGCCCGCGAAATCATCACGCGCAGCGTGGCCAGCGACGAGCTTGCGTCAGACGGCTCCTTCTTCGCCGCTCCGCCGGCCGCACGGGCCTGGAGCGGACGGCGCGAAAAGATTGACGCCATCTACCTTTCGCCGGACGCCTTCGCGCGGCGCACCGACGAGGCTTCCATCGCCGAGCAGATGGGCGACATTTTCGCGGCAGCCGGCTTTCCGCGGCCGATTCCCGCCGATGACGACCGCATCGGCGGCTGGATGCTGATGTACCAGATGTTAGACGCCGGCGAGTGGCTGCTCACCGACAACTGCGTGGAATTGATTCGCACCCTGCCGAACCTGGTGCGCGATTCCGTGCGCATTGAAGACGTGGAAAAAATGGATGGCGACGACGCAGCCGACGCGGCGCGCTACGGGCTGAAATCGCGCTACGCCGCGCGGCGCAGCGGCCTGCTGCGCCCTCCCTGGGAACAGCGCGTGGCCGAACGATTGACCTCCGACGATCCCACCGTGCGCGCCATTCAGGCGCGCAAGGCGCGACTGGATGAAAGCAGGCACGCGCAGCCGGTTTCGTTTTTGCGCCGGCGGCGAACGTGATCCGCACGTCGCGCGCTGCCGCGATGACGAGGGCAAGTGTATGAAGTGGCAGGAAATGTGGAGCAGGATACTGGCGACGCGCTACACCAGCGCGCTCGAAGCGGAAGTGGCGCGCTTGCGCGGGGAAAATCGCGCGCTGCTCAATTCGATTTTGGGCATCGCCGGCGTGCCGCCGATCGTCGTCGCTGCCGATGACCCCGCCGCGCGAATTGCGACGAGACTTGGCGCGACTGGGGCGGCGACTTCGGCGCCGGCGCAAAAGCCTGCGCCTGGAGTGGGCGGCAATCCCCGAACCGTTGCGGCGGTTCCTTCAAGCACTTCCACGGGAAGCGGCGCGCCAGGTGCAAACGCATCCACAGCGAGCGCAACACTTCGCGCCAGCCGTGGCACGAAGGGCGTGGCCACGCCCGTGCGCCGGCGCTCCTGGCACCAGATCTACCGGATGCTCGAGCTCAACGCGGCCCGCAAGAAAGAAAACGCATAGCTGCGGCCGGCGCACCTATTTTCAATTTGCGGTGTTCTATTTCTGGATGCGGAGGGAACATGCCGTTCATTCGAGGGCGCTATCACATCAATGCCATCGCAGGAGAAGCGCTGGAAGCCGCGCGGGAGGCCGAAGCCGCGCTGCTCGCGCTGGAACACGACGCCGCGCAGGACTCCGCTGACCAAGACGACGGCCAGGGCGATGACCAGGGAGGCGACGGCGACGCCGATTCGTCCCAGGACGCGGGCCGCGGCCCGATTCATCGCATCGAGATCGAAGCGGCCGAGCTGGTGCCGTCGCATTCCGGGCGGGCGCAGCGCGGCTTCGTCGCGCGAGTGCATCGCGACGCGTTTGCGGCAGGGCAGAGCGCGGGCACGGGCGCGCCCAGCGCCGCGCGCGGAAATTTCGGCTCGTCCGGCGCAGGGACTCCGTCCGGAATCACGTCCTTGCGCGCGCCACAGGCGGGGCAATTGCCATCCCGCGGCGCCGCGACACGCCCGGAAACCCATGTCTTCGCCGACCATCAAGACCTGGTCAGTTTTCTGCGCGATGAGCTTGCCAAGCAATGCAAGAGCTGAGGCGCATGTCGCGGCGGAGCCGCGCAGATCGCCGCGCGCTCGCAATGAGGGATTCAGGCCAGGCCCCGCTTCGCGCTGGCGCTCCGGGTGGTCTAGAATGATGGCCAGCGCGATGACGATGCCGGAGCACGAATGAGCTTTGGGTTATGGGACACGCCCAGCGGGCGCGATCGCCGCTGGCTGAAGCGCCGGGCGTACACCCCCGCGCCGACGTATGCGCGCGTCGTGGTGGTGTTGCTGGCGGCCGCGCTGCTGGGAACGCTGGCGTGGCAGGGCGTGCAGCGACTGTTGCATCCGGCAAATATCGTAAACGGCGGACCAGCGCGGCTCGCGCCAGCGCGTCCCAGCGATGCGGGGGGCATTCCCGCGTGGCAGGCAGGCGTCTCCGGAGCATTGGAAGACGCGACGATGCAGGGCGTAGGAGGCAACATTACCGCCGCGGAAGTGGATGTGGACCGCGCCCAGGCGATCCTGATGTCCACGCGCATGCAATCCATCGCGGCCACGCCCGATTTTTTCCTGCACTCGGATCGCGCGCTGGATGAAGTGCTGGCGACGCATCCCGATAACGCGCGATTACTCGAACATGTGACTCTGGCGCGCATCGAGCTGGCGCAACTGCGCTCTGCGCAAGCCGCCACGCCGGGCGTGGCGGAGGGCAATGCGGGCGGCGCACTCACCGGCGTCGCCGTGGGACCGGGAACGCAAGCGCCGCACGCCGTGAGCGTCGCCGGGCACGAGGTGCTGGCCGCCCCGCGCGCCGTGCTCGCGAACGAATTACTCGATCCCGCCGCGTTGCACGGCAACACCTACGTGGACGCGACGCTCATGCCGGACACTTCGGAAATTCTGCTGCCGCCCTCGACGCGCGTGATGGCAGACGGCGTGCGCGTGGCGGGGCTTACCTTCGCAGGGGCGTCGCAAACCCTGGATGGCATTCGCTGGAAAAATGTCACGTTCATCGGCACGCGCCTGCGTTATGAGGGCGGCGAGATATCCCTGGAAAATGTGCGCTTCGTGAATTGTACTTTCGGCTTTTCCACCGACGAGCGCGGAGCGCGGCTGGCGGACGCCATCTCGCTCGGCCAACGCTCGTTTGCGATGGAATAACGCGGCGCCGGCAATTTGGCCGCCGCGGCGCGCAGTGCGATCCGATTTTGCCTTTCCTTTGGTTCTCCGCACCTGCTGAATCCGCAAGCCGATTTTCGGCGCGTTCGCAATCCTGCGCGCACCGGAAACATTCTTACCGCCGGCGTCTCGCCGGTTCGTTCGCTTTGCGCAGAATTGCGCAGCTTTCCGGCTGCGCACAGAGCAAGCTGCGGCGCTGCGATTCGCATTTTCAGACCAACTGCCGGCCAGACTCCGGCGCTAAGCAACTCATCGAGGACAGTGCATGCCTACGCAGAAATCATTTTCACAGGCCGATCCCGCGATTGTCCCGGTGGAAGGCCCGGAGCCGAATGACCGGATGCCTCCCTCCGCGGGAGCACGCAATCCGGCGGCGCCGCAGCAGGGAAATGGCGCAACACGCAAGCGGCGCAATGCGGATTCAGACGCAGCGGCGCAGGCGAGCCCCTACGGCCCGAACAACGAACAGCTTCCGGAACGTCTGGAGGGCGCGCTGCGGCGCCTGGTGCACCAGTTTTCCTTCGAATCGGAATCCACGCGCCGCCAGGAAGTGCGCCGCATCAAGCAGGCGCACCAATTCTGGCGCGGCTTGCAATATCTCTGGTGGAATTCGCATGACCAGAACTGGCACCCGGCCTTCGAGCAGAAATTTGCGGACAACAGCTCGCTCGACGATTTGCCGCGCTACGAATTCGTCACCAATATTTATCAGGCATTCGGGCTGTCGCTGGTAGCGGTGCTCTCGCAGGACGTGCCGCGCGTGCGCTTCTTCCCGTCGTCGGCGCAGGCGGAGGAGGACGTAGCCGCAGCCAAAGCCGCGACGGAAGTCGCGCAACTGGTGGAACGCAATAACCGCATCGGCAATCTGATCGTCGAGGAAGCGTTCAATCTCTGGACCGACGGCAAAGTGGGCGCCTACGTGCGCTTCGTGGTGGATGGGCAGCGCTTCGGATTCCATCCTGAAACCGAAATTGTCGCGCGCGAAGTGAAGATTGGCGAGGATCTGTACGTTTGCCCGGATTGCGGCGCGGAAAATCCCACGCCGGGCGATTCGCCGCGCGGCCAGGCGGAAATTCTCGCGGCCAGCCAGGCGAATGGTCAGGACAGCGGCCCACTGCAGCAGCCCGGCAGCAACGCAGGCGATCCCAGCTCGCACGAAAACCAAAACACGGACAGCAACTTATCCAGAACTTGCGACAACTGCGGTGCGCTGCTCACCGAAGAGAATTTCATAGCCGCGGAAATGGTCACCGTGCCGGCCGCGGAAACGCGCCAGCGCGTGCCCAACGGCCAGGAAGTGGTCACCATGGTCGGCGGCCTGGAGCTGAAGACTCCGCCCTGGGCCGGCGAGATGCACGAATATCCCTACCTGCAGTGGAACATGGAAGTGCACCAGGCGCGCCTGCGCGCGGCCTACCCGCACGCGGCGGATAAAATCGGCCCGCCGGTCGCCAGCGGCGCGCAGGAATACGAACGCCTCGCGCGCCTGGCGCAATCGCAGGGCGGTCCGCTCACCGAAGGCGGCGACACCAACATCAACCTGATCACTTTTCAGCGCACCTGGCTGCGGCCCTGGGCCTTCTTCGCGCTCGAAGATAAAGCGCTGCGCGACGAGCTGCTGGAAATGTTTCCCGATGGCGCCTATGTCGCCTTTGCCGGCGACGCCTACTGCGAATCGCGCAGCGAAAATATGGACGACCACTGGCGCGTGCTGCACGCGCTGCCGGGCGATGGCTCGAGCGGCCGCCCCGCGCTGGGCGACGCGCTGATCAGCGTGCAGGAGCGCTTCAATACGCTCTCGAACTTGCAGATGGAGACGTACGAGTACGGCATCCCGCCGATTTACGCGGATAGCGAAGTGCTGGATTTCGACGCGCTGCAAAATCAGAACGCCGAGCCGGGCGCGCACTATCCGGCGCGCGCAAAGCCCGGGCAATCCCTCGCCGCGGGATTCTTCCAGCCCGAGGCTGCGGAAGTGCCGCCCGACCTCGCCGAACACGCCGCGGATTTGATGGGACCGGTGGCGCAATTTCTCACCGGCGCATTTCCCGCGCTCTTCGGCGGCGCCATGTCGAGTAACGACACCGCCTCCGGCTACGCCATGGCGCGCGATCAGGCGATGGGCCGCATCGGCCTGGTGTGGCGGCGCATGAAATTCTTCCACGCGGACGTGATGCTGCTGGCCGTGGATTGTTTCCGCCGCAACCGCCCGAACGACGTGGAAGTGACGCTGCTCGGCGCGGGCGCCGCGTTTGAATCCAAATGGATTCGCCTCGCCGACCTGAAAGGGAATCTCTTCAGCTACCCGGAAACGGACGAGCAATATCCCACGCTGTGGTCGCAGCAGCGCGCCGTGCTGCTGCAATTGATGGCCAACCCCGACCCGCAGATGCAAGCCATCCTGGCGCATCCGGAAAATATGGCGCTGGTGAAGCGGCTGATCGGCCTGGAAGAATTCGTCATCCCCGAAGAAGAATCGCGCACCAAGCAGTATCGAGAAATCGCGCAACTCGTGGCCGAAATGCCCGTGGTGCATCGCCAGGATGTGACGGCGGCGGCGGGGCCGGCGGCGGCCGCGGTTTCTCCTGGCGGCGTCGAGGCGGAGGTGATTCTGCCGAGCATCATGCCGGATGCATTTGCGGACAATCACGCCGTCGAGCTGGAAATCTGCATGCGCTGGTTTTCTTCGGATGCCGGGCAAGTGGCCAAGATCGAAGCGCCGCTGGGCTACGCGAACGTGCGCGCACACGCGCTCTTCCATCGCGATTACCTGCAGAAGCAGCAAGCCGCGGCCGCAGCAACGGCAGCGGCGCAACCGCCGCCGCCGAAAAGAACGGCCAGACGCAGGTGATTGGCTTGGCGCGGAGAACGCGCAGCTATCCCTGAGGAGTAACGCGGATCGGCGGGAAATGCAGCGTCGCGAAACGCTAGATGGCGCGTTCGACGTTGCTGGAATACCGCGAGGCGCCGTAGGCGCTCTTGTCCTTCGGCGGCGGAGCCACCAGGCGCACCACGTGCAGCAGGCGTTCCGGCTTGAACGGCTTGGCCATGCACACCACCGCGCCGAGCTGGTGGCTGGCGGAATAATCCGCGGGCTGCGCCGATTTCGTCAGCAGAATCACCGGCACGCGCTGCAGGCGGTCGTTGCGCTTGATGATCAGGCACAAATCGTGCCCACTCATGTCCGTGCCTTCCACTTCGGCCAGAAAAACCACCGGCACGGTGTTGCGCAGCACGTCCAGCGCTTGCTGCGCCGTGGGGACGATCACCACGGTGTAGCCATCGTTGGAAAGAACGTTGCGCATGATTTCGGCGGTCTTGGGATCGGATTCGACGGCCAATATCACCGATTGCTGTTTGGAGTACGTTGCCGCGGAAGAAGCGGCCCCGGACCCGAGCGCGGGATCCAGCTTCGCGCCCGTCGCGCTGGCGGAGTCGGCCTTGGCATTGACGAATTGCAGCGCCACGGCGTAACGGCCTTCTTGCTCGACGACGCGCACCACCTCGGCGGCCTGCGCGGTATTCAGCGCGGCAGCGGCGGTGGAGTAGGGAAATGTGACGTCCAGGCGCTGGCCTTTCCAGTACCCGGCGCGCGCCGCGGTGACCAGCAGCCCGTCACGCGAGACGTCCACGCTCTTGCAAATCTCCTCGAACGGATCCGGCGTGTTCACGCTGCGGATGTGCACCTGAGCGGTTATTTTTGCGCGCTTGCGGCGGCGGCGGTCAATGCCGGTGACGGCATTGGGTGATGCTGATTTTGCATTCGTCTCTGCGGAGGCGATGGGCGGCGTGCTCATGAATTTTTACCTCAGATGTTCGCGGGGCCTGTCGCGTCCTCCGGGACTGCCGTACGGCTTCCCCCGCTAGGTTACATTTACAAGAGTGGTGTTCCGGAGTGAATAGTACTGTGGTTTCATTGTGGAAAACTTTTGCGAACATACGCCTCTGCGCAGGTAAGTGCCTTTGATGCAGCGTGTTGGCGGTTCGCCACGGGCGCGTTCTGAGGTTCATTTCAGCACCAGAACGCAGACTTGCAAGGAGAAAATGGCATGGGATCCAATTCGGTCACCCCGGTACTAGACAGCCGCCCCAGCGACGACGAAATCCTGGGATTGCTGACGCTGCCAGCGCGCCGGCCCGCGCGCAGCGTGCCGCACGACGCGGCGTCGCGCGGTTCCGCGCCGAACATTAATCATTCGGCCTCGCAGGCGAATGAAACCGCGGCGGCGAACGCGCGCGACGGGGAATCGCAGGGCGAAACAGCTGCAATTTCGAGCGCGGGCCAATCCGAAGCCGCCCCGAGCGGCGCGGACTCTGCGCTGCCAACCGTGCCAGAACATTTGCGCGAAGCGTTGGATGCGAATCCTGAGCTGCGCGACGCCTGGCAAGAGGCCAGCGCGTATCGCGAAGCGTTTGCCACTCCCGAAGAAGCGCGCAACGCCACCGCGCTGCTGGGCGATTTGAACCGCATGGACGCGCTCTTCTTTTCGCGGCGCCCGGAGGACCACGCCAAGCTGGCGCAAGCGGTGTCGCAACTGGATCCCGCGGCATTCGCGTCGCTCGCGCGCGCGATGGCGGAGCTCGCTAATAACAACGCGCCCCACCGTGACGAGATTTTTCGCGCACTCGGCCAGCGCAACCACCGCGCCGAAGCCGCCCGGCAAACTCCGGCGCAACCGCAAAATCAAGCGCAGGACCAGCATCAAGCGCAGGACCAGAATCGCCAGCAGCAACAGGCCGAGCCTACGCCCACTCCTGCGCAGATGAATTTCTTTCACTCCACCAACGCCGCGGCGGTGGCCAGCGTGGTGGACGCGATCGAAACGCAGGTCGAGCGCTTGCTGCCTGAAGGCCTTTCCAAATCGGCGCGCAACCGCGTCGTGGGCGAGATCTATCGTGAACTGGACGCCACGTTGCGCGGCAATCGCGCGCTGGGGCAGCAGATGCGCGAAGCCTTTCGTTCCGGCGCGTTGGACGACGAGCACCAGCGCGCCATCGTTTCGCTGGTGACCGGACGGGCGCGCCAGGCGTTGCCCGCCGTTGCCAAGCGCGTGCTGAACGAATGGACCACCACCGTGGTATCCGCAAATCACGAACGCCGCGCGCGGCAGCGCAGCGCCGAGCGGCGCGTGGATATTGCCGGGTCGGGCGGGGCGGGGAACGACGGCCACCGCGGAGTTTCATCCCGCGACGTGGATTACGCACGAATGTCCGACGCCGACATTTTGAACCTGTGACGGCAGCCTGCAAACCGTCGCAAGAGCTTCACAGCGACGTGCGACCGGTAGAAACCTTATATGCGCCGATGGCTTGCGCCAGCGCCGTGACGAAAGATTTGAGCTGCGCGGCCGTCAGCGACGGCGTCAGGTGCACCAGGCCCGACGCGATGAAATTATCCACCAGCGTGGAAACGCTGGCGGTCACCTGCGCCCAATTCACCGTGCCCCCCGAACTCGTGGCCGTAATGATGTAGGAATCAATGATCCGCAGGGTCACGCCAGGCGTCAAAATCTGCAGCACCTGCTGATTCACGTTCATCGCCGCCACCAGATCCTGCGTGAACCACTGCAAATCCTGCAAATCGGTTCCGGAGGGCGGCCACACGAATCCCGCGGAGGCGGCCGCGGCGACGATCTGGTCCACCGCCGCATTCTGTGCGGCGATGTCGTAGGTGCCGTCCGGGTCTTTCGGCGGCAGCGCATCCGCGATGGCGCTGGAAAGCCCCAGCAGGACGATATAGGTCTGGTCGGTCTGCAGAATCTTGGTGACCGCCACGCCATAATTCTGAAATTGCGCGAGCGTCATGCCGTAGCGTGGCTGCGTCAAGCCGGTAGCCACCGCGTTGGCCACGAAGCATTGCACCGCGGCGTCCTCGCTGGCGGTGCAATTCGTTGGCGACGTGCTCTGGGCGCAGGCGCCCAGCGGCCACAGCGCGGCCGCGACCGCGAGAGCGACGATGATGAAAATGTTTCTGGGCGCGAGATTTCGCATCAAGCTACTCCGATCGCCCGGCGAGGGCAGCTCCGCGCCGAGGCGCGGGCAACCGGTGTGGCCGGACTTGAACGCGTACGAATGTGGAGCGTTCATTGCGCGGATCATCGCGCGACGCGCGGAGCCGGGCAACTGGCCCGGAGTCGAAATGTTGACCGGTGACGTTTGACCCTAACGGGACAGGAACGGATGTCTCCGCGAAGAAAAAGCGGCAGCCTTCAGGCGCGCTGAGCGGCGCCCTAGTCGTCGTTCAATGCCGTCAGGCCCGTCGCCACTTTGTAGGTATAAATGGCCTGGGCCAACGCGGCGGCCAGCGAGCTGACCTGGCTGGCGGTCATGCCGGGAGGGACCTTGATCAATCCGGCGCCGACGAAATTCGTGACTGCAGTCGCAAGACTGGCGTTCAGCTCGGTCCAGTTCACCTGGCCGTTCGCAGTGGCCGTCACGATGTAGGAATCAATGATACGCAGTACCACGCCGGGCGTGAGCATCTGCATCACGCCGCTGTTGTCGTTCATGGCTGCGGTCACGTCCATCGCGAAGTGCTTCAGGTCGGTAATGGACGTGCCCGTGGGCGGGGAAGTAAATCCCAGGCTGGTCGCCGCGTCCACGATTTGCGCGATGGCAGCCTGCTGCGCCGCCAGGTTTGCCGTGCCGTTCTTGTTCTTGGGCGGTAGGGCATCGGCCACGGCGCCGGAAATTCCCACCAGCACCAGGTAGGTGTGATGCGTTTGCAGGATTTGGGTGACGGCGAAGCCGTAGGATTCGAACTCGGCAAGCGTCATGCCGTAGCGCGGTGCGGTGAGGTTGGTGGTTACCGCGTTGGCTACGAAGCAGGCGACCGCGGCCTTCTGGCTGGCGGTGCAGCTGGTGGCTGTGGATTGGGCCTGCGCGGTTGAAGCGGTCAGCGCCGCTCCCGTAAGAAACACCACTGCAAATAGCGATTTACCGATATGCATTCGGTATCCCCCGTGTGAATTCCTGCGACTCCGCGCGTGGAGGGGGAACACGCGCCAGCCCACAGCGATTCGGATTTAGAGCGGTCTCCTGCTTCCTGGAGCGATTACACCAGCGGCGCCATCATGGACGCTTTTTCTCGGGCGCTCAACTGTCCCGGGGTGCAGTCGCAGTCGAGCAGGGAGCACTGTCCCGGAACAGCTTGCCAGTCAGGTGTAGCGGCAAGTGAAGGACAGGCGAAACGTGAAGAACGCAGCCCGCGCCGCGAGTTTCCCTTTCCATTGCAAGCGTCCGAGGAGGACACCCCGTAGAAAAGCTGCAAGCCGCGCGCACTGAATTTCGCCGCGGCCGCGCAAGACGGCGCAGCGACGAACCGCTGCGCTGCACGAAATCCAATCCCAGGGAGAAATTCACACTATGGCACAGATGCAGAATGCACAATCCGTTGCATTGCAATTGGAAAAAGTCCGCGACAAGCTTCCGCTGCTGTACGAGCGCGACGACATCCTGCTGACCATGATCCAGCAGCGCGGCGACGCGGAGCGCGTCAGCTCCCGCAACATGCGTTTGCCTCTGCAGATTCGTCCCGGAGGCAAGGCCGGGCTCGCCAACATGGACGGCGGCGACCTGGGGCGCGGCTCGGGAACGATCTACGACGTGGCCCAGGTCACGCCGGTATTTTTCCGGCACGCGGTGGAAATCACCAAGCTGGTCGAATACGCCTCGAACGCTCCGGAGAAAGCCATCGAGAACACCGCCAAGCGCGAGGTGAAGAACGCCATGGCGCAGTTCCGCTCGTTCCTGGATAAGGTGATGCAGACCAACGGGAACGGCGTGCTCGGCGCCGTCGGCTCGATCACCACCACCGGACTGCCCAGCGGGGTGGCGGCGCAATTCGGCATGGCCAAACCGCCCGGCGCGCAGCTTTTTTACTACAACCAGACCGTGCAGGTGTACGACCCCACGCTGACGACCAATCGTGGCTCGGCCAACGTGTTACTGGTGGAT
This sequence comes from Candidatus Acidiferrales bacterium, assembly GCA_049300435.1. GTDB lineage: Bacteria > Acidobacteriota > Terriglobia > Acidiferrales > UBA7541 > Palsa-295. The sequence continues at coordinate 17,005 of JBAQJS010000108.1, read as the reverse complement.
CCCTTCAATTCGCTGATCCAGGTGGATTCGCTTCCGGCGGGCACTTCGGTGAACGATCTGATCGTGCACGATGGCCTTACCGGCGCGCAGCCCACTTCGCTGTTCGGCATTTTGTATCACCAGACCAACGCGACCACCGGCACCTGGCTTAACCTGAACCGCACCACCTATCCCGTGGAACTGGCGACGCCGACGGTGAACGGCAACAATTCCGCGATCACCCCCGGCGCGGTGCGCCTGGCGATCAACAAAGTCCGCAAATCCCTGGGCTCGAACCAGGTCTCCAAGCTGATCGCTTACACCGCGCTCGAGCAGGAGCATCAGTGGGAGCAGCTCGGCGTCACGATTTCGCAAATCATCAAGGAAGGCGCCGGCGGACGCGCGAGCGACCTGGACTTGCTCTTCACCGGCGAGAAGTCCATGGCCGGAGTGCCCATCAAATCGTCCATCAATGCCAATCAGACCCGCGTGGATTTCCTGGATCTTTCGCACTGGGGCCGCGCGGTCATGCAGGACATTGATTTCTACGACGTCGGCGGGCAAACCGTGTTCCCGATTTACGGCACCAGCGGCGGGATTTCGGCGGCCTACATTTTTTACTTCGTCACCGGATTCCAGGTGTGGAACGATTCGCCGCGCAGCGGAGCCTACATCAACAATCTGGCGATTCCGACAGGGTACTGAGGTTCAACCGTATGAGTGGGTGGCGGGTTTGTCGCCCGCCGCCCGGCTCACCGCGGCTCGGTGCGCAAAAATAGGGGCGGCACGCTGAGTATCAGCGGCCGCCCCGAAGAATGCAACGCATGCCGCAAACCGGCATCAGTTTGCAGGCCGGATTTACAGCAGCTTCGTGGAATACAAGAACCTCACGATGCGGATGAAGATGGCTTTGCGCGCCTTGCGAATGCGATGGGAGCGGGCATGATAAACGACGTTTGGCACTTGGAGGAAGTCGCTTCTTTTCTGGGGCTTAGGCAAGAGCAAGCAGCTTGACAGCAGAGTAAAGTCAGGTAAAATACTCTTGTGTCTCAAAAGTCCACCTTTCTGTTCGCGGGTCCTTCGTTTATCTACGGAGCCGCTCATCTCCTTGATTTCAGCGGAACCTTTAATTCCTACAACAACTGCCGGACGCCACTAGAGGCCGATCGCGTGGCCCTCTATGCCGACTGGTCGACAGTCGGCGATTCCTTAGTTGGGGCCATGAACATTCTATCGGCAGGCCAACTTGGGAAAGCATTCTAAGCAACTTCGCCTCGCACGGCAATCCCAGCAGCTTGGTTCTACTGGCAACTTTCAGATTATGGCTCAGGCGGCTCATTTTTCGGGTCCAATTCCACCACCTGAAATATTGGCGAAATATAACGATGCCATCCCTGGCGGAGCGGAGCGAATCGTGGCCATGGCGGAGAGTCAATCTCTCCACAGACAGAGCCTAGAAAAAGCAGTGATAGAAGCAAATTGCAGAGTCCAAAAGACCGGACCGATATATGGATTCATTATCTGCATGACGGCAATTTTGGGCGGCATTTATCTCGTCCATTCAGGAAAAAGCGCTGAAGGCTTGGCTTCGATCATCACTGCGCTAAGTAGCGTTGCCGTGGTTTTTGTGGTAGGAAAAAAGAAGCAAGAAAAAGAGCTGAAAGACAAGGCAAGCGCCTTAGTACCCCATCAGCAGTCCTGATCCCCAGCTTTCACAGCAAGACCGTACCCCCGCCGGAGTTCGCTTGAGCGCAAGAGTACAAATGTCCCTATCGCCGGTGATTCGCGTGACGCGCGAGACCCACGACGCGCCGCGCGAGATCCAGGAGCGCGTGGCGCGCGCCGGCGGCACGAATTGCTACGACGAAGCGAACTTCCGCGTGGTCTGGGGCGGCTCGCGGCTCACCTGGATCGGCGGCCGTTGGACGGACCGCGACGCCAGCGGCAACATTCTGCGCGAGAGGATCGAATCCCGGCGCGTGCCGAAATATCTGCCGCTCGAGCGCTGGCACATCGAGCGCTGGACGCCGCGTGAATCCTACGGCTCGCCGGAAAAGTGGTACGCGCAAACTACCGAAGTCGAGGACGGCATGCGCATCGCCGCGCTGGGCCCGTATCCCGCGCGCGGCGAGTACGAACACTGCTTCACGCTCGAGAGCGCCGGCAGGGAATTCATTCCGCTGACCCCGGCGGCATGCGATTGGATCGTGCGCGCCATCGAGTGGTCCCGCCGGCAGCCGCGCTGGCAGCGCCGCAGCGCGCTCGCGGCCCGCGAAGCACGCCGCGCGCGCAACTGGGATCGTGACGCGGACGCCCTGCTCGACGACGCGGTTCCCGCGTTTCATGGCGCGCCGTTCGTCGGCGCCGCCGCGGAATAGCCGCGGCGCGCAGATTGTAGCGATCAGCAGCAAAATACCCACGGCGCATGTAGGCGCGCCGCCGCATTGCCCATCGCAGCCAAGGACAACTCACTTGAACATGACATCCACACCCGCTTCCAACTTGCGGCGCGAAATGTTGATAGACACGCGCAGCAAGGGCGACACCGCCGCAACCGTCACCATCGCTTCCATCTCCGATCAGGATTGGTACATCTCGCGCACGCACGGCGTGTACCACATCCCGGCGTGCGGCAAGGGCCAGGCGTACTCCGTGCTGCTGATCACCTCGCGCGGCGACGCGATTGATCTCGGCGACAATCGCAGGTTTCCATTCACCATCTCTGCGCGCGACATCGCCGAAGATCTGCTGCAGGAATTGCACGACCACGGCGTGTTCCTGTGCGCCGGCGCCCGTCCCACGCCCGAGGAGCTCACCGCAGTGGCGGCGCGGCGCGATGAGTTCTACCAGCGCCTGGTGACCGACGGCGACACGCTCTGGGCGCGCGGGCATTCCTTCCGCGAGATTTCGGACTTGCATCGCCGGGCGGCGATTTCACTGGGCATCGAACGCGAATGGGCCTACGTTCCGATGCGCATGGCCGATTGTCCGGCGTGCGGCGAGAAAGTGAAGCCGGGAGTGGCCGTATGCCGCCATTGCAGCGCGATTCTCGACCAGGAAAAGGCCGCGAAACACGGCCTGGGTCTGGGCGCAGGCGCGGCGCAGGAAAAGCGGCCGGACGCGAACAACGCAGAGAAGCGGGCCAAACCGTAGCGGTGCCAGCGTCGCGCACGTTGCGAATCCCTCTGCAACGCGCCGCGAAACCGATGCGGCCAGGCGAAAAAAAAGGCAGGCGCGACGGCCTGCCTTTCTTCGAGATGATTGAGAAGAATTAAGCGATGGTTCCCGTATGCAGCCGGCGCCAGGAGAATGCCAGCAGCCCCGCCAGCCCAATGCCCAGCATCAGCAGCGCGGACGGTTCGGGAGCCGTAACAAACTGTCCCGTGCCTCCGTTCGCCGGGTCCCGCGTTCCGAAGCCGCAACTGTCGCAGTAGCCGCCGATAAAAGCGAGAGTGGCAGGAGGAGCGCCGTTCCAATTGACCTGACTCCACTCCAGCAGCACCAGGGAAGAGCCGGATTCCACCTGGAAGTAGTCCGTGCCCACGGGATCGAACACCACACACTGATTTGTTTGGAATTGGCCGTTGCAGGTGAAAGAAACGCCATCCGCCGTGAAATTGGAATTGACCAGCGTGGTCAGACCGGTGACGTTGCTGTAGTCGAACTCCAGCGTGCCGGAATAGGTGCCGCCCGAAGCGAGCGTACCGCTCACCTGATACGTGGAGCTGGAATCCGCGCGCGCTACGGCGGGCAGCATGGCAATCCCGGCCACCAGCAGCGCCAGCGTTGCGGCGCGCAGCAGCGCGCCCATTCGGATATGATGCCAAGGCATGTTAGACGTTGTCATTTCCCCTCACTCACCAGTTACTGCGAAGCCCCTAACCCCAACGGTATAGACGCCTAGCCGAAGAAATATGTTGCACGGGAGTTACCAGACTGGGGGCGAAGTGGAGTACCGTGTCTTGGATGCGCGCACTACGCTAGGCCGTGTCGTCTGATGCTTGCAAGCACCTGCATCGTAGGCACTTACGGCGCGGCACGCATTTTGACCGTTTCCGAGCCATGGCCCGTACCGCACTTCCCACACCATCGCGCCGCGCGCGCCGATGGTAAATGTTTTCATCATTTGTCAATTTTCGGGCGCGATTGTGCCCCTGGGCATGGCGGGCGCCGCGCGTTGGAATTAGAATCCAACCGCACCGTGCCGCCGCGAACGCAGCCCTGGCAGCACGTCCTGGTACGAAAGGAAAGAATACGATGGCCATGCAAGTGAGTTTCGCGAAATCGAAGACAAGCAAGCGCACGCGTCCCGCCGCGCGCTCGCGCGCCGCCTTGCGCAAGGTCCGACGCCCGAGCCGATCCGACATCCGACCCAAGGACCGAAATGACCTGAGCGCCGCGTTGCGCATCTTCACGATGCTGGCCGCGCTGCTCGCGCTAATCGCGCTAGGCGCGCCGCGCGCCCGCGCGCAGGGCTCGCGCCACGACGATATCGTGTTCGGCCCTTCGGGCCATCCCATCGCCGGCGCCACCATCACGGTGTGCCAGGCGGCGGCCACCGGCACGCCCTGCGCGCCGCTGGCCACAATCTACACGGATGCCACGCTGACCACCGCGTCGCCCAATCCGTTCCAAGCCGATGGCATCGGCAATTACCACTTTTACGCCCCCGCCGGCCGCTACCTGATCCAAATCAGCGGGTCCCAGATTTCCGGCACGCTCACGTATCCCGACGTCATTCTCCCGGCGGACGTTTCCTCCTCCGGCGCGGGCAATAATATTTCGGCGTTTGGCCTGACCCTGGGCGGAAACCTGACCGTCGCGGGAAACGCCACGGTCAGTGGCACACTCACCTCCGGCAGTTTCAATCCCGGCACGCTCACGCCTTCGACGCTCAGCGTCACTGGAAACGAAACCGTCGCTGGGCCGCGCCCGCGCGTGGACGTAACCGCGTTTGGCGCCAAAGGCGACGGCGTCACCGACGACACCGCTGCCATCCAGGCGGCCATCACCTCGGTGTGCAACAGTTACCCGCACAACACCGCTGGCGGCAGCATTTTCTTTCCGCCCGGCTTGTACATCCTGTCGCAGACGCAGCTGCCTTCCACCGCCGCCATTTTTCAGCTGCCTTGCAGCGGGCTGCACTTCGTCGGAGGAAACGGGACGAACGCCGCCACCAACGGCGCCCAGTTCAATCGCGCGCCCCAAGTGCGCCTGATTGTCAATAACGCCGGCGCGAATCCCAATGGCGCCGCCGTGTTTGGCATGAGCTATCCCAACAGCAGCATTAACACCTTCGAAAATCTCACTATCAACGGACGCAACCAGGCCATCAGCATTTACACTTCGAACGAAAATGTGCTGCACAACGTGTGCCTGACGACCCTGGTCACCGGACAGACCGACAACACGCCGCTGAAAATCACCAATACCTTCTGGTTCTTCATGGATGGCGGCTGCCTGCAATCCGCCAACAACTCTTTGCCCATCGCGCTGCTCACCGGCGAAACTTCGCTGGCCGGGGAAGCGCCGCTGGTGGGCCTCGCCTACTTCCGCAACTTGCAGGGAGCGGGCGGCGGCATCCAGTACATCCAGCGGGTCAATACCGTGGGCAGCGGACCCGGGAACATCGTGTTTCGCGACATCGCCGCTCTCGAATCCTCGGCGACCAGTTTCTTCACGGTGACCAACGCCACCGGCAACAGCGGCTCGGTCGCCATGCCCCTGATGTCCGACCTGACCTTCGACAACGTGACCACTTCAGACGCCACCACGGCCACCAACGCGGTCATCGAGTTCAATTCCGCCGGCTCTACTCTGCAGGGCGTCTTCATCGAAAATGGCTTCTCGGGAAATGGCGGCCAGGGTCCGGCGGTTCGCATGGACGCGGGCGGTCTGCAAGGCTGCCACATCATCGGCGGCAACGGCATGTCTTCGTCCTGGGTGGTGGATGGCAACGGCAATCCCGTGGGCGGGTGTTCCACCGAAAATTACAACGGCTTCGATTACGTCGTGAATACCGGCATTCCCGACCGCCTGCGCAGCGATCTTTTTCCGCTGGCGGACGTGGGCGGCCCGGCCTTCCGCGCCACGGCCTCCGGCAATCGCTTCGCGAGCGTGGCGATTGACCCTGCGCTGGGATACCTGTTCAACACCGGCTCCATGTTCGGCTTCGGCGCGTCCCTGGCGGAAAACGCGGCGGGCACCATTGACGTGCAATTCGCCCCGGAGTATCCGCCCACCGGCGTGAGCGGCACGGCCACCACCGGCGGTTCGCTCGCGGCGGGAACCTACTACGCCACCGTCAGCAGCACGATTGACAATTGCACGCATCAATCCGCGCAATCGGTGCAGAGCACGGGCGTGGTCCTGAGCGGCGCGAATAACGCCGTGACCGTTGGTTGGACGGTGCCCGCGGCGGGCCTCACCCCAGTCGCCGGTTACTGCGTTAATCTTTCCACCTCGCCGGACATGCACGGCACCGCCTACTGGAGTCCGCAACAGAGCGGCGTGCAGTTCGCATCCGGCGCCACAACCACCAGCGCGCTGCTGACGGCTGTTCCCACCGCCGACGGCATCTTGCCGGTCGTTTCCACGCTGGTGGCGGCGCATCGCTTCACGCCCACGTCGCTCGGCATCAACACCACCAACCCGCAATACAATCTGGACGTGAACGGCACCGCCGCCGTGAACGCCCTCAATGGCGTACAGAAGGCGGAGCGCTTCAGCGGCGCCGACGCCGCGCTGCAAATTAATGCTTGCCTCATCGCCGCCGCGGCGACGGCCAGCGTGTGTGACGCGCGCGGCCTCACCGGCGCGCTCACCGCGACGCACCACATCACCATCCCTGCCGGAACCACGCTCGAATGGGGCCAGGCGCAACTGCTGATCTCCGACACCTCCACCGACGATGCCGTGGAGCTAGCCGGCGACGGCGCGTCGCTCATCGGCTACCAGGAAAGCGGGCTGGGCACCGTCGCCGTGCCGGACACCTCCGGCTACATCGGCTGTGGCATCGCCGGCTGCACGGTGGTGAAGAAGCCGAATCCCACCGCGTCCAAGATCAATTTCGTGCACATCGTGGGGATGTACCTGCAAGCCAACGGCGCCAGCTCGAAAGTGATTGATATGACCGCCATCGGCCACGCGGACATCGAGAACAACAACCTGCAACTCGGCACCGGCGGAAATTCCTACGGCGTGTACGGCAGCTCTTCCGTAGGCGGCTTCGACGGCTCCAATACGCTCTTCAAGCACAATAATTTCCAGCCGGAAACGGCGGGGGATTCCTGCTTCTACCTGGCGGGCACCTACAACGCGGTGGTGCTGGAACAGAACGCCTGCGTGCTGCCGCCGGGCGCTTCCACGGGCTACACCTTCGCCAAAGATTCCAGCGGCAATTATCCCAACAACGACGAGGTGTACGGCAACGACTGCGAGACCTCCTCGCAGGCTTTCAACCAGATCTGCTTCAACATCGTCGGCGCCACCTCCATCACCTTCGGCCCCAACAACCGCTGCGAGAACGTGTACAACTGCTACCAGTTTCCCAACGATGGCTCCGCCGTCGGCATTCACGTCCTGGACCCGTACCTTTCCATCACCAACAACACCCAGATCAAGCCCAACGAGCCGGCCACGGCCATGGTGGCGATTGATAACAACGGCCACAACTGGACGCCCTCCATGCACTACGGGATGAACGACCTGTCCGGGGAAAATCTGCTCGGCAACGCCAGCTTTGAAGGCTGGCAGAATACGACCACGCTCTATTACTGGGGCGGAGTTACTGCCGCCGGCGTCATCAATCAACCGGGCAGCGGAATTTATTTGCAGAACGCCTCCAGCAGCGCAACGCCCGCCGTGGATTCCTTCACCCAGGGGAGCTACAACGTCCGCGTCGGCGATGGCGCCACCGCCGGACTCGGAATCAACTCCGGGTGCATCCCGGTGGATGCCACGCGGGAATACACGCTGATGCTGCGCGTTGCCTCCGCCTCCACCACCAATAATTTCCGCCCCGGCATCCGCTTTTACTACGACGAGAACTGCAGCACGGCGGACGTAATCTCCAGCGTCGCGACCAACGCCCGCGTGCTCTCGCCCGCCAATTACGGCGGAACCTCCACGGCCACGGGGAACTGGCAATCCACCAACGCTTCGCTGACCTACAACAACGGAATCAGCTGCGGCTGCAACGTGACCGGCGCGGATTGGCAGGTAAGCACCGCCGGCGCGTGGAGCGCCACGCGCAATTTCGGACTGATCTTCCGCGTGCCCAACGGCTATTCGTCCAACACCACCGTGGCGCATTCCATGAGGATCTTCCTGCTGGAAAATACCGCCGCGGCGGGGAACTACGCTTATTTCGACGATGTGATTCTCTCGCAAGGGCCGGTGACGCCCGATCTGCGCCTGGCCCCGCTACACGATTCGCAGAATCCCACGGTGTACGGCTCGCTGGGCATCGCGCAGCACCTGAATCAAGGCGCGGCTAATACCTTCGCGGGCACCGTGGCGCTGGCCTCCGGCACGGCCACGGTCACTTTCCCCACGGCGTACAATTCCGCGCCGGTGTGCACCGCGAACGACACCTCGGCCATCGCCACCGTGCGCGTGCAATCCAGCGCGACCGCGCTCACGCTGACGCAATCCAGCGGCACTGACACCATCGCCTACATCTGCGTCGGCAACCCGAATTAGCGCGGCGTCCGAAAACGGTAAATCGCGCGACGACGGCGGCGCGCCGCCGTGCGTCATCGCCTTCGGGTGCTGAGCATTGGCGCAGCACAAACCGCCGTTACGGCACAGCCCCCGGCAACAATCGCCTTGCACGAGCGTCCCCATGTACATACCCGAATCCGCGCATTTCTGGGCCTTGTTCGTTGCCGGGCACGGACTCCACGTGCTGAAGCGCGCCAGCCTTTCGGCGCAATCTTCGCTCTCGGGCACGCGGACGCGCCGCGAATGGCTGCGCATCAACGCGCTGAATCTGACCATCCGGTTTTTCCTGAATGCCGCTGCGTTTTCCTACTGGCTGGCGCATCCCGACGCAGCTACGCACGCCATCGGCGCGGCAGGCATCCCGGGAAATTTCACGCTCGAGCCCGGACACGCCACCGCCGCCATGTTCGGCCTCTCCGGCGATAGCCTGATGGACTGGGCCGCCGCCAAAGTGCCGTTCCTGCAGAAGGAAGTGCCGGTGTTGAAAGGCTGAGGCCGCGCGCGCCGCCGGAATCATTGCGGCAACTTTTCTCCCCAGTGGGGGTCTGCACCAGGCCGTGTCGTAGCGGAATCCAGCCGCGGCGTTTTCATTTTCCCGTGGCCTCGCCGCCACAGACGCTTAGGCGTCCGGTTTCACGGCGATGCCTTGGATCTCGAAGTGCGCGCCGAATAGCAACGGGCCCGATCCGATGAACGCCCGCGCCGGAAACGGCGCGCGAAAATACGCGCGGTAAACCGCGTTGAATCGTTCGAACAGCCCCAGCTCGGGACAGTACACCGTGAGCGACACCAGATCCTGCAGCGTCAAACCGACGCGCGCCAGCGTGTCGCGAATGGCGTCCAACACGAAGCGCGCTTCATATTCGATGTCTCCCGGCAGCTTGCCCGTCGCGGGATCGAATCCAATGTGTCCGGCCAGAAAAACCGTGTTGCCGGCGATGACCGCATTGCTGAACGGCAATTCACCCATGCCGCCCGGAGGCGGGATGTACTGGCGCTTGTCGCTTGCTGCCATTGGCGCTCCTTTTCCGTGCCGCGCGTTTCGCGCAGCATCCTAACGCAATTCAGCGCGATTCGAACTTGCATGTTGCATGGACACGCCTGCGTGTCGCATCACCGGAGGAACCATGCCCGTTCTACCCTCAACGGCGTATTCGCAAGCGGAAGACGCTCTGACGCTGGCGCGCGCGCTGGTGAACGACACTTCCGGCGCCGTGTTCACCGACGCGTTGCTGATGCCCCTGCTGAATTCCGCCTACCGCGGCTTGCAGCGCGAGCTGGCCGAAAATGGCGTCAGCGTGCTGGTGGAGCAGCAGGATATCGAGCTTGATACGGACAGCTCGACGGGCGTGACCAACACCGAGATCAGCGACGTTTCCAGCCCGCAGTTGCCCACCGATTGCCTGATGCCGCACATGCTCTGGGAGCGCCCGACCGCCAATACCACCGACGTCTTCGTGCCCATGGAGAAATTCACCAGCGGCGGCAGTATGCTGAATCTGCAGCCCAGCACCTGCCTGCGGCTCTGGGAATGGCGCGAGGACAAGATCAACGTGATCGGCGCGACGCAATCCATCACCGTGCGCGTGCGCTACGAAAAAGTGCTGCCCATTCTCACGCTGGGCACCGATCCGGTGCAGATTCGCTCCGCCACCGACGCTCTAGGATACGCCACGGCGGCGCTCGCGGCTCGTTCGCGCGGCGCCCGCGCCCTGGCCGTGGACTTGCTCGGCGCGGCGCAAACCGCCATCGAGAATTTGATTAATCGCTACGTGCGCCCGGAGCAGGTCAAAGGCCGGCGCCGCAAGCCCTACGGCTACCGGCGCAGAGTGGTTTATTTGTAACAGGGAAGCAGCAACAGGGCGCACTGCGGTTTCAGCGCGTCCAGGAGGCAACGGCACAAGTCTCGATTTGTCGCACGGACTCTTCAATCCACCACAAGCGTCACGGTAAAGCCGCGCGCGGCGTTCTGCGCCGAGCCATGCACCGTGAGAGGGTACGTGCCGGTGGGAGTATAAGGAATAACGCTCGCGGTGCCGCTGCCGCCACCGCATCCCACGAACGTCGCGCACATTACCGCGGCAAAGATAAATGCCAGCACCGTCGCCCCGCGCCGCAACTGCTTCTGCCGCGCGATCGGCACCAGCACGAAAAGCCCGCCGGCCAATAGCACGAGAAGAACCGCTGACCGTTGCGCCGAGCCGCCGGCAACGCCGGTGCGAACACCGCCGCTTGCGTCATTGCCGCCGGAACGCGACGCGAAAAGCCCGACGAGCCCCGCGCTACGGCTTGCGCCGATGCCGGAAAATTGCCTACCGTTGGTCGCGGTCGTCTGAAATGTGATGTTAAACGGCACCGCCGTGCCGGCAACGACCGGCACCGTCAGCGTGTTCGCCAGCGGAATACTGACCGATGTGCCCGCGGAAATGCCGCAGATCGTCGGAGCTCCAACGGTACCGGCAGGCGCGACCGGCAGGTTCGTGGGGCAATTCAGCGTGACTGTGCCGCTGAATGTGCTGTCCGGCACAATCTGCAACTGGAACGTGGCCGCGTAACCTTGCGAGATAGTGATCTGATACGGCGCGCCGGTGGTTGGCGGCGGACAGGTGAAGACTGCCGTGGTCATGCAGGAAATCTGGAAATCGTCGGCGACGCCGCTGGCTTCCGCGGTGAGCGGCGCGGTCGCCCCGGTGTAATTCACCGCAAGCGTCGCGCAGCGGGTATTGGCAGCGGCTCCGAAGGTGCAGGCGGTGGTGGCGTTCTGCGTGGGCGTGAAGGCCACGTTGTACGCGCAACTGCTGTTCGCAGACAGCGAGGACGCGCAGGAAGTATTGGCGATGGTGAAATCGCTGGTATTGCCGCTGGCAAAGGCCGCGCTAACCGCCGTGATCGCGCTCGCCGTATTGTTGCTCAGCTCGAAAGGCGCCGTGGGGCTGGTACCGCCGATCAACTGGTCGCAGTAAGTGGTGCTGGCGCCCGCGCAGTTGCCCGGCGGCGTCAGCGAGACGCCCGTAGCCGGCACTCCCAGCGACGCGAATTTCAACACCTGGCGCATGCCCTGGTTGGCGACGAACAGATCGCCCTGTGTGTCGAAGGAAATATCGCCCGGAGCGCTGAGCCCGCGCGCCGCAACGGTCACCTTCGCGGAAAACGCATCCAGGCGCAGAATCTGATCGGAAGTGCCGCCCGCGGCGGCGTAGGCGACGAAAAGATTCCCGCCGCCGTCCACGGCCAGGCCTTCTGGAATGATGCGCGCGCCGCTCGCGGACGCTGCGGAACCGAACAACGCCGCGGGGGAAATCCCCGCGCTGCGCAGCGCGCGCGTCTGCGTGTTGATCGCAACGATTACGCCCGTATCCGGGGAAGCCGCGTAAACCGTACTGCCGTCCGGCGTCACCGCCACGCTCGCCGGTGAGACCATGTGCGCCAGCGTTTCCATTTGTCCGGACTTGGCTGCAGCCGGGCCGTAGAGCACCACCACGGCGTCCGCGCCGTGGTCGGCGATGTACAGATTTCCGGCGCGATCCAGCGCCACGCCCAGCGGCTCGGTTAATTCCACATTCTGCCGCGGCGCCCAGCGCCCCGCGACGCTGCGGATGATGGCCGGCTCGCTGCTCGCCGCGCCGCCCACGCTGCGAATGGTGGCATTGCCGGTGTCGGCGATGTACAGCGTGCCGTCCGGCCCGATGGCCACTCCGCTGCGCATCGTGAAATCGTCCAGATGCAGATCGAGCTCCGCGGCGGTGGCGGCTCCGCCGTCACCGATCGAGCCCACCGTGCCTTTACCCGCCGCGGGAACGGCCAAAAGTTTTGCGGCATTCGCAGGAGTCACGGCTGCGCCCGGCACGACGTAGGAGAACAAGCGGTCCGGCTGGTCAATCGCGGCGAGATACAACTCCGTGGAAGACCCTGAACTTCTCCCGAAAGACGATTCCGAGGATTCCGGTGCTGCGGCTGCCAACGTGCGAATTCCCACGTTCGTTCCTGCCAGGATGGCTGGGGCTCCCGCGGATGACAGCGCGACGACACGCGAGGATGCGGCCGGCGTCGTGCCTGACGAAGCGGATCCAGCCGGCGCGGAGGTCTTCGCCGGAACGGCAACCTGGTTTTGCGCGTGCGTGCGGGACTCCGGATTTCTCAGTGCCATGGCTAGTGCCAGCGCCGCGAAACCCATCACCGCCAGGACACAGAGAATTCTCAGTTGCCGCACCAGGTTCCCCCTATTGGATGTTGGACAGAACTTCGACGCTTAGGATTCAACTGCAGACGTTCGGGTTGCGTCACGAATTGAACATCATAACAGCGAACCGCAAGCTTTTGTAGCGGCGGTCTTCGGACCCGCCGCGTCCGCCGCAGCGCGGCAAACGGAGGAAACATGGCACTGACATTTTCGGTTGTGGACACGTGGGACGATGGGAAGCGCATCCACGTCAGCGGCACGGTGGCCGCGACGGGGAATTACGCGACGGGCGGCGATACGCTCGATCTCTCGCAGGTGCCGCTCATCGCTTCCGACCAGCCGCCCGTGCAGGGCACGGCCTGGATGGACGGTCTCGCCGGTTTCGATTACGTTGTCACTCCCGGTGCGGCGCTGAACGCCAACAAGGTGAAAGTGTTCCAGCAGGGCACCACCGCCGGAGCGTTTCCCGAGCTGGCCTCGGGAGCCTACCCCGGCGCGATCACCGCGGACACCATCACGTTCTACGGGATATTCAAGAAGCTGCAGTAAGCGCGCTGGCTTTCGTGCCGGCTCGCTAGGTTGCGCCATGCCATCGTCACCGCGGCCGCCTAGGTCGCCGCAACGCGCAATCTGCCCACCGCAAACCCTGGAAAACCATGTCCATCGAATCTTTTTCGCCATTGCCGTTGAACGTCTTCGGCACCTGGGTGACGCTCCTCGACCCCTCCGACGTGCCGCCCGGCATGTCGCCGAGCCTGGGCGACGTGGAATTTTTCCCCGGCGGCGTGCGCACGCGTCCCGGCCTGGCGACGCAATTTCCCGTGCTCGCCGGCGCGCCGCAGGTCAATGGCGTCAAAACCTACGCCACCACCAACCTCGTGCAGCGATTTCTGGCCACGGATTCGCTTGGGAATATTTACAAGGAAACTTCGCCCGGCGTTTTGTCGCTCGCGGCTTCCGGCGTCGTGCCGAACGCGCTGCTGGCGTCCACCACGCAGTTTGGCCGCGAGTATATGGCTTTCTCCGACGGCCTGATGGGGCAGGACCTGCCGCGGCAGTACGACGACACCAATTTCGATCGCGTCAGCCAGATCGGACCGGCCGAAGGCCCGGCGCTCGCCAACTCCACCGCTCCTGGAAATATTTCCCCCGGCGTGCACCAGTGCTCCGTGATTTTCGTCACGCGCCAGGGCTACTGGACCGCGCCCTCGCCGCCGGTTTCCTGGACGGCGGCCGGCGGAACCCAGGTGAGCGTCACCAACATTCCCACCGGCCCTGCGAACGTGGTGCAAAGGCTGCTCGCGTTCACGGCCAGCGGCGGCGCTACTTTCTATCAAGTGCCCGCCACCATGACCATCAACGACAACACCACCACCTCGCTCACCGTGGATTTCACCGACGCCATTCTTCTCAGCGGCGTCAGCATGGATTACCTCTTCAGCCTGATCGAGCTGCCCAATCAGTTGGGCGTGGCCGCCTATGTCGGCCGCCTCTTCTGGTGGGGCGAGCGCAGCAAGATGGACAACTGGCGCAATCTTTCCTTCGACGGCGGTTGGGACGCCTCCGGCAGCGGCCGCCCGCTCGGTTGGGTGCTGGATCCGTTCTCGGGCGCGGGCGCGACGCGCGAGCCTTCCAATGTGGTTTGGGGCGACGCGCTGCGCATCACCGCCGACGGCACTTCCGCGGCGCGCGGCTACATTTCGCAGAACGCCATCACCGATGCCAGCGGCAACCCGCTGCTGCTGGCCAACACCGATTATTCCGTGCGCGTGCGCGTGGCGCGCAGCGCCGGTTTGACGCAAGGCACGCTGCGCGTCAATGCCTACAGCCCGTCGGCCGGACAAATCGCCACGGGCATTGCCGTCGCGGCGGTGCAAGCCTCCACCGCGTATGCCGAATTCACCGCCGATCTGTTCACGCCGCAAACCGCGCTACCCGCGGATCTGACCCTGCGCGTCTATGCCGACGGCGTGCCGGGGCCGAGCGGTGAATCCCTCTACGTGGATTGCATCGAGATATTTCCCACCAACGCGGCGCAGAATGCGTCCCTGGTGCGCGCTTCTTCCAGCGATTCGCCGGAAAGCTACGACGGCGTGACCGGCATCCAGAGCATCGCCGAAAACAACGGGCAGGGAATTCGCGCGGCTTTCACGCTGCGCAATAACCTGTACTTCGCAAAGGAGCGCTCGCTCTACGTCACCGCCACCGACGGCGTGAACGAGCCGGCGCTGTGGCAGGTCGAGGAAGTATCGAACAAAGTGGGCACGCCTTCAGCTCATGGCGTCGGCTACGGCGAGGAGTGGGTGGTGATCGCCGGCCGCTACGGACTTTATTATTTCGACGGCAGCGCGCCCGTGAAGCTTTCGCAGGAAATTCAGCCCACCTGGGACGCAATCAACTGGGAATACGGCCAGCGCCTCTGGGTGCAGGTGGATACACAGCACAAACGCATCCTGGTGGGCGTGCCCATGGGCACAGCCACCCAGCCCAGCCAGATTTTGGTGCTCGATTACACCGAGGGATTCCAGGATCCTCTCGTCGCCGTGCTCACCACCGCCGAACGCGGCCGCAAGTGGGCGCCCTGGATGATCGCCGCTAATTCCTGCGGGCTGATCGAGCGCTCAACGGGCGTCGCGCAGATATTTCTGGGCTCGAATAACACCAGCGGAAAGATCTATTCGCCCATCGAAGGGCAATATTCCGACGACGGCGCGGCCATCAATTCTTTCTACTCGAGCGCGTTTCTGGCGGCCACGGGATTGAGCGGCAGAAATTTGTTCGGCTATCTCACCGGCTACGTACAAGGCGCCGGGTCTCTCGCGCTCGCCGCCGTCACTCCGGGCAGCGCCTCATCCCTCGCGCTGGGAACGTGGACGCTCGCCGCGCCCGCCGCGCGCGATATGGAGCAATTCACCAATGTGCTGGCCGAGCGAGTTTCCTATCAGGTAGGTACCGACGCCGTCGGCGCCTGGTTCGCCATGACCAAGCTCGTCCCCTGGGCCAAGCCCGACCCGTTCGCCATCGTCCGCGGCACCAACTAAACTCGCCCCTCGTCCATCGGAGCATCTGGATCGAACGACGGCTGTATGGCCCGGCAAACTTCACGCATGCGGCGATTGGATAAGGGACGGTTAAGCCGCTCGACGAGCCGCGACTTCAGCAGAGGTTGGATCAGATCGCCGCGCAAGTAGGAAGGGCCGGGCAGGCCGGTCTCTCCCGCTGCGAATTCGATGATCGTGGGCGCCACCGCTGGCTTGCTGCCGAATGGAATCGCCAAGACCGACTGCGCGCGCGGACTTTGATTTCTGGCATCGAGCGAGACGATCACAACCCAGTGGCGCTGCGGAGGATCCCCAGTGTTAGCGATCCAGATCTCCCCGCGTCGCGGCGCTGGACTATTCGTCGGCATTGATCTCGTCGGCGGTGGCATCGAACGCCGCCACCAGGCTGTTCTCCTCGTCAATCGCCGCTGGGGAGGCTTCGTCGTAATAGCGAGCGGTGGCCTGCTCGAGTTTGCGCCTGTTTTCCAGGCGGCGAAATTCGGCCAGAACCAGATCAATCGCCTGCGCAAGATTCTCGGCCTTGCCTTTGCGGATCAAACCGCGGAGGAAGGCGTATCCGTCCGGGGATATTGTCGTCGAGAGCTTTCTCCGGCGTGGCATCCTGTAACTCCTTATTTGAACGCATGTTAGTGTACCACGAAGCGGCCTTGCAGTACAACGAAGCGAAGAACATAGCACAAAGTGGCACACAAATGGAGGACATTGTGGAGGACGCTAGAACCGACAGGTGCGCTCCCCCGGACCGTCGCACGCATCGCAAAATCCTGAGGTGGCCAACGCAATGCTGAACATCCCGCAAATCGAAGCGCTGCGCAGCGAGAATCCGCACCTCTACGAGGCCCTCTCGCGCATCGCGCAGGCCTCGCTCGGCCCCAATCAGGGCTGGAGCCTCGACGACCAGATCACCGACGGCGTGAACTTCTCGCGCGTTTCCTCTGTCGCAACCACGGCAGGGAAGATTGACCTCACCAAGACCGGCGTGCTGATGAAAGGCTCGGTGCCGCCCGCCTGGTCGGGCGCGTTCAGCTACGCTTCGAACACCACCTCCATCACCTGGAGC
>JBAQJS010000107.1:0-1502 GCA_049300435.1 Candidatus Acidiferrales bacterium | reverse complement strand
GAACAGGATGGGCAGCCAGAGCACCGCGGCTTCAACGAAAATCCGCCAAGGAATCAGCTGGAGTTCGCTGGAAACGTCGTTGTAGCTCTTGACGCTGACGAGGGCGTAGCTATTGGACCAGAAATGTTCAGCCAGGAAAGCTCCAATTGGTATCACGCCGCTGAGGGACTGCAGTTTGTCGAGGATGTAACTCGTTCTGGATTCAACCGCCGCCGACATGCACGCTCCGAGCTTTATGCGTATAACGAGAAGGAAGTTTCAGTATAAGCACGGGCGAATAAGTTTGCAAGAAGGCGAAAGCGGCGGCCAGGAATTTCGCGGACGAGAGTAGCCGCGCGGCGACGTTCAAGTGACCGGTATTTGTGAGGATGACCCTGAAAGAAAGGACTAGCTGCGGTTCGGTTCCAGATTTCTCGCGTCTTCGTGTGCGGAGTCATTGCGCCAGAACTCGGGGGCCGGGTAGATGAATTCGACTCCCACTTGGGTCTTGCCCATAAAATTGGCGCCCAGCGAAGTGACCCGGCAGAGCAACTCCTCCTTGGTGTTGGAGTTTTCGAGCCGGATGATCTGATTCACCGCGACCGTATTGGCCAAAAGTATCAGCGCGCCGTGCGAGTTTACGATGATGGTGTGCGTCTTTTCCGCGACGGATTGCTTGTTGCTGTTCTGCAAGCGCACCTGGACCGGAACCCGCATTTTCAAGCGGCGGCTGCGGCGACGGTTCCGGGGGTCAGTGACGGGCGGGTTGCTCACGGCGCAACCCTATCAAATCTACAGCCGGTTCTCAATGTTCCTGGCAAGAGCTGGTTCACTGCAAGTTACGAGATTTGTGCGAATTGCGCAGGATGGCTCCCGAGCCTGCCGTGCGCAAATCGGCAGCTACCCTTTGGAAACAGCCGAGTGATTGGCCGGACGGGGCCGTTTTGCGGGCATGCTAGACTTTGCTGAAAGACAAGCCCGTACATGTCCAGCGAACAGATCAATGATCTGAAGAAGTGGGTAGTAGAGGTCGTCCGGCAAAGCACGGACGGTGAATTCGTGGGACTAAACCGCATCGTGGACCTGGTAAGCAAGAATTTCGCGGTGCAGGCGCACGAAGTGGCGATCCTGATGATCACTTCCGACGACCGCTTTCTGAGATTTGTGGTGCCCGAAAAGCTCCGGGAGATGGGCCAGATTCCCTTGACCAGCACGAACTCGCTGGCCGCGCGCACAGCGCGGGAAAAAAAGCCGGAGGTCATTAATCACTTTGCGGTGGTGCCGCATTCGTCGGTGTTCGAAGCAGTCCCGATCATAGAGGAGCAGCGCGGCGAAGCGATTCAGAAGATCATGAGCGCGCCGATTCTGCAGGACAGAAAGATTGCGGGAGTCATCCAGATTTCGCGCAAAGGCCGAACGGCCGCCGACGCCGGACCAGACTTTACCCATCCGCAGTTGCGGGAATTGAAAACCGTGGCTGAGGCGCTGTCCCCGTGCATTCCCTTGCTTGCCAAGGCTTAGCC
>JBAQJS010000106.1:0-24700 GCA_049300435.1 Candidatus Acidiferrales bacterium | reverse complement strand
ATGCTAGAGTTAATGAGCTGGAGCGCTTCACAGCCATCATGGATTCGCTGGCTCCGTGAACGAATCGTGCACGGGTCGTCACCGCAATGTCGAGCCACTCAGAACTCATCGCCTTCGTCGTCGCGCTCCTTTCCTCGCTCCTTCTCACCGTGCCCATTCGCCATCTCGCCCTGCGCTACGGCATGGTGGATAAGCCCGGCCCGCGCAAAGTTCACCTGAAACCCATCCCGCTGCTCGGCGGCATCGCCATTTATCTCGGCTTCGTCCTCGCCGTGCTGCTCACCCGCCACAACGCGCCCCAGCAGCAAATCATCGGCATCCTTGCCGGCGCCACCTTGCTCGCCCTGGTCGGCTTCCTCGACGACGGCGGCCTGCTCCATCACCAGGTAAAACTTTTCGTCGGCATGCCGCTCGCCGCCATCTTTCTGATCGCCTCCGGCGTTCACGCCCAGCTTTTTTCGCAATTCATTCCCGGCCTCGCCGGCGTGGTCCTCGATGGCTGCCTCACCGTTTTGTGGGTCGTCGGCATCACCGCCGCCTTCAGCATTCTCGATCACATGGACGGCCTCTGCGCCGGCATCGCCGCCGTCGCCGCCGGCTTCTTTACCATTTCGGCCTGCAGCAACGGACAGACCATGGTCTCCACTCTCGCCGCCGCCACGCTCGGCGCCGCGCTCGGCTTCCTGCGCTGGAATTTCAATCCCGCGAAAATTTTCATGGGCGACGGCGGCGCCATGCTCCTCGGCTTCCTGATGGCCACGCTCGGCCTGAAAATCCGCCCCGACGGCGCCGTCTTACCCTACACCTGGCTGGTTCCCGTGCTCATTCTCGGCGTCCCCATTTTTGACACCACCCTCGTCTCCATCTCCCGCGCCCGCCGCGGCCTGCTGCCCTTCACTTCTCCCGGCAAGGACCACACCGCGCACCGCCTCGCCAATCTCGGCCTCGGCCAACGCAACGCCGTCCTGGTCCTCTACGCTTTCGCCGCGCTCCTCGGCACCCTCGCCCTGGCCGTCCCCAATCTCTCCGCCGCCAAAGCCTACGCCGCAGCAGCCCTCCTCGCCGCAGGCGCCCTGGCCGCCGTAGCCATCCTCGAAACCGTCCCCTACGAGCGCCAAGCAAAGCTTCACAAACCCACCTCCGCCTCGTGAATCGTCCCCTGCACGATTCACGCGCAGAGCCAACAGCATTGGATCGAAGCGTAGCCTCGCTCCCGCTCAAGTACCACGCGCCTGCCGCAAATCCGCCCTGATCGCATTCCCTGGCAACTCCGAACCTCTTGCTGCTCCCGCTTGCGGGCCTCGTTGACTTGCTTCGTGGGGCAAAATAGTATGCAGCGATTGTGTGGCATTCCCTCCCGAACAGATGCAAACCACGCTGCGCAGCGGTGGCGCAAGGATTACGAAGCGGTTGGGGCGGCGCGAGGGTGCGAACGGCGGTTCGGCTTTGGCGTGGGTGAAATGCTGGGATATACTCCTAGGCCGGTCGTTGGCGCGAAGGGTTTCTGGGCGCGGTTGGTGCGCGCCGGAGTGCGCGCCGGGGGCCCGATTCATATGTTTTGCGTTCATACGTTTGTGTTTGGCAATCCTATTCGCTCATAAGGCAGACTGCACAACAACAAGATGGCGCTCGACTCACGCGACTCCCGAAATATATCCTCGCCCAAAACTCAGGCAGCGAGCCACAGCCTTACGCACGACGTCCCTGCGAGAAACGCCGGCCCGTCTGCGCCGCGGAGCGCGAAGCAAAGTGTGGCGATCGTGGGCGGATCGGCGGCCGGGCTGCTAAGCGCTTCGGTGCTGGCGCGGCGGGGCGTGGATGTGCGCGTTTTCGAGCGCATCGAAACGCTGGAGCCTGCGGAGCGCACGCTGATTGTCACCAACCGCATGCGCACACTGCTGGGGCGCGCCGCCGAAGGCAGCATCGTCAACGAAATCCGGCGCTTCGAACTATTTACCGACGGGCGCTCGGCCACTTTTGAGCTGAAACAGCCGGACCTGATCATCGAGCGGCGCGCGCTGATTCAAGGACTGGCGGAAGAGGCGCGCCGCGCGGGCGCGGACCTGGAGCTGGGGCGGCGATTCCATTCTCTGCACTCGAACGGGCGCGGGCTGGTGCTGGAAGTGGAGCGCTGCACCGACGGCAGCCGCGAGGAAGTGCACGCGGACACGATTATCGGCGGGGATGGCGCGGCGAGCCGCGTGGCGCGCGCGGCGGGCTGGTCGCCTCTCGAAACCGCGCCGCTGATGCAGGCCATCGTGCCGCTGCCGAAGGACATGGCGGCGGACACGGCGCGGGTATGGTTCGTGCCGCAAGATACGCCGTATTTTTACTGGCTGATTCCGGAATCGCCCACGCGCGGCGCGCTGGGTTTGATCGGCGAGACCGGGCCGGAAACGCGCAAGCACCTGGAGAATTTTCTGGAGAAACGCGGGCTGACGCCGATTGAATTTCAGGGCGCGCGCATTCCGGTGTACAACGGCTGGGTGCCGGTGCGGCGGCAGGTGGGGCACGGTTCGGTGTACCTGGTGGGCGACGCGGCGGCGCAGGTGAAAGTCACGACGGTGGGCGGAATTGTCACCGGGTTTCGCGGAGCGCTGGGCGTGGCCGAGGCGATCTTGAACGGCGGCGCGAGCAGCGGTTTGCGGCAATTGCGGCGCGAGCTGGATCTGCATTTGCTGCTGCGGCGTTCGCTGCACGATTTTCAGCAGGACGATTACAGCAAGCTGGTGGATTTGCTGAACGATCCGGCCAAGCAATCGCTGAGCGAATATTCGCGCGATGAAGCGTGGAAGATTTTGTGGCGCGTCTGCCTCAGCCAGCCGCGGCTGATCTTGCTGGGTCTGCGCGGATTGCTAACGCGTCGCCGCTCCTTGCACCGGATGCGCGCGTAGGCCGCTGTGGCGGCACTGGCGGGCGTTGCGTTTCCCCCGGTTTGCGTTCCTCGCGTCTTTCTTGTTTTTGTCTTGCTCCACTTCGAGTTTCCAGCCATGAGCGCAGGCGATTCGCAGTTACGTTCCAGATCCTCCGCCTCGCGTGACTGCGAGCCATCACGCAGCGCGATTCGGGGATTGCGCTGATAGCTAATCGTATTCTTCCGGAGAAACGCTAAGTCGGAAAGCGATGACAACCACGGACAATTCTTCAGCGGGCGGCGAAGCGCGGCGGCAGCGTTGCCGCCGCCGGGCGTTCATTTTGCTCGCGATTCTGGCGCTGCTCGCGGCGGCCGGCGTGGTGGTGTTTCGCGGCGCGGGGCGCTGGCTGGTGCGCGAAGATCCGCTGGGCAAGGCCGATTGCATCGTGGTGCTCAGCGGAGGCCTGCCCTATCGCGCGGAAGCGGCGGCGGTGCTTTTCCGAGAGGGCTACGCGCCGCAGGTGTGGGTCAGCCGCCCGACGGGTCCGCAGGAAGAGCTGGCGCCGCTCGGAATCCATTTTGTGGGCGAAGAAGAATATAACCGCGAGATTCTGGAGCACGAGGGCGTGCCGGATGCCGCCATAAAAATATTCCCCGATGCGATCGTGAATACCGAGCAGGAAGTGGAGGAAATATCGCGCGAGGCGCGACGGGCGGGCCAGCACACGGTAATCATCGTCACTTCTCCGGAGCACACGCGGCGGGTGAAAGCGCTGTGGACGAAGCTGGTGGGCCGCGAACCGCGCGCGATCGTGCGCGCCGCGGCGAACGATCCCTTTGACGCGGACCACTGGTGGCGCGATACGCACGACGCGCTGGCGGTGATGCGCGAGTCGCTGGGCTTGCTGAACGTGTGGGCCGGATTGCCGGTGCGGCCGCGCTTGCAGTGAGCGTAAAGGACCGTTGAGCATGCGCAACAGCGGCTGAGATTTACACCGGCGCCTGCGCTTCCCCGTATAAAATTGAACATTTGGATTTGCAGCGTTCGGCAATTCTTGTGGAGGGAGCGGACCGTGAAGATTTCCGTGATTGGCGCGGGCTACGTGGGCCTGGTGACGGGCGGCTGCCTGGCGGGGCTGGGCCACGAAGTGGTTTGCACCGACAGCGACGTATCGAAATTGAAGACGCTGGAAGCCGGCCGGCTGCCGATTTACGAGCCGGGGCTGGATGCGGTGATCGCGCAGGCGCGCAAGGAAGGGCGGCTGAGTTTCAAGGCCAACGCCGCGGAAACGATTCAATTCGGCGAGGCGATTTTTATTTGCGTGGGCACGCCGCCGCTGCCGAACGGCAGCGCGGACCTGAGCGCGATTGATCACGTGGCGCGGGTGGTGGCCACGGAATCGCGCACGCCGAAACTGGTGATCGAGAAAAGCACCGTGCCGGCGCAGACCGGGCAGGAATTGAAGCGCGCGCTGGCGGTGTACGGCCGAAAATCCGGCGTCACATTTCGCGTGGCGTCCAATCCGGAATTCTTGCGCGAAGGAACGGCCGTGGGAGATTTTCTGCATCCGGACAGGATTGTGGTGGGCGTGGAGGACGAGGTTGCCGAACGGCAGTTGAAAGATATTTACCGCCCGGTGCTGGAGCGGATCTTCGCTTGCCCGGTGCACGCCGGGAAATGCCCGGACGTGCCGCTGCCGGCGTGGCTGGTGACGACGATCAACAGCGCGGAACTGATCAAGCACGCTTCGAATTCGTTCCTGGCGGTGAAAATTTCCTACGCCAACATGGTGGCGGACCTGGCGGAAAAGCTGGGCGCGAATATCGAAGAGGTGGTGCGCGCGGTGGGGATGGATCCGCGCATCGGGCCCAGTTTTTTCCACGCGGGCATCGGCTTCGGCGGATTCTGTTTGCCCAAAGATTTGCAGGCGTTCGTGCACCTGGCGGAAAGATCCGGCGTGGATTTCTCGATGCTGAAGGAAGCGGAGAACATTAATAAGAAGCGCATCGAACATTTTGTCGAGAAAGTGCGCCGGGCGCTGTGGGTGGTGAAGGACAAGCCGATTGGCGTGCTGGGATTGGCGTTCAAGCCGAATACGGACGATATTCGTTTTGCGCCGGCGATTGATTTGATTCACGCGCTGTTGAAGGAGGGCGCGCTGATTCGCGCTTACGATCCGGAGGCGATGGAGAAGGCGCAGCCGGTGCTGCCGCAGATTCAGTTCGGCAAGACGGCTTACGAAGCGGCGGAGGGCGCCGAGGCTCTACTGATCGCTACCGAGTGGGACCAGTTTCGCAAGCTGGATTGGGCGCGCGTGCGCGATTCGATGGTCCGGCCGTTGATCGTGGATGGGCGGAATTTGCTCTCGGCGAAGGAGATGAAGGGCCACGGGTTTGAATATTATTCGATGGGAAGGCCGGATTGAGTCCGGATCGAGAATAGGACGCACGGTTTTGTAGCGGCGGTCATCAGACCGAGAGCGATCTGCGTCCCCGCAACGATGGCCCACTAAAGTGCGCCGCTACAAAGAAATCCGGCGACGCAAGCCTCACCTGAATACTTCTGGGCTGTACATCGGGGGGCGCAAGCGGCGGCGAGCCGCCGCACTCCAAATTGACCTGGCTCGTGCATCGGCGGGATCGGCGGGGCGCACCTCTGCGCCTCGATCATTTTGTCTGGGCAGATTGCGCGACTTTTTCGCGGAAATATTCGTAGGTGCGTTGCAGGCCTTCTTCCAGGTTTACCTTGGGCTCCCAGTTCAGGATGCTCCTGGCTTTGGTGATGTCCGGGCAGCGCTGCTTGGGATCGTCCTGCGGCAGCGGGTGAAAGACGATGGGCGCGGTGGCGCCCACCAGCTTGCGGACGCGCTCGGCAAATTCCAGGATGGTGATTTCCTGGGGGTTGCCGATGTTGGTGGGCTCGTGCTCGTTCGATTGCAGCAAGCGGTAAATGCCGTCGAGCAGGTCGGAGACGTAGCAGAAGCTGCGGGTCTGCTTGCCGTCGCCGTACACGGTGATGGGTTCGCCGACGAGCGCCTGATACAGAAAATTGGGCAGCGCGCGGCCGTCGTTCAAGCGCATGCGCGGGCCGTACGTGTTAAAGATGCGCACGATGCGGGTATCGAGGCCGTGATAGCGATGATAGGCCATGGTCATGGCTTCGGCGTAGCGCTTGGATTCGTCGTACACGCCGCGCGGGCCGACGGGATTCACGTGGCCCCAGTAGCTTTCGGGCTGCGGGCTCACTTGCGGATCGCCGTAGCATTCCGAAGTGGAGGCGAGCAGGTAGCGCGCTTTTTTAGCCATGGCCAGGCCGAGAGAATTGTGCGTGCCCAGCGCGCCGACTTTCAGGGTCTGAATGGGATATTTCAGATAATCGGGCGGGCTGGCGGGCGAAGCAAAGTGCAGGACGGCATCCACGGGGCCGGGCACTTCGATGTAGCGCGAGACGTCCTGGTGCGCGAAACGAAAATTGGCATGCGGCAGCAGGTGAGCGACGTTGGAATCGTTGCCGGTCACCAGGTTATCGAGGCAGAGAACGTCCCAGCCTTTTCCCAGCATCAACTCGCAGAGATGCGAGCCTAGAAAGCCTGCTCCGCCCGTGATGACCGCGCGCAAAAGGATGCTCCTTTTTCGGGGAATGCCCGCCTGCCTGCTGTGAAATTCATTATCGCTGAAAAAGGGGGCTTGGGGAACGGGGGATGTGCGGGATTGCGGCTATTTTGCGCGGGGGCGGAGAGTGCGCGGACCGGCGGCGCTGGCTGACGTGGCTTGTGCGTCGCACAAATTCAACTGCAAAACAGCCGGCGGGACGCCGGCGCTCCTGCGCTTTCGGGGGCGATGCGATTAGTGGCTTGCGGCGGGAGCGAACGCGCTGGTGTGGTCGAGCACGATGCGCCAGCCTTCGGGAAATTTCTTGAAATCGAGCGAGAAGATGCCGGAGGGTTGGTCCTTCTCGCGCTGGAGCTGGAACTGGCCGATGACGAAGGCGGCGTCAGGGCAGAGGATGTGAACTTCCAGGTTCGAGAACGTCAGATGGCCCATTATCTTGCGGTCGGGATAATCGCGGCGATAACGATCGAGCACCGCTTGCCAGCCGCGCACGAGTCCGTGGGCGCCGACGAACGCGGTTTGGTCCGACTTCCAGTAGCCGGTCATGAAGGCGTCTATATCGCCGCGATTCCAGGCGTCTGCTTGCATCTGGAGGACGGCTCGAATTTGCGCTTCGTCGGAGGAATCCGCCGGCGCGACGGTCAGCGGCCGCGGGCCGGCGGCGGAGCAGAGCAGGACCGCCGTTGCAAACCAGAGCGCCAAGCGGTAGCTGAAGTGCATCGTTTCCTCCTGAGGTGCCGACCGGGAATGCAAGTGCGCCATCGCGATGCGCGCGGCGGTCGTGCGACATTCGCGTGACAGGCAGCCCGCGAGGCGCCAATCTGCCAGAAATTCGGGCAGGCCGCAAGGCGATGGCGGGGCTTGCGAGAAACGCGAAGCCGGCGGATGCCCGGTGCGTTGTGAAAAGCGCGCGGCGCACCGGGCGTTACAGAACCGTCTCGGGTCCATAGCAGTGGCGTGAGGTTTGGGTAGTTTACTTCGGGTGGTACTGCCGTTCTATTGTACGCGGCGGCGCGGGACCGCAAACTGTCCGAGGTCGAACATGTTTATCTCTGCCTCCATTCTCGTGATCTGCTTCGCAGCGATGGTCCAGTTCGCGGTATTTAGCTGGCGCGCCGGGCTGCTGCGGACGATTGCCAGCCAGCCGGCGGGCGAGCAGGCGGACTTGGCGGCCGCGCTATCCCATAACCTATTGAACGGCAAGGACTTCGCTGAGGTTGCCGCGGTTCAGGGCCTGTGCCCCGACCTGAAGGCCGCGAGCTCCAGCCTGCGCTCGGTACGCGTCTATTACAGCTTCCTGAAGCTGCTGCACCGCCTGGGCGATTTTATCGTCGCGCCGGGCGCGGAAGGCTTCGGCGGCTGGACGTCGCACGAAATGGCGCTCTGCACGCGTTATACCGCCGCAGTGCTTGCGCAGCGCCTGCAACGGAATCAAGAGTTGGCCGCCGAAGTTCGCTCCTTCTAACATTTGCAAGGAAATTCCCAGCGGGCGCAGACCTGCGCAAGCCTCTTCTGTCCTTCCAGCCAGTTGCCTGATACGCCATGCGCGGCGGTCATTTCCCATCGGGCCCATCGGCTTTCGTGTCTAAATATTACGGGTGATTCCAGCAGCCATGACGTGTGTGCCGACCGAAGGAGGCGCCATGAAGAACCGCGCCAGCATTCGTTGCTTGCTTGCTTTCCTAGTTGTCGCGCTGATCCAGTTCTCCGCCTGCTCCGGCACACCATCCACGTACAACCAAGTCAGCATTTCTCCGAACGGCACGGTGTATTTGGCCCAGGGCGGGAGCATTCCGCTGATCGCGGCCAGCGTGCTGAACGATACGGCGTTGAACGGCGGAGTGGTTTTCACCGCGCTACCGGCCATGACCGGAACGCTGACGCAGGATACATCCACCACGGCAAGCTATGTGGCGCCGGTGACCGTGACGGTGGAAACGGTGGTGGTGATCAGCGCGACTTCGGTGGATTATCCGAAGCAGTCGGCGTCGCTCACGGTGAAGGTGGAACCGCCGCCGATGATTACGACCACGACGCTGCCGACGGCGACTTTGGGGCAACCCTACACCGGGCCCATCACCGCGACGGGCGGTGTGCCGCCGCTGGCGTGGTCGCTCACTTCCGGAACGCTTCCGGCAGGTTTGACTCTGGGATCGAGCAAGACCGACACCGTGAACGTGACCGGCAAAGCCACCACGGCGGGCTCCGCGACGATCACCGTGACCGTGACCGATGCTACCGGAGCGACCAGCACGTCCGGGCCGCTGACGATTGTGGTGAGCAATCTGGCGTTTACAACCACCTCGCCGCTGCCCACCGGAACTGTGGGAACGGCGTATGTGGGCGTGCAATTCGCCGCCACGGGCGGCGATTCGCCCTACACATTTACGCTGGCGACGGGATCGAATTTGCCGCCGGGATTGTCGCTGACTGGCGGAGACCTGACCGGCACACCGACCACCGTAGGCAATTACAGCTTCGGCATCACCGTGACCGACAGCGGAATGCCGGCGGCGATCATCACCAATACGTTCACGCTAGCCGTGAATCCGGTGCAAGACCTCCCGCTGCTGACGGGGAATTATGCGTTCAGCTTCAGCGGATACAACACCGCCGGTTTCCTGGCGGCCGCCGGAGCGTTCACCGCGGACGGCAACGGAAATATCACGGCGGGCGAAGCGGATTTCACCACACTGAAGAGCAGCAGCAATTTCGCGAACATCAAGGGCACCTACACCGCCGGAATGGATGGACGCGGCACGATTACGTTTACCAACGTCACCGGCGTGCCTACCTTCGCGTTCTCGATTGATACGGGAGGCTCCGGACACGGCCGGCTGATCGAATTCGATTCCACCGGCACGCGCGGTTCGGGGCGTTTGGAGGCGCAGAGCGTCAGTACCTGCGTGGTGAGCGGCGCCAGCACCACCTACAGCGGTAATTTCGCGTTCGGCGGCTCGGGTTACGAAAGCTCGGCTCTCAATAACCCGGGAATCATCGGATTTGCGGGATCGTTTACGGCGCTCCCGCCCATCGCGCCTTCCACCACGGGAAGCATCGGGCCGGCCGAGTGGGATGTCAACGTTCCGGGATCCGCTCCGGAGGGCAGCGACGGCGGCGATCCGTTTTCCGGCACGTATCAGTCCGGCGCGGACTCCACGCACTGCACTTTCCAACTGAGTACCTCGATCTCGGCCTTGGACTACGACGTCTATCCGATTTCGGCGACCGACGCATTTCTCATCGAGACGGATACCGCGGCAAACGCTACCACTCCGTACGTCAGCCTCGCGGAAATGAAGCTGCAAACCGGACAACCGTTCATTGGCGCGGTGCTGACCGGGCCGATGGCGGGCGGCGTGAGCGGCCAGGTGCTGGGAGTGCCGTACGTATCGGTGCTGCAGCTCGCGCCGCAGCAGGGAGCGACGACCTTCAGTCTTTCGCTGGTGGACAACGAAGCGGGCACGGTGACCGGAACGAGCGGCAATCCCTTCTCCGTAACCTACACCAGTGATCAATATGGACGCGTGTACACCGGCTTCGAGATCAATACCGCGTTCGAGCCGGTTCTCTACCTCATTGACTCCCAAGACGCCTTCGTCATGGGCCAGTTGCAAGGCGCGCCGATGGCCGGCGAGTTCCTCGCGCAATCCAAGCCCGCGGGAAACTTTACGACGCAATTCATCGCGCAGAATACTTCGCTGGTGGAGGGCACCGTCGCGCCGGCCGTGACCGCGGACCGCAATTTCTCCGGCTATCTCAGTTTCGACGCCTCGGTGACGCCTACGGTGGTGAGCGGAACGCAGGATGAGAGCACCACTTCCGCGAACACGCCCGCGGAAACCGTTACCGGGAGCTACGCGCTCACCAGCAGCGGCGCAACCGACGGCAGCGGCACGGTGACGTTAACCTCACCCGCGGCTTTCACCGGCGCGTTTTATTACCTCTCGCCCACCAAGCTGGTGATGATCACCACCACCAGGAGCGATACGAATCCAGTGCTGGTGATCGTCGGGCGCTAAGCGCAGTCGGCCGCGCTAATGCGGGGCAACGCAATCCCCGAATCGCGGCGCTGCGATTCTATTTTGGGAATTTCGCCCATCCGCAGCGTGTTGCCGTGTGCGCCTTTGGTTCACCTCCGGCGATTGAGGAAAATTTACAATTCTCCTTGACTCGTTTTCAAAAATCGCTAATATCCGACTGAAATACTTTCTTCCCTTGCGACACCACTGTTAACAGCCGAGAGCCAAGATTCGCTTTCTGAAGCTTGGGCCCCCACATTAATTTTTTCGTCAGAGCGCGGATACTGCGCTCGTCTCAATCAAGGAGGCTGTATGTTGCGCCGGAATTCGATTTTTGTTGCCCTGAGCTTGGCTTTCGCCGCGATCGCGCTGATTGGATGCGGAGGCAGCGGTAGCGGTAACAATTCTTTGACGATCTCGGGCAACTTTCCGGCTTCCGGAAGCGTCGGCTTGGCATACACAGGGACGCTGACCGCGTCGGGAGGCACTGCGCCTTATTCGTGGACAGTGACTGGCCTTCCGCCGGGCGTTACGCCCGCAGGAACGTCCACGGCCACCGTGACCGTCTCCGGCACGCCCACGACCATGGGAACGTACATGACCGTGGCGGCCGTCACGGACGCGAATGGCCATTCCAACTCGTATGACGTGACGATCACCATCGGGACGGCGACCGCGGCTTGCGCGGCGCGGGGGAACGAAGCGGCGCTGACATCGGCGACCCCGTACGCATTCCTGGTACAGGGCAATTATGTTGACATCGCCGGCGACACCGACCTGGGCGTCGCATTTGCCGGCAGTTTCACGCCCAACGGCGACGGCACCATCACCGCCGCGGACTTTGACTACAACGCCGAGATTGCCGATGGCCAGCAGTCGCTGGTGGTGAACCTCGCCGGGAGTTCCTATTCTTTCGGCTCCGACGGGCGCGGCTGCCTGTCTCTGGCGTTTTCGGGTTTGACGCCGGGCGCCAGGCCGCCGGCCGCGAAGAAGCGCAGCTTCCATGCGGGAGTTTCTGCGCCAGCCAAGCACGCCAGCAGCCGCAGGAAGCGGAGCGCAAAGTTGCGCGCGGAACAGCTTGGGACCACGCTGGGAAATCTGACGCTGAGCTTCGCGCTGGGCGCGCTCGACGGCAACCACGTGTATCACCTCGGGCGGATTATGGAGTTCGATAACACGGCCGGCGGCGGCACGGTCGCCGCAGGCATGATGCACCTGCAAGACCCCACATCGTTCGCGTTGAGCGCTCTGCACGCGAATTACGCGTTCGGCACCTCGGGTTGGGGACTGGGCGACGACTTCGATTACCGAATTGGGATCGCCGGCACCTTTGCCAATAGTTCCGGCGCTTTTTCCTCGGGAGTCGCGGACGTGAACCTGGGCGGCGAACCGTCGGGTGAGTTGTCCGGCGGATCCGGCCAGATCAACGGCACAGTTTCGACAACCACGGGCCGGGCAACCGGCACGTACTCGATCCCGGACGGCGCGAACGGCACGTTAACCTACGACTTCACCATTTACATGGTTGACGCATCGGATTTCTACTACGTCTCGAGCGATTCGGTTGCCAACGTGCCGCTGTTGTCGGGCCGCGCGCTCGCAACGAATGCCTCTTTCGCAGCGGCGCCGCTGAATGGCTACTATCTCTTTTCCGATACCGGATGGGACGACGATAACGGCGGCAACTTCGCTGAAATCGCCACCTTGAACCTGACCTCCGCCGGCGCGCTGCCCTCCATCACTCTCTATCAGAACGACGTCGGATCCACAGACACGGTGACGTACACGAACGCCAGCTACGCCACCGAGTCCAGCGGCCGAACCAGCGTGAGCGGCGGTTCGTTGAACACTCCGCCGGTGATCTATCTCACCTCCGGAGGAGACACGGGTGAAAGCATCACCGGCTTCAGCGTCGGTACCGATCTGAACTCTTCCACTGGTGTGCTGGTGTCGCTCGGAACCACCACCGCGCCCGCCTACTCGGTCGCAAATATCGCCGGAACGTACGCGGCCGGCTCGGCGGAAGACGTGGACGGCGACAACGGCTCCCTGGTGGGCAATTTCACATTCAGCGGAACCGGCGCAACGGGCACCTACACGAACATATACGACAACTGCTCGGTGGGAAGTTCCAACACCTCGGGCGCTACGGGAAACGGCATTATTACCGTAAATCCCGACGGCTCCGGATCCTTCGATAGCGGCGCACACGTCCTCGTCACGAATGGGAGCCAGATCTACGCCATTGATTTCGGGGACGAAGCGGACCCGCTCCTGTACGTGTTCGATCAGGACACGCTACCCAATTAGCGGGCCTAAATTCTAACCAGGGCCGGCGCAAACCGCGCCGGCCCTTTTTTTTGCAGATTTGATTTGCAGGCACCGCCGTGCAGCGCGAAGAGCTTCGCCGACGCGAAACGGATGGACGGAGCCGTGCGGCGCGGCTCAGTACGCCCAGCGCATCAGCACCGCGCCGGTGGTGTAGCCGGCTCCCACGGCGATCAGCAGGACCAGGTCGCCTTTGCGCAGGCGCTTTTGTTCGACGGCGTCCACCATGCCCAGGGGGATGGTGCCGGCCGTGGTGTTTCCGAAGCGGTCAATATTCACAACCACTTTGGAATCGTCCACTCCCAGACGCTCCTGCATGCCGCGAATAATGCGCAGATTGGCCTGGTGCGGCACGACCAGCGCCAGATCTTTGCTGGTGAGCCCGTTGCGCTTCAGAATTTCCACGGCCAGCTCGCTCATCCGCCGCACCGCGTATTTGAAGACCTGCGCGCCTTCCTGATGCACGTAGTGCATGCGCTTTTCCACCGTCTCCTGCGAAGCGGGGTGCAGGGAACCGCCGCCCGGCATGTAGAGATTGCAGCCGCCGGAGCCGTCCACGTCGTGCAGGAAGTCGAGGATGCCTTCGGAATCCGATGCGGCGGGTTCCAGCAGCACCGCCCCGGCGCCATCGCCGAAGAGCACGCAGGTGGCGCGGTCGGTGTAATCGAGGATGGAGGTCATCACGTCGCTGCCGATCACCAGCACTTTCTTGTGCGTGCCGGCGCCCACGAATTGCGCCCCCACCGTGAGGGCGTACAAAAAGCCGGAGCACGCCGCCGAAAGATCGAAGCCCCAGGCGTTTTTCGCGCCCAGCCGGTCCTGTATCAGGCACGCCGTGGCGGGGAAGAACATATCGGGAGTGACCGTGGCCACCACGATCATGTCAATCTCATCGGGGCTGACGCCGCGCGCGGCCAGCACCTTGCGCGCCGCTTCGGTTCCCAGATGCGAGGCCGCCACGCCCGGATCGGCGTAGTGCCGCTCGCGGATTCCGGTGCGCGTGCGAATCCATTCGTCGCTGGTGTTCACCAGCTTCTCGAGATCCGCGTTGCTCACCACGCGCGGCGGCACGTATCCGGCGACTCCGCTAATCTTTGCGGCGATGCGCTTCCCCATTCATTTCTCCCCGGTAGCACGGAAAAAGGCGATGCCAAGAGAACAGCTCGCGATTGTATGCAATCGCACGCGCGCGTGACAAGCAATTCAGCGGCTCGGTGGTGTCCTAAGATGTCGCTAGAGCCCTGGAATGTTCGGCTTGGCGTGCAACTGATAGTCTTCGCACTGCTCATCATTGCAGTTGTGAGAACCGCACAATGCGACTCCCCAAGTCACATTGGCGTTCGGGTCACTCAGCGGAAAATTTGCTTTTACATCAATAATCTCATCACAAAATTCCGTAAGTCTCAGCGGAGTATTAGAGAAAATATCCCGATACGTGAACCAGCCATAAACAAACAGTCGAGTCGTTTTCTTGCTAGTTGCTTCAAAGTATTCGATAGGCACGTCCAAGGTCGTATTTCCTGCAACTTTGGGTCCGAGAGCAAATTGGCTCTTGGGAGCATTTGCGAGGTCTGGATAAGAGAAATTGTCTGGCAGTCCACCGGGAAGCGAAATCCAATTTACCTGACTCACAGCGTCTTTAGTCGGAGTATTGCCACTGTTTATCCAAGGGGTGTTGAGTCGCATCGTCACTATGTGCTTTCCGATGCCATCGGGAATTTTCATGCCAATGATAGCACCAGAAAATCCGACAAATGCTCTCTGAACAGAAACCAGCGATTCTTTGCTGATCTCATTGGCTGTTCTCATCTGGCTCAACTGATCTCCATAAATGCATATCGCGAACACTCCGATAACGGCCAAAGCAGCATTTATACCGATCGGCAGCCAATCAATAGTCCAATGTTTCTGCGGAACATTTACGGCCGTGTTGACGCGATTATCGGGTGGACCCTGTTCTGCACGGGACAATACTTGCCGGCTTTGCGGAGCGACTGGCGGTGGAGTGTTCGTATTCTCGGAGCTTTGGTTTGTTTCGGGAGTAGCGTCGTCTTTAGTTGTCACAGTGCTTACCTCCTGTTCGGAATCGGAGAAAGTGTAACACGGAAATACAACTTGACAATCCTTAGTTACTGTAATACACATATTGCCATCGAGAGGTGGTCAATGGGCAAGTCGCTAGAAACAGAAAAACAAGTAGAAATCATTAGCGCGCTGGCGGAAGGCTCTGGACTACGCCAGATTGAGTGCATGACGGGCGTTCACCGCGACGCAATCATGCGTCTGCGTGTTCGCGTCGGAAAGAGCCGCAGCCGTTCAGGAGTTTAGAAGCCTTGAGCCAACAGACGAAAGCTAGGAAGGTCGGACGACCTAAAATGCCGAAAGGCGAGGCGAAGGGCCGGATTGTGCCTGTGCGCTTCAACGCGGACGGCCTCAAGGCGATTACTGCGGCAGCTCATGCCAACAAGCAAAGTCTTTCGCAATGGATTCGCAGCACGTTGCTCACCGCGATTAAGGCATGAATTCACGATGTCAGGACACTACTAGCGGCTCGCGCGCAACGTGGCGCAAGAGCAATGCGCCGGCGGCGCACGAGACAAAAGTCTTGTGGCGCGGCCTGCTAGCTTCGCGCCGGCAGAATCTCGAAGCGATAGGTGATCGCAGCCGTCTTGCGCAGCATCGCGGCGACCGAGCAGTATTTGTTCTGGCTCAGATCAATCGCGTCGCGCACCGCCTTTTCATCGAGCTGGCCCGATAGCCGGTACACCATATCCAGCTTGGTCCACACCTGCGGAGGATCCTTGGCGCGCTCGCCGGTAATTTCCACTTCCAGCGTGGCCAGCTTCTGCCGCTTTTTTTCCAGGATCATCACCACGTCCACCGAAGTGCACGCCCCCAGCGCCCCCAGCAGCATTTCCATCGGGCTAGCGGCGGCAGCGTGCGTGCCATCGAACGGCACAGCGTGGCCCGAGGGCAAGGTCGCGACGTATTCCTCCCCGCCAATCCATTTCACGGTTGCCTTAGACATGATGGCGCTCCTAAGCGGGACTCTGCGTGTGAGATTTCAACTGTAGCGAGGTTTAGGCGGGCCGTCCAGTGCGCCGCCTGCGCGCGGGCGCACGTCAGCGCCAAGTTGTCGCAGGGGTTCGGGGGTTCGGGGGCCGGTGAACGGCAGCGGCCAAGACCGTGTCGCACCTACGGCGCTCGTGATTCATTTCGCCGCGCCTACTGTGGTGCTGGGATATCAGTCGTGCGGTGGGGTTTACGGGAATTGAGCGATACGGACCGAAGTCCAATGTCAAAAGCTAAGAGTTGAGATTACAGGCGCGAACTATCGGCAGTGGCAGAGCCATCCCGAACGCTTCGAAGCACTTTCTTGAGCGGCGTGTAGGCTCCGACACGTGCTCGCCGTAACTTGTTGGACCTTCCCGTTCAGAATGCCTCGTTCGACCGTAGCTACGACTCTGCTATTATCCGCGCATGCCGCTTTCTTGGAATGAGATCCGCCATCGCGCCATCGCATTTTCAAGGGAATGGACGGGCGTCAAAAGCGAGCAGGCGGAAAAGCAGACATTTTGGAATGAGTTCTTTAACGTTTTTGGCATTCGGCGCCGCGTTGTGGCGAGCTTCGAAGAGCCTGTTAAGAAAATCTCCGGTGACTCCGGCTACATTGACCTCTTTTGGCCTGGCATTGTTCTCGTAGAACACAAAAGCCTGGGCGGGGATCTCGGCAAGGCCGAGTCGCAGGCGTTCCGTTACATCCGGGACCTAGCGAACGACGGGCGGATGGACGAGATACCCCGTTACGTTATCGTGTCTGACTTTGCGCGAGTCGCCCTTCACGACCTCGAACCGGAAGACCAGCGCGTCTTGCCGCTCTTCGACAATCGGCGCGTCGCCACCATCGAATTCCCGCTCGCTCAATTTCACGAATACATCCACGCCTTCGCGTTCATTCCCGGCTACAAGCAGCACAAGTTTGAGGAACAGGACCCGATCAATATTAAGGCCGTTGAAATCATGGGTCGCCTCCACGACGCGTTGGAAGTGGGCGGCTACTCCGGGCATCAGCTCGAACGCTTTCTTGTTCGGATCCTGTTTTGTCTCTTCGCTGACGACACGGGAATATTCGAGCGCGAATCCTTCAAGCTCTACGTACTCAATCGTACCGCAGAAGACGGCTCCGACCTCGGCTTGCACCTCGCGCGTCTCTTCGACGTCCTTAATACGCCCCCCGAGAGGCGCCAGAAGAACCTCGATGAAACCCTCGCAGCATTCGCTTACGTCAATGGCGAGCTCTTCGCCGAAAGTCTCGGATTCGCGGACTTCAACCGCGACATGCGCAACGCCTTGCTTGCTTGTACGCATTTTGATTGGTCGCGTATCTCGCCTGCCATTTTCGGATCACTCTTTCAGGCTGTTATGGAGCCGAGAGAACGCCGCCAAATCGGTGCTCATTACACCAGTGAGCGCGACATTCTCAAGGTTGTCCGGTCGCTTTTTCTGGATGAACTGCGTGCTGAATTCGAACGCATCAAGAGCAACAAGGCCGAGCTGAGACGGTTCCACGAAAAAATTGCGGCATTGCGATTCCTTGACCCCGCCTGCGGTTGTGGCAATTTTCTAGTTATCGCCTATCGAGAATTGCGATTGCTCGAAATCGAAATCCTGAAACTGCTCTTTGGTGACGCGAGGCAGGAACTCAATATTCATCGCCTCTCTCTCGTTGACGTGGACGCCTTCTTCGGGATCGAAATCAGAGAATGGGCCGTGCGAATCGCCGAGGTCGCAATATGGCTTATGGATCACCAGATGAATATTCGACTTTCGGAAGCGTTCGGCCAGTACTTCGTGCGCCTGCCGCTAACGAAGTCTCCCACCATCGTGTACGGCAACGCGCTCCGACTCGACTGGAAGAAAATCCTTCCGTCCGCCAAATGCAGTTACGTCCTAGGAAATCCGCCATTCGTAGGGAAGCACTATCGCACCGAGGAGCAACGGCAAGATCTGCTCGCCGTTCACGGTGGTGTACGGGCCGCTGCGGACCTTGACTATGTCACAGCGTGGTATCGGAAGGCCGCCGAATACATTCACGGCTCGCGAATAACCGTAGCGTTCGTCTCCACGAATTCCATCACTCAAGGTGAGCAAGTTCCTCTCTTGTGGCCGGTCCTGTTTTCTCAGTATGCAATCAAAATTCACTTTGCGCATCGCACGTTTCCCTGGGAAAGCGAAGCCCGCGGGAGAGCGCACGTCCATGTCGTCATAATCGGTTTTGGCGCATTTGACACGACGAACAAACGCATCTACGACTACGGGTCGGATGGCGAGTCAGTATCCACTCTTCCTGCAAAGAATATAAGTCCCTACCTTGTGGACGGCAGTGAGACCACGATCACCAAGCGGACCAAGCCCTTGGCTGATGTTCCCGAAATGCGGTGCGGAAATAAGCCCAGTGACGGCGGGCACCTAATCCTGGAAGACGACGAGCGACGCGCACTCATTGAGACTGCGCCTAGCATCGAGAGGTTTGTACATAAGTTTATAGGGTCACAAGAGTTCATTAATGGAGAGCATCGTTGGTGTCTATGGCTCAAAGATGCAAATCCGCCTGAGTTGCGTGCCGTGCCAGAAATTATGCGGCGTATTGCAGAAGTGAGGAAGTTTCGGCTCGAAAGCAGCGCGGAGCCAACACGTCAGGCCGCCGCCACCCCAACTCTTTTCTTTTTCATCTCCCAGCCTTCGACACACTATATCGCGATACCTGAGGTTTCGTCCGAACGGCGCAACTACATCCCAATTGGTTTTCTACCGCCAGCGATAATTGCGAGCAATAAGCTCTACATAATTGCCCAACCAAGTCTTTATCTCTTCGGAGTTTTGCAGTCAGTAATGCATATGGCTTGGATGCGGCAAGTCGCGGGTCGATTAGAAAGTCGATATCAATATTCTGGAACAATGGTTTACAATACATTCCCGTGGCCCCAAGCACCGGGTGCCAGACAACGTGCCTCTGTCGAAGCCCTAGCGAAGGCGGTCCTAGATGCGTGAGAGTCGCTTCCCAACGCGACGTTGGCGGATCTTTACGATCCGCTGACGATGCCTCCCGCGCTGGTCAAGGCCCATGGTGAATTGGATCGTGCGGTGGAACTCTGCTACCGTCCAAACCCTTTCGAGAACGACCGCCAACGCGTCGAGTACCTCTTCGGACTCTACGAGAAGCTGGTCGCGCCCCTGATAGCCCCTGCCAAGAAAGCTCGGCGAAAGACACGACCACGTTAGAACAGCATCGCACGGGAGCCGCAATGCGGACGTGGGGCCATGGTGTGGTTTATGTGCCTACGCCGACTGAACGATTTGATTGCGGGCAGCGCCGAAGGCGCGGCATAACTTAGCCCAGCGTGGAAACGCTGGGAAAAAGGACGGCGCGAAGCGCCGTACCTCTCGCGGTGCCCTTCCCGCGAGTTTTCGAGTTGAACGATCCCCACCTGGCCCTCCACCGCCCCCGCACGGCTCGACCATCCGCCACCCCCACTTTCAGCTTTAAGTACCTTCACGATTGTGTTATCATCGGTCGGGCGCATATTTCGCCCCGACAAGGAGGATGCATGAGCGGCCCCGCTTCCCTCACCACCCCCCGCGCGGCCATCCCGCCCTCCGGCCCCGTTCCACCCATCCGCGCATTTCTAATCTCGGATTCCGGGATTAGAAAATGACGCAACCTACTGAAAACAAACAACCGCACCCCGTTCTAATCCCGCCCAAAACGCCGACCAGCGCCCCCAGCGCGCATTCCCCGCACCATCCAACCCCGCCCGCGCATCCCCCAGCCGCCATCGCCGGCCACGCCCTGTCAATCGCTACTGTCCGGAAATCGGAAACTCGCTCAACTCCTTCCCTATCAACAAATATTTCATCATCAATCGCTAATTTTGGTCGCAACATCGCGCCGCCGCGTTCCAGCGCTCGCCGCCACGAAATCCTGGTCGCAACAAACCGGCATTCAGAAAGCCGGCAAGCCCATGGAAGCAAAAGGGAACATGTTTTCTGATCGCCACACCAGCGCGGCTTCGGCATTCACAGCGGCCCGCCTGAAGGCCGCCACAAGTGCGGACCTGGGCGGCGGGCGATTTAGCGTTCGGAGGAGGTGTCGCCGGAATCGGACGACGCGCCAACGGCAGCTTCGATCTGCGGGCGCGGGGCGCGGCGCATGGTTTCTACGAAGCTGCGGACGATTTCGGGGTCGAATTGATTGGCAGCGCAGCGTTCCAGTTCGGAGAAGGCTTCTTCGGGGCTGCGCGCCTTCTTGTAGGTGCGCTCGGAAGTGATCGTATCGTAGGCGTCGGCGATGGCGATGACGCGCGCGCCCAGCGGAATTTGCTCGGCGGTCAGGCGGTCCGGATAGCCGGAGCCATCGTAGAATTCGTGATGGTGGCGCACCATCTGGCGAATGCGGTTCATGGTGGCCAGGGGTTCGAGTATTTTGGCGCCCAGCTCGGTGTGGGTCTTCATGGTGGCCCATTCCATGGCGTCGAGCGGGCCGGACTTGTTTAAAATCATTTCCGGAATGCCGACTTTGCCGATGTCGTGCAGCAGGCCCGCGAGGCGGATTTCCTCCACTTCGGCCTGATTCATGTTC
Organism: Candidatus Acidiferrales bacterium; assembly: GCA_049300435.1. Taxonomy (GTDB): domain Bacteria; phylum Acidobacteriota; class Terriglobia; order Acidiferrales; family UBA7541; genus Palsa-295. The sequence goes on along the minus strand of JBAQJS010000106.1, from coordinate 4,245 downwards.
AGCGCCTGCGCGATCATCACCGAATACGCGGCCACTTTCTGCGAGTGGCCCTGGGTGTAGCGATCCTTGGCGTCAATGGCCAGCGCCAGCGAAGTGACCGTGTCCACGACGGCGGGCGGAACGGGATCGTCCGCGTCGCCATCGCCGTGCTCGATCAGCGAGCGCGTGAACTGCTCCAGGCGGCGGTAAATCTCATCGAAAGCGTCCGGGCCGGTGGAGAACTGGCGCTTCAGCGTGACGCCCAGATAGGCTTCCAGCACATCTTTCTTCCAGCGCTTGCTGTCGCTGGAATCGCCCTGCTCCGCGCTGGAAACCGAATTGCCGCCCTGGTGCTTCGAGAGGTACATCGAAGAGTCCGCGACCTGAATCAATTCCTGCGGCGTGGAGCCGTGCAGCGGGAAGCCGGCGATGCCGAAGCTGGCGGTGATGTTCTTATCGCGCAGCAGCGGGTCGGCGGCAACCCAGCCGCGCAGCTTGCTGGCGAGCTGGATGGCCTGCTCGACGCTGGTTTCGGGCATCAGGATCACGAATTCGTCGCCGCCGTAACGCGCCACTACGTCCGAGCGGCGGCAATTCTGCTCGAGAATGTGGCCGACGCGCTGCAGCACCACGTCGCCCTCGAGGTGGCCGTAGAAATCGTTCACGAACTTGAAGCGGTCCAGGTCCATGAGGACGAGAGCGAAGGGGCGATTGGCGCGCGTCGAGCGCTTCCATTCCGAAGAGAGCGCTTCCATCAGGAAACGGTGGGTCTTGACTCCGGTGAGGCCGTCGGTGATGGCCTGCTCCTGCGCTTTCTGGAAGGTGACGGCGTTGTGCAGCGCGCCGGCGAACAGGTCGGCGAGAGTGCGCAGCAGGCGGACTTCTTCCTCCGCGAATTCGCAGGGCTTCGAGGACTCGACGTACAGCACGCCGAGCAAACTTTCGGCATAGGTGACGGGCAGAGCAATCGCCGACACCGTGCCGGGCAGCACCGGGCGCGGGGAATCGGCGCTGACGGCGCTGACGGTGGCGATCTGGCCGGTGCGGGCCACCTGGCCCACCAGGCCTTCTCCCAGCAGGATGCGGCGCCCCAGCGCATCGCGCCGCGCTCCGGCCTCGGCCTGAATTTCCAGTTCCTTCGAGGAATAATCCAGAATGGCGATGCCGATGTGGTCGTAGGTGAGAGCGCTCTCGATTTCCGCGGCGATCTTGGCCAACATCTCCTCGGGATTCAGCGTGGTGATGGCGTGGCTGGAGACGTTGTTGATGAGGGTCAACTGCTTCGACTTCTTCTGCTCCTCGGAGAAGAGGCGCGCGTTCTCGATGGCCACGGCGGCTTCGCTGGCCAGCACGCGGAGCAGCTCGACGTGGCCTTCGTCAAAAGTGCGTTCCTGATTGCTATTCACGGCCATCACGCCGATGGGCTGGTCATAGAGAATCAGCGGCACGGCGCACATCGAGCCGGTTTGCCGGCGGGGCTGGAAACCCAGGCGCGCCGTCTCCTGGGCGAACTGCTCGCGGATGAGCAGCGGCTGGCCGGTGCGCACCACGTATTCGACCAGATGGTTTCCGGCAGGGCGCACTCTTTCGGGCTGGCGCTCACCTTCGACGACTTCGATTGCGAAGCGAATCTGCTCCGCCTTGCGGTCGTGGAAGGCGATGAACAGGCTGTTCACGTCCAGCAGGCGCTGCATTTCGGAATAGATGCGCTCAAAGAGCGCCTCCGGCTCGAGCGTGGAGCTGAGCGCCCGGCCGATTTCGTTCAGGATGTGCAGCTCTTCGCTGCGGCGCGCGGTCTGCTGAATCAGGTAGCTGTTCTCGACGGCCATGCCGATCTGGTGGCCCAGCGCCAGCAGCAGGCGCAATTCCGGGGGAGAGAAATTGCGATTGTCCGGCGTGCCCAGCAGCAGCAATCCGAAGACGCGATCTTTGGCCTGCAGGCTGATGCCCACCATGGTGCGCAGCCCTTGGGCCAGCAGCGCCTTGCGCACGCGCCGGAACGGCTCCTCCTTCTCGAGGGCCACCCAGTTTGAATCTCGCGCCAGGTCGCGCAGCACCACCAGCCCGCCCAGGCGCGCCACCAGCTTCACCAGGTAATCGTCCAGATCGTTTTCCTGCACCGACGCGCAGAAGGAATCGTCCATCCCGGTGACGACCACGGAGGTGGGGCCATTTTCTTCGCCGTAGTGCAGGCACAACGCGCCGGCGGGGATGCGCACCACGTTCAGCACGCGATCCAGGGCCTGCGCCAGCATTTTCTGGATTTCGCCGCCGGCAAAGCTGGACGTGGCGAGATTCAGATTGGAAAGCGCCAGCATGTTGCGCTCGACGCGGCGGCGCTCTTCTTCATACACGGCCATCAGCATGAGCACGCCGCCGACAATTTCCGCGAGGAACGCGAACGGCAGCAGATTGAGGCGCGCGAGAGGCCCCAGATGCGTCTGGAAGATCAGCACCAGACGCAGAACGCCGGTGGCCACGAACGTCGCGGCCAGCAGCTTATCGGCGCGCGATTCCTGTTTGTGGCCTTCCTGCCAGAAAATCTGCGCGCTGAGGAAAAAGACGACGGCCACGCCGAAGCCGAGGGGAATCGCGATCCAATCGCGCGGATAAGCGAAGGACCAGAGCGCGGCGACGATCGCCGCCAAAGCAATATTACGAACGGAAAGCGCCAGGCGCGCGTACATCCGCGCCGAACAGTAGAACGTCAGCGCGGCGGCGGCCATCACCCATTCGTTGAGGACGTCCACCCACGCCGGGAGAATCGCAGCAGGCGTGAACGCGAAGCGCACGAAATGCAGCGACACCAGCAGCCACGCCGCGGCCCATACCATCAGGTACGCCTGGCGCTTCTGCTGATACACGTAGGCGAAAAACAACCCGAGCAGAAATGCGCCCGCCAGCAGCACGACCGCACTCATATTGAGGTGGCTCAACAACCCAGCGCTCCCTATCAAGGACACGGCAGACTTCTCCCGAGAATAGCAGAAAATGGGCGGGTGTTCGGGCGCGTGTCCAGCCCGGTTTCGTGGATAATACCTGTCCTTCGACGGCGCGACCCAGCGCCGGAAAGCCACGCAAAATCAGCCGATATTCGGAAGAGTTCCTTCATGGAATCGTTTGAGCCGTTCCGTCAGGCTCTGCCGGACTATGAGCTTTGGCGCAGTCGGGGTCAAGAGTACAGGGGTACCAACTGGCGCGCAGTCAGCAACTTATGTGGAAAACGCCGGGGACGGCCTGGGAGCCGCGCGGGGCGAGGCTGCGCGGCGGATTGGGCCGGCTTGGGCGCGTTTTGGCCGATTTTGATGGGGCGAACGCTATGGCTGCGGCTCGGCGGGCGGCCTCGCGGGAGCATTTGCAGGCACTGCAGCAGGGGCGGGCGCGGTAGCGGCGGCGCCCTTCGGCTGGCCGATGGACGAGATGGTTTCGACGCTGAATTTCTTGTAATCGAAATAGCGCGTGGTGCCGTCCACCTTGATCCCCTTCACCAGCAGAAAGCGCAGGTCTATGTGCACTTCTTCGTAGGTGGGGAGCCACACCTCATTGTTCACGTAGGTTTGCTCGAGGATGACGCGCGTGCCCTTCTGCAAATCGGCGAGCAGGCCGCCGGCCAGTTTCAGATTGCTGACGAAAAACGCGTCGAGGCGCACCACGTCGTGCGCGTTTTCATCAATCCAGATCACGCCACCGAGTTTCTGCGCGATTTTTTCCATGAGGGTGCGCGCTTTGAATTCGGGATTGGGTTCGAAGTCGAAAACCAGCACATCCTGGCCGCGGAAACGTTCGCGGCGCGGATTGACGAACTCGCAAGCGCGCAGGAAAGTGTCAATGGAGACGTCTTCGTCATTTTCTTCCTTCTCCGCCTGCTTGTCTTTTTCGGCCTGAGTTTCCTTCTTGTTCGCGCTTTTCTCCAATTCGTCAATTTGCTTCAGCACGCGGGCGTTTTCTTTTTTCTGGGCCTCGGGGCTGAGCGGCTGGCCGTCGAGCTTCACCAGAGTCGAGACTTCGGTACCGTGCAGATAGAAGAACGTGGACTCACGGACCTCGGGTTTTTTCGGCTTGCCGCTGCCGTCGAAATCGGTTTCTTCCTCGATCTTCGAGCCGGCGTAGTTTTCCTTGATTTTGTCGAGGGCCTGCTGGTTGGCGTCAATTTCCTTGAAGAGAGCCTTAAGGTCCGGCAATTCCACCTGCGATTTCCTGGGGAAATCGAAGGTGCGCTCGCCGATGGGCGAGTTCACCGCCGCGCGATTGACGTCAATCGCGTAC
>JBAQJS010000105.1:0-24926 GCA_049300435.1 Candidatus Acidiferrales bacterium | reverse complement strand
TCCACTTCAACCTGCCGCAACAACGTCACGATCTGTTCCGGCTTGTATTTGTTCATCGGCATACCAGCTTCCCTCCAGAGTGAATTCTCTCTCACTCCCGCTGGTATAAAAAACCCCAGTCAGGTCAATTAGTCGGCAGCTTTTTTCGCTTGCGCTTTGACCTTTGCCCAGCGTTCTTTCATAGCTTTCGAGATCTTGGCTCTCCCTTTCGCCGACAGGACGCGCTTCTTCGCATCGGTGATGTCTCGGCTTGCCGTCTTGCCCAGAGCCTTGGCGGCCGATTGCAAACCAATCAAATCATGCTGCAGCTTGGCCAACTGCTTTTTTACCTTCTTCTCTTCACGTCTGATTGCTGCCAATATGCTCATGGATCCTCCGAAAACAATCTACATGAGACATCGCGTTAAACCAATCCCGTGCCCTTGGGATGTCTTATTCAGTTTGCAAGTAGTATGTGGAAATCAGATGTCCGATTAACGTTAATCGTCCGAGTGGCCTGAGAGTCTGCTCCCAAACTCCCTCGAACCGCGTTTGCGGTATAGCTCTCTCGGCGCTCTCGACCGAGCGACGCTGCTCTTAGCTCACTCAACCAAGTTCTAACGAACCCCGCATCCGATCATTTGCTAAGCAACGCCGTCGCTCAAGCATCGGTTTGAAACCGAATTCCTGTCACCCTCCGCTGCGCTCTGCGAGTAGGACCTTCGCGTTTGACTTCTCCGGCCTGCGCTAGCACGGCTCATGCCACCCGGGGGGCCGTGGCACTCGCGCGTGCGGCTCGCGCCGGCCGGTTCGGTTCCTGCCCGTGCTTTCGTTCTCTGTTTCGGGTCCTTGTCCCCTCCGCTCCCTGTGAAGGGGCCAGGAAGTCCCCGAAACAGGAGAACGAAGATGAACATCGAGCAAGCCAGGGAAGTTGCAAGCAAGGCTCTTCAAGATCTGTCGGAACGTCTTGCGCAAGGTGAAAGCGAAGTGCTGCACAACTATCTCGCAGCGATGGGGAAGTTTCATCGCCATAGCGCGAGCAACATTCTGCTCATCATGACCCAGCGTCCCAATGCGACCCACGTCGCGGGCCACCAGACCTGGCGCAAACTGCATCGCCAGGTCGTGCGGGGCGCAAAGGACATCGTGATCTTTGCGCCGCTCGTGCGGAAGACTGTGGATGCAGGTGACCGCGGCATCGAGACGGAGCGGGAGAGGCTGGTTGGCTATCGCGCGGCCGTGGTCTTTGATGTCGCGGACACCGAGGGAGATCCGCTTCCGTCATTGTCTCGGTTCGATGGCAATCCAGGAGAATATCTCGCACGCTTGAAGTCGCTGGTTTCGCGATCGGGATGCGTACTGGAATATTCAACGAGTATTCTTCCCGCGCAAGGGCAATGCTCGGCGGGGAAAATCACTTTGCTGCCAGACATGACGCGCGCCGAGGAATTCCACGTGCTCACGCATGAGCTTGCGCATGCGCGGCTGCACTTCTCCGCCCGCCGCTCCGAAACCACGAAGCGCGTCCGGGAGACGGAAGCTGAGGCGGTCGCTTTTGTGGTCGGTCAGGCCATCGGGCTCGAAACCAATTCTGCGTCTTGCGATTACGTGAAGCTCTACAACGGCGATAAAGACACCCTCGCTCAGTCGCTTCGCCACATCCAACAAGTGAGCACCGAGATTCTCTCCGGAATTACGCCTCCGTAAGGAGGCAGCCTGGCGCTATGACCTTCTCTCTTATGGCGCGCAACGCATGGTTGTCGGCATGGCTTCCAGAAAATTCTTGAGAACGCGTGGTACAACCGTCCAGGCTGCTCCGTAAACTGAAACGGGAGGTCCGGTTTCGAGGCAGGTACTCGGACTGTTTTCAGCTGCAGGTCAAATCCTTCACCTACGAGCGAAGCTGGTACGGAACCTTCCACCGGCAAAGGCTCTTCAGCATGGAAAAGATGGACGCTCACGTCGGGAAGATGTTGAGCCAAGGCTGGCAGGTCCTCTCGCAAGTGGCCCACTCTGGCCGAGGGCGCGGCCTGCGCCCGTTTGCCAAGCGCGATACCATCACGATCGCCTTCCGAAAACCTTGAATTCTTCTGACCAAGAAGCGCAAGGGAAGATTCTTCGGAAGGACCAACTCCGCAAGCGCCGACGAGCGGCCGAGGACAGCAGGTTCGGTAGTCGTACAGTTTGCCTTGAGATACAGCAAACCTTGTATGCCAGTCGCAAACCGATTGCCTTATGTATTTACCTTCAGACGAGGAAAAGCACTCCCTTCGCGACGCGCTGGGCCCTACCGCACCTATCATCGCTCTTATTGACTCTCGGTAAAGTCCCGGCGTAGCATCTTCTCGGAACGATGACGACATTGAGTCGTAACTGGGTTATACCGTCCGTAGTACTGACGACTGTCGAGAGTATCGCGATGACGAAATCTCCCTCTGTTGACCGACAGTCGCTCGACAGGCGCCGGGCGCGGGCCGGTGGGGTTATCATCGCGCTCGGCATCGTGGCTCTCTCTGCGGTTGCGTTCCTGCCACAAGACTACAACGGCCGCTCGACTTCGGCGCTCCTGACGCTGGTCCTTCTCACCCTCTGTGTAGCGATCGCGCTTCATGTGCGCTTCTTGCTCAGGGCTCGCCTGGCGCACGGTGACACCGTGCGCGTTCTGGAAGCGGCGGAACGCGAGTTCGAATCCGTCTTCGATAGCGTCCCTGATGCCATTGTGATTCTGGGCGACCAGGGGATTTGCCTGGAAGCGAACCCTGCAGCCCTCGCGCTGTTCGGAACCATGCGCCAAGACTTGATAGGTCACGCGATTCAGAAGTTCTATTCGCCTGCGCACAGCTCCGAGAATGCCCTGGACCCGTTCCTTGGCCGGGACTCCGGTCACGGCGAAATCGAGATTGCCCGGCGAAGCGGCGAAACCCTCGTCGTTGAGTACACGGTGAAGGCGAACTACCTGCCGGGCCGTCACGTGGCCATCCTGCGCGACATCTCTCTCCGGCGCGAGGCCGAAAGGGCGCTGAGCGAGAGCGACGAACGCTTCCGGCAAATGGCCGACAATATTCAGGAAGTCTATTGGATGGTCGACGCAGAGACCAAGCACGTCATCTCCATCAATCCCGCGTATGAGACGGTCACGGGCCGTTCTCTGGAAACGCTTCGCGCGAATCCCATTTCCTACCAGGAGCTATTTCACCCCGAGGACCGCGTTCGCGTCCTGACCCGCCTGGAAGAAGCGGGCGAGACCGGCCACATCGACGAAGAGTTCCGGATCATCCGGCCTGATCGGACGGTCCGCTGGGTCTTGGTTCACGGCTTTCCCGTCCGGGATGCAGCCGGCGTCGTGCGCCGCCTGGTGGGGACCGCGCAGGATATTACCGCACGGAAATCGGCCGAGGAACAAATGGCGAGGAATCTTGCCCTCGCGGAATCGGCGTCGGCCGAAGCCGATGCCTTCCGCAAGACCACCCTGGCCCTCACGCAAAACCTCAGCATGGACTATGTCTTGGACACTTTGCTTCAATCGCTTCTGAAACTAATCCCCTGTGAGTCGGCGCGGGTTCTGCTGGTCGAAACCGATACGCATCTGTTCCTCGCCCGGGAAATGCATCGCCCGGAATCAACCCGGCGTCTTGCAAAATGTCCGCCAACCTGCGACGCCCGTGACAACCGGTTTCTGATGCAGGTTCTCACCACCCGCGCCGCTGTGCTCCTCCCGGACACCAGCACCGAGCACCAGTGGCAAGCTTTCAAGGGTTATGCGCAGATGCGCTCTTGGCTTTGCATACCGCTCGTTGCTTCACAGCGTGTGCTCGGACTGCTGTCACTCGGGGCTACGCGCCCGCAGGCATTCTCACCAGATCATTTGCGGTTGGCAAAGTCGCTTGCGATTCCCGCCGCCGTTGCTATTCAAAATGCGCGCCTCTATGAACGCGCGGAAATTTATAGCGCGGAGCTCGAGCAACGCCTCGCGGATCTCGAGCAAACGCAGAATGCTTTGCGGCATGCGGAGCAGGGTCGGGTGCTCTCCGAGGAGAAATTCAGCCGTGTCTTCCGTTCGAGCCCCATCGCTTTTTCCATAACGACCGTGCACGAGGGTCGCTTCCTTGACGTGAACGAGGCGTTCGAGCGGCGATATGGTTACGCGCGCGGCGAAGTCCTCGGCCGCACGGTATTTGATATCGGAATCTGGGACGACCCGAACGAACGGGGGCGGATGCTGGAGGAGATCCGCCAGCACGGCCGCGTGAGGAACCGCATCACTCGCTTCCGGAAACGCTCGGGCGAAGCCATCGATACAATCTATTCCGCAGACATCATGGCGACCGAAGGCTGCGATTGCGTCTTGGCCGTTTCCGAAGATCTGCCCGAGCACGCGGAATTCGGCGCACCACTCGCCCGCAAGGCAGCCTTGCTCCCCTAACTCTTCGCGCTTCGTCCGGTCCGCTTGATCTTTGGGCCGAACGGCGCATTGTTTGATTTCTGGAATGACCGGCGCAGCGAACGCGCTCACTTAGCGGATAAATCCGTGACGAGGAAATGCCGAACCCTTTGCGTGTCCGTGCGAACCGACTCGGCAAGAAATCCCACAACCAAGTTCCATGGGGCGTTTTGACCCGTATCGAGCGCCAGCTTGTCGCTCAGACCCCAGGTTGGATCATCTCCGCGCTGTGTTTCGGCAAAACGGAATATTTTCTCGAATAAATTCGCTACGCTTACAATGGCGCCACCAGTCTTGGCCTTCTCCAGATTCAGTTTAATGCTCCTTCCGAAATCGAGAAGTGTTCTTCCCCTGCGCGTGTCAAACTCCGCATTCGTGAGGACCAGCTCGGGATCGCCGCTGTATTCCCAATCGGCCTCCGCCGCGAGTTCGCGGCGGAATTCGTTGAAAGCGATATCGCTGTAAAACCAGGACGGTTGGGGAGCATCCGCAGACGGAATCCTTTTCTCGTCAGGGTATCTACGTCCGCGGGTGTAGCGAGAAAAGCCGGCACAAAAGAAATCAACGTTTTCCCCGGAGCGATGATGGAAGTAGCCTAAATCCGGCAGAATCTCCTCCGCGACAAGTTTGCTCGATGGCCGGGCGAACAGCAGACCGGTAAGAATGGCATCCCATTTTCGGTCGACCCGGCGCCTTGCTTCGAACTTCCGCTCGAGAGCATCAAAAACAGTCCAGTACGACCATACTGGAATCATCGGCCGTCACCCCGATTTCTCGAGCCAGTGTACCGTCGTTTCGCAAAACCCGCAGTGCCCTTGCGCGATTGCTCCCGGACCGCAGGCCAACCGGCTCTCTCGCGCGGTGAGCCCGTCGCCGCCCTCAAGGAATCCAAGTATGTAAGGGAGCGCGTCCTGCCGCTTGGTAACTACCGGGAAGACACCCTCATCTTCGAGGGTCTCGCCGGGAAAGCGGCGCGGGCCTTCCCGGCGACCTCCAACGTGGCGGCCTCGCTTCGCTTGGCCATCGATCCTATCGCTGCGATCTCCGTGCGTGTGCGGATCATCGCTGCGCCGGGTGGAACTGAAAATGTGCATGAGATTCACGTCGACGGTGAATTCGGCCCGCTCACTACGAAGGTTGAGAACGTACCAGCAGGGGCCCATCCGCAGACTTCGCAGCCAGCGCCGCATTTTCCGCCATCGCGACACGGAGGAATCTCACCCGATTGCTGCGCGTTGGCACGAACCTGCTCCAGCTGGCCCGCCGATGCGAATAGCCTCCACGCTCGCCGTCCGCTTGTGCAGTTGCGGACAAGGGCACTCGTGCTCAGTCCAAAAAGACAAGCAACCGCGCTTGCCCCACGGCGCAGCAAGCTCTTGAACAGCACTGGCAAGAACCAGGTGCCGCGGGCGGGAATCTCGCCCCCGATAACCACCGGCGATTCAGACCAGACTGTTCTTCTTACCCCCTGTTGCGCGCTTCGGTTCTACGTTTGCGAAGCATCCTGATTGCGCTCGCAACTCGCGCGACATGGGCGCCCATCTGATATGTACCGTTACGGTACATAAGGTCTCTAATATCTACGCCTCCTGTAAGATGTTCCTATGCCTCGCGTCGTACATCAGCCACCGGAATCAATTTTTCAACCAAATCTCTCCGAATACATGCTGGAGGGCCCCAAACGACGTCTGCGATTCGATTGGTTCCTGTTCGCAATCGCGGCGGGAGCGTTGCTGGCTCTTGCCGTATTGGCGATAGCAAGCCTGCTATCTTGACCGTTCGCCCGCCGTCCAGACGCCGCGCCCGTCTTCCCATCGCATGCCCGTTCCGGCCCTTGTCCATCCTAAGTTGTCTGCCTTACTCCGACGCTCCAGCGATTGTTACCGAGTCCGCCCCATAGCCTTTTTCTGCCGCTCCTTTTCCTGGGCACGGCTTCGGGCCAATTCCTGCGCCCGGCAGCTTCGCGTCTTCTGCTTTCCCGGTTCCTCCCCTTGATTCGTTTGGGTCCCTCCCGGAATGCAGCCGCTCGCCTTGGGAGCAGCGGCCCTCGCTTTTGGGTGCCTCAGGAAAATGGGGCAAAAAAAGGAGAAAGACATGTACCTCAATTCCGTAACAATCGTAGGATTCCTCGGAGCCGATCCCGAGCAGCGCCAAGCGAAGGGCAACGGCACGAAGTTCACCGTGCTTTCAGTCGCGACGCAGCGTTCCTGGACGAACACCGAAGACGAATGGCTCTCCAAGACCGAGTGGCACCGGGTCGCGATCTTCCGCACGCGTCTCGCGCAGTACGCGCTCGACAACCTCAAGAAGGGCTCGCACGTTCTGGTCGAAGGCAGCCTCATCAGCTCGATCTACCAGCGTCCGGGCAAAGGCAAGAAAGCGGAAACGATCAAGATTACTTCTTGGTCGATTCGCGCCGACTCCGTGCGCAGGCTCGACCGCGGCGAGCCGGAACCGGATGCGATCACTTCCGGTTCCACGGCTTCTGAGGAAACTCCCGAACCGTCGGGTGACGTTCCGTTCTGAAGCTCGATTGGACCGGGCCCCGGCGAGAGCCGGGGCCCGTTTCTTGTGCTGGCCGCCTCTCCGACCGAACAGAAGGAATTTCCCTTCTCGCGTGTGTCGCGCAGCAACATCGTTCCACCGTGGGCGACTCGCCGGTTCCGACCACTCGCGGGAGGGATTCGGCCTTATCAATGGCACTGATCCCGAAAACGGCTGGCTCATCCCCCCTGCCGCCGTAACGCCCGAACCACGTTTGTAAACAGAGAGGGAGCGTTCCCCTTTCGATCGCAGACGGGGATCGGCCCAGCACGCCGGAGCATTCCCATGATGGTCGGGTCCAACTGTGGCTGTCTAATTTGTCGGTTGGAATCGAGCCTCATCGCCGAACTGAATGAGGTTCGCAGCCGGGAAGAATTCCGGTTGTTCACTGCGTGCAACCAAACCCTGTCCGCGTTTCCAAGTGCCCTGGCACTGATCCAGCACCTTCACGGTCAGCAGGATCAGGAACAGAACTCGTTGTCCGACCGGATCCTTCTTGAACTGTTGGAGCCAAGCAGCGACGCGCCGCTCGGTCCGATGAGGCACGGTCTCTTGCTGCTGGCCTTCATTCCGACCATGCACCGAACAGCAACGCAGGTTACCATCGCATTTCCGGCAATCGCCCGCGATGATGCCGCCCAACACCTGTTTGCGAGTCTGCTGGAATTTCTTCCGTCGCAGGAACTCCAGTCACGCCACTCGCACCTGGCCTTCACCATCGCACGAAAGATACGCCGCAGCGCGTTTCGCTGGGCCATCCGCGAATCCCGGATCTCATTGCGGAATGAAATGGATGGAACTGCAACCGGCATTCTTGAGTCCGATCTCCGCGTGGAGGATTCCCGCTCGAAAATCTTGCTGCAACACTTTCTCGATGACTGCGAGCGCCGGGGATGGCTTTCCTCGGCAGAACGGGAACTGTTGACTCAGTTCAAGCTCGAAGGCGTCTCCGGCCCCGAGCTCGCGCGCCGCAGCGGCCATTCTGTCGTAGCGATCCGGCATCGTATCCAGCGCCTTCTCGATCGACTCCGCCGTATTGCCCGAAGACCACGGCCGCGCGAGCCTGAACAACTGAAACTGTTTTCTCGATGAAATTGGTTACTCGCGAAAGTCCTTTTGTCTGCACGTTTCGGCCGCTTCGCCTACTCTCAGGCTCGGGCGAAAAAATGTTTCTCTGGTACCCGGTCCGTTTTTGTTTTCCGTGGCTGATTAGTAGTGCGAGGGGAGTTCTCGCCGGTTAACTCCCGCCGACAGGGCTCGGCTGATTCCTTCGATAAGGGGCCCTGTCTCGCGTGCGGCCCGCACGAAGGGACGGACGCGATTGTGGGATAACGCTGTACTCGGAGCAAACGCTCCAAGTGTGCCTGGACGGGGGATGTCCAGGAACCGGCGCGGACAGTCGTGTCTCCTCAATCGCTACCCGTTTTCATTCTGCGAGCCGCAGCCAGCGGGAACTCCCTCTCAACGGCCCCTCATCAGGATTCGGAAAAGACAGGGAGAACCCGAACATGAAGCGACTGCTTCGCACATATCTCAACAGCTCCTGGCTGCGTACACTGCTCACCACCCTGGGTTTCACGCTTCTTCTCGCTGCACCTGCCTTCGCGCAAGGAGCCGGCAATTCGCCCTGGGAGAACGCCGTCAACGTTCTAGAGACGGCCTTCACCAGCACCATCGCTCGCGGACTCTCGCTTGTCGCCATCGTCGTGGCCGGCCTGACCTTCGCTTTCGGGGAAGGCGGATCGAAGCGTGTACTCGCCGGCGTGCTCTTTGGTGTTGGCATGGCCATCGCCGCGGTGAATTTCCTGGCGTGGCTTTTTCCCGGCAACTGAATGGTGCTCGGCACGGAGAAACTCATGGCGGAAGCAAGAAGGATCAACCGAGTCCGTCGTTCGCTGTACCGGCCTCTTACCATTTTGGGGGCCGAACGAAAGCTGTTCTTCTTCGCCATGTGCCTGGGCGCTGCAACTTTCAATCTGCTGAACAGTCTGTTAGGTGGGTTGCTGATGTTTCTGTTGCTTTACTTCCTGGCACGGTGGGCCACGCAAACCGACCCCCAGATCCTGCGCTTTCTGCTGCGCGCCGCAAGGCTGTGCCCGCAGTACGACCCGATGAAATTCGCTCCCATTCAAATCCGAAGGGATGGCCATGCTCAGGCTTAGCCGAATCTTCAAAAACTACAACGACGCCGGCTCGCTGGGCGAGCAGATCAATCTCTACGGATTCATTGGTCCGCAGGTTTTTCTTACCAAGAGCGGGGAAGTGGGCGTCATTTTGGAAGTACGCGGCGTGGACTATGAGTGTCTGGACGACGCATCCATCGATGGTTTAACGAAACGCCTGGAATCAGCTCTCAAGCTGTTCGACGAACGCTACCGCCTCTACCAATACCTGTTCAAACAGAACAACCAAGCGATCCCGTACAAGCTCTATGCCAACCCCATCGTGAACACCGCGATCAAGAATCGCATCGCCTATCTCGCGAGCAAGGCCGACACGCTGTTTTCTTTGTCCGTCTATTACGTGGTGTTGTTGCAGGGATTTCAGGCGGCGCACAAACTCGGAAGTGCGCTCGCCGAGCTTCCGAAAAATCCGCGGAAGGCTCTTGCCGACCTGCACGCACATTTCTCCTCGCGCAAGCAAGTCGTAACCTTGGGCCAGCACGTCAGCGGCGCTCAGGCCGCGCTACTGCAGAAGGCGCGCGGCTTCATCCTGCAAGTCAGCGACTTTCTCACCGTGCGCTTGCTCGACAAACAGGAGGCCTTCGGCGTTCTCAAGCGCACGCTCAACTTCGCCCCCGACAAACTGGAACTAGCAAGACTCAAATACGACACCTTCCTTGATTATTTCCTCCCTGAATCTCCCATCGAATGCCACCGCGGATTTCTGCGCGTGGATGATTACTACGTCAAGGTTTTAACGCTCAAAGAACCTTCCGCCCAGAGCTTTCCGCTCATCTTCAAACGGCTGCTCGAAGTCGAAGCCAATTATTACGTCGTGACCGAATGGAAAAAGGAAGATTCCGGCAAGATGCGCCGCGCGATCCAGTCAAGACGCCGCCATTTCCATAACACCAAACGTTCCTTCGCCAGCCAGGTCAGCCTCAACGACGCTCCCATGCAAGACGTGCTCCTCGACGATTCCAAGGAATCCCAGGTGCGGGAGCTGGGCGACGCCATTCAGGAGATCGAACTGCACGGCAACTACTTCGGCCGGTTTTCGCTTACGGTCGTCATCTACGACCTCGAAATGGCCAAGGTCGACCGGGCCTGCGCCGAGTTCTACAAGGTCTTCAGTGTCCACGACGCCCAGCTCTATGAAGAGAAATACAATCTCCTGAACGCCTTTCTTGCGGCGGTTCCTGGCAATCACGCCTTCAACCTGCGTTGCCTGTACTTGCTCAATACCAATTATGCGGATTTCTCGTTTCTCTTCACGCTTCACTGTGGCGAGCAACGCAACGCCCATCTCCGCGAGGAATATCTCGCGGTTCTCGAGACCAATCACCGCACGCCTTACTACTTGAATCTCCACTACCGCGACGTGGCTCACACTATGATTCTTGGGCGGACGGGCGCCGGGAAAAGTTTCCTGCTGAATTTCCTCATCACCAATCTTCAGAAATACGATCCGCACACGTTCATCTTCGATCTGGGCGGAAGTTTTGAAAGCCTCACGCAGCTTTTCGGCGGCTCCTATGTTCGCGTGGGCCTGGATTCCGGGGATTTCAGAATTAATCCGTTTTCACTGCGGCCCACCAAGGAAAACTTCGACTTCCTGGCCCTTTTCCTGAAAGTGTTGATGCAAGGGCCGAAGGCGGGTGAGCTGGACCCCGCTACCGAGCGTGACCTGTTCCAGCAAATCGAGAACTTATATTCCATAGACCCCACATTGCGCACGCTCAGCGTGCTGGCGAACACGCTCAGGCGCGACACGGCGAACCGGCTATCCAAGTGGACCCGCGGCGGCCAGTTCGGATTTCTCTTCGACAATCCGGAAGACACCATTTCCTTTTCCCGCTTTCAGTGCTTCGACTTCCAGCGCATGAGCCAGTACCCGGAACTCCTGGAGCCGCTGCTCTTCTACATCCTGCACCGCGCCAACGCCGCTATCGCGAACCGCCAGATCAGCTCGGTTTTCAAAGCCTTTTTCATCGACGAGGCCTGGGTGTTTTTGAAAAACCCCGCCATCCAGCGATATGTGGTGGAAGCCCTCAAGACCTGGCGCAAGCACAACGCCGCGATGGTTCTGTCAACGCAATCGCTCGACGAACTCAGACGCTCCGACATCCTCGACGTCATCATTGAAAGCTGCGCCACCAAAATCTTTCTCGCGAATCCGGATATGGACAGGGAACTGTACCGTCGGCAGTTCCACCTGAACGAAAACGAAGTCGAGCTCATTTCCGGCCTTGTCCCCAAGCAGCAATTCTTGATCAAGACCCCGGAGCTCGGTAAGGTCGCGAATCTCAACGTCGATCCGAAAAGCTATTGGCTGTACACCAACGATCCCTACGACAACAAGAAACGAAAAGAGGCGTTCGAGGCATACGGTTTCGAGAAAGGTCTCGAAACCCTCGCAGGAGGAGAGCCGTGATACTTGTCCTCCGTCTGCTCGGCTGGGCAGAAAAGTACCAAACGCCGTACCCAGAATTCTTTGCACTCGCGGGAATCCTCTCCGCCGTTCTCGTCTTGACCTTGTGGATTGTCTCGACGTACGCCGGCCGCGACAGGACTTATTCCAAACGCTGACATTTTCAAAAAGGAGCGGACTATGAAACAACGCATTGGCATTCCGCGGCAGTGGGGCTTTGTTCGTCTTGTAGCAATCGCTGTTTTAGGCTTTGTGGCCTTCCGCTGCTCGCCTGCGCGCGCCGCAGCCGACCAGGCCGCGCGTGTCGTCAAGTATTCGAAGGAAGATATTGTTGCGGTTCACGCCAAACTCCGATTCTCCACACTCATCGTCCTACCGGAAGACGAGGAGATCCTCGACTTTACGACCGGCGACAAGGAATTCTGGATCATCAACGGCGCCCACAACCTCTGTTACGTCCATCCGGCCCAGGCCGGCATCCGCAGCAATCTCAATCTGATTACCGCGAGTGGGCACGTCTATTCCTTCTTGCTGACCGAAATCAGCGACCAGCCGAATGTCGAGCCCGATCTCAAGATTTTTATCGAACCGAAGGAAGGCTCGGGAATCGCGGGAAACACGGGGCTACGCGGCTACGTGAGCGCCGGTGAGGCCGAGGCGTACAAGAAGGAAATGGACGCGATGCGGTCGCAAACGGCCGATCAGGTACGCGCCGCGAAAGCCGAAGCGGCCGAGCAGGTCAATCGTTTCCGCGCGAGCTACGCGACGAAGCTTCAGTTCGACTATTCCTTCGACCCCAAAACTGCGCGCGACCCATTTCTCGTCTCCGCCATCTACCACGACGACTCGTTCACCTACCTCCAGTGCGCGGCACGTGAAAAGCCCGCCTTGTATGAAATCAAGGACGGCAAACCCAATCTGATTTCCTTCCAGTTCGAGAATGGCGTGTACATCGCGCCCAAAATCATCGACTCGGGCTACCTGACCATTGGCAAAAAGAAACTCTTGTTTGCGCGTCGCGTGAGCACGAAGTGAGGAACGACCGATGACCCAACCCGTCGAGGTACAAGAAAAAGCTCCCAAGCCACAAGGTCTCCTTCCCAAGAACGTCCAGTCCTGGCTGCTCATCGGGCTGGCATTCCTGATGGTCGCGATCATGTGGCTGACCGGAGGGAAGAAGCCGCCGACGCCGGCGAAATCGTCCTCGGCCGCCGTGCCCGTTCAGGCGCCGCTCGAAGTGAACGAAACCAAGATTAACGACCTGCAGAACCGGATCGAAGAATTACAGCGCCAACAATTGGTAGCGCAGTCGGCACTCGCTCAGCAGACTCGTTTGTTCAGCGCCGGCCCGCAAGATCCGCAGCAGGCGCCGCAGCAGGGCGCGTCCGGTAACCTGCCCGAACAGCGAGCGGAAGACCCCATTCAGACGGAGCGCAAGAGGCGCGCCTATGTTTCCCTGTTTGCTTCGAACGTCGCTCTAACCTACCGCAAAGCTCCGCCCGCCGCACCGGCGCCCGAACCCGAAACAGCGCTCGCCACACCCAATCTTGTTCCGGTGGGACCCGACTCGCCGCAAGTCGCACAACTCCTGAAAGAGATGCAACCGAACCCGGTTTCACCCGCGCCCGGTGCGCCGGCAACCACGCGAAGCGATTCCGCGGAATCAACCCACGATCGAAAGGAGGAACCGAGAAACCCTGCCGCCGTGCCGACTGCCCCCCCGAACGCGGCGGCAGGAAAGACCTATGTACTTTTTGAGGGAACCATCCTGGAAACCGTCCTCATCAACCGGCTCGATGGAGGTTTTGCGGGTCCCGTCGAGTGCCTGCTCTCAACGGACGTCTATTCGAACGACCGCCAGCATTTGCTCATTCCGGCAGGGTCGAAGTTGCTCGGTGAAACCAAAAAGGTCGACACCTTCGGCCAGACGCGTCTGGCCGTCGTATTCCACCGCCTGCTCATGCCCGACGGCTATTCTGTGAGCCTCGACCAATTTAAGGGACTCAACCAGATCGGCGACACCGGGCTGCGGGACCAGGTCAACAACCACTATCTCCGCATCTTCGGAGTTTCGCTCGCGATTGGAGCGATCGGCGCAGTTGCCGAAGGCGGAACAGCCGGTTCTCTCAACGCGTCCGGTTCGGACCTCATGCGCCAGGGATTCGCGCAGGGCACCGCGCAGTCTTCGGCGCAGATCCTCGACAAGTTCCTGAACATCATGCCCACGGTGACCATCCGGGAAGGCCACCGGGTCAAAGTCTATCTCTCGGGCGATCTCGCCTTGCCCGATTACACTGACCACAAAATGCCTTCCGATATGTGAAGGCAAAAAGGAGAGGAGTGCCATGAAAAGAATGATTCTGATTTGCTTGCTTGTGTTGGGATTGGGAGTTGGTACCGCGACCGCGCAATTCGGGAACGGCGTGGTCTTCGACCCGACCAACTACCACAATGCGCTGCTTCGCTACTACCAGCTTCAGGAGCACCTCGCGGAACTGCAGAAGAGCTACGCCAAAATCACTTCCCAGCTGAACCTCGCCATGCAGATGGCGCAGTTCATCAAGAACATGCCGGCTCGTTACCGCGCGTTGTTCTCACAGTGGAGAAACGTCACTTCGCTCAACACGTTTGGGAATACGGTCTCCTGGATCAACGGGATCAATACCGGTGTGCTTCCCAACATTAATACCGGATACCTGAAGGCCACCGCGCCGCTATCTCAATACGACCCGTATGAACTTTCGGGAATGGATCCTTCGGAACTGGGGCGCGTGCAGTCACAATACGCGTCCATCGAGCTCGCCGATGGCGCGAACATCAATGCGATGGCGACCATCGGCGCGATTCGGGGTAGCGCCGACAACGTCCAGACGCAGATTGGAAATCTCGAAGACGACTCCTTCTCGGGCGACTCGGGTCTCAACAGCGAGATTTCCGTCCTGAACAAGATCAATGCGGCGGGCGTCTTGACCCTCCACACCGTTCAGGATTCGAACAAACTCCTCGCTTCGCTTTTGGAACAGCAAACCATCATTGCCAAACAACAGCGCGACTCGACAGCCAGTGCCATCAACCTCGATATCGACCGCCAAGCGAGCATGGGCGCCAATATGGCCCAGGTAACCGGAACCATAACCGATTCACTCCAAAACTTCCGCATGCCGTAGGCGTGCGGAGATTGATACCCGGCGTCGAAGGAGCTCACGGCAATGCAAACCGATTTCCTGCAGTACATCTTTCAGGCGATCAACAATTTGCTCACCCGGAACCTCGGCTTCTTCGACGCGATGGGCCAGAATCTTTTCCGATCATTCGCCACGATCCTTATCGCATGGTTCGGAATCAAGTCCGCTCTCGCCTCTGCCAGCGGCAGGCCCTCCTTCCAGTTCGACCATTTTGCGAGCTTGCTTCTGACCATCAGCTTTGGCTTCGCGATGGTCAATTACTACAGCACGCCCATACCCGGCGTTGGAACGAGCTTTCACAATCTCGTTACCGATGAGGCGCAGTTTCTGTCGAGCCAAATCGACCAGGCGCAACTGCAAACGGTGGTGTCCCAGGTTGCCGACTTCGAGTCGCGGATGGACTCACCGAGTTGGGGAGACTTCTTCGGAACGGCGATTTACGTGATCGTGACCATTCTGCTGGCCGCGGCGCAGGCCATCGCCATCGTGGTCATCGCCTACGGGTTCATCGCTACTGCGGTTTGCGTATTGGTGGGACCCGTCTTCGTTCCGTTTTTTATCGTTCCGAAGATGGAATGGCTCTTCTGGGGATGGTTCCGCTGTTTCCTGCAATACGCCTTCTACCAAGTCATCGCCGCAGCGGTCGTGTATGTCATCGGGAACCTTATGCTCGGCGCGCTCCGCCTCCCGCCCGCAGGCACTCTTTCCACAGTCCAGCTCGTCGCCTGGTTTCCGGTCCTGTTCATAACGTTTCTCGCGTCGATCTATGTCCTCCTGAAAATCCCTTCGCTTACGAACCACATCTTCAGCGGCACGGCCGGAGGATCTTCCGCCGGCCTGCTTGAAGCGCCCGCCGCCGTCCTCAATCGGGTGATGTGATGGACCGTGATGCGAGCTTTCATGACGCCAAGCGTTTGTATCTCGAATCCTGCGGGGATCCGATGGTAACCAATACCTATCTCAAGATCGCTCTCGCTCTGCTGTCCGTCGTTTGCGTGGCCCTCGCGCTCATCGATCTCCGGACGATTCGCACCTTCCAGAATTTTCGCCCCCTCGTGATCCGGATCGATGATCTGGGCCGTGCCGAAGCCATCAACTATCACAACCTCGAATACAAACCGCAGGACGCCGAAGCGAAGTATTTCCTGTCCGAGTTCTGCGCGCTCTATTACCGCCGCAACCGCTACACGATTCAGGACGATTTCTCGAAGTCCCTCTACTTCCTCGACGGCAAGCTCGCCGACGGCATTCTCGACGCCTACCGGAAAGGCGACATCATCAAGAAATTCATCACCAATACGGCCGCGCCCGAGATCGACGTCGACGTACAGAAAGTGGCGCTCGAAGAGATGCAGACCCCGCCCTTCCGCGCGCGCGTCGACTTCTATATGGTCTATTACTCACCCGTGGACCACAGCGAGCTGAAACGCGATCTGTACACCGCGAACTTTGTCTTCGTTTTCAAATCGCAGGTGCCCAACGAACTGATCCCCATCAATCCGCTCGGGATGACGATCACGTACTTCCGCGAAGACCAGGCCTTCAAATGAGGAACCCCATCCACCGGCAAACCCAAGAGGTCGCGGGCGGACGCAGGGCACACTCGGCCCAACCTCGGCACGCCACCGTCAACCTGATGCGGCAGCTACGGTCCTCCGGACGGCCACGTCCCCACTCACGGGCGTCCGCCACCAGAACAACCGGCGCGCCTCAGAAGGGCCTCCTTTTCGCTCCGCGTTCCGCCCGCTCCCGCAAACCCCATTGTCTTGTGGAAACAACTGCACGAAAACCGAGGATTTCAAGATGATTGCGAATGCACTTCTGCTGACCATCGCCATCCTGCTCGCCTACGGATTCTGGCTTCTCGACCAGTTGAAGTTTATGGCTCCCTACAAGAGCGTGCTGATTCAGTCGTATGGGCCGACACTGCTGGCCGCGTTTGCCGTGCTCTTCGCAAACGTGTTCGGCGCAGCGCTCCTCCTGCAACGGAAGTTCTTCCTCAAGGATACCGGGCGCAAGCTGTCTCACCTGGACCGCCAATTCCAAGTCGGTCAGGTGGAAATGCCGGCGCCCGAAGACGACCCGGGAGTGTCGCACGATGTCCCGTGACTCCTATTCGATCGATCCGCAAGACGAGCGCGGCGAAGGTATTCGGCGCTCCCACGGCCCATTCGACTTTCAATCCCAAGTAGGTGCCCGGTCGATGGAGCAAGTGGAAAATCCTTCGGACGAAGTTCGAGCCGCTGGTCGTTCGACAAGAAATCAGCGGGTGCCAGAGGCGCTCGATTCCCCGCGCGCCCACTACACGCGCGACCGGACCTATTTCCTACGCGATTCGGAACTCCACACCCTGGCCGAAGTAGGAACGTTTCGCGTCATCGCCGCTCTTGATCTCGCTCGCGTCAGTTATGGTGGCGACGCCGAACGCATGGAACGCGAAATCCGCCGCCTCAAGCAACAGTCTCTTCTAGCCGAAAGGCGGCTTCCCGCCGGCCGGAACAACACGACTCGTCTCTTCGCCTTGACCAAACGCGCATCCCGCCTTCTCAGGAAATCGGGGCGTGTGCCAGATGACCAGGCCATTTATCACGGATTTGCCAAGCCACGCGAAGCCAAACACGATGCAGACCTCTACCGCCTGTATCAAGCGGAAGTCGAGCGAATCGAATCGGCGGGCGGTAGTCCGACGCGCGTGATTCTGGACTACGAACTGAAACGGAATCTCAATCGCGATCTCGCAGCTCTCGACGCGGAAGGCCGGTCCGCGGAGGCCCTGGAGCTGATCGCCGAGCGGCATGGATTATCGGTGGTAGGCGGCAAGATACCCGTGCCGGACCTGCGGGTCGAGTACGACACATCGGAGATGGAACGACAGCACGTCGACCTGGAACTTGCGACCCGTAACTACAGACCGCGTGCCTTGGGTGAAAAAGCAAAAGCCGGCTTTTCTCTGTATGCGCGACGCGAGGATACTGCGCGGCTCCGGCGGGTTCTCGATGAAAGCGAAATCACGGCAAAAATACTCTCTCTATGAACCTCCCTCGAACACAGATCGACGCCCTCCAAGCCCTCGGGTATACCGAAGCGGAGGCCCGCTTTCTCTATCTCGTCGCCACTCATTCGGGATACTTTCTGGCGCGCCAGTTCCTGGGCTTTACCGGAGCTTCCTGGGGCAAACGAACGATGCTCTTCTGGAACAAACTCCGGGCGCACCGGCACGCACGAACGTATCGTT
Organism: Candidatus Acidiferrales bacterium; assembly: GCA_049300435.1. Taxonomy (GTDB): domain Bacteria; phylum Acidobacteriota; class Terriglobia; order Acidiferrales; family UBA7541; genus Palsa-295. The sequence continues at coordinate 6,949 of JBAQJS010000105.1, read as the reverse complement.
TCGCCAAAGGCGGGGCGGCTTACCATCTGTTCTCACGGAAGGTCTATCGCCAGATTGGCAGGGAAAATCTCCGCAATCGCCGCGAGCACGAAGTCGAATACATCCGGACCCGCATCGCGATGCTCGACTTCGTGCTGGGGAATCTCGATCTCCAGTACCTCGAAACGGAGCCCGACAAGGTCGCGTATTTTTCCACGGAACTGAAACTGCCCAAACAGCATCTGCCCTCGAAAACCTACACCGGACGCCACACCGTCGCGCCGACCGTCCGGTATTTCGTGGACCGCTATCCAATGTTCTTTTCACCCTCTTCGTCCAGTTCACGGATCTTGACGCTGACCTATATTCAGGATGCCGAGGCGAACCTCACTGGATTCGTACATCACCTCCAAATGTATCTGCCGCTTTTTCGAGAGCTTTCCGAGTTCCGATTTCTCTTTCTGGCACCGACGGACGCCCATTTCGCCGAAGCTTCGGAACTGTTCCGCGATCTTGTCACGATTCCTCTCTCATCCAACCCCGCAGAGGATCTCCTGCGGTATTTCGGGATTCGCAAGGCCTGGGATTTCGCAAAGTACACGTCTCTGACCGAAGCAGACTTGATCTTTCGGAATCTCGCCAAAGAGCGTTTCGCGGGCGCGCGTTTCGAACATCTGTACCGCGCTTGGAAAGCAGGACGTGTCGCCGACGCCGAAATCCGCGAAGACCTGCGCGGGAGCGACAAGCCGCATATCTTTCAATTCGACACGCAAACCCTGCGAGCTATTGGCCCTTCCGAGGACGGAACGGAGGAAAACCGGTGAAGAAGGTAAATATGACACTCTTCACATCGTTCTTCACCAGCATCTTCACCTCGTGGCCCCGCATGCTGCTGACCGATCGAGCTCCGGCCGAAACGAAAATCAAGAGTGACAGCCGGAAAACTACCAAAACGGGCGGGAGCGACCCCACTTTTTCGGCTTTCAGCCGCCCAAAAAGCGCATTGGGTCGCTCCCGCCCTGAGGCACCGTATCCGGTGCCTGTAGTTTCTTTCCACCTCTACGGATCAAACATTCGCAATTTACTTCGAAGGAGACAGCAATGCCCATCATTAAGAAAGCACCAGCGATTCTCACGAGGGAAGTTCATATGGAGGAACCCGTCAGCGCACTCCTGGACGACTACGCGCAGTTCATCGAGAGCAGCCCGGATCACGTGGTCAACTCCGTATTGAAGAGAACCCTCTGGCGTGACCAGGATTACCGCAAGTGGCGCGAAGGGCGCAAAGCTCGCACGGACACCGTCGCGCGGCCTCAATCCGAGAGACCGGAGAGATCATGATGCGTCGTGTCCTCGCATCGCGGAACTTTGTCGCCGCGATATTGGCCATGGCTACGGGAATGGTCCTGTTTTATGGCCGGCCTTTCCCTGAAGACCAGGTGTTCCTCCGGGTCGTCGCCATGCGAGCGCCGCATGTCTTCTTGAGCTTTCGCTGGCTCTACAACGTGGCCCTTTTCACGACACCCTACATCGCCTATCTGGGAGTCCTGTCGGCTCTCTACATTGGCACTCTCAGGTTTCGTCGTCACATCGTGGCTGGACGGCTCCCCCCGTATCCCGAACCGCACAAGCGAGACGACCTATTTATCGTCTTGGGAGAAATACACAACCAGCGGCGCCCAGGCCCATCCGATACCCCTCATTGGCTAGTCATTCCAGAACGCGGACTGTTCACCGGCATCGCTGTCTTGGGCGCTGTCGGGAGCGGAAAGACTTCGTGCTGCATGTACCCTTACACCGAGCAGATCCTGGCTTACAAAGCTGACGACCCGGCGCAGCGGATTGGAGGCCTCGTCCTGGAAGTGAAGGGCGACTTTTGCAGAAAAGTGAAACAGATTCTGGAACGCCAAGGGCGAGGCGAGGACTACATCGAGATCAGTCTCGACTCGGAATTCCGCTACAACCCTCTTCACAACGATTTGGACGCCTATGCCCTTGCCTTCAACATCGCGTCCTTACTAAACAACCTGTTCGGCCGCGGCAAAGAACCCTTTTGGCAACAGGCCTACACCAATCTCGTCAAATTCGTGATCCTACTTCATAAGGTCGCCTACGACTACGTCACCCTCTTCAATGTCTACGAGTGCGCTATCTCGCCGCCTCTCCTCGATCAACGAATTCAAGAGGCAGAGGGGATCGTCATGGGCCGGCATTTTGTCGCGGTGACTACACAGTTGTTTGGCGAGCGGGCCGCGGACCTTGCAGGGTTGGGTTTCGAGCATCGGTCAAGCGAGAACTGCTATGTGGCTGAAGCCACGCCCGAGCTGCGGAAGTTGCTGCGAACCAAAGGAATTTCCTTCGAGTCGCGAAGCGTTCTCGACCCTGCCTACGCTGATCCGGACAAACTTGCGCAGCTGGAGGCCGTGAAGCGCTGGTTTACCGAGGACTGGCGAAGAATTGAGCCGAAGCTCCGTACGTCGATCGTAGAAGGCATTTCCGTCTTTCTTTCGCTCTTCGACGATAGCCCCAAAGTGAAGCGCGTCTTTTGTCCGAAACGGGAGTGTTACGATCCGCAAATGAATGCTGGAAATCGCTACGGAAAGCCTTTGCCGTCGTTCTCTTGGTTGATCGAGGCAGGCAAGGTCTGCGCCCTCAATTTTCCCATCGGTATGAACCCTGGCCTCGCTAAGGCGATCGGCGTGATGATGAAGCTCGATTTTGAGCGCGCGGTCCTGAATCGCGTGCCCGAGATCGAGACAAACCCCGACAAACACTTCCGCCAGGTTCTCTTCCTCTGCGACGAATACCAGCACTTTGCGACCGTGGGAGAAAGCGACCCGACGGGCGACGAAAAGTTCTTCAGTCTGTCTCGCCAGCCCAAGTGCATCCCGATCGTCGCCACGCAGAGCATTAGTTCGCTGCGATCCGCGCTGCCAGGAGAGAGCTGGCGGACGTTGCTCCAGACCTTCCGGACGAAGATCTTCCTGACGCTCTCCGATGACTTTTCGGCGAAAACCGCGAGTGAGCTGTGCGGGCGGGAAGACCGGCTGAAAGTCAGCTACAACCTCTCGGAAAGCGGCCACGATGCCCGGGTAAGTTTGCTGACGGGGAATACGCTCTCTCACCGCGCCAACATCACCGCTTCGAAGAGCTACAACACGCAGACCGACTTCCGGTTTGACATGAAGACGTTCACTGAACTGCGCAACGCCCAGTCCGTGGTCATCGCCTACGACGGCTTGAATCCAATTCCGCCGTCCTTTTGCTATCTGAAGCCCTACTACAACGACCCCAACAAGTCTTATTTCAAGCAGCTGCAGGATGGAGCGCTCTGATGAACGGGTTTGAAGCCATTCTTCCGTTTTTGAAGCCCATCGAGCACCTCATCCTCGACGACAGCGTCAGCGAGATCATGGTCAACGGCCCGGACCGTGTCTTCATCGAGCGGAACGGTTTCATTGAACGGGCTGCCGGTATCACTCTCGGCGAAAGGGCACTCATCGTTGCGGTGAAGAACATCGCCCGCCGTTTGGGAGATGACATTTCAGAGGCAAAACCGATACTCGATTCACGCCTGCCGGACGGAAGCCGTGTCGCGGCTGTCATCCCTCCGTGCAGTCTCGGCGGCGTCACACTGACCATTCGCAAGTTCAATGCCCGTCGTTTCGAACTCGAAGATCTGATCCGTGGTGGAACACTCGACTGTACCGTCGCAAATCGGCTCGAGGACTATGTGTTGCAAAAGCGCAATATTTTATTGAGCGGGGGTACCGGGACCGGTAAGACGACATTGTTGACCGCGCTCGGGAAATTCATTCCCCCGGACGAGCGCATCCTGCTCATTGAAGACACCGCGGAGATTCAACTGCACCACGAAAATCTCGTCCGTTTCGAGGCACGCCGGGAACAGAACGGCATACCCGCCGTCTCGATTCGTGACCTTCTCAAAGCCGCTCTCCGCCATCGCCCCGATCGGATTTTGTTAGGTGAAATCCGGTCCGGCGAAGCGTTTGATCTTCTGCAACTCTTGAACACGGGCCATTCCGGAACTCTCTCCACAATCCACGCCAGTTCCGCGAAACAAGGTCTCGCGCGCTTTACAAGTTGTGTGCTGCAGAGCGGCGTCGAGCTTCCATACCGCGCCGTCAAGACCAACATTGGAGATTCCCTGAATGTGGTCGTGCAAATCGAGCGCCGCCCGGGACGGCGGTTTATCTCCGAAGTCCTGGAAATCAAGAGCTACGATCCCGACGCCGACCTGTTCGATTTCTGCGCGATCTACCTCGCACCTCGGGACAACCCATGACGAATTCGGCGCCATTCTTTCCACGGATGCTTTCGGCATCGGAATACGTCCTCTCGCTCCATTTGCCCCAAGACCGCGTCGCCGTACTTGTGCGGAACCGCACTCGCAAGCAAACCCTGCAACGCATCCTCGCCGCGGAGGCAATCGCAAGCCCGCTGTTTCTGTATTGGCTCAACGAACAGAACCAGGGTGGCGCGGACATCTTTCTCGGAATGAACCCCATCAAGGACAACTCGTACAACCGGACGAAGGAGAACATCCGCGAGGTCCGTCATCTGTATCTTGATCTGGATGAAGGTGCCACTGCGTCACTTCAGGCCATACGGACGTCCGGAGATATTCCCACCCCCAATTTCGTGCTGGATACCTCTCGGGAGAAACACCAGGTCATCTGGCGAGTCGACGGTCTCAACCAGGACCAGGCCGAATCGGTTCTACGGTCTCTGGCAACAGCGTTTCGAGGTGACATCGCCGCGACGGATATAACCCGCGTATTGCGCCTACCGGGATTCGTAAATCGAAAATACAACGACCACTTTCTGGTGCGGGCGCTTCAGGAAACGGACCAGATTTATCACCTTCGCGATTTTGCGGCATACCAAGATTCGCCCGACGCCCCACGGCATCGGGGAGATGATTCCGGGCCCACGCAAAAAATGCCGCTTGGACATCGGAGCCAGTCCGAAGCGGACTGGGCTTATGCGAAGCGCGCTCTCGCGCGCGGCGACGCTGCCGAGGAAGTGATACGCAAGATAGCCGACTATCGCGCAGAGGATAAGGCCGATCCGGACTACTACGCTCGTCTCACGGTCACGAAGGCACAGGCAGAACTGCGCCGCCAAACTGTTTCAAGTGAGCGTGCCGTTCCGCGCGATCCAAGTCCGCCACCGCGCCCTCCGGATTTCGAGCCAATTGATCGTGACCGAACAAGGCTATGAGGCAACGATGGAAACGGCTACTAATCCGCCCGGCAGCACTGATCGAGCAAATCGGCTCACAAACGAACCGGCCGGCTGCGCCTACGTCGTTGTGATTCCGACCACCGAGGAGCCTGTCATCGAGGCGCTGCAGAAACTGATAGCAGCGCTTTCGTCTCGGGAACCATTGGTGCTTCCAACGGGTCCCCGAAATGTGCCTCTTGAAATCGCTGATTCCTGGCTCGAACACACGGCAGCGGCCGAATATCTGGGCGTCGCCCGAAGCACTCTCTATCGCTATTCCGAACACCGGGAAATCGAGTCACGCAAGTTCTGCGGGCGACTTCAGTATCGACTGTCGAGTCTCGATGAATTTAAAACCCGCCGCGTGCGTCCCGCTCGTCCGTTTCACTCCGAGCGCAGTATAATTCCGACGGCGCCCCGCTCCGGCAAATCAGAGGAGCGCTGATGGGACTCTATCAGAGACAGGCTTCACGCTTCTGGTGGATGACGTACACAATGAACGAAGAGCGGTACTTTGAATCGACCAAGACGACCAGCAAAGAACTCGCCAAGAAGATCTGGAAACGAAGGGAAGGCGAGATCGCAATGGGGCTGTTCAAGGTCGGGTGGCCCGGCAAACGGATCAGGTTCGGACTGCTGTGCGAAGAGTTCGAGCGTTCACACTTTGCCAGTCTGACGGAAAACACCGTCAAGGGTCACCGTTCGTCTATCAACAATCTGAAGTTGTTTTTCGGTGATCGCAAGCTGGACAGCATCACGGTAGCGCTGATCGAGGCATACCGTGATCAACGCCGGCAACAGCCATCGAAACACAACCCCAACCAGACGGTCAAAGGAGCGACGGTCAATCGTGAGCTCGAGTGCTTGAAGTGCATGCTCGACTTCGCCACGAAGCGGAGGTACATCCCGGAAAACCCCGCTGCGGAGGTCAAACACTTCAATGAGCTTCGCGAAAGGCCGACACGAAGGATGCTCACACTCGAAGAAGAACGGCGAATTCTTGACGCAGCCCCCGTCTATCTTCGCGTTGCGATCATTCTGCTCGCTCAAACCGGAGGAAGAACCTACAGCGAGGGCTTTTCACTGCGTTGGTCCCAAGTGGATTTTGAAGGCAGGTTGATCCGCTTGAACAACAACGTGAAAACTCCCGGTTCGGCGGAGCCCATTCCTTTATCCCAATATGCTTGCGACGTTTTGCAGGCATGGAAACAGGAAGGAGCTTCAAAGAGCGAGTACATCTTCCCGAGTCCGGTTCTGTCCAACCGGCCGATCTCGACGGTGAAAACCGCTTGGAAAACAACGTTGAAACGCGCGGGCGTGCCGCCGTTCCCGATCTACAACCTCCGGCACGTTTTTTGTACTCGTCTCAGCGAAGTAGCACCGGACGCGGTGGTGCAGCGCGCCATGCGCCACACGAGCCCAGAGACCAAGCGTCACTACCAGTTGGGAATGGCCGACCAGGTTCGCAACGCGATGGACAAGGCAAACAAAAGACTGTACGGAAAGCGGGCAGCGTTACATTTTCGTGACAGTCAGGCCCCCCAAACGGAGGAGGTGAAAATAGCTGTCTGTAACTGATTGAACAAGAACGAGAAGTTGGCTCCCCGGGCTAGATTCGAACTAGCAACCCTTCGGTTAACAGCCGAATGCTCTACCATTGAGCTACCGGGGAACGGGCAAGTAGACTTTTAATTTACAACAACTTGCGAGCTCGTGCTAGTCT
>JBAQJS010000104.1:0-1947 GCA_049300435.1 Candidatus Acidiferrales bacterium | reverse complement strand
GGGCGTTGTCGGCGGAGTCGCTGCGGGTTGCGGCGCGGATGTTTCGCGAACCGATTGCGGTTTTGGCCGCGGAGGAGTGGCCGAAGAACAGGGCTGCTGATTTGCGAAGATTTGCGCTGCAGGGATTGGAGCGGCATTTGGAGCGAAGGCTACGGTCGGTTCAGGCGCTGCGGCAGCTTGGATAGAGAGCAGGGAGGTGCGCGATGGCGGTGAAGAAATACCGGTTCACGGCGAAGATTGAGCCGGCGAATATGGGCGGCGCATTTGTTTTGTTTCCTTACGACACAGAGAGGGAGTTCGGGACGAAGGGGAAGGTTCCGGTGAAGGCGACGTTGGGCGGCATTGCGTATGCGGGATCGCTGATCAAGTATGGACATCCGCAGCATATGCTGCCGGTGTCGAAGGCGATTCGCGCGGAGCTGGGCAAGGGTATGGGCGATGCGCTGGATGTTGTGGTGTGGAAGGATGAGGCGGAACGGACGCTGGAGGTTCCGGCGGAGCTTGCGCTGGTGATCGAGCGGGAGGGGATGGGAGAGTTTTTTGATTCGCTGAGCTATACGCATCGCAAGGAATATTGCCGTTGGATTTCAGATGCGAAGAAAGAGGAGACGCGGACGATGCGGCTGGAGAAGGCGGCTGTGATGCTGCGGAATAAGGTGAAGACTCCGGGGTAGTTCCTTACAGGTTACGAGCCTGTTTGTTTATGATTTGAGACTGGATGGTCAGGGTATGAGTCTGTTTTGGGGATGCGTGTGGTTTGCGGTGGGATTTGCGGCTGCGGTTCCGCTGACCTACTTGTGGACGGTGCATCACCGGCGGCTGAATGCGTTTGAGGAGCGGCTGCGGTCGGAGAAGGCGGAGTCGTTCCAGCAGGGGAAGGAAGCTGCGATCCAGGGGCTGAGCTTTGAGCAGATCGAGAGCAACTCGCGACGGGGGATTATTCGCAAGCGGACGTATCGGGTGATTTCGGAGCGGGCGCTGCTGGATGGGATTCCGATTACTCCGTTTTATGAGTATGAAGTGCAGATTGATGAAAATCTGGACCCGAAGGAATTGGCCTACGCGGCAGACGCGGTGCGGGCGAGCATGGGGCTTCCGGGATTGGCGGAGTTGGGGCTGAAGGCGCTGCCGGAAAAGGCGGCAAAGAAACTCATTTAGAATTTGAAGCAGTATTCAGCCGCAAATCTTAGTTTTGTCTTGTTTCTTTAACCCTACGGAAAGCAAAACAGTGCCCGCTACTCTCTCGACTTCGACCTCTCCGGTAAAAACTGCCCCTCTTACGTTTCAGGAACTGCTGTTTCGCCTGCAGAGCTTTTGGGCGGAGCGCGGCTGCGTGCTGCAACAGCCCTACGATGTGGAATTGGGCGCTGGAACCATGTCTCCCGACACGTTTTTGCGGGTGCTGGGGCCGAAGCCGGTGCAGATTGCTTACGCGCAGCCTTCGCGAAGGCCGGCGGATGGGCGGTATGGGGAGAATCCCAACCGGCTGTATAAGCACACGCAGTTCCAGGTGATTTTGAAGCCGCCTCCAGCGGATATTCAGGAGGTGTACCTGGCTTCGCTGGAGGCGATTGGGATTGACCTGGCGGAACACGACATCAAGTTTGAGGAAGATAACTGGGAGTCTCCGACGCTGGGCGCGTGGGGCATTGGCTGGCAGGTGATGCTGGATGGGTTGGAGGTGACGCAGTTTACGTACTTCCAGCAGTGCGGCAGCATCGACCTGGACCCGATCAGCGGTGAGATTACCTACGGGCTGGAGAGGATTGCTGCGTTTCTGCAGGACGTGGACTCGATTTACGACATTGTGTGGGCGCGCGACCCGAAGACGGGACGCGCGGTGACTTATGGCGAGATTCGGCTGGAAGAAGAGCTGCAATTTTCGGTCTACAACTTTGAGGCTGCGGAGGTGGACAAACTTTGGAAGCATCTTCGACTCTACGAGGC
>JBAQJS010000103.1:0-184512 GCA_049300435.1 Candidatus Acidiferrales bacterium | reverse complement strand
CCCCCGCCCACCGCCGATTCCAAGCCCATCACGAATATCGCGCCGGATACCGACGCTACCCCGCCCGTGGAGACCGTGGCGCCACCGCCGACTCCTACGGCCACCGCCGTCGCGCCCCTGCCGGTGGAACCGGAGCACGCCAAACCGTTGCCCCCGCCGCACAAACAGCCCAGCGAGGCTTCCGCGGATGCGGCGGCAGAGCAGCCGGCGCGGACGCCTGCGCCGCAGATATCGCCTCAACTTTCCCCCGGCGATCAAGCCAGCCTGCAGCGCAGCACCGGCGAAGATGCCAACGTGGCCCGGCAAAATTTACAACAGGCAAACGGCAAGGTCTTGAATGCCGCCCAAGGCGACCTGGTCGAAAAGATTCGCAGCTTCCTGGGTCAATCCGAAGACGCCGGCAAAAGCGGGGACTGGTCGCGCGCGCAGACTTTGGCGCACAAGGCGCGCCTGCTCTCGATGGAACTGGTTGATTCCCTGTAGCCTGGCGCCCGGCGTGGTCGCAGGACCGGTGTTGCTGCGTTTGGCAGCGCGGCGGCTCGAACCTGATTCTTGGTGGCGGCACAGATTAACGAGCCCATCACCTTCCAACCCGCGCCAGTCGGCGCAACGATGTCCACACGCAGATTCCTGATAATATGAGTGCGTGAGCGCGTTCGACGTAATCGTCGTCGGCGGTGGCGTGATCGGCGGTTCGATCGCTTTCGAGTTGGCGTCCGAAAAATTGCGTGTCGCGCTGCTCGATCGGCAAGACCCCGGCCGCGAAGCTTCCTGGGCCGCCGCCGGAATGCTCTCGCCAGGGCCGGACTCTCCCGACGCATTGCCGCTGGTTCCGCTCGGAAAAGAAAGCCTGCGACTCTATCCTCAATTCATCGCAGCCATCGAGGAGACGTCCGGGCAACGCACGGATTTCGCGCGCGAAGGCACCTTCGAGATTTTTCCCGGTCCGCGAGGAGAAGCCGCGCGCGATGAGCTGCTCGAGGAATATCGCCGCCTGAAATTACGAGCGGAAGCGTTGCCGTCGGAAGCCGCGCGTGTGCAGGAACCGTCGCTGGGGCAAAATGCGGGCAAGGTCGCGTGGCTTCCCGAAGAGGCCACTCTCGATCCGCGACTGCTCGTCGAGTCCATCCTCGCAGCCGCGAAGCGGCGCGGCGCCGAGATTCGCGCGGGCTGCGCAGTGGATGCGGTGCTCTACGAGGGCGGCTCGTGCGCCGGCGTGATTGCCCGCGGCGAGAAAATCGCCTCGAAACTGGTGGTCGTCGCGGCGGGAAGCTTTTGCGGCATGATCGAAGACGCTGCACCCGCACCAAATCGAGAACTGCGGCATTTCGCACCGGTACATCCCGTGCGCGGCCAAATGCTGGCGCTACGGTCGCGAGCGGTGAAATTGAAAAGGGTCCTGCGCTCGCAGCACGCCTACCTGGTGCCGCGGCGCGACGGTCGCATCGTCGCCGGAAGTACGCTGGAGGATGCGGGATTTGCAAAGCAGGTGACGCCGCAGGGCATTCGGCGAATTCTGGACGCCGTGTTCGAGCTGGCGCCGGGCCTGGCCGACGCGGAAATCGTCGAGGAGTGGGCCGGTCTGCGGCCGGACACCCCGGATCATTTGCCAATCATCGGACCCACAGGTACGGAAGGCCTGTGGGTGGCTACCGGGCACTATCGCAACGGAATTCTTCTCGCGCCCGTCACTGCAAAAATCGTGCGCGACTGGATCGTCACGGGAAAACCAAATTTCGACACTGGGGCCTTTTCGCCCCTGCGTTTCGCCGCCACTACATCGCGCGCGCGTGCCAATCGCAACGCTTCCGGCGCTTGAATCGGCTCCCGCATACGCAGGCACCAGAAATGTTGCGCAAACCGGGAACGAGCACTCGACACTCGTCGGGCCGAGGATGTGAGTAAGCAACAACCGAGAATCTAAAAGGGATCGCGGTTGCGCACAGGCTCGCGATTGGGCGGCCCCGCGAGCGAAGAAGCCTGGCCGGGGCTGGTGAACTGCACTTTATCGGCTTCCAGATAAAGCGAGCGATCAATCACCGCTTCGACGGTGGAACCTCGAGGCATTTCCGCGTCCGGCCCACGGGTCAGCAACACCGCCGCCAACCCGATCACAGCTCCGACACCTGCGCCGATTCCCACGCCCTTTCCAGTTTGCGTCGCCAGGCCACCGATGCCCGCGCCAGCCGCCGTGGTCTTTGCCACCGTTCCGATGTCGTGTCCCTTCTCTGAATCTCCGACGATTTTGCCCTCGCTGTCCGTCGTTTCGTTTCCGCCCGTACCGGCGTTGCTGGGAACCGCGTTGAGATTCACCATGTAGGCGTTGGGCAAAATCATGGTGGTCAGCTTGATCATCAGCTCGCCGCGTCCTTTCACCCGGCCCGGCCGCTTGGATTCGGTGACTTCGCCGCTGACGTAGGAACCTGCCGGGATCACCACCTTTCCATCAATCATGACCGGAAAAAGGGTCTCAAAATACACCGGGTCGCCCGGGCGCGCGCTCCGCGTGGAGATCGCATTATGTAGGACCAGAGGGATGTGCGTGCCGGCGGGCACTTCGATCTTAGCGGTCGGGGCTGGCGTTGTGCTGTGCGCTGCGGGCGCTGGCGCAGTCGCGCTGCCGGTCCCTGATGCAGTGGGGGGCGCGTTTGCCGACACAGGTGCGCTAGCGGCTGGATCCTGCGCCTTCTGCGCCGGGGCTTGGCTCACAGGAGCTGGCGGCATCGGTCCCGCGTCCTGCGCCGCCGCTGGAACCGCGCATCCTGCCACGAGGACCAGTAAAAGGGCGTGCTGCAAGTGGAGCGGACTCTTGGTCATAAGACCCCTCAGCAGTGGGCGATATGGGCGCTGTAACAACGGATGCCCCCTCACCCTCGGCGAGATGCATCGAGGATAAACCTTCTGGGCATCCGGCTGCCATTCTTTCCTTCCCAGCGCCCGGAGCGGGCCGTGTACGACTAGGGCACGGCCGATGCCGCCAGCCCCCCGCAGCCGATATAATTGAAATTGAGGCCTGTCTTGGGACCCCTCCAGATCGCCCAACTGCGCGTGCCTTCTTCCCTGCGGCGCAAAACGCTGCTGATCATTGGCATCATTATGGTCGGGATGGTCGGCGGCTTGTATCTGTTGTCGCGCATTTTGTTGATGCGCGGCTTCGCCAAACTGGAAGAGAACTTCGCCCGAGAAAATGTCGCCCGCGCTTCCAGTGGCCTGGACAACGAGCTCAGCAAGCTCGATCAAACCGCCAGTGAATACGGCTCCTGGGACCTGACTTACGACTACGCGCAGGGACGCCGGCCCACCTACGTCAAGACTGAATTTCCCAACACTACCTTCGAGCAGCTCAAAATCAGTTTCGTGGTCATCTTCGATGCGCACGGACGCAGGCTCTTCTCCAAAGGTTTCAATCTGGTTCAAGGCGGTGAAGCGCCCCTTCCGGCGGGCCTAGATGACCACTTGAAGCCCGGCTCCTTGCTGCTGAGTCTGCGAGAACCCCAAAACAAGATCGGGGGGATCATTGATCTGCCGGGGGGCGCAACACTCGTCGCTTCCCGGCCGATTCTCACCAGCAATTCCTCCGGGCCGATGGCCGGGATCATGGTCATGGGCCGTCTGCTCGATGCGGCGGAAATTCAACATTTGAGCGACGTCACGCTGATGCAGATCGAAGCGCGGATGCCGGCCGCAGGAGCTCTGAATCACGAGTTCAGCGCGGCGGCCGGCGCATTCTCCAAAGGCCGCCCTATCTTCATCCGCCCCGTTGAAAACGAATCGTTGGCGGCCTATGAGCAGTTAAACGACATTTACGGCCAGCCCGCGCTGATTCTCCGCGTGTTGCTGCCCCGGACGATCTACGAACAGGGGCGCGCGAGCCTGGTGCAGTTCCTGCTATTACTGATTGCCACCGGTTTCGTGTTCGGCGCGGCCATGCTGTACTTGCTGGAACGCTTCGTGATATCGCGCATCGCCAACCTTGCCGAAAGCGTTACGCAGATCGGCGCAAGCGGCGATCTGGCAGCGCGACTGGATGTACCGGGCCAGGACGAACTGGCCTTCCTGGGCGTCGCCATCAACGGGATGCTGGAAGACCTCGAGAAATCGCAGACTGAGCGCCACGAAGGCCGCGCCCGCTTGGGCATGATGATCGAGCGCATGCCGGCCGTCCTGTGGACCACGGACAAGAATCTGCGTTACACCTCAGGCGTCGGCTCCGGCCTGGAAACGCTGGGAGTCAAATCCGGAGGACTCACCGGCAAGACCCTTGCCGAATACTTTCAAACGGACGACCCGCAGCACGCCTCCATCGCCGCGCACCGCCGGGCGCTGGCAGGCGAATCGCTGACCTATGAATTGCACTGGCAGAAACGTGTCTTCGAATCCCACGTCCGGCCGCTGCGCGGCACCGACGGCGAAATTATCGGAGTGATCGGCGTGGCGTTGGATATCACCGATCGCAAGCAGCTCGCGGATCAGCTACGGCAGTCACAAAAGATGCAGGCGATCGGAGAACTGGCCGGAGGCGTTGCGCATGATTTCAATAATCTGCTGATGGTGGTGAAGGGCCATGCCGAAATGCTTCTGGACCGATTGCCCGGAGGCCCGGCGGATCGCCAGAATCCCGCGCGTCAGAACGTCGAGCAGATTCAGCAGGCTGCCGAGCGCGCTGCCGGGCTGACGCGCCAGTTGCTGGCCTTCAGCCGCATGCAGGTACTGCAGCCCCGCGTTCTGGACTTGAACGAGGTCGTCGCCGGGATGATTAAAATGGTTTCGCGCGTGATTGGCGCCAATATCGAACTGGTGTTTCTGCCCGGCGCGCATCTGGGCCGAGTGAAAGCGGACCCCAGCCAAATCGAACAAGTGGCGCTGAATCTGGTGGTCAACGCGCGCGATGCGATGCCGGATGGCGGGCGCTTGACCATCGAAACCTCCAACGTCGTTCTGGAGCGCGATTACGCCACACAACACGCCGTGGTGGACCCCGGGCCGTACGTCATGCTAACCGTCAGCGATAATGGCTGCGGCATGGACGCCGCCACGCAAGCTCGGATTTTCGAGCCGTTTTTTACCACCAAAGGTCAAGGACGCGGCACCGGGCTGGGACTTGCGACAGTGTATGGAGTGGTAAAGCAGAGCGGCGGCTACATCTGGGTCTATAGCGAGGTCGACCACGGGACAACTTTCAAGGTCTATCTGCCGATGGTCACGGCTCAGGCGGAAAAATCGGCTCCGGAGAAAGCGGCCAGCGGCCCCGAACCCGGCACGGAGACCATTCTGCTGGTCGAAGACGAGCAGAGCGTCCGCGAACTGGTGACCGAATATCTGGCAGCCCGCGGGTACCAGGTGCTGGACGCAGCCGACGGCATGCAAGCTTTGGAAATTGCAAACGCGCACCAGGGCGAAATTCAGCTGCTCATCACCGACGTGGTGATGCCGCGATTGAGCGGCAGGGACTTGGCGTCGCGGCTCTCCACCACCCGGCCCGATTTGAAGGTCTTGTACATCTCTGGCTACACAGACGACAGCATCTTTCGCCACGGCGTGCTACAGGGAGGAATGGCGTTCTTGCAGAAGCCATTCAATCTGAAGGCACTCGCCACCAAAATCCGCGAAGTTCTGGAAGGCGTCCCTGCCGCCGTAGCGCCCGGCGGAAGTTCCGATGACTGACCCGCGAATGCAGCTCCCGACGTCATAAAGAAAACCGTCCGCCTCAGCCTTGGCCGATGCGGACGGATTTTCGTTCCAGTGCGGTTTCCGCGCCCCGCTGTTATTTGGACACGGTTATGGTGATGGCTGGCGCTACGCTACCGTCATAATTCACATCACCCTGATAGCTCGCAGTAACGCGGTCAGCTCCCACCGACAACCTATTCGTCTGCAGAACGGCGACGGCTTGGGGCCCGTTCGCGCCGCTGCTGCCCGTGACGCGGACGGGCGGCGCAAGGGGAACCCCAGCGGCGAAGAACTCGACGCTGCCGCCGGGCGGATTGCCGTATCCGCTCGCTGACACCGTGGCCGTCAGCGTGATGGACCCGCCTTTGGTGGCGGCCGCACTGCTGGCGGAGAGAGCCGTCTGCGTTTGCGCCTTGGTGATCTGGAAACTCACGGGCTGGGAAACGCTCGCGATGAAGCTGAGATCACCGCTGTAAATGGACCGAATCGAATGCACGCCGGGCAAGAAAGTGGTTACCGCGTTCACCGTGTAGGTGTTGCCCTCGGCATTCAATGCGAACGGATTCCCGGCGATGGGGACATTGTTGTCGGTGAAGTTCACGTTGCCGGTAGCGATACCGTAGCCCGATCTGCCGCTCACGTCCGCGCGTACGAAAACCACGCTACCGTACGGGCCGGAGGGAAATGGAATCGGCTGGCCGTACGGAGTGATCGAAAAGATCGAAGTCACCGTAATGCTCGGCTCCGGGAACACGGTCACTGAAACGGGCGAGGAGTCGCTCTGCGCAAAAATTCCATTGCCCGCAAAGTTTGCTTCGACGCCATACGTTCCGCCCGGCAGATTGTTAATGGTGGTCAGCAAGCCGCCGTTGCCATCGAGCGTGAAAGCTCCCAGGCCCTGGTTCTTGGTAGTCAACAGCGCAATCTGCCCTGACGGCACGCCTTGCGCCGAAATCACCGCCGCCGACACTTTCACCGTTTGACCGTGCACGATGGTCCTGGGCGTCAAGCTCAGCAGCGTTGATGTCGGCTTGAACGTCACGGACTTCCAGTTATTCACCAGATTTGCGGCGTTCACCGAACCAAGCCCGGTCGTCAAATCGTAGCCCGCGCCGGAATCGTAGCCGGCCAGGACCCCGAGCGGCAGGGTGTTCTGGCCGCCGAGATTGCAATTCGGCGAACCGGCCACGCAGGGCACCGAGTTCGTTCCCTGAGTGATGTCGTTGAAAATGCAATTGGCGGCAGGCCCGGAGGCTGAATTCGAATTGCAACCTGCGACCGGTTGTTGCGCCGCCAGTTTATACAGCACGTAGTTCGCATTGCCCTGCCGGACGTTGGTCTTCTGGTCAATCAGCGCCATAATTCCCGCAAACGCCGGCGACGAAACCGAGGTGCCGCCATAACCCGCGAAGTCTTCGTACGGCGCATTCAAGTTGCAGGTTCCGTCCGCGCTGACGTCCGCTTCGCAAATGATGTAAAACGCGCCCAGGAAGCCGTTGCTGGCAAAAAGCGAGACGTCCGGGAGATCGCGTTTCTTGTCGTGCGGAACGCCGACTCCCGACTGCCACGACGGCTTGGCATAACCGCCCTTGCAGCTGGAGGGATCCTGGCCATCGTTGATGGTGCAAGCGCTGACGCCTCCGCTCCCCGCGACAACATCCACATAGGGTTCGAGGTTAGCGTTGTTGCAATTCGCTATTGGATCGGTGCTGAAGCCGAGTTGGCCGAACACCGGATTGGTGCAGCTGTCGTTCCAGGGAATTTCGGGAATATAGGAAAGCGCCGACGCCTGGGTCGTCGAGTTATTCGTCAAATTCCAATATTGCGTGGGATTGAAAAACGAATTGTAGAAATCCGTTCCGCCAACCGCCACGTCGTAGGGTGTAGAGGCGATGCCGTTCACCTGCAGCCCGTACACGGCCGGCGAGGGAGCCGGGAGGTTGAAATCGTCGCAACCCGCCGAACCATTGTCGCCCGCGGCGATGAAAACGGTGATGCCTTGCGCCGCCGCCTGCTGCCAGATGGCATTGAAGTACTGATTGCCCGCGGTACCCTGGCCCAGTTCACAACCCAGATAACTCTCGCTCATGATCGGAGCGATGTTGTTGTCCACAATGTATTCCGCAGAGAGGTCAATTCCCTGCGTGGTGTTGGTGGTCGCCGACACCACCATTTTGATTTTGGCATTCTTGGCCACCGCGCCGGACCACGAGACGTCAATCAGGGCTTCCGACTCGTCGCCGACAATTCCCGGGTCGGGCCCGTCCAGGATAATTTCCGGATCGTTTTTGGGAAGCCCGAACAGCTTGCGGAATTGCTGCACGTCGGTGATGTTGATATTGGACTCTTGCACGATAGCGATCGTCTGTCCGGTGCCGTCTACGCCCGCCTTCCAGAGTGGCAGCACGTTGTAGATGGTTGCGAAATCGTAAGGCCCGAGGCCGAAATAGCAATCAAAGCCCGTGCAGCCCGACGGGAACGTGAAGGCCGGCTGGAGCGCGGTGATCGCCCCCGTGGTGTTGTCCTTGCGGAAAACGCCTGCAAAATGTTGGGCCGCTTTCTTCGGGAAGTTATGCAGCGAGACAATGCCGCCCACCACCGGAGCCAGCGCCGCGGGAATCTGCGGGTCGGTCGCATTCGCCCAATGTTGTTCGCCGTTCACCTCGTACTTGTGGATAGAGGTGTGAAACGCATCTTGCACCTGGGAAGCCGTTCCTGAGAATTCGATGACCACGCGGCCCTGCGCCACTCGTGACACCTGGAATCCGTGCGATTGCAACCACGACGTGATGGTCTGGATGTCCTGGTCGGAAGGCCCGAACTGCTGGCCGAATTGCTGCGGCGTAAGCCATTGGTGAAACTGCGGCGAAGCGCTGTTCTGCTGATCGTCGAGCAGTTGCTCCAGCGCGGCTTCCTGGTCGGGACTACGTTGCAGGACCAGCAGGATGCGATTCATCGCCAGGCCGCCGGGGGCCGCGCCGCGGTCGAATGCGGGACGAGCGAAAGGATGCGTATTGCCCTTCAGCGTCGTTAGATTGTGTTCGTCCACCGCCTGCGTGATTCGCGACGGGACGCTTGTGGACGCGGACTGTGCTGACGTCGCCACAGCCACGCTGACAATCAGCGCGAACAGGATTGTAATATCTGCGAGAAACTTCATTCTCATGGATCGTCCTCCTGGCATGGGACTCACCCCACAGATGCCACCCGACCACACCATCGCCGGATCCTGCCGATGTCTCCGAGCGTGCAGAGCAATTAATAGCAATCGCCTGACGATGTCAAGCGAACAGGCGGAGGGGGGTGGATCCGGCACATGCGATCGGTCTACTAGTTCTAGGACCACTAGAGCGCGCTTGGGGGGACATGCGGCCCAGCAGATAAGCGACGCGGATTGTGAGCGACGTCAACGAAGCAGGGTAGCTTTCCGGCAGCACACGCCGGTCCGGTCCGCGGTTCGCAAGGTGCTTAGGTGAGGATTACCGTCTGTCCGGTCAGGTCGAAGCGTTTACGGCAGCGAATGTTGCGGCAGGCTACCATGTCGTCCATGCGAACCATGTACGATCGCGCCTTCGCGAATTTCGCGCGATCGTCTTCGTTGCCGCCGGGTGGTAGTTGGGCCTTTTTCGTGCGCGCCATCCAGCGCACCGGGTACACACCCTCCTCACGGCAATGCGGGCAGACCAGAGTCATCTGCTTGGTTTCGGGCTTCTCGTCGTAATAACGCTTCTCGTCCATTCGCTTTAGCCCGCCTGGGTTCTGAATTGAGCTTCGTCAAGGTTCACGAAGCGGATGCCTGCATCTTGCCAGCGCGGCAGCCAATGCTCCAGGGCCGCCAGCACGTGGTTCCGGTTGCCTTGCAGGACGCGATGATCGCCATCGTGCAAGAGGACGATATCCCCACCCCGCGCGCGGCGCAAGCGCTGAATCACTGGTTCTGAGGAATGCGTTTGCCAGTCGCGCGCAGCCGCGCTCCACATCACCACGCCCGCACTGCCGCGGCGCCGCACGATTCCATCGAGCAACGGGCTGCGGTAACCGAAGGGCGGGCGCATCCAGCGGGGCGTCTTTCCCGTCGCGGTCGCGATGGCATCGTCGCAACGGTCCAGTTCTTCCGCGATGCGCCCGGGCGGCAGAAATGTGAGCGCCGGATGCGTTTCCGTATGGTTTCCGACGGTGTGGCCGCGCGCGGCGATTTCGTGCGCCAAGCCAGGAAACGCGCGCACGTGCCGCCCCATCAGGAAAAAGGTAGCTTTGGCATTGCGCCGTTCGAAAAGATCGAGCAACTGCGGCGTCACCGTGGGATTCGGCCCGTCATCGAAGGTGATGGCCATGGACGACGCATTGTCCACGCGGCGCAGTGTAGGACCGAACAGTTGCGCGGAACGCGCCACCGCGCCCCATGCAAAAATACCGCTCGCGGCGCAAACTCCGCCGGCGGCAAACCACGTTGGATTGATCGCCATGCTTCTTTGAATTTTCGCACGCGCGCGTCGCATCTGCCAAGGAGCGGAGAACGGGCGGTAACGAATTCACAGCCGCCACCCATCAAGTGGGATTCGGGCGGCCATTTTGTTACGATGGCGCCGGTCGCAGCGAAAAAATGCTCACATCAGGCGCAGCGCGCAACAAAATTCCAAACTGGCTGCGCTGGTCGGCGCTGGTTTGGCTGCTGATTTGGATTCCGGCCTACTGGTATGCGTGGGGCCCGGGAAATTTCCTGCATCTCTGCGACATCGCCGTGATCCTCGCCTGCGTGGGCCTCTGGACCAACAACGCGCTCCTGCTTTCCAGCCAGGCTGTTTCATCCGTACTGATTGACGCCGTCTGGACGCTTGACGTAGCGGCAAGATTGCTTTTCGGACGCCACCTGATCGGTGGCACAGAATACCTGTTCGACGCCGGTTCCCCGCTCTGGACCAGGCTGCTTTCGCTGTTTCACGTCGCGCTGCCTTTCGTGCTCCTGTGGTCGCTGGGCCGGCTGGGTTACGACCGGCGCGGCTGGAAGCTGCAATCCGTCATTCTGTTGCCGGTCCTGGTGGCGTCGCGGTTCGTCACGCCCGACCAAAATCTGAATTTCGCGGTCAGCGATCCGTTTTTTCACCGCACGCTGGGGCCTGTTCCGTTGCACCTCACGCTCACTTTCCTCTTTCTCGTCCTCGTCGTGTATTTCCCGACTCATTTGTTATTCCGTCGGCTGTTCGCATCGCCGAAATAAAACGCGATTAGGACCCCTGCTCGACAATCTCCCGCTCGCGGTAACAAACCGTTGCCAGTTCGCGTATAGAATATTGCCGGACCGTCCGGCTGCGTCGGAGCACTTCATGAAGGCCACGAATTTCGAGTTTCGCTATCGCTTCTGGATCATCGGCGCAATCTTTTGGATTGGTTTCGCCCTCTATCACTTCGACCACGTCAACATCGTTCAGTACCTCACCGATCGCCTGGTGGGGCCGCAGTCGTCGCACGAAGAAATCGTGGCGCGTGCGTTCTTGTTTTTCGCCGCGCTGCTGGTGCTGCTGACGGCGCTGCTGCGCACTTGGGCCGCAGCCTATCTCCGCTCGGACGTGGTGCAGGATCCAAACCTGCGCGCCGAAAAGGTTCTCGCCGACGGCCCGTATCGCCACATGCGCAATCCTCTGTATCTCGGAACCATCCTGCTTGCATGCGGCTTGGGGCTTCTCGCCAGCCGCCTGGGCTTCGCGTTCATCGTGATTGCCATGTCGGTGTATTGTTTGCGGCTGATCGGGCTGGAAGAGGCGAACCTGAGCCGCGAACAGGGAGAAAGTTACCGCGAGTTCTGCCAGCACGTGCCGCGCCTTTGGCCGTCGCTTTCCCCACGGCTGCCTGCCAGCGGCCTTCAGCCCCAATGGAAGCAAGCGTTCCTGGGAGAGCTATTCATGTGGGGGTTTTTCGTTGCGGTGATGGTGTTCGCGCTGACTCTGAATCGGAATGCGCTGTGGATCATCATCACGATAGCGTTGCTTCTTTACATCGTCCGCTCGTACGTGCTCGTCGCACGCAGGAGATTCAAGCAGCCGGAGTAGATCGCAGTATCGCGCCTCTCGCGTGGAAGCCCGCGTTATTCCGTCTGCCGCATCGCGCGCAAGTCAATTCCCAGCTGTTGGCACTTTTTGTAGAGGTGGCTGCGCTCCAGGCCGAGCGCTTTCGCCGTGTTGGTCATGTGATGATGATGCAGCTTCAGTTCCGTCAGCAATGTTTCGCGCTCGAAAGCCTCCACGCGTTGCGCGAGCGTGCCGGTTCTCAATCCCGACCCGAAAGAAAATCCTTCCGCTGCAGCAGACACGACAGCGACCGGCAGCGCGCGCGCCACCGTTTCCGCCTCCATCACCTCACCCGGCGCGAGCAGCAAAACCCGCTCGATCACATTGCGCAGCTCGCGGACGTTTCCCGGCCACGCGTAGCGCTCGAGTTCCGCGATCGCCTCGGGCGACAATCGCTTCATCTTCCAATTATTCTGTTCCTCGAGCTGCCGCACGAAATGCTCGGCGAGCACGCGGATGTCCTCCCGACGCTCGCGCAGCGGCGGCAGCACAATCGGGAACACATACACCCGATGGTAGAGATCCTCGCGAAATGTGCCCTGACGGACCTGCTCTTCCAGGTTGCGATGGGTCGCGACCACCACGCGCACGTCCACTGCAAAGGGTTTGTCGCCGCCCACGCGCTCGATTTCGCCCTCCTCCAGCACGCGCAGCAATTTCGCCTGCATGGTGGGCGGCATGTCTCCAATCTCATCCAGGAAAAGCGTGCCACGATGCGCCTGCTCGAATTTTCCGGTGTGGCGCGAGGCCGCGCCGGTAAACGAGCCCTTCTCGTGCCCGAACAGCTCTGTCTCCATCAGCTCCGAAGGCACCGCGGCGCAATTCAGAGAAATAAACGGACCGTTGCGGCGCGGGCTTTTTTCATGCAGCGTCCGCGCGATCAATTCCTTGCCCGTGCCGGTTTCGCCACGAATGCAAACCCGGGTCTCGCTCGCGGCCACGTGCTCTACTTGCGCCATCACTTCGCGCATCGCCGGGCTGGCCCAGACGATGTGATGCCGCCCCAGCCGCCGCTTCAACTCGCGGTTTTCTTCCTCGAGGTGCCGGACGCGCAGCGCGTTCTCCACCGTCAACAGCAGCTTTTCGCTGGAGATGGGCTTTTCCAGAAAGTCGCTCGCGCCCAGCCGCGTGGCCTTCACTGCCATTTCAATGGAGGCTTGTCCGGACATCATCACCACCGGCGAAGCCAGGCCGATGGTCTTGAAATCCTCGAGCAGGGCAATGCCGTCGCGCCCGGGCATCACCACGTCGGAGAGGATCAGATCGAAGCGCTCGGCTTTGGCTAATTCCAGGGCGCGCGCGGCGTTGTCGCAGACCGTCGCCTCGTGACCGGCCAGGCGGAACGCGCGAGCGAGCGACGCCAGCGTGTTCGCGTCGTCGTCAATAATAAGAATGTGGGCTTTTGCGGACACGGCAGGTTACGCCTCGTCTTGTTTCTTCTCGAAGACCATCGGAAATACCTGCGCTTTGTGCGGCGGCCTGACGGGCAGGTCAATGTGAAAGGATGTCCCAACGCCGGTTTCGCTCTCAACGGAAATGCGCCCGCCATGATCCGCCACCACCGCTTGCACGATGGCGAGTCCCAGCCCGGTTCCGTGCTGTTTGGTCGTGTAATAAGGGGTGAACAGCCGCTCGGATTCTTCGGGCGTCAGCCCTGTGCCAGTATCCGATATTTCCAGCGACACTTCGCCGTCCTTGTGCTGGGTGCGCAACATCAGCACGCCGCCGGCGGGCATCGCGTCCATCGCGTTCAGCACCAGATTCTCGACGGCCCGGTGCAGCAGCGTCGCGTCCGCTTGAATGGTGGGCAAATCGTCTTCCAGGTGCAACTCCGGGGTAATCGCGGGACGCCCCACCGCGCTGAATTGCCCTTCAAATAACTTCACCACGGTGCGCACGATTTCGTTCAAATTCACGGGGCCCAATTCCGGCTGCGGCATCTTCGCGAAATCGCTGAAGCGCCCCACGATGGCTTTCAGGTTTTCGATCTCCGCCAGCAGGATGCCGGTGGATTCCTGAAACACTTCCTCGAATTGCCCGGAATGCTGCTCGCGCGCCTTGCGCAGATTTTCCACTGTGGTCTGCAGCGGAAAGAGCGGATTCTTCAATTCGTGCGCCAGGCGCCGCGCCAGTTCCCGCCAGGCCGCCACGCGCTCCACTTGCACCAGCTTGTCGCGCTGCTCCACCAGCTGCTCGGTCATCTGATTGAAGGTCTTCGCCAACTGCCCCACCTCATCCCGGCCGCGCACGTTGACCCGGGCGCTCCAATTCCCCTCGGACACTTCGCGGGCGCCTTCAGCCAGTTTCTGCACCGGACGCGTAACCCGCGCCGCGCCCCACCAGCTCAAAATCAGCCCGAAGAGCAAACCTACCGCGACGACGCCGAGTGCCAGCCAGCGAATCCGCCGCTCCAGCGTGACAATGGCGCGCTGGGAGCGGCCCACGAAGAGTACGCCCAGCAATTCCTGCGAGCGGCCCAGCAACGGCAGGGCATGAAAAATCTCCGCGCTGGCCGGATCAATGTTCCACTGGATTTTGGTGGTTTGCTCCACTGGATCCGCTTTCTCTTTGGCCACCAGCGGCGCGAAATGGTCTGCGTCCGGCGCTGGACCGTTGACGTCCAACAGATCCGTTTCCTGATACTCGGGATCGAGATTCAGATACAACAGCGCGCGCATATTGGGCGGCAACACCAGCGACGCCAGAAACTCCTTACCCAGGCGCTCGCCCCCGACCACGTACAAATCGCGGTCGCCCACGCGCACGGTGGCCACCGAGAGCAGCGCGAGCGCCGGCCCGGCTTCGGTATCGAGCTTCGTCAGGAACGCGCCGCGCGAAACCCAATCCTCGGGCTTGGTGACCCAGTCCATCTTGTAGTTGAAACGCGCGGGCGATTCCTGCGAGGAAATAATCGTGCCGTCGTTATTCACGAAATCCAGCACGTCGAGCTGGTGAGACCGGGAGACTCCGTGTGCGTCGTTCACATACACGGATACATCGGCATTCGGGCGGCTCAAATCAATCGCCATGCGCACTGTGGGTTCGGCGTCGGCGATACCCTTCACGCGTTCTACCACCTCGGTCTTGCGGCGATCGAATTCACGCTGGAATTGAGCCAGCAACGCGTCCGTGTGCTCGCCGTTCAGCTCGTCAAACGCGCGGCGCGTCACTACCGTCACACCCACCGCGATTAGCCCCACGGAGAGCAGCAGCGCCAGCATGAAATTGACGAAGAGTCTGGTGCGAAACGTCACGGTATTCCTCTACTTCCGACCGACGTGCGGCAATCCTCACCGCGCTCCTGCATGCTGCTACTGCGGCCCGCCTCCCGTTGTAGTTGCCGCTCCCGCATCCAGCCACAGATCGGCCAGCGGCCAACCCTGTCCCGGCCCCGGCGTTTTCCAATCGCGCACGCGCGCGCTCAACCCATAAACCTGCGGCAGCCATACCAGCGGCACCACGCGATAGGTGCTCAAGACCGCGCGCTGCTGGTTGTAGATATCCTCCGCCGAGGCCGCCTCAGGGAACGCGCCCCGCTCCACGCCTGCGAGCGGCCCTTGGTAAATACGCGCCAGAAAACTCCGCAGCGCACTAGCCGGCTGCGGCGAAGCCATCCGCCAGCGGACCAACTGCAAATCCCCAGTGCCGATTTGCGCAGCGCCGCGCGCATCCCTTGCGCCGGCGTTCGGCAGCCCCTGCGCCCGAATCACGATCCCCGCTTCCCTGGCGTTGACCGCAATACGCTCCGCCACCGATTGCTCCAGCGAGTCAGCGGAATCATATCCCAACAGCAACTTGGGCGACGGCGCGATTTGCTTCCAGAGTTCCTTCGCGTGCGCGAGATCCGTTTCGGTTGGCGACACCGCGGGAAAAAGAAACGCCGTGCCGCTCGACCACTGCGGCAGCAACCCGCCCGCCGGCTCGCCGGTCTTCTGCAGAATGAAGTTCACAATCGCGACGCGATCAATCGCCAGCGACAGGGCCTGGCCGATGTCTTTCGCATTCTTCGGTACCAATGCAGCGCGGGGCTGCTGCCCGCCCGTCGTCCCCGCTGCACTTTCGCTGACAAAAAACAGCGCCAGCAATTCATCTGGCTGCGAAACGCTGACGCGCACGCCGCGCTCGCTCGCCAGCCGCGCCTCCTGCGGCGGAACCTCTGCGAAATCCGCCTTGCTCAATTCCAAATCGAGCAGCCGGTCGTGCGCAGCGCGCCCCATCGTAATCTCGATTGCGTCCACAAACGGCCGCCCCTCGCGAAAGCCGTCATTTGCCGTAAGAGTCGCGCGTTTCCCCGCATCCCAAGTGGTCACTCGAAACGGTCCGCTGCCCGCCTCGCCTGCGAACGTGCCGTCGGGATTGCGATGATCGTAGATAAGCGCATCAATCTCCGTCTTCGTCGCCGCTTCTTCAGGCGTTGCGGCCGCCACGTCCGGATCCAGCGACGCAACAGATGCGCCGACCTCCACGCGCAGAGTCCCGCCATAGCGCGGCCGGCGCGCGGTCCACGCGGGAGCCGCAGCCAGCGCGACGCTAATTGCCGCAAGAAACAGACACAAGCGAAGCTTCATACATTCCCGTCTGCAGATTTCGCGAAACAACACGCGCCGATTTCCCGTCATCCGACGGCCATAATGCTAGAACGGGGCCTGGAAGTTGCAGCGGCTGACCAACAGCTGTTGCCTGGTAGGTTGTTGGGTCCACTTCGTAAGCTTGTAGCTTGTCGGGCTGCGTCCAATCGCCCGTTCCAGTGACCAAGACATGCCAACCGGCGTCACATCCGCTCGAAATGCTGCTGATGTCGTCGCCCCAGTCGGAGAAGACAGCCGAGGGAAGATTCGATTGCTCATAAAGACGCGCCTTTCCGTCCAACTCGGTAAGGATCCAGAACGACACGTGATCGGCCCTGAGCACCGCCGCGGAATAGAATGGATTCCCGGTTCCTTTCATGCCCGTAGATTGCGTGGTAAATCCAAGAAAGTAGTTCCGCCCCGGAGCATAGGGGGATTCGCCAATCCCGGGAAACGGCCAGCGATCGTCCGAACTCACGCCGCACTCCAGACGGAGCGGCCCGGACGGACTAGCGCAGAGCGTGCCGCCAATCCGGACCTCGATACGATTGGCGCCAACGGTCAACCGTCCCCGGAAATCACGATAGCCGTCAATCTCGCGGAACGGCGACTCTGAACCGTATCCTTGATTCCACTTATTCGAGCCATAATATTTAACCAATGCGCCGTTTTGCAGTGTGACCAGTTGTGTCTGCCGTAATGCTTGCTCCTTATTGAAGTCCAAAAACGGCTCGGGCCGATACCCTATGAGGTCGCGCTCCAATATCAGCGATGACCTCAAGGAGCCTCCTCCGCCGTTGGATCCCTTTTTGACCGAAACCATAGCCACGATCTCGTCATGATCCGAACCGATCTCCACGATCCAAACGTAGCCCTCGGCGTCTTCCGATAGCGTGATCACTACTTTCGTCGCGGCATGCGATGCGGCGGAATCCGCGCGAACAAGATGGAAACTTCGATTCCCAAGCTCCGTTTCGAGCGCGAGGCGCACGCTTGCGGCTTCTGCGGGCGTGAGCTGCGAAATATTTTTCACGTCAAGCGTAAGCGGATTTAGCGGACTCACGACCGCGGCAATCTTGTCGGCGAACTGGCTCACGGCGTCATACCACTGCTGCGGAATTACATTGCCTTTGGCGACGGCGGGCGGCGGCGCGGGAACCGCGGATTGCGTGGGCGTCTCCTGCGCCAACGCCACGGTGGAAATCGCAGCGAGAGCCAGCACAACAAATATGGCGTGAACTCGGAGAGGGAGTCGGCGGGAAGGCCGCATCAGTGTGCGCGAATCGTGAAACGCATCCGCGAGTCGTCATCTTAGCACACCGCGTCATTGCAGAGATTCCAGCCGCACAACACGCCGTGCCCGCGCGGTCAATCCATCGTGCTCGCCAATACGCTACAAAGATCACGCAGGTAGTCTCTGAGGTTCGCGGCACAGGCACTCTCGGCCGCGCACTATCGTCAGATTTTGTGCAGGTCGCGCCGGCAGGGTGGCTGCGGTGCTGATCCAAGGTGAAAGCTTCGCTGCGGCGGTCGCGTCGCATTATGCCCTGGACCCACACCGTGCCACCCGCAAGGGTTCTTGCCGGCGTCACTCCCGAACCGGGCTGCCCTTCCTCGCGGAACAGGCCGCGAGAGTCCCGGCCGGGAATCTCCTGGTTATGGCTTGCCGCCCGCGCGCACCGGCGGATCATTCAATCCCCCAAAGGCCTGCGCCGACTTCAGCACGTCATTGGTGAAGAAGAATTTTCCGTCGGTCGGCACCATCATGATCTGCACGCGGTCGCTCAATCGCTGCGCCACGGTTAACTGCACGAGCATCGGGTTCGCTTTCAGCGCTGTCGCCTCCAACTGCATCTTTTCCGCATCCGCCTGGGCCGTCAGACGAATCTCGTTCGCCTCCGCGTCAGCCAGCAGGTCTTGCCGTTGCTTCTCGGCTTTTCCGTCAATCACTTTGGCCTCGGCCGCAGCTTCTGCGCCCTTCACGGTTTCCTCGTTCTGGGTCTGCGCCAATAACGTCCGCCGCTCCTGCTCGGCCTTGCTGTCAATCACTTTGGACTGCGCGTCGGCCTCGGCGTTTTTCACACGAGCTTGCGCGGCGGCGTCCGCGTCTTCAATCGTGGTTTGCTTTCGCGCTTCGGCCTCCAAGCGCGATTGCTCGATCTGCTTCTGCTTCAGCGGCAGCGTGTACTGCATCGCATCCGATTCCGCCTGGGCCATCAGGACGCGCGTGCGCGCGTCGGCTTCCGCGTGCTTGATCTGGCGCACCTTCTGCGCTTCCGCCTGCGATTCGGCGATCTTCACTTTTTTCTGTTCGATGCTCTGGTCCACCGTCACCTGGTCGTCTTCCTGCTCCTTCAACAGCAACCCCTGCAGCCCTTGCGCGTACTCCTCCGGCAGCTGCACCTTGCGCAGCAGCACTTCCTTGACGATGATCTGGTCCTCGGCCAGCCGCGCGGTGATGGCCTGCGTGGCGCGCTGATGGAATTCCTCGCGCTTGGTGGAAAAGACATCGCGCACCGCGTAATTCGGGGCCAAGTCGCGGAAGACGCTGGTTACAACAGGATCCACAATTTCCTGGTCTATCGGCTGCGGCAGATTCGTCTGCACGTAGTCCAGGTGTTTGGGGTCAACGCGGTAGCGCACCGTCACCGCCAAGCCCACCGATAGTCCCTCGCGCGCTTCGACGGTTAGAACTTCCATGCCCTTCTCGCGTGGGTTTTCGGACGCCGCCGTGGAATACACTTTCTCGCGAATGTCGAAGAGTTCCGCCCGTTGCACCAGCGGCACGATCAGGTGCGTCCCGGGGTACAAAGTCCCCGGTCGCACTCCGGAAATTTGACTGATACGCACCGCCGCGTGGCCGTCCGGCACCACCAGGATGCTCTTGCCCAGCAGGCTGCATAGTGCGGCAACCGTCACCAGCTTCGCTGCGGTGGACCAGCGTATCGCGCGGCGGGGCCCCGCAGAACGTGGCGGCAGGCGAAAGCTCGGCCGCGCCTCGGCAGCCGGCGCCACAAAAAGGCTCGCAGCTGGCGGTGCACCCTCCGCACCGGTACCGCCAGCCTGGCCGGCCGCCGCACTTTCGGGCGTACGTTCGCTGCGGTGCAAGAACCGGTTGAGTTCAAATGCCAGATAGATGTCGTAGAGCACCAGGCCGAGCGCGACGCCGAGGAACCCGAAACTCACCACGAACAACAACAGCCGCAGAAAAAGCATTTGTCACCTCTCTCGCCTTCGTGGTGCAACCACTCGTGGCTGCGCTCCGGCCTACGCCGCTCGCCGCTCCGCCTCGCTGTCTTCACTCTGCTGCGAAACCGCCCCCATCCTCTGCCGCACCGTCTGCGGCGCAGGCCGCGCCGGCATCAAACGCATCATCAGCACCAAGCTGAGCCACTCCAGCCCCAATGCCACTGCAAACGACACGAAGATCGCTCCCGCGATCGCGACAAATCCGATACTGTTTTCCATGGCGTTGTCCTCCGTTGTGGCTGGGCTGCATATGAAGTAAAAGCAGGAAGATCGCCAATCGAGGAACGCCAGACCGCGGAACGCTAGACCTTAGGGCGGCCCAGCATTTTCAATAACTTGCCGCCAGGAAACGGCCGATATCGGTGCTGCTAACGGCCCGTAGGGCTGACCTCAGACGTGGCGCCACAAACACGTCGTGGAAAGCCAGACCCAACTGCGGAGCAAGCGAGTGCGGTCCGTTGCGTGCTCCGCGCTGGCCGTGCGCGACTTCTCAAGACGCCTGCAGGCTTTCTTCCTGAAATGTCACGTGCCGCCTCTCGTGTTCGTACAGCTTGTCGCGATCGGTGCCATCTTTGCGATTGGTAAGCTAGCCCCGCTCAAGCCCCCGGCTGTAGATACATCTCCCTACCGTCAGTAATTCGAAACGGCGAGCATCGGAAACGCGACGTCAACGGGCCCAAAACCTCTTATCAGACGCAACCGCCAAAGCTCTGCTAGAATCGCCCACAGGAACATTCACGCCTCATGGCCACGACACCCACTCACGACCCAGATCAGCCAGGGGCTCCGCCTTCCGCTGCCGGCCGCCCGCCGTCTGGCGAACTTTCCGGCGGCTGGCGCTTGGGCCGTATCTTTGGTATCCCGATCTTTTTGCATTCCAGCTGGATCATCATTTTCCTGCTGATTACCGTGTCGCTGCGTACCCAGTTCACTTCGCAGCATCCCGGATGGTCGCCGCAGCAGCATTGGGCGCTCGGCATCATCACCAGCATTCTGTTCTTTGGCTCGGTGGTCTTTCACGAGCTCAGCCACAGCGTTATAGCCAGGCATTACCGCATTCACGTGGAATCTATCACGCTATTCGTCTTTGGCGGCCTCGCCCGCATCGCCCGCGATCCCTCCAGCGCCTTGCAGGAGTTCAATATCGCCATCGCCGGGCCGCTTTCCAGCCTGTTCCTCGGCGGCTGCTTTTGGCTGGTCACGCGCTATTTTCACGGCAACGAGTTGGTGGTTGCGGCCTGCACCTGGTTGTGGGAAATCAACGTCATGCTGGCGCTATTCAATCTCGTTCCCGGATTCCCTCTCGACGGCGGCCGCATCCTGCGCGGCATCGCCTGGGGCATCACCGGCGACTTCACGCGCGCCACGAAGATCGCCTCCTACGCCGGACGATTCTTCGCGTACGTGCTGATTTTTGTCGGCGTGTGGCAGGCCTTCAACGGCAACTGGGTCGGCGGCATCTGGACCGCGTTCATCGGCTGGTTCCTGCTGACGGCGGCGCGCGAAAGCTACACGCAGGTGGCGGTGCGCAACACGCTTACGGGCGTGCGCACGGCGGATATCATGACCCAGGAAGTCCCCAAGGTCGAACGCAACATCTCCCTGGATGATTACGTCCACGAGGTTTTGCGCACCGGGCTTCGCTGCCACGTGGTCACCGGCGCGGGACGGCCTGTAGGCCTCGTTACCCTCGCCGCTGCACGCGCCGTCCCGCGCGACGAGTGGGCCAACACTTCCATCCAGGCCGTGATGATGCCTTTCGACCGCGCCCACTGCGCCACACCCGATGAGCCTGCCCTAGGCGTCCTGCAGCGCATGCAGACCGAGGACATCAACCAGATGCCGGTGGTATCCGACGGCACAATCGTAGGCATGATCGCCCGCGACACGATTTTGCGCGTGCTGCAGACGCGCCTGCAGCTCGGGCATCTCGCGTCTTAGTGTCGCGCAATGAAAATGGACCACGGACGAATGCCGATAGGCACGGACGAAAGAAACGGCAAGGTGGCACCGGCGATTTCGCCTGTGCTGAATGGGCGACACGCCTCGGCGATGGGCGGTCAGTTCCCAAAAATGCCGTTGGCCGCTGCACTCGCTTCTTGATCCGTTGACCGCTGTGATCGCCGAAACGCGTCGCGCATCGGAACTGAAGGAGCAAGCCATTCACGCATCGGACCAGGAAAAGGTAGGGACCGTTGATAATCCGCCCATCACCCGTCGCGGATTCAACAGCTGGCTGGGTTTCGCGGCGCTCGCTGCCGCGCTGGGCGCCGTGGTCGTGTACTGGCGGGAACGCAAGCCTTCCTACCCGGTAAAGGTGATCGCTCAGGCGGGGGAAATCCCTGTCGGCGGCTCAAAAATATTTACGTATCCCGCGGACGACCGCCCCTGCTTCCTCCTGCGCCCGGCAGACGACACCTACCTCGCATTCAGCCGGCTCTGCACCCATCACACCTGCCCGGTGTTTTATCGCCCGGAGGACAAGATTTTCGCTTGCCCCTGCCACGGCGGAATATTCTCGGCCACCACCGGCGCGGTCCTCGACGGCCCCCCGCCGAAACCGCTGCCGCAGGTAATTCTCGAACGCCGCGGCAACAACATCGTGGCCACCGGTTTCGTCCAATCCTAAGAGCCGTGCCGCGCTTCCATCCGCGCGCTAATAAGGCCGGGGCGCCGGATACCTCGCGGCCTTCGCGCTCACGCCCTCGGTCACGGTGACGATGGTGTCCGCCGGGATATTCTGGAGTTCCTGCGCGTAGCCGCTGGGCCAGCGAATGACGATCGAATCCACCACCGTGTGTTTACCCAGGCCAAAATAGATCCGCGGGTCCTGCGCCGACAAATAGCTCATTCCACCTTTGGCCTGGTCGTAGCTCCGGAGATCTCCTGCGGTCAATTTCAGCGCAGCGCCGATGCCATCACGATTCGATTTGGTGCCGATTAACCGCACCGCGATCCAGTGATTGTTTTGCGCCGCCGGAGAGCTGCCGCCTTCATTGCGGAAAAGTTGCGCGTCTTCTCCGTTATTGCTCACCAGAAAGTCCTGCCAGCCGTCGTTGTCGTAGTCTCCCACCGCCAGTCCGCGCCCCACGCGAGGTCTGCGGAAATCCGCGCCCTCCGTTCGGGTGGCATCCACGAAGTTGCCGTCGCCGCGATTGCGGTAGAGCGTCTTTTCTTCGTCATAGGTCACTTCCGGATGGAACAACCCAATATTGTCGAGAATATCGCCGTTGACCACCAGCAGGTCGCGCCAGCCGTCGTTATCGAAATCGAAAAACCGCGCGCCGAATGCGCTATTCAGAATATTCGTCTGCCCGATCCCGGAAGCGATGGTGTAGTCGGTGAATGTGCCGTCTCCATTGTTGCGATACATGCGGTCCAGCTCGAAATCCAGGTGGCTCACGAAAAGGTACGGCAAGCCGTTGTTCATCACGTCGGCGGCGTCCGCGCCCATCCCCGCTTCCGGATGCGCGTCGTTGCTGGGACTTCCGCCTGATTGATAGCTCGCATTGCGGAACGTGCCGTCGCCGTTGTTGTAGTACAAAAAATTCCGCTGCATATCGTTCGCAATGAAGATGTCGGTCCAGCCGTCTCCGTTCAGATCGGCTAGCACCAGGGCGAGGCTCTTTCCATCGGCGTCTCCCAGCCCGGCTTTTTCGGTCACGTCCGTGAAGGTTCCGTCGCCATTGTTGTGATACAGCCGCGCGGAACTGCCGCGAAAATTCTCCGGACGGCAATACGTGCTGGTCGGCGCCGCGCTCTGCACACCGGGACGAGCTTCCGCGCAAGCCACCGGATGATTCATGTCGTATTGCACGTAGTTGGTCACCAGCAGATCGAGCTTGCCGTCGTGATCGTAATCAAACCACCCGGCAGCCGTGCCCCAACTTCCGTCGTCTCCCACCCCGGCCTTGGCGGTGACGTCCGTAAAGGTGCCGTCGCCGTTATTGTGCAACAGTACGGAATGGCCGTAGCCGGTCATGTAGATGTCCGGAAAGCCGTCGTTATCGTAATCTCCCACCGCTACGCCGAAGAAAAATGTTCCGTCGGTGTGGATTTTGCTCTGCGCCGTGACGTCTGTAAATGTCCCGTCGCGATTATTGCGATAGAGCGCCGGCTGCGGAGGCACAGCGGGATGATAGTAAGGCGTGTATCCACTGTTGACGAAGAACGCATCCAGATATCCGTCCTGGTTGTAATCAATCCACGCCACCCCCGCTCCCATCGTTTCCAGGTACAGCCTCTCGGGCGATGACGCTCGTTGGTGATGGAAATGAATTCCCGCCGCGCTGGTGACATCGCGGAATTCCACCTGGTAGGGATTGGTGATCTCGCTGCGGTGCCGCAGTTTCAGCGCATCGTCTTGCTCTTGCAACGAACCCGCGGATTCGCCCTGCATTACCCCCGCACCCGCGCGTCTGGCGCGCGCAGCAGTCGTACCGAAAAATTCAGACCGCGCCGACCATCGCAACCATCCAGCCGCTACATCCAAAGTGCCAATAATAAGGACGCAAACGAAGCACAGAACGCGCCAGGGCACAGCCATTCGTTTCCGTCTCATTACGGCACAGATTCTAGCAGCACCTGGAGGTCGTCGAGCCACTTCCCATCAATTTACCGCCTCGTTTTGATGTGCGTTCTCAATTTTCGTGGCGAAACTATCGCGCCCGCGAATCGTTCACATTCATGAAACGCATGCATCCCAATCTTGCATCGCTCTGTTCGGATTTGGAACTCACCAACTGTCTGTGGAAATCTTTTCTGCAAAGGCAGTTTCGTGTTGACTCAACGCAAACCCAAGGATAGCCTGCTTTCATTCTGTGGGCTGGGGGGCCCGTGTCGCGAAGTGATTCTCCAATTTCTTCATAAGTTCGGAGCCTATGGTATCGAGCCATTTTCGCTCGAGTGTCGCGGTGCGCGCAGAGAAACGCGTGAGGACGCGGCGCTGCGACGCGCCTTGGCTCCCAGCGGGCAGTCACTCGCCTCGACCAAAAGCCTGATTCTTACCCTCGCCCTCGCGCTCATTTTGATTGCTGGCCCCGCCGCCGCGGGCATGAGTAAGACCGCTGCGAACCCCGTCGGCGCCGCTTCTGCAACCGCTGCTAAACAAGTCATCATTGACACGGATCCCGGTACCGACGATGCTCTGGCAATTCTGCTGGCGCTGAATTCGCCCGAACTGAATGTGCGCGCGCTCACCGTCGTCCCCGGCAACGTCACCGCCCAGCAAGGGCTGGAAAATGCGCTGAAGCTGGCCTCGCTGGCCAATCGCTGCGACATTCCCGTCGCCGGCGGCGCGCAGCATCCGCTGTTCCAAAAGCTGATTACCGCGGAATTCTGGCACGGCGCAAACGGCCTCGCCAATGTGGATTTGCCCGCAAGCAAATGCAAAGCCGACCCGCGCTTCGGGCCGGACCTGATCATTCAAATGATTCACGAATCGCCGCACCAGCTTACCCTGGTGCCGATCGGGCCATTGACCAACATCGCCCTGGCGCTGCTGAAGGATCCTTCCATCGTCCCGTTGGTGAAGGAAGTGGTGATCATGGGCGGCTCGATTTCCGGCGGGAATGTGAACGCCGCCGCAGAGGCCAACATCTACAACGACCCCGAAGCGGCACAGATCGTCTTTCACGCCGGTTGGCGCCTCACCATGGTCGGACTCGATGTCGGCGACAAGACACTCTTCGGCAAGCAACAATTGGACGAGCTTGCGCAGACGCATGGCCCCGAAAATGATTTCGCCGTGCAAGTTCTCACGTTCCTCCTGGCGCAAGAGGCGAAATATGGCAACAGCGCGGGCACGCCGATGTACGACCCGCTCGCAGTTGGCACCGCGATTGATCCCTCCATCGTGACTACCCAGGCGATGCACGTGGACGTGGAAACGCGGGGTGAATTTACGCGTGGCGAAACCGTTGCCAACCGCCGCAACGCCGTCGAACGCAATGTGCTGCACGGCGACCGCTACGTGATCGAAGGGCTGGACTACGTGCAGCCCAACGTCCAGGTCGCCACCGGCGTCAACGCCGCAAGATTCTTGCAGCTGCTGAATTCGCGTCTGCAAGGGAAGTGACTTCGAACCAGGCTGGCGCGCAATGGCGCTGCAGCCGTAGTTGCCCAAAGGGGATACGACGATGACGAATAGAATCTTTTTCCTGGTAATTGCGTGTCTGTGCGCGTTGTCCCTTGCCCCCGTGCTGCACGCCCAGGGCACGGGCGGCTTTTCCGGCACGGTCGTGGATGCGTCCGGCTCGGCTATTTCCGGCGCCTCCGTCACCATCACTTCGCAGGGCACCGGCGAGAGCCGCTCGGCGAAGACCGATGATGTCGGCCATTACATCGTCCCATTGCTGCCCGTGGGGATGTACACCGTGCACGTTGAGTTCACTGGGTTCAAGAACGCCGATATTAAAGACGTACGCCTGCAAGTGGACGAACAGCGCGAGCTTGATTTTACTCTCAATCCCTCTTCGGTCACTTCCTCGGTGGAAGTTGTCGCCGCCCCGGTAGCCGTGGAGACGTCCAACGCATCCCTCGGCCAGGTCATCACCTCGCAACAAGTCAGCCAGCTTCCCTTGAACGGGCGCGATTTCGTGCAGCTGGCCACCTTGACTCCGGGCACCGTCCAGGAAACGAACCCCAACAGCTTTTTCAACGGCGCGGCGAGCAGCGAGGTATCCGCGCGCGGATCGTTTTCTCTTTCGGTCGGCGGTTCCCGCGCTAATAGCACCGACTGGATTTTGGACGGCAACGACAACAACGAGCTGACGGCGGGCGGCATCGGGATTTTGTCTTCCATTGATTCCATTCAGGAGTTCAAGGTTCTTACCTACAACTACTCCGCCGAATACGGCCTCCGCGCCGGCCCCACCGTGCTGGTAACTACAAAATCCGGCAGCAACGGATTTCACGGCTCGTTGTACGAGTTCCTCCGTAACACGTCGCTCGATGCCAAGAGCTATTTCGCGATCCTCCCGGAAAAATTCAATCTCAATCAGTTTGGCGGCTCGATTGGCGGGCCCATCCGCAAGAACAAGACCTTCTTTTTCGTGGATGGCGAGCAGAAGGATCAGCTCAGGGGCATTACGTTTACGGGCTTGGTGCCCAGCGTGGCGCAGCGCACCGGCGATTTCACCAACAACGCTTTGGGAGGGCCTGGCACGCCGCTCGTCAATCCCAATGTCTCCACGACCACTCCTTTCTATTGCGACGGCGCCGGCAACCCGCTGCCCGCAGCAGCGAACGGCAGCCAGCCGGTGGGAACCTCCTGTAACAAGATTCCTTCGAACCTCATCAATCCCATCGCCGCGCAGATGATCAATCTTTACCCGCTCCCTAACGCGAACAACGTTGCCAGCTTCTACAACTTCGTCAACGAACCGATCCGCTCCCTGTACGAAACGAAGTTCGACGTCCGGCTGGATAACAGCTTCTCCGCCACGGACAACATGTTCGCCCGCTTCAGCTACGATCAAGCGAACTCCCAAGTGCCCGGCGGCGGCGGGCCCGGCTCCTTCGCCGAGGCCAACGCCTTCGGCAGCAACCAGGGGATCATCAACCACGGCCGCAATATCGCTCTTGCGGAAACGCACGTGTTTTCGCCGAACACCGTGAACCAGATTGGCGGTGGCTATAACCGCATTTTTGACTACATCACTTCTCAGGGCACGGGAAGTTGCAAAGCCGCCATCACCGGCATTCCCGGCGCCAATCTTGATTGCAACGCCAGCAACGTCTGTCTGCCGCCCGGCATCAGTTGCGGGCTGACTTCCACCCAATTTGACGGCGGCTACTGGGCCCTGGGAGACCGCGGCTTTGCCCCCTTCACCGGCGGTACCAACGTTTTTACGCTGTATGACAACCTGGACTTGATCCGGGGCAAGCACGACATCAACATCGGTGGTCAGATCGTCGCGAATCAAATGAATGTGCGCACCCAAGGCTTCCAGGACGGCTATTGGATCCTGACGGGCCTGTGGACCGGAGATCCCGAGGCCGATTTTCTGCTCGGTTTGCCCAGCCTCGCGATTCACGATCAATCCTTCAACGGTGTCATCACCGGCCGCCGCTGGAAGACGTTCCGCCCCTACATTCAAGACGACTGGCGGATCACGCGCAACCTGACGCTGAATCTCGGTTTGGCCTGGAATTTGACTACGCCCATCTCCGAAGTTGACAACCGGCAAGCGAACTTCGATCCTGCGACGGGCAACTTCCTGATCGCGGGGCAGGGTGCGGGAAAATGGGTCGGCGTCCAATTTGACAAGAACGCACTGGAGCCGCGCCTCGGCGTGGCCTGGAAGCCCTGGGGCAGCGACAAGACTGTGATTCGTGGCGGCTATTCGATCTTCCACGATTCTTCCTGGAGTCAGGGCGCCCAAGGCTTGTGGCAGAATCCGCCATACTACGCGGAATCCGACCTATTCGCCTTCGGTGGGAATTGCACGTTTCCCACCGCCGCTTGCGCCGGCAATCCTGCCAATACCCCTTCGGCGATCAGTCTCTCCCAGGGATTTCAGATCTTCACCGCGCCACCCGTTCCTGCGGATTTCACCGGAACCATTCAGTCGCAAAATACCAATTTCAAGCTCGGGCAAATCCAGCAGTACAACGCAAACGTGGAACGCGAATTGCCCGGCCAGATCGTGCTTACCGTCGGATACGCCGGCTCGCGCAGCTCCCACATTCTGATTGACGGAAATAACATCAACGTTACGACTCCGTCGGCTTGCGGCGGTGTTACTCCAGGATACACGCTGGGCTGCGGCCCAGGCGGCTCGGCTCTGCCTATTCCCTACCCCGATTTCGCTTACTCAACCATTTCGAATATTTCCGATCAAGGACGAGCCTCTTACAACAGCCTGCAGATTAAGGCCGAAACCAAGAGTGCCCGGCACGGCATCTATGCGTTGATCGGTTACACCTACGCCCACACCTACGACAATGGCTTCTCGGATGGTTTGGGCAGCAGCATCGGCGCCACCTACTATCCGCTGCCCAATTGGGAAAGCCTGGATTGGGGGCTGTCGCAGATCAACCTCAATAACAGCTTCACCGCCAGCGTCATCTACGACCTGCCGTTCGGCAAGGGGAAGCACTTCGGCGACAGTTGGAGCGGTCCGCTCAACACTATCCTCGGAAACTGGCAGGCGACTACCATCGTGAAAATCACTTCTGGTTTTCCGGTCTTCGTCGTCAATAGCAACAACGGTACTGGCGTGAATTTCGAAAACAATGGGAACAGCTTGAACCGTCCCGACATCGTGGGCAATCCGAACGCGTCGGGCCCCGTGGCCGGCAATCCAGGCTGCACCTTTGTGCCTCCCGCGCAAGTGCATACGGTGGCGAATTGGTTCAATCCCTGCGCTTTTGCTCCCGCAGCCTCGGGCGAACTGGGAGACGCCTCGCGCACCCCGCTCTCCGGACCGGACTTCGTGAATACCGACTTCTCGGTCATCAAGCAGTTCATACTTCCCTGGGAAGGGATCGGCTTGAACTTCCGGGCGGAATTCTTCAATCTCTTCAACCACCCGCAATTCGGTCTGCCCGATACCGGCTCCACCGGATACGCCGATATCAGTACGCCGAATTTTGGCTCCATCAGCTCGACGGTAAACAATCCGCGTCTCGTCCAGTTCGGCTTGAAGCTCACTTTTTAGGCCGCGCGGATGACGGGACAATTTTTGCCTGACGCCGGGCGGCCCTCCGCCGATTCGGCGGACCGCACCGCGCCGGCCACCAAACGACGGCGCTTTCTTCAGACGCTGGGAGGGCTGTTCGCTGCCTCCCAGCTTCCTTCATCCACCATTTTGCTCGCCCCGCGGTTCGCCGCGACGCATCCTTCCCTCATGGATACGATTCGTTGGCCGCAACCGATCGGCAGTCCAGTGCTCGATAGCTTGCGCCCGGTCATCGAGCATTCTCGCGACGTCCACACCCACGTGGACAAAATCTCCGAAGTCGCTGCGTGGATGGCCTATGAGGATCTCCCGATGCCTGAATATGCGCTGCCATTCGGCATCGGCGCAAACGATCCCAACGTCGCGATTGACTTCATCATGGTTTCGGATTCGATTGATACCGCCTTCACCGATTTTTCCACTCACGTGAAATTTCAGACCGATTACGCCGGGCGCAGTTGGTCGGATTCCGAAGCCGAATTCGCCTGTCTGAAACGCGCCATGGACAAGGGCATCCCCATCCTCGATGGCCAATGGATGGCCAGCGTCACCCGCGCCGAGCTAGCCGCCATTTTCTCCGGCAACATCGAAATGCCCATGCTCGATGAAAAGCTCGCCGTTCTGCACGAAGTCGGCCCCGTGCTCGTCAAGAAATACAACGGCCGCTTTTCGAATTTCATCCACTCCTGCCCGCCGAAGCTCTACGATGGGGGCCACGGCATCATTGACCGGCTGACCGTCGAATTTCCGCGGTTCAATGACGTCAGCACCTACGAAGGCCACGAAATCAAGTTCTATAAGCTCGCGCAACTGGGCGTTTGGATGATCTACGCCAACCTGCACAAGTCCAGCCCCACTGGACCGCCAGGGTTCCAGCTCGATGACCTTTCGGCCATGACTGCCTTCGCCGATTACATCGTGCCGGTTGCGCTGCGCCTGCTGGGCATCACCAGCTATTCGCCCGCGCTCGAAAAAGCCATCAACAGCTACCAGCTGATTCCGCGCGACAGCACCCAGGAGATCGAAATTCGCGCGCATTGCCTCTACGCCACTGCACTGCTGCGCGAGGAAATCAATAAAATCCGCCCCAAGGATATGCAGATCATCATTCCGCAGGTGGACGCCCGGCTCTGGACGCACTACCACACCACGTTCTGGCCTCATCACCTGACGCGGACCACCATGTACTAAAGTGGAGGCTTGCCGGGGCGAGTATCAGACGCGCTCGCCCAATTCACCGAGCGCGCTCGGCGCCGCGCGAAGCACGTTGGCTCGCCGCCTGCTGCACGACGAAGCTTGCTTAGCTAACCTCGTTGCGAGTAAATGGGACTGGCCGGATACAACGAGCGGCAGCGAGCGCTGCCGCCGAATGGAATCGTCAATTCAATTTTTTCCGAAAGGATTCGCCCAAATGAACTACGGAAAACCGTCGCGCGCTTTTGCTCTGGTTGTCTGCCTGGCATTCCTGGTGTCCAGCTCCTCCGCGCAGGAAAAACGCAAAGTCATCATTGACCAGGATTGTTCCGGCCCCGGCGGGTCGGACATGCAGGCGGTCCTGGCCATCGTGCAGTCCCCCCTCGCCGACGTGCTCGGAGTCACCGTGGTCACCGGCGACGCCTGGCAACCGGAAGAAGTCCAGCACACGCTGCGCTTGATGGAAATCATCGGACGCACGGACATCCCTGTTGTCCCCGGAGCAGTGTTTCCCCTGGTCAACTCCAAGGAATACATCGCTCGCTGGGAAACGATGCACGGCAAAATCGTGTACCAGGGCGCCTGGAATTTTGCGGCCGGTCACGCCGTGCACGGCCCGTGGGAAATCCCGCCCATGCCGGAGGGCGCTCCCACCACCAAGCCTGCAAACGAGGACGCCGCGCACTTCCTGATTCGCATGGTGCACCAGTATCCGCACCAGGTGACGATCTACGAAGGCGGCCCGCTCACCAATTTGGCGCTGGCACAGGGTATTGATCCCGAATTTGCTTCGTTGGCGAAGGAATTGATCCTGATGGGCAGCAGCCTCAATCCTCAAACCGACGATCCCGAGTTCACTTTGACGCCTCGCCGCGAGTTCAACCTCTGGATGGATCCCGAAGCCTCCAGCCGCGTGCTGCACGCGCCCTGGCCGCGCGTAATGGTCACAACCGTGGACATTTCCATCAAGACCCACATGACCCCGGACCTGATCGCCCAAATCGCCAAAGGCCGCTCTCCCGCCGCGCAATACACCGCGAAATACGCCCAGCCCGGATACCTATGGGACGAGCTCGCCGCCGTTGCCTGGCTCGATCCTTCCATCATTACCAAGACGCATAAAGTCTATATGGACGTCTCCGTGGATCACGGCGCCTCCTACGGCGACACTTTGCTCTGGAACGAAGACACCCGCCCTCATCTTGGCGAGCGTGAAGTGGAAGTCCAGGACGATCTGGACGCGCAAAAATTCTACAGTGAATTTGTGGAACTGCTCACGCACCCCACGCCGGGAGCGCACGACGCGGCACATTGACGGTCCGGGCAGTCAGCCGCTTGCGCGCCTCCACGCGTTTTCGCTTGACTCGCCCTGCGCGGAGAACTATAAGCGGCGTCGGTGCCACAGGTATCCTGCCTCCGGAAAATGCATCGCGGAAACCAACCGCCAGCAAGATTCAGCAACGACCACAAGGGAGTCGTCGGACCCATGGGCCTAAAGAGCATTCTTCCTTTTATCGCGATGATAGCGCTTTGCGCTTCCGCCGGCGCGCAAGCAAAACGAAAAATAATCATTGACCAGGACGCGCGCGGCGCCGCCACCACCGACCAACAATCCATCCTGCTGCTTTTGCAATCGCCCCAGGTCGAGGCGCTCGGTATCACCGTGGTCAGTGGCGATATGTGGCGCGACGAAGAAGTGGCGCACACCTTGCGTATGCTCGAGCTGACCGGGCACACAGATGTCCCCGTTTATCCCGGCGCGGTGTACCCGCTGATCAATCGCATGGAGCTGATCGAGCGCTGGGAAAAACTCTACGGCGCGGTGCACTATCAGGGCGCCTGGAACGGCCACCGCCCCGGCATGCAGATGGGCGACGCC
Organism: Candidatus Acidiferrales bacterium; assembly: GCA_049300435.1. Classification (GTDB taxonomy): domain Bacteria; phylum Acidobacteriota; class Terriglobia; order Acidiferrales; family UBA7541; genus Palsa-295. The sequence goes on along the minus strand of JBAQJS010000103.1, from coordinate 152,204 downwards.
CTGCGCGGCAAATATCACGGCCCATTTGTCGTCCCCGATTTGCCCGAAGGTAATCCCACCATCAAGGCCCAGAACGAAGACGCAGCCCATTTCATGATCCGCATGGTCCACAAATACCCGCACGAAGTGACCATCTACGCCGGCGGCCCGATGACGGATATCGCGCAGGCCATCAGCCTGGATCCGCAGGTTTCCGAGCTTGCTCAGGAACTGGTGGTGATGGGCGGCAGCATCGCTCCCGTCGTGCCCAAAGATTGGGCGCCGGAAAACCGCCGTGAGTTTAATTTTTGGTGGGATCCCGAAGCCGTGCACATGGTGCTCACCGCGCCGTGGCACAAGATCACCATCACCACTGTGGACATTTCCGTCAAGACGCGCATGACCAGGGAGCTGATCGCAGAAATTGCAAAATCGCCCAGCCCCGCTTCGCAATACCTGGCAAAATATGCCGACGAAGAATATATGTGGGATGAACTGGCAGCCGCCGGATGGCTGGATCCCAGCATCATTACCGCGCAAACGCAATATTTCATGGATATTGACATTTCGCATACCGCCGGCTACGGCAACGTGCTGGTGTGGAGTCCAGGATCGCAGCCGGGACTGGGCGAGCAGCTCGTCAACATTCCCGAGGAACTAAACACGGGGAAATTTTACAAGATGTTCGTAGAACTGATGGCACTGCCGCCCCGCACGCATCCGGCGAACGCGCCGCAATAGAAATCCGAGGCCATGATGGATACGACTGCAAAAGTGGACGTAGTGGGAATCGGCAGTTGCACCGTGGATTACTTCGCCATGGTGCCGCGCCTGCTGGGACCCGAAGAAAAAATCAACGCCATGCGCATGGAAATCCACGCCGGCGGGGTCACGGCCAATAACCTGACGCAAGTGGCCCGCCTGGGCGCCAGCACCGGCTGGCTGGGGCTCCTGGGCGACGATCAAAATGGCCTGCTGATCCAAAAGGCGTTTGCGGAAGATCAAATGGATCTTTCCGGCATCGAGATTGTGAAGGGCGAGCATTCCTCGCTCACCTGGATTCCGGTGGACATCGCCGGCGAGCGCTGCATCTACATGTTTCCGAACATCACCGGGAAGATTTCCGTTTATCAAGTACTGCATCGCTTTGCGCCGCACATCCAAGCCGCCAAACACTTCCACTCCGAGGCGTCGCAGCTCCCCATTGGCCCCGTGAAGGAGGCCATGCAGGTGGCCCATGACGCCCAGGTGCGCGTGCTCTTCGACCTCGATGTGGCGCCCAGTTTCTTCGCGGAGTCGAATCTGGGCACGCAGGAGGAGCTTTGCACCGCGCTGCGCCTGGTGGACGTCCTGAAGCCCTGCAAGGCGGCGGCCCGCGAACTGACCGGCGAAGCCGACTACGAAAAAGTCGCGCTCCATCTTTTGCGTCTGGGTCCGTCGGTGGTGGCCATTACCTTAGGCGCGGACGGCTGTATCATCGCCACTCCCAAGAACATCGTGAAAGTGCCGGCCTTCAAGGTGGACGTCGTGGACACCACCGGCGCAGGTGACGCGTTCATGGGGGGCCTTTCGTTCGGTCTGTTACAACAGTGGGACTACCAGAAGGTGGGATTGTTTGCGAACGCCTGTGCCGCGCTCTGTTGCACAAAAGTCGGCGCGCGCGCCATGGCCCGGCACGATGAAGTAATAGCATTCATCAAGCAGCAAAGCCCGAAGGGTGTGGCGGCCTTCTAGCCCGTACTTCGCAGCTAGCCGCCGGCATTTTGCTTTCAAAGGAACTCCATGTACTCACCAACGAGCTTCGGCTCGGCGCTGCTGATGATGATCGTCTCCGCGATTTGCTGGGGCTCCTGGGCCAATACTTACAAGGGCGTGAAGAATTACCGCTTCGAGCTTTTCTACTGGGACTACGCGGTGGGAATTTTCCTGATGTCGCTGATTTACGCGTTGACCATGGGTTCATCGAGCAGCGGCCCGGCCAGTTTTCTCAATAATGTACGTGCCGCTGATCTCTCGAACATCGGCTGGGCCTTGTTGGCCGGAATCATTTTCAACCTCGCGAACCTGCTGCTAGTGGCGGCGATTGATATGGCGGGCCTGGCCATCGCGTTTCCGGTGGCCATCGGCATCGCGCTGGTGGTCGGCACGGTCCTCAGCTTCGCACAGCAGCAAAAGGGCGACGTCACCATGCTGGCCGCCGGCGTGCTTTGCGCGGTCGTCGCCGTGATCCTCGACGGCAAGGCCTACGGCGAATTGAGCACCGGCAAGGACGTTTCCCGCAAGAGCATCCTCACCTGTGTCGTCTCGGGCGTGCTCATGGGCTTGTGGGCGCCGTTTTCCACGCGCGCATTGACCCACGGAAATACATTAGGACCTTACAGCATCGCCGTATTCCTCACGGGCGGCGCGCTGCTCTCCTGCTTCCTGTGGAATGTGTACTTCATGAAGAAACCTCTGGTGGGACAGCCTGTCGAGTTCAGCGGACTTTTCCGCGGCCCTTTGAACGGCCACGTGCTCGGGTTGCTCGGCGGGGCGATCTGGGCCACCGGCACGGTGTTCAATCTAGTCGCCGGGAATTTCACCGGCGTCGCGATTTCCTATTCGATCGGCCAATCCGCCCCTATGGTCGCCGCGCTCTGGGGCATTTTCGCCTGGAAGGAATTTGCCGGCGCCAACCTGCGCGCCAGAGCGTTTCTCGCCATGATGTTCATCTTCTATTTCCTGGCGATTCTGCTGATCGCTCGCGCCCACAGCTAGCGCTCGTCCGGCGCCGGTCCGAGGTTGCGCCGGCGAACCCAACAGCGCCCTACATCGGCGGCCGGCTGTAACCACCGGTTGCCGCTTCTATTTTCCCAGCGACGGCCAGCACAGCTTCGTCCTCCCACGGGCGGCCCACCACCTGAACGCCAATCGGCAATCCTTCCGCCGAACGCCCAGCCGGCACCACCGCCGCGGGATTCCCGAGCAGATTGAACCACTGCGAATAGCTCATCGCCTTCAGGTATTCCACTTTGCGTCCCTGTACCACCCATTCGCGCTCGCCGTGCCGGAATGCGGGGATGGCACACGCTGGGCACAACAGAATCGGAAAGGTTTCCATCTGCGTCAGCAGTCGCTCCCGCAAAGCATCGCGGCCAAGCAAGGTGTTGAGCCACTCCCGCCCATCGAGCGGCGGTTCCTGCGCTACGCGCCGCCGCCACGCCCGGTACATCGGGCTCAGCTCGGCTTCGCGGCCCTCCACGGTAGGCGCAAAGGCCATCTGCACACCGCGTCCGAACAAATTCCACCACAGCTGCCACACGCGATCGAGATTCTGCGGGCGCCAAGCCTCCAGCTCAAATCCCTGCCGTTTCAGGGCATCCGCTGCCACGCGCACCGCTGCGGCGGTTTCCGGAGTCACGGGCGTCACGCCATCGTCCTCGAAATACGCCACGCGAAGTTTGCGAATCTCCGCTTCGCGCCAGACTCGCAGTGGCACAGGCGCTGAGGCCGGGTCGCTCAAGTCCGGCCCTGCCATCACTGCAAATAATAGTTCGAGGTCCGCAACCGTGCGCGCCATCGGCCCCACAACGCCAAGCTGCGCGAAGGGTCCTGCCGAAGCGGGATAATGTCCTGTGCCAGGAACGCGGCCGGGCGTAGGCTTCAGTCCGCAAATTCCGGAATAGTGCGCCGGAATGCGAATCGAGCCGCCGCCATCGCTCCCCACTCCTCCCGCCGAACATCCCGCCGCGATGGCCGCCGCTTCCCCGCCGCTCGAACCGCCGGGAGTGCGCTCCAGGTCCCAGGGGCTATTGGTGCGCCCATACAGAGAATTATCCGTTTCGTACGCCATCAGAAATTCCGGCACATTCGTATTGCCCAGCAGAATCGCGCCAGCCGCGCGCAGCCGCGCCACAAGCGTGGCATCCTCCGGTGGAACATAGCCCTTGCGCAGGCGGCTGCCACATTCGCATGGCCACCCGGCCACGTTTACGGAGCTTTTTATCGAAAGAGGCACGCCGTGCAGCGGGCCGAGCGACGTGGATTCTGCGCGCGACCCGGCCGCAGCCTCGGCAACCTTGGCTTGCGCGCGCGCCCTCTCGGCGTCCACGTGCACGAAAGCGTTCAATTGTGGATCGCGATGGAAATTCAGCTCCGCAATGCGCACCAAGTGCGCGTCCACCAGCTCCACCGGGGAGACTTGTCGCTCGCGCACGTTCTCGGCCATGGCGGCCGCCGAAAGAAAATTCAATTCGTTCATCTTGGACCCTGCGGGAAGCGCGCAGGAAAAAATCGCGCGGCGCACGCGAAGCGGCGCCCCAGCAAGTCTAGCACGCAGCCAGCCGCAGGACGCGGCGCTGCCGCGACACGGGCCAATCCGAACGCGCTCGTTCCCGGGCGCTCCGTCGCATAAATACGACCCGCGCGGCAGCCAAACCGCCCGCGACGCGGTAGAATATCCGCCATGTCCGGAAAAGGAGAGGAATGAACCGCTTCACGCGCGCCGTTTTCTTCCTTGCGATTTTCAGTTGTGCACTCGCCGGAGCCAGCCAACAGCAGCAGCCGCCTGTCCAGCAGCAGTCGCCGAAGCACGCGCACGCCCGGGGCGCCGCATCGCAGCCGGAAGATGCATCCGCCGATCAAGAGCCCCCAAATCCCCGCGCCGCGGTCATCCGCGAAAATAATTTCGGCGTGTCGCTGATGAATCGCCAGCAGTTCGAGCAGGCTCTCGGCAAATTCCAGCGCGCCTGCATTCTCGATCCCCAGACCGATATCGGCTGCCTGAACACCGGCATTGCCTTCCTAAATATGCAGCGCTTCGATGAAGCGCGCGAGATTCTGCAGAAGTCCGCGCAGCGCGACCCGCGCAACCCCTGGGCCTGGTTCAATCTCGGTTTGATGGAAAAAGCGGCGGGCAATGCGGAAGCCGCCATCGCGGATTTTCAGAAAGTCGCCGCGCTCGATCCCTACGACGCGGACACCCAGTACTTTCTGGGCCTGATTTATTCGCAGGAGCGGCATTATGACCAGGCCATCGCCGCATTCGAGCGCGCCATTGCTCTGAACCCCTTTCAGGTCTCCGCCGAGTTCGGCATGGCGCAAGCCCTCCAGCGCAGCGGCAAAACCGCCGAGGCCAAGGAACATTTCGATCGCTTTCAGCACCTGACGTCGCAGAAGCTGGGCAAGCCCATCAGCTTCGTTTACGGCGAGCAGGGCAGATATTCTCTGGCCGAAATCATGCAGCCGGCGCCTGAGCCTGTGCCGCCCGCGATGCCAGTGCATTTCGTCAACGTCACCGCCGCCTCCGGCTTGCCGCTCTTCGCAGCGTCCAACGCTTCCGCGTCACGGCCCGCATCGCCGCCCGGGGCGCCCGTTTCAGCGCGAAAAGCGCGCGGCCCGAAAGTTACGGCCAACAATCCACCCGACTCCCTGGCGCATTTTCTGGGCAGCGGCGCGTGCATCATTGATTACGACGGTGACGGCAAGCCGGACATCTTCCTGGTGAACGCCGACGGCCGCGGAAATTCCGCGCTCTACAAAAATTTTGGCTCCGGAAGATTCGTGAAAGTCACCCGCGAGGCCAAGCTCTCACTCCACGGCGAGGGCATGGGCTGCGCCGTTGGAGATTACGATGGCGACGGCAAGCCCGACCTCGCCGTCAGCATGGACGGCCGCGTCATTTTGCTGCACAACGAAGGCAACGGCACATTCAAGGACGTTACGAAAGCTGCCGGCATCGAGACCGATGGCTTTGCGCTCGGCCTCACCTTCATTGATTACGATCACGACGGCGATCTCGATCTGTACGTCACTCGTTTCAACGATTTCCCGCTCGCGAATCCCTCCGAGTCGTTTTCATTCCCGACGGACGCGACGCCCCCGGGCAACGTCCTTTGGCGTAACAACGGCAACGGCACCTTCACGGATTGGACTGCCGAGGCCGGACTCGCAGGCAACGCGCCCTCGGTCGGTGCGATCGGCAGCGACATTAACAACGACCGCGCGATCGATTTCGTGGTCACTGGCTGGCAGAAATCGCCCGTCGCCTACCTGAATCCTCGCGAGGGCGCGTTTCGCGCCACAACTCCGTGGAGCAGCGACATGCCCGCGCCCACCGCCGGAGTCGTCGCGCTGGATTTCAATAAGGATGGCTGGATGGATCTGGCCTTCACGCATTGGGGCGCGCCGGGGCTGAGCCTGTGGCGCAACGTCGCTGGGAAGTCCTTCGACCGCGTGAATCTGCCGGACCTGGAGTGGGCGCGCGGCTGGGGCCTCGCGCCGATTGATTACGATGACGACGGCTGGATGGACTTGGTCGCCGTCGGCGAGGACTTTTCCGGCGCGGGACACATCGTGCTCTTTCGCAACGAAGGCGCCGCGGGATTTCGCGACGTCACCGCCGCCACCGGCCTAGACAAAATCGTGCTGCACAATCCCCGCAGCGTAATCGCCTTCGACTACGACGGCGATGGCGCCACGGATCTGCTCATAACCCAAAATAATCTGCCGCCCGTGCTGCTCAGAAATGACGGCGGCAATCGTTACAACTGGATTCGCATAGGTTTGAAGGGCGCGACCGACAACAAATCGGCGATCGGCACGAAAGTAGAGATGTATGCCGGCGCTCTCCAGCAAAAATGGGAAGTCCCCGGCGCGTCTGGCTATCTCGGGCAAGGTCCCGCGCCGATTGTTGCCGGGCTCGGAGCCGAGCGCCAGGCCGACGTGATCCGCCTGCTGTGGCCCACCGGCGTGCTGCAGGACGAACTCGAAATTCCCGCGCACAAGGACGAACAGATCACCGAAATTGACCGCCGCGGAAGCTCCTGCCCGATTGTCTTCGTCTGGAACGGCGACAAATTCGAATTTCTCGCGGACATGATCGGCCCGGGCATCGTCGGCCACTGGACCGGGCCGAACCAGCGCAACATTCCCAATCCAGCGGAATATCTCAAAGTCACCGGCTCACTCGCACAGCTTCAGGACGGCCGGCTGCGTTTCCGCATGCTCGAGCCGATGGAAGAGCTCGATTACCTCGATCAGGCGCGATTGCTCGCCGTGGATCATCCCATCAACGTCGAGGTATATCCCAATGAGCATTTCGCCAGCGAGCTGCCATTCCCGCAATTCAAAGTGATTGCCAGCCAGGACGCCCATCTGCCCGTCGGCGCTTGGGACGATCACAGCCACGATCTGCTGCCGTTGCTGCGCGAGCGTGACCGCAAGTACGTCACCGGTTTCACTCTCGCTCCCTACGCCGGCTTTGCGGAAATGCACTGGATTGAGCTGGACATCGGCGATTGGGATCCCTCGCGCCCGCTGCGCCTGCTGATGGATGGCTTCACCGATTACTTCAGCGCCAGCTCGATGTACGCCGCCTGGCAAGCCGGCATCACGCCGGTCCCGCCCTACGTCGAAGTCCAGGACGGCTCCGGCAAATGGGTCCGCGTGATTGACGACATGGGATTCCCCGCCGGCCTCTCGCGCACCATGGTCGCCGACCTCACCGGAAAAATTCCGCCGGGCGCGCGCTTCATCCGCATCTCCACCAATCTGCGCGTCTATTGGGACCGCATTCGCGTGGATAATTCCGCGGAAGATACTCCGTTCACGCTCACCGAAGTGCCGCTGGCCGAAGCCAAGCTGCAATTCCGCGGCTATCCGCGCGTGGTGGAGGGCAACCCGAAAAATGATTTGTCGTACGTCTATGAAGATGTAAGCGCCACCGGGCCGTATGCGCGCCAGATCGGAAATTACACGCGCTACGGCGACGTCACCGACCTGATGCGCAAAGCGGACGATGAATACGTGATTTTTGGCTCAGGCGACGAAGTAGCCGTGGACTTCGACTCGACGCACCTGCCGGACATCCCCCAGGGCTGGACGCGCGATTATTTCTTCTACGCTAACGGCTTCGCCAAGGATATGGACTTTTACGCCGCGCACGGCGACACCGTCGCGCCGCTGCCCTTCCACACCACGGTGCCTTACCCGTATCCCGACGGGGTCGCGTACCCCGAAGACCCGCAACACTTGGACTACATGTTAAAGTACAACACGCGCGGCGTGGCAGGCCCGGCCGGCGACAGCTTCCGCTTCGATTATCCGAAGCCTGAAAAATAACCACATGCGGGGCGCACCCGCGAGTCTCAGGATCTCACCCGTTTCTAAGCCAACCGAATTCCCGGCGGCCGAAGGGCGGACCAACGATGAGGTCTGCTTGATTGCCGCGGAATAGCGTGATAATTTCGGTCCTGAGATAGACGCTCGCAACAAATCACCCGAAGATGTCGCTGTCTAATTCAAACGATCTAAATCCGAAAATAGGCGGGCGCGAATCACACGCTTCAGCCCCGGCGCGCGAGCTTGTTTTCTGGCGCGTGGAGGGCAGCCTGTTGAACCTCACCGCCGTCCGCCCGGTCGGCTTCTTCGCGTGGAATTCGCAGAGCTTTTTGCAGCGCTGGACGCGCCGCGGCGCTATGGCCGTGCTGGCCGTGGCGCGCCCGTTCCTGTACGTCACCGATCGCGTCTTCGCCACGCGCCTGCTGCACACCGTGCTGCGCGGAGTCAGCCGCGACCGCCTCGATCTGCTCGGCGAGGAATTTTTCGAATATTTTCTGAAACCGCGGCTGAAGCAACCCGGCATGGTCAAGCTGCGCGAGGCCATCGCGGCGGGTGGAGAAATCGTCCTGGTCAACCAGGGTCTGGACCACATCATGCGTCCGCTGGCGCAGCATCTGGGCATCGCACGAATCGTTTCCAATCGGCTCGATTTTCGCGAAGGCATCGCCACCGGGCGTCTGCTTGATCCCGTGATCCGTCCGCGCGGTGCTTTCGCGCGCTTTACCGGCAGCCAGCCCGATGGGCGCGTCCCGCGCGAAAAGCTCCTCTCGATTCTGGGCTTTGAAAAAAATCCGCAGGTGCTGGAACAAGCGATTCGGCCCGCCCAGCGTTCCGCGCCCAAGGTGTACGTGCCGGTGGTGCACTACGAATCGCGCAACGGCCGTCCGGCATTTTCCGTGCGCGCCGGGCTCGGCGGGAAAACTATTCTGCTCATCGGCGCCACTGGCTTTATCGGCAAGGTGTGGCTCGCGAACCTCCTTACGGACCTGCCCGAAATCGGCCGCATCCACGTGCTCGTGCGCCACAACCGCACTGCCACTTCCCTCGAGCGAATGCAGCGCGTGATCGAAGAGTCTCCGGTTTTCGAGCGCCTGGCGGAACGTCACGGCAATCGCTTCGCGGAATTTCTGCGCGAGCGCTTGGAAGTGGTGGACGGAGATGTGAGCAAACCGGGCCTCGGTCTAAATGCGGAAACCAAGGCGCGCCTGGCGCGCTCGCTCGACGTAATCATCAATAGCTCCGGGCTGACCGACTTTAACCCCGACCTGCGCGACGCCCTCGCGATGAACGTCCGCTCCACCGCGTATGTGCTCGATTTTCTGCGCGAAAGCGCCCACGCCTCACTGCTCCATCTTTCCACTTGCTACGTCGTTGGGCAGCGCGATGGCCGCGTTCTCGAGGAATTGCCGCGCAATTACACCCCGCGCGGAATCGCCGCTTACGACGCTGTCAACGAATGGCAAGCGCTGGAAAAGCTCGTGCGCGATACCGAAGCGCGCGCGGAATCCCAGGAAGTCACCGAAGAGCTCCGCCGTGCGGCCATCAAGAAGGAACACGCCGCGAAGGATCTGCAGGGCGCCGCGCTTGATAATCAGATCCGCAAGAATCGCGTGCGCTGGCTGCGCCAGACTCTCACCGACGCAGGCTCCCGCCGCGCGAACGAGCTCGGCTGGCCCAACACCTACACTTTCACCAAGAGCCTCTCCGAGTCGCTGATCCATAACTTTCTGGACGCCAATCCTTCCGCCGCGATCGCCGTGGTCCGTCCCGCGATCGTGGAATCCTCGCTGGAAAAGCCGTTCCTGGGCTGGAACGAAGGCATCAACACTTCCGCCTCGCTTTCCTACTTGCTCGGCACATTCTTCCGCCAACTTCCCACCAACGAATCGAAATGCCTGGACCTGATTCCCGTGGACCTAGTCTGCCGCGGCATGACCCTGATTTCCGCCGCGCTGGTGACGCGCCGCCATCAGCGCGTCTATCAGCTGGCCACTTCCGTCGCCAACGCCTGCAACATGCGCCGTTCCATCGAGCTTACCGGCCTCGGTCATCGGAAGTTTTATCGCGCGCACGCCGACTTGCAGCAGCGCGTGCGCCTGCGTTTCGACGCCATCCCGGTTTCCAAGACGCGCTATAAAGCGATTTCCGCCCCGGCGCAAAAAGCCGTGGTGCAGGTCATCAACCGCACCATGGAGCCGTTTTCTTCCCGCCCTCCGCTGGCGCGGCAGGAACGCGAGCTGGAAAAAGTGGTAAAGCTCATCTCGCTCTTCGAGCCGTTCATCCTGCACAACGACCACGTCTTCGAAGCCGCCAACGTCGAACGCCTCAGCGCCGCGCTGCCCCCCGAGGAACAAGCCGATTTCGGTTACGATGCCCGCGCGCTGGATTGGTGGGATTACTGGATCAACGTGCACATTCCGGCTCTGCGCAAGTGGTGTTATCCTCTCATCGAAGGGCGTCAGCCGGAAGCGCGCCCCCGTCGTTCGGTGCCGCTGGCAATGCGCGGCGATGCGAACGCAACGAGCGCCGCGGGGGCAGCCGGTTCGGGTCCGGCAACGGCGTCCTGACACTCGATTACTGTGGCTATCCTCCTGACTGGTTCCACCGGGTATATCGGCGCGCACATCGCGTCGAATTTGCTTACGGGCTATTCTGACCCGCTGAATCTGCTGGTGCGCGCGCGCGACGAACAGGAAGCGCAGGAGCGCCTCTGGCGCGCCCTGCAGCTGCATCTGGATTTCCCGCGCTTCGATTCCCTGCTGCACTCGCGCATCCGGATTTTTCGCGGCGACCTCACCGACGCGCATTTCGGCCTGGCGGACGACGACTACGCGCAGTTGGTCCGCTCCACCGACTCCGTAATTCACTGCGCGGCGTCCTTGAATCGCAAATCGGAGAAAAGCTGCCTCAACGTGAATTTGCGCGGCACGCTCGAAGTGATTCAGTTGGCCCAGCGCGCCCGCGACCAGCACGGCCTGCGCCGCTTCAGCCACGTCAGCACCGTCGCCGTCGCCGGCCAGCGCTCCAATGAAGTGGTGCAGGAAGATGCCGCGATTGATTGGAACCGTTCGGACTACGATCCCTATGCGCGCACCAAAAAATTCTGCGAGCACATGATCCGCCAGCTTCTATCGGACGTGCCGCGCACCATTTTCCGCCCCAGCATCGTCCTGGGCGATAGCCGCCGTCCGGAAACCAACCAGTTCGACATGGTCCGCGCCTTCGTCTTCCTCGCCAGCCTGCCCGTGCTGCCCTTCCGTCCGGGCGACCGCATTGATATCGTCCCGGTGGACTTCGTCGCGGATGCCGTCGCGACCCTGCATCAGAAAGAAAAGCCGGCGCATGATATTTATCATCTTTCTTCGGGCAGGGACTCGGAGACCTTCACCGAATTGACCGACTCGCTTTCCAAGGCTCAGGGCAAGCGCGGCCCGATCTTCGTTCCCAGTTTCGAAAAATCCACCGAGAAAATGGTCAACGCTATGGCGGGACGCGCCGGAAAAATCGGCGGCCTGGCGACCCTGCTGAAAGTATTCTTGCCCTATCTTTTGTGGAACACCGTTTTCGATAACACCCGCGCGACGGAAGAGCTGGGCCGTCATCCCGCTCCCTTTTCCCAATACAGCCTTCCGCTCCTGCGCTTCAGCCGCGAAAATCACTTCGTGTACAAATACCGCGAATGGCCCGCCGATGCGCCGGTGCACGCGGCCTCGCGTGCCGCCAACGCGTCCCAGGATCCCCGCTCATGACCGACCTGCTGCTCGAAACGTGGGTCAGCGGCCTGATCGAACTGAACAAGTTCGAATGGATGCTCGGCGGCGGGCACGCTTGGCAGCCCGGCACGAAGCTAAAGTTGCTCTTTGCCGGGTACAACGGCACGCGCAACACCGGCTCCGATGTGCGGGTCGAAGAAATGATGCGCCAGGTGAGGCGCATCCTGGGCGACGAAAACCTCGCGCTCAGCGTGATGTCGCAGAATTTCGACCTGACGCGCGGCTATTTCGGCGACGCGCGCCAGGTTCATCTTCCCGATGTTTTCCCGCCGTTTCTTCATTCCGAAGTCCGCAAGAACGACGGCGTGGTGGCCTGCGAAGGCTCCATGTTCAAGAGCAAATTCGCGAACGCCCTCACCACCATGATGATCGGCGCGCTGGGCATCGCCTCGGCGCAGAATAAACTGAGCATTGCCTACGGCGCCGAAGCGGGCGCGATGGATCCGCTGCTGCAGAAAATGTGCCGCCGCTTTTGCCGCGATTCCCTCATCATCACCCGCAACGTGGAATCGCAGGCGGTGCTCGGCAAGCTCGGCGTGCCCACCGAACTCGGCACCGATACCGCCTGGACGTTCGAGCCGCTCGGCCCGGAATACGGCCAGAAAGCCCTGCGCGACGCCGGCTGGGATGGCGCCACGCCCGTCCTCGCGGTCTGCCCGATCAATCCGTATTGGTGGCCGGTCAGCGCATCCATTGCAAAATGGCTGGCTCACTCCGTCGCCGGCGCGTACGAAAAAAGCTACTACCGCACCATTTACTTCCATCGCTCCGGCTCCCAAGTGGATGAAGCCTACGAAAAATATCTCTCGGAGGTGGCCGCGGGCGTCGCGAATTACCGGAAGTCTAGCAAGGTCTTTCCGGTCTTGATCGCCATGGAAATGCTCGATCGCGACGCCTGCCAGCGCGTCGCGGAAAAGCTGGGTGGTGCGCCGGTATTCGGCTCGGATCAATTTAATATGTACGAGCTGGTCAGCATTCTGCGTGCCTGCGATCGCCTCCTGTCCTCGCGTTACCACGCCATCGTCACCTCCATGGCCGCCGGACTGCCTTCCGTCGGTGTCACCATGGACGAGCGCATTCGCAATCTCATGCGCGAGCGCGGCCACGACCATCTGCTGATGCGCGTGGACGAGCCCGGCCTCGCCGATAAAATCGTCGCTGCCTTGCACGCCCTCGATTCCGAAGCCGCGCCAATTCGCGACGCCATGGAGCGCACCGTGGCCCGCAATCTGCAACTCATGGCGCGCATGGGGACCTACTTCGAAGAGCAGGTGGCGCGCCGTTACCCGCAATTTCCCGTGCGCACCGGCGTGTTGAGCTGGGAGGATTATCTTCCCCCGCTCAGCCCCGGCCTGCTGAAACTGCTCGAAGCCCACAGCGGAGTTTTGGCCGGATGACCTTCCTCGAGCAAATATTTCAGCGCTTGCAGCAATCCGCCTCGGAGCCGGTGCTGCGCGAAATTCACGGCGAGAAGATTCACTCCGTCACCGGCGGCGAATTGCTTGCCTTGATTCAGCAGGCTCGCCACTTTCTGCTGGCTCGCGGACTTAAGAAAGGCGATCGCTGCGCGCTGCTCGCCCCCAATGGCATCCGCTGGGCCGCCCTGGACCTGGGGATGATGGCCGAGGGCATCATCGTCGTGCCGCTGTACGCGCGCCAAGCTCCCTCTGAGCTGGTGGCGATGATGCAGGACTCCGCGCCGTCGCGCGTCTTCTGCCTGGATGCAGCCATCGCCATGGAAATCAAGAAACTCTGGCCGCAAGCGCCGCAGGTTTCTCTGCTCGAGGGCGTGTTCGCGGGCGAATCGGTCGCGCCCATGCCGCCGATGCACCACGAAGACTCGGATGTGGTCTCCATCATCTATACCTCGGGCACTTCCGGAGAGCCGAAAGGTGTGGTGCTCACCGCCGGAAACGTTACTCACGTCGTAAGCGCCACGAATTCGCGCCTGGATAAGCTGATGGGCCCGCGCCCCGAACCGGAGCGCATTTTTCACTACGCCCCGTTCTGCTTCGCGGCCTCCTGGATTCTGTTGCTCACGGCCCTCTCGCGCCGCAGCGTGCTGGCGCTCTCCACCGACCTCGCGAAGCTTTCCGACGAGCTGAAGCTCGCCGCGCCCGATTATTTCCTGAACGTCCCCACGCTGCTGGAACGCGTTCGCGCCAGAATTCAGTCGTCCGTGCAGGAGCGCGGCGGCCTGGCGAAAGCCATTTTCCCGCGAGCGCAGCAGGCGTTCGTTCGCCGCCACAACAAACGCAGCGCCTTCGGCGACTTCTTCTGGCTCGCGCTCGGCAATTCGCTGATGTTCCCGGCCATTCGCAAGAGCATCGGCCCGAATTTGCAGGCCCTGATTTGCGGTTCCGCTCCGTTGGCCGTCGAAACGCAGCTTTTTTTCATGATGCTGGGCATACCCGTGCTCCAGGTTTACGGTCTCACCGAAACCACGGCCATCTGCACCGCGGACGATCCCGGCCGCGTCGAGCCGGGGTTCGTCGGCCCGGCGATTCCCGGCGTGGAAATGAAACGCTCGGACGACGGCGAAATACTGGTGCGCGGCCCCAATATCTTTTCCGGCTACTGGCAGCGCCCCGCCGAAACCGCGAGGGCCTTGGAAGGCGGCTGGTTTCACACCGGCGATCAGGGCGAACCTAACGAAAACGGGAACTGGCGCATTACCGGCCGCATCAAGAATTTGATCATCCTTAATTCCGGTCACAACGTCGCGCCCGAGCCAATCGAAGAAGAGCTTGCGCAACATTTGCCCGAAGCGCAGCAAGTGGTTCTGCTCGGCAATCAGCGCAGCTATCTTGCGGCTCTGCTCACCGTGAACGGCGCGCGCGGCTCAAACGGCGCCAGTGAATTGACGGCCGCGCGCATTCAATTCGCCATCGAAAGCGTGAATGCCGCTCTGCCGCATTACAAACAGATTCGCTCCTTCCACGTCGTCCCGGAACCATTCACCATGGAAAACGGCATGCTTACGACTATGGGCAAACTAAAACGCGACGCCATCGCGTCGCGCTTTGCCGCCGAAATTGACGCGCTGTACCAGAAGAAGCCCGCATGAGTACCTTTCGCGGCGAAACACTTTCCTGGCAATTGCTCGACGGCGCGATTGAGCTCACGCTCGATCGCGCGCCGTGCAACGAGATTGGCTCGCTGACGCTCGGCGACCTCGAGCGCTTTATCGCTGCGCTTCCGCAGTTGCAATCTGGCGCGCACGCCCTGATTATTTCCAGCGCTCGCGCCGAGGGATTCTGTGCCGGCGCCGACTTGCGCGAGCTCTATAGCGTCACGCGCCCCCTGCCTCCCGCCGGGCGCCTCGCTGGGCTGCACGATTTCCTCGAACGCATCCACCACGTCATGAACACGCTGGACGCCGCGCCGCTTACTACCATCGCCGCCGTTCACGGCGTCACCTTCGGTGGAGGCTTCGAGCTCGCGCTGGTCTGCGACCTCATCGTCGCCGACAAAATGGCGCGCTTTTGCTTTCCCGAATTGCGGCTCGGCCTGATACCGGGCTTCGGCGGCATTCCCCGTCTCAAGCGCGATCTGGGCAACGCGGTCGTCCGCGACTTGCTGCTCACCGGCCGCAGTATCAACGCCGCGAAGGCGCAGGCCATCGGCTTGGTCAGTCAGGTCGTGGCGGAGGGCGACGCGCTCCGCGTAGCCCGGGCCACCGCGACGCAGTTGAAGAAATTCGACCGCGCTACCGCCGTCGCCGCGAAGAATTTCATCAAGCCGATTCCCCACGATGAGCTGCGCCGTGAAATCGAAATCTTCTGCGACCTCTTCACCCGCCCCGCCGTGGACGCCGGCTTGCGCAAGTTTGTTGAAAGCACTGACGCGCTTCCCTATCTTCCCTAGCGTGGCCTGGGCTCGCGCGCGAAGCCGGGCGAAGTTGTGGCAAGATAGATGGATATGAACGCCATCGAGAAGACAACCGACGAAGTCCTGCGCCTCGCCGCCGAGCATTTCAAAGTCTCGCGCGAGCAGCTCGCCCCCGACGACGATTTCTTCAAGAAGCTCGGTATCAACAGCCTCCAGGCGCTCGATTTGCTCACGCGCATCGAACAGCACTTCCACATCGAGCTGCCGGACTACGAGCTCCAGGGCGTCAGCGACTTTCGCACTCTCGCTGAACGGATTCAGTCCAGGCTCTAGCCACGGAGACACCGGGCATGGAGCTATCGGAAATCAATCAGCTCACCGAAAGAATTATCGGATGTGCGATTGAGGTTCACCGCCATTTCGGTCCGGGCCTCCTGGAAGCCACGTACGAAGAAGCCCTCTGTATCGAATTGGAGACGGCTGGTATAAAGTTCAAGCGTCAGGTCCCGTTTCCCATTTTGTATAAGGTGCGAGTCTTGGGTGACTACCGTTTGGATCTGCTCGTGGAGGATTTAGTAGTTGTTGAAATTAAGAGTGTTGATCGCCACTCGCCGGTCTTTGAAGCGCAGGTTTTGACATATCTGAAGGCAACGGGTAGAAAAGTAGGGCTGCTGATCAATTTCAATTCGAGGCTCCTTCATAACGGCGTCAAGAGGTTTGTTATTTGACTGATACCAGATTCCCTCTGTGTCTCTGTGCCTCCGTGGCCAATTCCTGATGCTGGACCTTCGCCAGTACAATTCGCTCGGAGCAGCCCTGCGCGCCGCGCTCGACCGTTGGCCCAATGAAATCTGCCTGATCGAAGCCGACCGCGACCGCGAAAATCTCCGCCTCACTTATCGCCAGTTCAAAGAGCGCGCGCTTCCTCTCGCCCGGGCTATGCAAAGCGCCGGACTGCAAAGCGGCACGCGCGCCGCCATCATCATGACCAATCAGTCGAAATGGCTGATTTCCGCTTACGCGATTTTCTTTTGCGGCGGCGTCCTCGTGCCGCTCGATTACAAACTCACTCCCGCGGAACAGTTGCAACTCCTGGCGCATTCGCGCGCCGAATTTCTCGTAGTGGAATACCACCTCTGGCGCGGAATCACGCAAGCCGAGCGATTCGCTAATCTTGCTGCGCGCGTCGTGCTGGTCACAGAAGCTCCCGCAGGTGCCGATCTTGCCGGCGCAAAACGCTGGGAGGATTTTCACGAGCCGGCGGAAGCCGCCTTCGTCCCGCGCGAGCGCCAGGATCCTGCTTGCATCGTCTATTCCTCCGGCACCGGCGGCCGCCCCAAGGGCTGCGTCATGACGCACGACAATTATCTCGAGCAGTGCGTCGCCCTCACCTCGCTCTATCCTTTCTGGCCCGGCGTGCGCTACTTGAGCATCCTCCCGACGAATCACGCCATTGATTTCATGGTCGGCTTCATCGGCCCGTTCACTTGCGGTGCGGCGGTCGTGCATCTCCGCACCTTGCGGCCGGAATTCATCCGCGAGGCTTTCACCAAGTACAAGATCACCTATATGGCGCTTGTTCCCATGGTGCTGAAGAATCTCGAGCGCGGTCTGCGCCAGCGTTTCGCCGATTTGCCCACCGCCAAGCGCAAAACGCTGAATGCGCTGATCGCCGTGAACCGCGCCTTGACGCGCCGCCGCCCGCATCTGAAAATCAGCCGCGTTCTTCTGCCGCAGGTGCACAACGCCCTCGGCGGCGAACTGCGCGCGCTCTTCGTCGGCGGCGCGTTCACGGAGCCTTCCACGCTGCAATTTTTCTACGATCTGGGCATCGCGGTGGGCAACGCCTACGGCTGCACCGAGGCAGGCACCGCGATCACCGTCAACGATCTCAGGCCGTTTCGTTCGGACACGGTGGGCAAGCCGTTGCCCGGCATGGAAGTGAAAATCTCACATCCCGGCCCCGACGGCATCGGCGAAGTCACCGTGCGCAGCCGCACTTTGATGTCCCACTACCTCGACGATCCGGAAATGACCGCCGAGACCATCGTGCACGGCTGGCTGATGACCGGCGACCTCGGCCGCCTCGACCCTACCGGCCATCTGCAGCTCTTCGGCCGCAAGAAAAATATGATCGTCACCGAAGAGGGCAAGAACATTTACCCCGAGGACGTCGAAACCTATTTTGCGGGCCTCCCCGTGAAGGAATTCTGCGTTTTCGCCGCGAATTACCTGTGGCCGGCCCGCACCATGGTCGGCGAACAGCTAGTGCTCGTCCTGCATCCCGAAACCGGGCAAGCCAACTCCGAAGATCTGGTGGCAGATGTCGCCGCGCGCAATCGCCGCCTGCTGAATTACAAACGAATCAGCGGTTATCTGCTCTGGGAGCGCGACTTCCCGCTCACGGCTTCCCTGAAGATCAAGCGCAGCGAGCTGGCCGCAGAAATCCGCCGCACTCTCGAGCACTCCGCCGTGGTGCCACTGTGATTCGGGTTGCATCCCCCGTGCCGGAGCTTTCACCCTCGTGAGCCGGCGCTTTCTTGCCATCGTGAATCCCGCGGCAGGCGGCGGGCGCTCTGGGCAACTCGCCGGCCGCATGCTCGAGAGAGTCCGCCAAGCCGGGATTGATCTCAAGGTGGTGTTCACGTCCCGCGCAGGAGACGCCACGCAAATTGCCCGCCAGGCCTATAGTGAAGGCACGCGCGATTTTCTCGCGGTCGGCGGGGATGGCACCTCCTTTGAAATCGTCAATGGTCTTTTCCCGGACTCGCAAGGGCGCGAACGCCCCGCGCTCGGCCTCTTGCCGCTCGGCACCGGAAATTCATTTCTGCGCGATTTCAGTTCGCGCGGCGTCGAGCACACCATCGCGGCGCTGCGGGCAAATACTCGCCGCCCCTGCGACGTGATTCGCCTGCGGCACGCCCAGGGTGAACTATATTTCCTCAACCTCCTCACCCTTGGCTTCCCCGCCGACGTCGGTGAGACCGCCAATCGCCGCTTCAAGCGCTGGGGCGAGCTTGGCTACATTTTCGGCGTGTTCACCCGCGTCGTGCACCTCGAACATCTCGCCTTTCCGCACCGCCTCGATGGCGCCGCCGAATGGGACCGCACTCGCGCTTTATTTCTCTCCTTCAACAACAGTAAATTCACCGGCGGCCACATGATGATAGCCCCAGACGCCAGCCCCACCGACGGCCTCATCGAATACGTCCGCTGGGGCCCCATCGGCCGCCTGGGGTTGATCTGGACTCTGCCCCGCCTTTTCACCGGCACACACATCCATCATCCCCTCGCCTCGCGCGCGGGTGTGCGCCGCGTTGATTTCGAGCTCAGCGGCTCGGTCAACGTGATGGTGGACGGCGAAAGCATGCGCCTGCAGTGCCAGTCGCTGGAAATTCTCCCTGCCGCTCTGGACGTCATCGTATGAAGACGGTTTATCTCAACGTTCGTTCGGCGCTGCTGTGGGCCATCAGCGGCGTTCATTTCGCGGTAACCGCCACATTTCTGATTCTTCTAGGAGCGGTGGTCGATCCGCGAAAAAACGATGCTCCGCAGCGCCTTTTCTTCCGCAATATTCTGCGGCTCGCAGGCGCGCGACTCGACGTTCGCCGCGCTCCGGGATTCGATCCTCAGCGCACCAGCATCTTCATCTGCAATCACGTGAACCTGTTCGACCCCTTCGTCGTGTATTCCGCGATTCCGCAATTCCTGCGCGGCTTCGAGCTGGAATCGCATTTCAAGGTTCCGGTGTACGGCTGGATGATGGGCCGTTTCGGAAATATTCCCGTGCCGGACGCGCGCAGCCGCGAAGGCCTGGAAATCATGACCCAGCGCGCGAAAGCGGCGCTCGATTCTGGCGTCAGCCTCATCGCCTTCGCGGAAGGTTCGCGCACGCGTGACGGGCACGTCCATCCGTTCAAGAAGGGTATTTTCGGCCTGGCGCAGAAATTCGGGCTTCCCATCGTGCCGGTCAGCATCGTCGGGTCGTATCAATTTTTTCAGACCGGACACTGGATGCTACATCCACAAAAAATCACCGTCTATCTGCACGATACGATTAATACCAGCCAAGTCGGGCGCGCAGAGGTGGACGCCCTGCGCCAGCGCGTCCAGGAAATTGTGTCTGCTCCGGTGGAAGTATCGCTGCGGGAAAACCCAGTCTGGAAGCCTTGAATCGCGCGCGTATGCGCGAAACCCTGCTGCAAAACCATTCCCTGCAGGTCGCAGTTTCGCAGACCGCGCAAAAACGCTCCCACGCCAGGTTTTGACTCTGCGGCGGCCACCTTTAGGTGGGCGCCCTGCCTTTGCCTTTGACCTTGTAGCGGCCGGTTCAGGTTCACCGAACCGGGCAGCCTTTGCCGTTGCTTTGCCGTTGCTTTGCCTTTGCCGTTGCCCTCTGCACCGGCGCAGCCTCGCGCCCCACTCGTGCCGGACCAACCCCCGCTACGAACGCCTGCCGCCGCCTTTCCGCGAACTGTTCAGCGGCAACAGAAGCCCTGGGGACCGTACAGCGCGCGCGAGATGCCGCGCCGTCACTTCAGGATGTCTGCGTCTCGCTCGCGGCCGGCAGCGAACGCCCGGCGCGCAACTCCTGCCACGTATAGACCACGCGATGAATCACCGTAATCGTCGAAATCGCCGCGATCACCCACAGCACTTGCGCCATGCGATTGAACACCCCACCCATGATCAGCAGCACCAGCCGCTCCGGCCGCTCCATGAATCCGACTTTGCACAGTGGAATGATGGATTCGGCCCGCGCCCGCGAATAACTCACCATGAACGAGCTGGCCATCGCCACCGCCGCCAGTGCCATATAAAACGGCCGGCCGATCAGCGTGTAGTGCACCACCAGCCCCATGTACAGCGCCAGATCGGAATAGCGATCCAGCGTGGAATCCAGGAACGCCCCGAAAGCCGTCACGCGTCCCACCCGCCGCGCCACTTGCCCGTCGGCCATATCCAGAAACCCGGCGAGAAAAAGCACCGCCGCCGCCTGCCGGAACATCCCCATGGCAAATAGTGCGGCCGCCCAGGAATTTACCGCCAGCCCCAGAAACGTGAACATGTTGGGCGTAATGCCGGTCGCCGCCAGGCCGCTCACCACGTGCCGCAGCAGCCAGCCTCCGCCCTCTCCGATCCAGTAGGTGAGCGGTTTCTTGCGTTCGCTTGAACCGTTGTCCATGATCAGAAAATCATACTCCGAAATTGCACCGCCGGACATTCCGCCGCGCCATCATCTCTCGCCTGCATCGCCTCATCCGTCTCAGCCGCTGCGCACAGACGTACGAGCCTGCTTCACTTCTTCCCGATCGCCATCTCCGGAACTCTTCCGCCGTAATGCAATTTCGGCTCGGTGTGCTGCTGCACTTCCTCCGGCGTAAATCCCGGCGCCACCTCGCGCAGCACCAGGCCCTCCACGGTCACGTCAATCACCGCCATATCGGTAATGATCGTGTTGACGCATTCAATCGCCGTCAGTGGATACGTGCATTCCTTCACAATCTTGCGCTGCCCGTCCTTGGCGGTATGCTCCATGGTCACGATCAATTTCTCCGCGCCCACCGAAATATCCATCGCGCCGCCGATTCCGCCCGCGCCCTTCGCTCCTGGAACCCGCCAGTTCGCCAGATCCCCTTTCTCAGAGACCTGCAGGCCGCCCAGAATGCAAATATCCAGATGCCCGCCGCGCGTCATCACGTGTGCGTCCACCTGCGAAAAATAGGCCGCGCCGGGAATCAGCGTCACCGGCACTTTCATCGCGTCCACCAGATCGTAATCTTCCTCGCCCGGCTTGGCCCGCGGCCCCATCCCCAGAATCCCGTTCTCGCTGTGAAAATAGACGACCACATCCTTCGGCACGTACGCGGCAATCAAGTTGGGTATGCCCCACCCCAGGTTCACATACGCGCCGTCCGGCAACTCCAGCGCCGCGCGTTCGGCAATCTGTTCGCGCGTCAGCCGCGTTTTAGGCATTGCGAATTCCCTTCACCACCACGATGCGGTCCACGAAAATCGAGGGTGTCACGATCGTCTCCGGATCGAGCGTCCCCGTTTCCACCACCTCGTCCACCTCCACGATCGTGGTCTTCGCCGCCGTCGCCATGATCGGGTTGAAATTCCGCGCGGCCTTGCGGTACACCAGATTGCCCATGCGATCCGCGCGCTGCGCCTTGATGAATGCGTAATCCGCCCCCAGCGCCTGCTCCAGAATATAGCGCTTGCCGCGAATCACGCGCTCTTCCTTGCCCTTGGCCACGTCCGTCCCCACTCCCACCGGCGAATAGAACGCCGGGATGCCTGCGCCGAACGCGCGCATCCGTTCGCACAGGATTCCCTGCGGCACCAGTTCGAGTTCTACTTCGCCCGCGTCGAATTGCTGCTGAAAATAAATCGCGCCCGGCCCCGGAAACGCCGCAACGACGTGGCGAATCTGGTGATTCTTGAACAGGACCCCCAACTCGCCGTCGCCCGTCCCGCAGTTGTTGCTGATTACCGTCAGATTCCGCGCCCCGCGCCGCGCCAGCCCCTGTATCAGGTTATTCGGAAATCCTGCGCCGCCAAATCCGCCGAACATAACTGTGGCGCCATCGGGGACATCCGCTACGCTTTCGTCCACCGAGGCATAAACTCGATTTCTTGGTTTCATATTTCGATTGGCCCGGGGCGGAGCCGAGCCCCGGGATTCTTACAATGATATAGCGGTTTGATTCCCGTTTCGACGATTTCCACAGATGCACCGCAAGCGCTGCGCCCCGTCCTTCGCCCCGCATCGCACCCGCACTCTCGTTCGGCCGCCCGCCGCCGGGCCCACTCGCACCCCGAAGGCCCGGCGCAACTTCCTTTCCGCCTGCAACGTCAGACTACACATCAGCTAGTACCTGGCCGGACCATTTTCCGCCAGGAAACGGCGCCGTCGTCCACAACTCCTCGGCGGCGGCGCCTCCCCCATCCCTTCACCGCCGCCCGGCTTGCCTGTCGCTAATTGAAGTTATATCCGAACTCCCACGGGAACTGATGGTTGCCCGTCGTCACGCCCGAATTCCCCACCTGGTAAGCAGCGTACAGCGTGAGTTTGCGGCTGAGTTTTATCATCGCGCCGCTGTTCACATACCCGTCGGCCTGTTTCCCCGTGTACCACTCGGCGGCCAGCGTCAGCCGCTCGTTCACCTGCTGCTCGAAGGTGAACTGCCCGCCGGCGCGATTGGCATTCGCCACCACGTTTCGCGTGAAGTCGTACGCCCCCAGACTGACGCGCGTGCCGTGTTTCCACTGCTTCGCAAACGCAGCGTAAACATAATTTCCAGCGTCGTAGCTTCGCTCGCGCACCGGAAAAAACAGGTCGTCCCCGACAAGAAAAGAGCACCCCGCAGTTTCGCTCTTCCAAAGCCGCCACTTCACCGCCGGCGAGACTTCCAGTTGGCCCAGGCTCGGCGCGCTCAACCCGTCGAAGTTGACCCCTACTTCGATTCCATGTCCGATGCCCACAACCACGCGCGGCGTAAACGTCGCCATTGGATTCACCGGCGGCACCGTGCCGTCTATTTCGCCGTAAACTTTCCCCGCGTCCAGGACGTCCGCGCTCGGAACGTCAAACACCGTTTCTTGCCCGTACGCGGCGCACGCCGGCAGAGCAAATAGCAGCAGCGCCAGAAATTTCCAGGCCTTGCTCTCTGGTCGTAGGCGCAAAGTGGCTCAGGATAACCTACGCCTGCCTTGCGGTCATCCAGTTTCGCTGCACAAGAAAATCTCGCCCGCGACATCTCCCGCAGTTGCCGCTTCGTTTTGCGCTATCATCAAATTGCTTTGTTTCGCGCTGTTCTACGAATCCCGCGCGACGGTGGATGCCACGAATGAAAAAGCTGCGCAGCCAGGAATGGTGGGGGCGGCAGGACCGCGACGGTTTCATTTACCGCAGTTGGATGAAAAATCAGGGCTGGCCGCACGATATGTTCGATGGCCGCCCGGTCATCGGCATCTGCAACACCTGGTCCGAGCTTACTCCCTGCAACGCGCACTTCCGCGAAATCGCCGAGTGGGTGAAGCGCGGCGTGTTCGAAGCGGGCGGCTTCCCGCTGGAATTTCCGGTGATGTCTCTGGGCGAGGCCCTGCTTCGTCCCACCGCGATGCTCTTCCGCAATCTCGCCAGCATGGACGTCGAAGAATCCATTCGCGGCAATCCTCTCGACGGCGTGGTCCTGCTGATGGGCTGCGACAAAACCACGCCGTCCCTGCTCATGGGCGCGGCTTCCTGCGATCTGCCCACCATCGGTCTCTCCGGCGGGCCGATGCTCTCCGGAAAATTCCACGGCCACGATCTCGGCTCCGGCACCGGCGTCTGGCAAATGTCCGAAAAAGTGCGCTCCGGCGAAATGCAGCTAGCGGAATTTTTCGAAGCCGAAAGCTGCATGAGCCGCTCCAAGGGCCATTGCATGACCATGGGCACCGCCTCCACCATGGCCAGCATGGTCGAAGCGCTCGGCATCAGCCTTCCAGGAAACGCGGCCATTCCCGCCGTGGATGCTCGCCGCCACACCCTCGCGCAGCTCACTGGACGCCGCATCGTCGAAATGGTGAAAGAAGACCTGCGCATGTCGCAAATCTTGACGCGCGCCGCTTTCGAAAATGCCATCCGCGCCAATGCCGCCATCGGCGGCTCCACCAACGCCGTGATTCACTTGCTCGCCGTCGCCGGCCGCGTTGGCGTGCCGCTCGCCCTCGATGACTTCGACCGGCTGGGCGCCAGCCTGCCTTGCCTCGTGAATCTGCAGCCCTCGGGAAAGTATCTGATGGAGGATTTCTTCTACGCCGGCGGCTTGCCCGCGGTTCTGCGCGAGCTGAGCGAGCACGGCGCCCTCGACGGCGCCGCTCTCACCGCTAACGGCCAGCCCATCGGGAAGAATGTCGCCGCGGCCCCCTGCTGGAATCGCGACGTAATCCACACTTTCGCAAGTCCATTCAAACAGAACGCCGGCATCGCTGTGCTGCGCGGCAATCTTGCACCTGATGGCGCCGTCATCAAGCCTTCCGCCGCCAGCCCCCAGCTCCTTCGCCATCGCGGCCGCGCCGTCGCCTTCGAATCCATCGAGGACTTCTACGCTCGCATTGATCAGGACTCCCTCGACATTGACGAATCCTGCGTGATGGTCCTGAAAAATTGTGGCCCGCGCGGCTATCCCGGCATGGCCGAAGTCGGCAATATGCCGCTGCCCGCCAAGATTCTGCGCAAAGGCGTCACGGACATGGTTCGCCTCTCCGACGCGCGCATGAGTGGCACAGCCTACGGCACCGTCGTTCTGCACGCTTCGCCCGAGGCCGCCGCCGGCGGCCCGCTCGCTCTGGTGCGCACCGGCGATATGATCACCCTCGACGTCCCGGGCCGCGTCATTCGCCTCGAAGTGGACGAATCCACTCTCGCCTCCCGCCGCGCCCAATGGACTCCTCCTCCTCTGCCCGAGCGCGGCTGGGTCCGCCTCTACGCCGAACACGTCCTGCAAGCCCACCAGGGTGCCGACCTGGATTTTCTCGTGGGGCATAGCGGCTCCCGCGTCCCCCGCGATAACCACTAGCAGTCCTCTGTAACCATCGCGACAAAATCAAGTCCAGAGATGTTTATGTAGCGGCCGCCTCATCCCGCGCCTTTCGGGACGAAGCGGGCATCCCTCCGTTCCCAGACTCGCCCCAACGCTCCCCGCGACCCGCTCCAATCGCCAATGAGACGGCCATCCGCGCCCCAGAACCCGCCGCACGTCCGACGCTTCCTCCCCCTGCCACTTGGTGTATTCTTGCCGCTCGGCAATCGCGGGCACGCTGGCCCCTCGTTCGCGCGCGTCTGGCGCCAGCAAAATCGGCTCGCCAGCCGCGCAAGTGCCTGTCTGGATTTGCAACACACGGTTCCCAGAACCGGACATCCGCAGCGGCTCACGAATTCGCGTGCCCGCATAAATGGCGAACGCACAAAGACTTACCCGAGGGCCGTTTCGGAAGCCCGCTTGCCCTGCAGTCGCCGGGTGTCCCGGGTCCATAAAGGCGGCAGCCTCGGCAGAGTGCATTCGCCGGAGCGCTGGCGCCGCTTTCAGGTGCTGCCGCAGCGCCGAGTTTTGACTTCGCAGCGTCCCGCTCCCGCGCGCCGTGCTCGCGCGGCAATCGCGGGGCAACAGCTCAGCTTCAACGGAGGTCGAACATGTCGTTCCTTCGCGATTTGAAAGTTGCGCTGCGCTCCTTATCGCGGGCGCGTGCCTTGTGGATCACCGTCGCCGTCACCCTGGCTCTGGGCATCGGCGCGAACGCCGCCATCTTCAGCGTCGTCCGCGGCGTGCTTCTCCGCCCGCTCGCCAATCGCGATGAAGATCGCTTGCTCTACATCCGCCAGAGCGCCCCGGGCATCGGCGATGATAATGTCACCTTCTCAATCCCGGAAATAAACGACGTCGGCGCCAATCTGAAGACCATCAATGAACTCGGCACGTTCTCGGAGATTGATTTCACCATGGTGGGCCTGGGTCAGCCGCGCGAAATCCACGCGGGCGTGGTTGACGGCAATTACTTCGACGTGATGGGCCTGCATCCTGTCCTGGGCCGCCTGCTCGGTCCCAGCGACGACGGGCCTAACGCCACCGGTGCCGCCGTCCTCACCTATCGCTTCTGGACCACCGTGCTGCGCTCCGACCCCTCCGTGATTGGCAAGTCGGTCCGCCTCGGCAGCTTCGCAGGCACGCGCGACGCCGTCATCGTCGGCGTTCTGGAACCCTCGGTACCCTACCCGGTTGAAACCGAGCTGATCTCCAACATCGTCACCAGCCCCCATCACCTCTCCGCCACCATGGTCACTGGCCGCGAGCATCGTATGACCGAAGTTTTCGCGCGCCTCGCTCCCGGCGCCCAGTTGGACGCCGCCCGCGCCGAGCTGCGCACCGTCTATGCCGCGATGCTCGCCTCTCATCCCGAGGTGTACAAGCCCGCGGACCATTTCCAGATTGAGGTGACGCGCCTGCACGACCAGATCAATTCCCGCGCCTCCACCGTTCTCTGGGTGCTCTTCGCGGCCTCCGGCTTGCTCTTCGTGATTGCCTGCTCCAACGTCGCCAATCTCGTCCTGGCTCGCACCGTGCGCCGCGAATCCGAACTCGCCGTGCGCTCGGCGCTGGGCGCAAGCTCCGCCGCGTTGCGCCGTTCGCTGCTCGCCGAGGCCGTGGTGTTATGCGGCAGCGGCGCCCTCGCCGGCGTGCTCATCGCCGCGCCCATGGTCGCCGTGCTGGCCCGTTACGCCGCGCGCTTCTCCGTGCGCGCCGTCGGCCTCACCCTCGATTTCAGCATGGTCTGGATTGGCGTCGCGCTCGCCTTGATCGCCGCCGTCTTCCTCGCCTTTGTTCCGCGCTTGCCTTCTGCGGATGCCTCGCGCGGCTCCTCGCTCACCAGCAGCGGCTTCCGCGTCACCGGAGGCAGCAGCAGCCGCCTGCGCGTTTTTGCCGTCGTGCAGATCACCGCTTCGTTCTTGCTTCTCGCCGGCGCCGGCGCCCTGCTCCGGACTTTGCTGGAACTCGAAAAGACCCAGCCGCCCTTCGACACCGCGCACGTTCTCGCCGTCAACTTGCCGGTCATGTCCTACGGTCGCACTCCCGAGCAGGTGCGCGAGTTCTATCGCGACGTCCAGCGCCGCGTCGCCACTCTCCCCGGCGTCGAACACGTTTCCTCCGGGTTCGGCGTTCCCTGGCGCGATGGCCGCTACTTGGACATCAGCCTCTCCTTCGCCGTCGAAGGCGCCACCCGCGAGAACGGCCAGGACGACCCGCGCGCGCGCTTCCGCTCCATCTCGCCCGGCTTCTTCGACACTCTCGGCGTGCCCATGCTCGCAGGCCGCGATTTCCGCGATACCGATCGCGATGGCTCCGAACGCGTCGTGATTATCAGCAAAAGCGTCGCGCAAAGATTGTTCCCGGGGCAGGAAGCTCTGAACCGCCACCTGCAATGGACCGACGGCGTCATCAAGTTCATCGGCATCAGCGGCGACCCGCGCCGCATCATCGGCGTCGTGCCCGACGTTGATGACAAGAACATCATCCCCGTCCCCGCCATGACCGTCTATCAGCCCGTGGACCAGGAAGGTTGGAGCGGCCGCCTCTTCGTTCGCACTCAGGGTGATCCCTACGCCCTCGCTCCCACCATCACCCGCACCATTCACCAGATGGCGGCGGACCAGCCCGTCGAGCGTCTCACCACTCTCGAAGACGTCCGCGCCGAAGTTCTCACTCCCGATCGCCTCAACGCCATCGTCTTCGGCGGCTTCGCCACTCTCGCTCTGCTGATTTCCGTCGTCGGCGTGGCCGGCGTCCTGGCCTTTTCCGTCAGCGGGCGCACCCGCGAATTCGGCATTCGCATGGCTTTGGGCGCGCAGCCGCGCGCCATCCTCACCAACGTTCTTGTCGAAGGCTTGATCATCGCCTGCACCGGCGTCGTCGTGGGCGCCCTGGTCGGTCTGGCTTTCGCGCGCGCGATCGCCAAGTACACGGACGCGATGCGCATGCCCGGCGCGCCGTCCGTGTTCGTGTCGGCCGTCATAATCCTGGCCGCCGCGCTAATCGCCGCAGCCCTCCCCGCGGTTCGCGCCGCCAGAGTGGACGTCGTCCAGGCCCTGCACTCCGAATAATCCGCCGCGCCCGGCCACCGGCGAGCAGCCGCAGCGCGCACGATGTTGCTTTGCTTTTCTCTGCGAACTCTGCGCCTCAGCGGTAAACTTTTTCGCCGTAGAAGTCGCCAGGGTAGTCACCAACCCGCGCACGATGTTGCATCGGTTTTCTCTGCGAACTCTGCGTCTCAGCGGTAAAATCTTTCCCCGTAGAAGTGGCCAGGGTCGTCACCAGGACGCCGCCTGCAGAGGACAACCAGAAGGAGTGCACCACATGTGCAGAAGCATCAAGACTCTCTACAACTTCGATCCCCCCGTAACCCCGGAAGAAGTTCGCGCCGCATCGCTCCAATTCGTCAGAAAAATCACGGGCTTCCACAAGCCCTCCCAAGCCAACGAACCCGCGTTCCAATCCGCGGTAGATGAAATCGCGAAAATCTCCGCCGGCCTGCTGCACGCGCTCGAAACCACCGCCCAGCCCAAAAATCGCGAAGAGGAAGCAGCCAAAGCAAAAGCGCGCGCCGCCCGCCACCCGCCCCAGGCGCACGCACAGCAGTAGCTCCACATCATCATCTATGTTTGGAAAGTGATCGTGCTACCCGCGCTGCTCAGGGGGGCGGACTCAAGGCGAGATCGCACATCGGCCGTCGCAGATAGCCAGCCGGGCTTTACGAAGATGGAATCTCAGCGCTGCGAAAGCACATCTTTCACTTTCGCCAGAAGTTCGGCTGCGCTGTACGGCTTGGGGAAAATTTCAAAGCCCTCAAGCTCCAGCCGGTATTCCAGCCGGTCATCGTCAATCAGGCCGGCTACCATCAAAACGGGTAGTCCATTACACTTCGTGCGCAGAAATTTTGCCGTGTCATAACCCGAAACGTCCTCAATGTAAGGGCTGATTATCAGCAGATCGGGCTTCGACTCGCTCATCCTCTTCACCGCCGTTCCCAAATCACCCGCTGCCATCACCGTATAACCAGCGTGCTCCAGCACTCCCTCAAGAACCACACGAGAGACGGAATCGGAAATCAGCAGCAGAATCATCGCGGTCGTCATCGTATGAATCGGCCCGTTTGCGGGAATGGCGCGTACATCCGTTGACGATATCACGTTCCGGTCCACACCGTAGAACGCTAGCTGCGCATGACGCTCGCCATCGCCTGTCATCAACGCAGGCAGACAGCTTCTAGCCACAAGGGGAAGTAATGGTGCCCGGGGTGGGGGTCGAACCCACACGCCCCGTAAAGGGCAAAGGATTTTAAGTCCTCCGCGTATGCCATTCCGCCACCCGGGCACGGTGGTCGCGCCGCCTGCGCAAAAACGCTCGCCATAAACGAGCGCCAAAACTAGCGCCAGGAACTAGCGCCAAAACTCTCGCAAGATTAGCACGAGCCTCGCCCACAGGCACCTGTACGCTGGTACGGGAATTCCACGCCGTCAGCGCCGCTCCGCCGCCGTTTGGTGATAGCCTTAGCGGCTGCAAAGGCCCAGGACCCAGGAGGCGCGCCGCGCCATGCGCAAGCCCATCGTCGTCGTAGGCAGCATCAATCTCGATCTGGTAGCCAGCGCCGATCACGTGCCGCTGCCGGGCGAGACCATCATCGGCTCCGATTTCCGCACATTTCACGGCGGCAAAGGCGCGAACCAGGCCGTCGGCGTCGCCCGCCTCGGCTACCCCGTCAGCATGCTCGGCAACGTGGGCGACGATTCCTTCGCCGCGCCGCTGAAAAACGGTCTGCGCCGCGCCGGCGTCCGCGTCTCTTCCGTCCGCAGCGTCAAAGGCTCCTCCGGCGTCGCGCTCATCAATATCGGCAGCGACGGCCAGAACAATATCGTCGTGGTCCCCGGCGCGAACGGCAAGCTGCTCCCGAAAGACATTTCCGCCCACGCCTCTCTGCTGCGCAAAGCCGGCATGCTCCTCGCGCAACTGGAAATCCCGCTCATCACTCTGGAAACTCTCGGCGTCTTCGCCCACCGCCACAATATCCCGCTGATGCTCGACCCCGCCCCCGCGCGCGAATTGCCTTCCGGCTTGTTGCAGGTCGTCACCTGGCTCACGCCCAACGAAAGCGAGACGCGCATCCTCTGCGGCCTCGCCCCCAGCGAGCCGGTCACGCCCGCCACCGCCGCGCGCTGCGCCGATTTGCTCCGCGCGCGCGGCCCCAAAAATGTCGTGATCAAAATGGGCGCGCAGGGCGCCTACATCGCCACCGCCGATGGCCTGCGCCACATGGCCCCTTCCTTCGCCATCAAAGCAGTGGACTCCACCGCCGCCGGCGACGCTTTCAACGCCGGCTTCGCCGTCAGCCTGCTTTCCGGCAAAAAACCGCTCGAAGCCGCCCGCTACGCCGCCGCCGTAGCGGCCATCTCCGTCACGCGCAAAGGCGCGCAACCCTCCATGCCCACCGCGCGCGAAGTGGCGCGCTTCCTGCGCTCGCAAAAATAAAATCGCAACCGCGCCGCAGCGCCCGCGCCCATCACTGCGGCTTCGGCTCCGCGCTCAATTCCGGCTGCGGCAAAGCTCCTTCCTCCAGTTCATTGTGCCGCCGCTCCCGGCTGGCGTTCAGCAAACGCGTCGCGGCCTGCAATTCCTCCTGCGCCTGCTTCGTTTTCCCCATGCGCAGCAGAATCTGCCCTTTCAAATTGCGATAACTGGGATTTTCTGCGTCCATTTGCTCCGCGGAATCTATCGCCCCGAGCGCCTCCCCGAGCTGGCCCTCCCGCTGGTACACCCGTGCCAGGCCAAAATCAGAACTCGCCAGGTGCGCGTCCCGCCGCAGCGCTTCCTTGAAATTTTCCTCCGCCTTGGCGTCGTCCTGCAGGTAGGAATACACCACTCCCAGCCGGTCGTAGTTGAACGCCACGTCCGGCTCAATCGCTTCGTCCTGCAGGAATTCATCGCGCGCCTTTGCGAAATTCGCGCCCGCCAGGTACGCCAGGCCCAGATTGAAGTGCACGAACGGCAGCCGCGCATCCAGCCGCGCCGCTTCCTGCAATTCCGCGATGGCCTTGTCGTTCTCCTCGCGATTCAGCGCTGCCTTGCCCATCAACAGGTGATACTCCGCCGTGTTCTGCCCCAACTCCACGAATCGCGTCAGCGCGCGCTCCTCGATCTCCGCCTGCCCCGCCTTGTTCGCCGCGTTGCCCAGCACGTACAAATAATTCAGATCGTCCGACTCTTGCGCCCAGATCGGTTGCAGCATCGCCACCGCGTCGCCATTTCGTTCCGTGAAGAAATAGCACAGTCCCAGCAGGTAACGCGCCTGCACCGATCCCGGCTCGTCGCGCACCACTGTCGTAAACGGTGCAATCGCCGCGCCAAAATCGTTCTGCCGGTAATGCACCAGCCCGATATTCAAGCGAATTCCCGCGACGCCCGGCGCCAGCCGCTCCGCCTTGCCCAGCAGCTCGAGCGCCTCCGGCCACTGCTGCCGCCGCATCGCAATTACGCCGAGGTTGGCGTAAGCTCCCGCCGCCCCGGGATCCGCCGCCAGCACTTTCTTGAACGCCGCGGCCGCGCGATCCAGCTCTCCGGCGCGCAAATCCGCTTCGCCCTCCGCGAATACGGCGCCCAAATCGCCCCCCGCAGCGCCCGGCGAAGCCCCATGCGCCGTCGAATTCTGCGCCAGCCGCTCGCTCTTCGCAGGAATCAGCGCCGCCGCGCGAACCACCGCAGCATGTGCCCCCACCGCAATCGCCACAGTCATCGCAATAACCGCCCACCGCGCGAGGCCCGAAAATCGCCGCGCCGCAAAGCCGCCGTCCGCGCGCCATCCACAAAAAAGCTTCCGCCGCTCGTTCTCGGAAATCACGGCTAAAACTAGCACAGTTCACGCCCGCTCGTCCGCCGCGCGCGCCCCGCCCGGCCGGGTCGCAACCGCACGCATCCGCCTCGCTGCTGCATCCGCCGCTCCCGCCCCGGTCCGCGGCCCGTTTTTCGCTTGACATACCGCCATTCGCGTATATAAATCTGTTTTAATAAATTTAATAAAACGTTCGGGGTGAGGTCCAACACGCTTCCAATCTCCATTTGCCGGGATAGCTGTTCCCGCGCTCTTCGCGCCGCTGCCTCCGGCCGCCCCGGCCGAGCCCCGGCCGCATGCAGCGCCGCCGCATGCCGCCGTTCGTTCCGCACAATTCCGCGCCTAACCTGCGTTTCCTGGAGACGGAAATGAAATATCTTCGCCACACTTGTTGCCTGTTCGCTCTTCTGCTCTGCGCCTCCGCCGCTTTCGCTCAGGACACCGGCACGTTCACCGGCACCGTGCACGACACCTCCGGCGGCGTCGTCGCGCAGGCCCAGGTGTCCGTCGTCAACTCCAGTATCGGCATCAAGAAAACCACCACCAGCAACGTGGACGGAGACTGGACCGTGCCGTACATTCCAAGCGGCGCCTACAACATCACCATCGCCGCCAAGGGCTTCAAAACTTTCGCCGCCACAAGCGTCACCGTGCGCGTCGGCCAAAAAGCCCGTCTGGACGTAACCCTCGAGGTCGGCGCGCTCTCCAACGAAGTTATCGTCGCCGGGCAGGGTCTGGCGCAAGTGGAAACGCAATCGGCGCAGGTGGGCGGCACCGTCACCGGAGCGGAAATCACCCAGCTGCAGTTGAACGGCCGTGACTTCACGCAGCTCATCACCTTGACGCCCGGCGTCAACAATCAGACCGGCCAGGATGAAGGAACCGTCGGCATCGCGGGCAATACGGTTTATTCCGTCAACGGCGGCCGCGGTGAAAACAACAACTGGGAACTGGACGGCGGCGACGACATGGACAACGGCAGCAACAATTCGCTCAACGTCTATCCCAGCCTTGATTCGATTCAGGAGGTCCGCGTCTTAACCTCGAATTACGGCGCGGAATACGGCCGCAACGCCTCCGGCACGGTGGAAACGGAACTGAAGTCCGGCACCAGCAGCTTTCACGGCGACGTGTATGAATTCAATCGCAACAACATCTTCAACTCGCGAAATTATTTCGATCAGACCTCCTCCGCTCCGCCCTACAAGAAGAACGATTTCGGATACACCATCGGCGGCCCCATTTACATTCCCGGCCACTACAATACCGACAAGAGCAAAACCTTCTTCTTCTGGTCGCAAGAATGGCGGCTGGAGCGCATTCCGAACACCTTCAACATTCCCGTTCCGTCCAATGCGGAGCGCGCCGGGAATTTCAACGACGTCTGCCCCGGCCCCGATTGCCCGCAAAATAATCCCAATCTCCCGGTCCAAATTGTGGGAAATCAGGTGACCGCCGTTGATCCGAATGCCACCGCGATTCTCGCCGAAATCCCCGCGCCCAATAGCACCACCGGCTGCCCGTCAACGATCAACGCCTGCTATAACGCCACGATTTCCCAGCCCACTTTTTGGCGCGAAGAACTGGTCCGGGTGGATCACAATTTCACCAACAACTTGCGCGGCATGTTCCACTATGTCCACGATTCCTGGAATACCACCACGCCCACCACTTTGTGGTCCAACGCAACCCTGCCTTTGATCCAAACCAATTTCGTGGGCCCCACTACCAGCGCCGTCGCCCGCCTGACCTACACCGCGTCGCCGACTCTGGTGAACGAATTCGTATTCAGCTATACCGCCGACCACATCTTCTTGACCAACGAGGGGCCGTACGAACGTCCTGCCAGCATGACCATGACCGGCCTCTTCCCTGATTTTGGCGGAAAACTTCCCACCGTCTCGGTCTCCGGAAACGCGGCCTACGGCGCGGGCTTCACCGCCGACCCTTCCGATGAGCCCTGGAACAACGCCAATCCGACGTATTCGATTCGCGACAACCTCACCAAAATTTTCGGGAAACATACCGTGCAAGTCGGCGCCTACGGCGTGATCGCGCAGAAAAACGAATTTTCCAGCACCGGTCTGCAGGGTTCCCTCACCTTTGACGCCACCAACTCGGTCGTTTCCACCGGCAACGCCTTTGCGGACCTGCTGCTCGGCAATATTGCCAGCTTCTCCCAGCCCAATCTCCAGCCCAAGTATTACAATCGCTACCAGTACGTCGAACCCTACATCAACGACGATTTTCACGCCACTTCGCGCCTCACCTTGAATCTCGGCATTCGCTTTAGCGTCTTCGGCACCTATTACGAAAAATACAAGAATGCCTACAATTGGGAGGCTGCCGTGTTCAATCCTGCCGACGCTCCCGCGCTGGATCCCGCGGGTTCCGGGGCCTTGGTGAATCCCGTCACCGGAAATTTCCTTTCCCCGGCCAATCCCGCCGACTCGCCGTACTTGTACAACGGCATCGTGCAGTGCGGCGCTACCGGCGTTCCGCGCGGCTGCTTGCAGGGGCACAAATTCAATCCTGCGCCTCGTGTTGGCTTCGCCTACGATATTTTTGGCGACGGCAAGACTTCCATCCGCGGCGGATACGGCGTCTTCTTCGATCACGGCAACGGCAACGAAGCCAATACCGAGTCGCTGGAGGGCAGCCCCCCGTACACGCTCACTCCTTCCCAGCCGAATGTCGCTCCCGGCCTCGGCGGCTGCACCCAATCCACCGGCTACTTGTGCATCGGCGGTAGCGGCGAGCTGGCCTATCCGCTGTCCGT
The DNA here is from genome assembly GCA_049300435.1 of Candidatus Acidiferrales bacterium. Lineage (GTDB taxonomy): Bacteria > Acidobacteriota > Terriglobia > Acidiferrales > UBA7541 > Palsa-295. Next base: position 117,317 of record JBAQJS010000103.1, on the reverse strand, counting down.
CACATCCATTCCCACCAAAGCCATTTGGCCGTATGCCCAGCAATGGAACCTGAGCATCGAGCGGGAATTTTTCAAAAATACCGTGGGCCAGATCGGCTACGTCGGAAGCAAAGGCACGAACCTCGCCTTGCAATCCGACGCCAACCAGTTGCAGCCCACGCCGGCTGCGGAGAATCCCTATGCTCCGGGACAGGTGTTGACGGCCTCGGACTGCGCCAACGGTGTGGTGAACGGCGGCGCTCCCATCACCAATTCGCCGCAGAGCGTGCAGAATAATTTCAATACCGCCTGCGGCAACGATCCTTCGCCGTATCGTCCCTATGTCGGCTACGGTTCGATCACCGCGAAGAGCTATCGCGCGACCTCATCCTACAACTCGCTCCAGGTCTCCGTCCGGCGCACCATCGCTCCTCTGGTGATCTCCGCTTCCTACACCTACAGCCATTCGATTGACGACTCTTCGGACTGGGGCGATCAGAACTTCGTAAATTCCTACGATCTGCGCGCCAACCGCGCCAGCTCCAACTTCGATGAACGCCAGATTTTTACCTTCAGCTACGTTTACAATATTCCCTGGTTCCGCCAAAACGGTTGGACCAACAAAGTATTCGGCGGTTGGGAATATTCCGGAATCACCTCCTTCAATACCGGCCAGCCTTTCAGCGTCCTGTATGGCATTTTTGGCGACAACGCGGGCGTCGCCAACGGCGTCGGCACCAATGGTTCCTACGCCGACCTCACCGGCATCAGTCCCTACAGCAAGCCTTCCGCGGCCGTCCTCGCTTCTCTCATCCCCGGCACCGGGCCGCTTCTTTACAACCCCGCCGCGTTTGCCGCGCCGCAAGGCCTCACCTTCGGGGATTCCGGCAGAAACTTCCTGAACAATCCCAGCCGCTTGAACTTTGACATGGCTCTCTACAAGAACATCCCCATTCACGAATCCGTTTCCCTGCAGTTTCGCGCCGAAGGTTTCAACATCTTCAATCACACCCAGTGGTTCAGCAATAATGCCACTGCCAGCACCACGGGCAGCGGTGGGGATGCTTACAATTCGCTGACCTGCTACGGAGGCGCGAACAATAATGCCGCCGATCCCTCCTGTTTGGGGGGTGGATGGAACGGCTTCCTGCAACCGGAAGCCGCGCACAACCCGCGCATTTTCCAGTTCGGTTTGAAACTACTCTTCTGAGCACCGCGGGCCGGCGCTCCGCGTCTCGCTGGGCCGCTGTGGCACCGCGGCTCTACGGTAACGGCAGCGCCGCCGTCTCTCGGATTCCCTGCCCTTCTACCACGGTGTAAATTCGATCGGCGTTCACATTCGCAAATTTCTCGGTCGCGCCGCTCGGCCACCGCACCTCCACGGAATCCATCTTGCTCTCCTTCCCCAGCCCGAAATGCAAACGCAAATCGTTCTGAGAAAGGTAGCTCGCTCCGCCGCGCACTTCGTTGAACTGCACCAGCTTCCCCGCCCGCACCGTCAGCCGCGCACCGATGGCGGCGCGATTGCTCTTCGTGCCAATCAAGCGAAACTCCGCGCGGTGATTCCCCGTCACGCCGTGATTCAGCAGCAGCGTCGGAGGGCCGTCCACGTTCAGCAGCAAGACATCCACGTTGCCGTCGTTCCTCACGTCTCCAAACGCCGCTCCCCGCCGCGAAGCCGCCGCTACTCCGTCCAATCCCGCCGCGGCCCCCGCTTCCGTAAATGTCCCATCGTGCTTGTTCATGTACAGCAATAGCGGCTCCTCGTACCGCGCTCCGCCCTCCAATTGGTTCATCTGCGGATACACGTGCCCGCTTGCGACGAAGAGATCCGCCCAGCCGTCGTTGTCGAAATCGAAAAACCCCGTCCCCCATTTCACGTAGGGGTAACCCGCTTTGGCCACGCCCGCCTGCCAGCTCACTTCGTCGAATCCTTGCGCGCCCAAATTGCGGTACAGGCTGTCGGCCTGTTTCTCGAAGTTCGTGACGAAAATATCCAGCCGCCCGTCGTGCTCGTAATCCCCGAAATCCGCGCCCATGGATCCGTCCGCATCCCCTTCGCCGCTCAGCGCCGCGCCCGCCAGCATCCCCTGGTCGCTGAAAGTCCCGTCGTGATTGTTGTGGTACAGGTAATTCGGCCCCGTGTCGTTCGCCACGTACAGGTCCGGCCAGCCGTCGTTGTCGTAGTCGCCCCACACCGCGCCCAGCCCGTAATACTTGTTCGGATCGCTTACGCCCGCCTTCTGCGATACTTCTTCAAACGTGCCGTCGCCGCGATTGTGATACAGCAGGTCCGTTTCGCCCGTCATGCCCCACGGCCCGCATTGCACCGTGACGCCCCGGAACTTGCAGTTGCCAAACTCGGCCACCTTCGCCAGATCCACGTGCACGTAGCGCGCCACGAAAATATCCACGAACCCGTCTTTATCGTAGTCCGCCCACGCCGCGCCGGTCATAAACCCGCTGCCGCGCACCCCGGCCTTGTCCGTCACGTCTTCGAACGTGCAGTTGCCGCGATTGCGGTACAGCGCGTTCCCGCCGTAGCCCGTCACAAAAATGTCCAGCCATCCGTCGTTGTCGAAATCCGCCACCGCCACGCCCATGCCCCAGCCTTTGCGCGTCAGTCCCGCTGCCCTCGTCACATTCTCGAATTGCGGCTCCCCCGAACCGCTATCCGCTTTCTGCCGGTACAGCGTCACCATCAAATCGCCGCCCCGCCGGTAGCGCTCCACCGTCGAACCATTCACTACCAGCGCCGCCAGCCTCCCGCTGTTGTCGCAATCAATGAAGCCCACGCCGCCGCTCATGGACTCCACAATGTATTTCTTTTCCGCCGACGCGATGTGCGCCACGTTCAGCCCGGCGCGCGCGGAAACATCTTCAAAATTCGGCACCGGCGCCGCGGACTTGCCGTTCTGCGCGCCCCCCGCGGCGCACAGCAATAGCGACGCGGCCGCCGCCGCAAGCCACTGATTTTTTTTCCGCTGCGAGTGAGTTTCCAATGCGCCGCTACTGTAGCCTGCGCCTTGCCGCCCTGTCCATCGTCGCCGCCCCCGCGCTCCTCTGCCAAAACGCGCGCATGGAATAGACAAAATAGACTGTTGCAAACGGCACACGCCGCGTACCGGTACGAGAAACTATTCTGCACATTCGGAATTACGATTGGACATCGGCCACCCCGCTCGCTAACGTTGTGTATGGACACTACAACGCCGATTCAGGCCTCGGATGTGGACCTGCTGCACGACCTGGGCGTCCGCATTGCCGCACTAGGACAAGACCCGTTACACGAAGTACTTGGGCGAGTTGTGGAATTCGCCGTCGCGCTGGTGAAATGCGATTCCTGCTTCATCTACGTGCTGGAAAATCAAGAGCTGGTCCTCCGCGCCTCCAAGAATCCCCATCAGGAAGTTGTGGATCGCCTGAAATTGCGCTTCGGCCAAGGCATCACCGGCTGGGTAGCCGAACATCGCACCGCGGTCGCCGTCGCGCAAAACGCTTCCAAGGATCCCCGCTTCCAGTTCTTCAATGAATTGCCGGAGGACACTTACCAGGCGTTCTTGTCCGTTCCGCTGCTCTGCCGCGGCCGCCTCGTCGGGGTCATCAACCTGCAGCACATTCATCCGCACGTCTATAAACAGCGCGACATCCGCCTGATTACCACCGTCGGATTTCTGGTCGGCGCCGAAATTGAGATGGCCCGCCTGGAAACCGCCAATTCCCAGCTCTCCGAGCAACTCGAAAGCCGCAAGGTGCTCGAGCGCGCCAAGGGCATCCTGCAGCGCGAGATGGGTATGACCGAGGAGAAGGCCTACCTGACTCTCCAGCAGCAGAGCCGCCAGAGCCGCAAGTCCATGAAGCATATCGCCGAAGCCATCATTCTCACCGATGAAGTGAAGCGCGCATCCAAGACCGAATGATCCGCCGCAAAAAAATACCGGCCCGGGAAGCAAGCGCGTTGTGCACTTGCTCCCGGGCCGGCTGCACTTCCGCTACTTTCCTTGCGGGTACGATCCCATCTTCTGTGCCATTGCCAGCTTCGTGTGCGCTGCGTCTGCATCGCTCGGAGCCGCTTTGTAGTACAGCACCAGGCCCAGCTCCTTCACGTACAGAGCCGTCACCACGGTTTCGCCGTTCTTTTCCTCCAGCACCAGTCTCGCCGGTTCGCTCGCGCTGATTTCGCTCACGGATGCGGGAAACACGAATCCCTTGCCCGTGCCGTTCGTGGTGTAGATGGTCACGAGCGGCGTCGTGCTGTTCTGGTCCACTCCGTAGGTGTAGTCGCCGGCCGGCAGAACGATGGAACCCCATCTTGCCGCGCTGGCGAGTGTGAACCTGCCTCCGTCAACAGGCTGCGCCCCTGCGAACGATGGAAATGCCATCGAGGAAAGCAAGGACAGCAGCAGAATCTGAATCCGAGACATTTTGCCGATCATTTTCATAAATTCCTCCTGGGAATTTTTTGTCGTTTCACGCTGGCACACTTCGGCGACAGCGTTGCTTGGGTTTACGCTTTGCGGACGACAGGGTCAGCGATAGAGAAGATCGAAGAACAGGGGTTAGGAGGGAACCTCTGGGTTCGTACCGGCCAGTGCGACGGGGCGATGACTAGCATGTTTACTTTGCCAGCAGCTACCGGTGAAGTCCAATCGAAAGAACTGCTTCAAGCGATAGCTTTTTTCGCCCCGTACGGAAGGACAGTCGCGCGCAAAGCGCCGTGCAGAGGGCGCGCGTTCCACTGCCGTCTCGCCCGATTCCTGCCAGCCCCTTCCCTTTTCTCGTATAATGCCTGTTCTTCGACCCTTACATTTTTCGATGGGGAGGTTTTTCCATGACTGCGAGCTTCCGGCAGATATCCGTCCTGCTCCTTCTGTTCTTGCAGGCATCCTTTTCGGCCGGAACCTTCGCGCAACAGGCGGCGCCTGCTCCGCCCGGGCCGCTGCGCCTGACTCTGAAGCAAGCCGTGCAACTGGCGCTGAAGCAGAATCCGCAGCGCGTGATCGCTCAATTGCTGACCTCCGAAAGCGATCGCAATCGCCAGATCGCCCGCTCCGCGCTGCTTCCTCAGGCGAGCTTGATCGGGGGCGGAGCGTATAGCCAGTACAACCTGAATTCCGTCGAAGCCATGCCTCCGCGAAAAGCGGCGGGACCCTTCCAGTACATCCAGGCCGGGCCTGCCTATTCGCAAACAATCCTGAACCTTCCGTTGATTCGCGGCTACCAGATCGGCCGGGAGGGCACGAGCCGGGCGCGCGCGGATGAAGAAGCCACGCGCGAGGACGTGGTCAACGCCGTCGTGGATCAATACCTGCTGATTCTGCGGGCGCTGGCCACGCGCGACGCCGCCAGCGTGCGCGTCACCCTCGCGCAGCGCCTCTACGAGCAGGCCACCGAACTGCAGAAGACCGGCATCGGTCTGAATATTGACACTGTGCGCGCCGACGTCGAATTGCAGAACGAGCGCCAGAACCTGATTGACGCCGAGACCGAGACGAAGACCACCCAATATGGCCTGGCGGAACTGCTCGATCTTCCGCGCGATCAGGAACTGGAAGTAACCGACCAGCTCGATTTCTACGACCTGCCGGCCCTCGATAGACAGGCGCTGCTGACTCAGGCCCTGACGTCTCGCCCGGAGATTCGCTCGTTGAATTCGCAGCAGCGAATCGCTAAATTGTCGGTGGATTCGGCTCGTGACCAGCGCCTGCCGGAGCTGGATTTTTTCGGCTTCTGGCTGTACCAGGGGGCGCATTTCGATGACGGCATTCCGACGTACACCTACGCCGTTTCTCTGCAGGTTCCGCTGTTCACCGGCGGCCGCATCCGCGCGGAAGTCGCCCGCGCCAAGCTTGAACAGCAACGCATTGACGAGAACCGGCGCCAACTGGAGGCGCAAATCGTGGACCAGGTGAAATCGGCGCTCGACGAGCTGAACGCCGCGCGCAATTCGGTGGACGTGGCCACGCTGGGTTATAAACTGGCTCAGGAGGAAGTGGCGCAGGCGCAGCGCCGCTTCCAGGCCGGGGTGACCACCAACGTGGAAGTCGTCACCGCGCAGGACGCGCTGGCCCGCGCCAGCGACAACCAGATCGGCGCGTTGTATCAGTTTAATTTGTCGCGCGCGGCGCTGGCGCGCGCTACAGGCGATATCGAAGCTACCTACACGAAATAAAAGGTGAATCGGACCATGAGTTCCTCCTCCAGCACGCCGCCCACGCCGCCGGAAGCCGCGGCAGCGGCGACGCCTGCGGCGCCGACCGGCGCGCCTGCCGCCCCGCCGCAGAATCCGCAAGAAACTTTCTCGCTGCGCCAGTGGTTTCGCAACCAGCATCCGCTGGTGAAGGGCGCTCTCGTCGCGCTGCTGCTCGCGGTCGCTGTGGCCTGGTACATCTTTTCCGGCCGCGTGACCACCGACGACGCCCAGGTGGATTGCCACATCACCGCGATAGCGCCGCAGGTTCCCGGCTACGTGGTGCAGCTTTTCATCAACGACAATACGCCAGTGAAAGAAGGCGACGTGCTGGTGCAGATTGACCCGCGCGAGTATCAAGCGGAAGTCGAACAGGCCCAGGCCACCCTGGATTTCGCGGAAGCCCAGGCCAATTCCGCGAAAATTGAAATCGGGATGACGCGCGAAACCACCACCAACGGCACCAATGGCGCGTCCGCACAGAAGGAATCCGACGCGGCCGATTACCTCAGCTCCCAGGCTTTGCTCGAACAAACCGCGACTGCGAACCTGCAACAGGCGGAGGCCAACGTGGCCGCGAAAAAGGCCACCAACGAGCGCGCCCAGGCCGATCTGGCCCGCTACACGCCATTGCTGGCGACCGACGACGTCTCCAAATTCCAGTACGACGCCGTGGAAGCCGCGGCGCGTGTGGCCAAGAGCGACCTGGAAGCGGCCGAACAGCTGCAATCCGCGGCGCAGCAGGCGGTGGGCATCGCCCGCGCGAATTCGCGTTCTTCGCAGGCGCGGCTGTCGCGCGCGCAAGCTCAATTGCTGCAGACCAAAGCGCAAGAGCAGCAGGTGCCCATCGCCGAAGCGACCTATAAGTCGGCGCTCGCCGCCGTGGAACGCGCGAAGGCGGCGCTGCAACAAGCCCAGTTGAATCTTGCCTACACGCACATCGCCGCGCCGATCACCGGACAAGTGACGCAGAAATCCGTGGACCTGGGCCAGTATGTTTCGCCGGGACAATTGCTGTTCACCATCGTTCCGCTGGATCAGGTTTACGTCACCGCGAATTTCGAGGAAACGCAGCTGGCCCACGTGGCTCCCGGCCAGAAGGTGCGCTTGCACGTTGACACTTACCGCGAGGATTTCGAGGGGAGGGTGGATTCCATCGCGGGGGCGACCGGCAGCCAACAGGCGCTGCTGCCGCCGCAAAACGCCACGGGAAATTTCATCAAAGTGGTGCAGCGCATTCCGGTGAAAATTCTGGTGGAACCGGCCAGCAATCCACATCTGGTGCTGCGCCCGGGAATGAACGTGGAAGCGACGATCTACACACGCTGAGCGCGAAGGAATCGCATGAGCTATCTCGCTGGCAGCAGCGCGGAAGGCCTGGAAGGATGGGAGCTGGAAGAAGGGCAGTACATCAGCCGCGCGCTGAGTGGCCTCTCCTACCGGCACAAGCTGGCCATTCTGCTGAGCGTGGGCCTGGTTGCGGGCATCGAAATTTCGAACCGCATCTCCATCAACGTGCTGCTGCCGGACCTGCAGGGCAACGTGGCGGCAACGTCCGATCAAGTCAGCTGGGTCCTGATCCTTTACAACCTGGGATTTCTCTGCTCGATCGCGGCGGCGGCGTGGATGAGGCGAGTGATCGGGGCGCGGCGTCACCTCTTGTACAGCATCGGACTGTATTCCATCGGCAGCGCCGGTTGCGTGCTCAGCGCGCACAGTCTGGATTCCTTGCTGGTTTCGCGCCTGATCATGGGATTCGGCGGGGGCGCGTTTCTGGTGCGCGCGGTGATTCTGGCGGGAATGATGTTTCCGGGCAAGGAGCGGCAGATGGCCGTCACCAGGCTGTATTTGGTGCTGGGATTCTTCGAGATCATCTACCCCGTCTCGATGGGCTGGATCAACGATCACTTCCACTGGAACTACGCGTTTCTGCTCGATTTCCCTTTTCTGGCCATCGGCACTTATCTGATTCACAAGCTCATCCCGCGGGGCCACCTGTACCGGCGACCGGAGACGCAGGTGGATATCCGCGGAGCGGTGTTCTTGATCGCTGCGCTGGCCTGCTTCCAGGCAGCCACCAGCCGCGGTGAACGGGATATGTGGTTCGAATCGCCCTGGGTGGGACCGGCACTGCTGGCGGCGCTGATCCTGTTTGGCGCGTTTCTGTGGTGGGACAGCCGGCCGCAGAACACTTCGCCGGTGCTGCATCTGCACATGATCTGGCGGCAGAGCGCGGTGCGCGCTACGCTGGGCGTGGTGCTGATCGTGGGAGCGCTGCTGGGCGCGGCACTTTTCGTGCTGCCGCAGTACCTGCGCTACGTGCAGGATTACAGCGCCACGCAGACCGGCGGCTTCATCAGCACGTATAGCATAGGGCTGATTAGCGGGCTGCTGTTCGCTTTGCGCGTGCTGATCCCGCGGCTGGGCGCGCCGCGCACCATCGGGCTGGGATTCGTGCTGATGATCGCGACTTGCGCGACGATGGTGTACATCTGGACGCCGACGACGCCCACGATCATCCTGCTCCCGGCGATTTTCCTGCAGGGATTCGCGCTGGGGCCGATCATTCTGGGGGCGACGCGCATCACCACCAGCGGCGCCGCGCTGCCGGACGTGAACGACGTTTCCACCGCCTACTTCTTCGTGCGCCAACTGGGCAATACGCTGGGAGTGACGGCGGCGACGGTGCTGTTCGATCGGCGCATGACTCTGCATTCCGCGCGGCTGCTGGACGTGGCGAACCGGCTGGATCCGATCACGCGCGCGACGCTGGCGCAATATGCCAACCTGATTCACCGCAACGGCGGAGGCAGCAGCAATCCGGTGCTGGGGGCGCTGCAAATCTTTCAAGCCAACGTAATCACGCAAAGCCGGTTGCTCTCCTACATTGATATTTACATCGGCCTGGGGGCGATATCGCTGGTGGCGCTGATCCTGGTAGCCGTCACCGGTCTGAAAAACAAGCTGGGGCCACACCACTTTCTTGCATGGTGAGGAAGGGTGCACGAGGGGCGAGGCAGCGTGGAAGTGGTGCGTGGAGAGGGCGATTTTGCCTGGGTGCGGAAGCGCCTGAGGGGGCTTTGGGGTGCTTTTAGGCGCGATTAGAACGGGGTGCGGTTGTTTGTTTTCAATAGGTTGCGTCATTTTCTAATCGCGGAATCCGCGATTAGAATTTGCGGGATGGTCGCGTCCGGAGTCCCGAAAAGAGCCGACCGCGGCGGGATTTGGAGTGAGGCTCGGCGCGTTCTCGCGCCGGGGGCGGGCGCGGGGAGCGAAATTCCTGCCGGCGGCGCGATTGCGAGTTTTGCGGCGACGCGCGAACTCTGAAAATTTCTCATTTCGTTCACTCTGCTCGAGGCTAGCACGCAGGGGTGGGATGCGCAGCTGTACGCGCGGACAGAAATGGTGCAGAACCAGTACCCACTGACCGAAAGCGATTGTTCGAGCTTCACTCGCGGCAGTTGCGAAGCAAAGACATTTTGGCGATGCATCCGGGTTGCGATTTGCTGCTCGAATCAACTCCCGCCGGAAGAATTCGCGGAGTTCCTCATTTGGGCAGGGGTTTGCGCCCCAATCTGGTACGGCAAGTATTACAGAACCATTACACTGCGCGGACGGCTGGGCTGCTAGACTCGCTGCGCAATTACAGACGGCAACGGAAAGGCCCCGCGATGCGGTTGGTCAGCAAGATGAAGCAGCAGGCGATGCACCAGGGAATTAATTGGTTCACGGCGACGGTGATGGTGATGTTTCACGTGGGAGCGGTGGCTGCGCTTTTCTTCTTCACCTGGAAAGCTTTTTTTGTGGCGATTTTTTTGTGGTGGGTCTCGATGAGCCTGGGAATCGGCATGGGCTACCATCGGCTGCTGGTGCATCGCGGATACAAAACGCCCAAGTGGGTGGAATACTTTCTGACGATTTGCGCGACGCTGACGCTGGAAGGCGGGCCGATTTTCTGGGTGGCGACGCATCGCATGCACCACAAGCACGCGGACCACGAAGGGGATCCGCACTCACCGGTGGACGGCACGTGGTGGTCGCACATGGGCTGGATCGTGATGGGCGATTCGCTGCACCACAACACCACCACGCTATCCTGCTTCGCTCCGGACCTGGCGCGCGACAAATTCCACGTGTGGATTACGAAATACAATTACGTACCGGTGATAGGGCTGGGGATTGCGCTGCTGGTTGCGGGCGGACTGCCGTTTCTGCTGTGGGGAATTTTTCTGCGCACGGTTTTCGGACTGCACGCCACGTGGCTGGTGAATTCGGCGACGCATTCGTGGGGTTCGCGACGATTCTTCACGGACGATCTTTCGACGAATAGCTGGTGGGTGGCGCTGCTGACGTGCGGCGAGGGCTGGCACAACAATCATCATGCGCACCCGGTGTCGGCGCGTCACGGATTGAAATGGTACGAGGTTGACTTCAACTGGTACGGCATTTGGGCGCTCAGCAAGCTGGGGCTGGCGCACAACGTGCATGTCGCGGCTGAGGCGGCGCCGCTGGCGCGCGTGAGCCAGGCAAAAGCTTAGCCGGCACGCGGCGGCTGCGGGCAATTCCGATCCGCAAAAACTCTGCTGTACTCCCTTGCTTTGCGAAACGTCGTGGTGTGCAACCGCGACTGCCTTGCGGAAGATTGCATGCCTTACATTTTCGTGGCGTGGCCGGCGATTTCGGCCATCATTTGCTGCATTTCGGCGTGAATGTGGCCGTTGGTGACCAGGAGATCGGGGCCGCCGGGACGATAGGGACCGCCGCGCAGGTCCGTGACCTTGCCACCCGCTTCGCTGACGATCAGGATGCCGGCGGCGGTGTCCCAAGATTTCAGACCAAACTCCCAGAAAGCCTCGAAGCGGCCGCAAGCGACCGAGCAGAGGTCCAGCGCGGCGGAGCCGTCGCGGCGGACGCCATGCGAACGCAGGGTAAATTGCCAGTAATAGTGAATGTTCACGTTTTCACCGCGCTTGTGCGTGGGAAAGCCGGTGGCCACCAGGCTGGTGGCGACGCGCTCGGCGGAGGAAACACGAATGGGCTTGTCGTTGAGATACGCGCCTTCGCCACGCACGGCGGAAAAGAATTCGCCGGCGATGGGATTGAAGACGATGCCCAACAGCGGGACGCCGTCCTCGAGCAGACCGATGGAAACCGCGAAGCAGGGATAGCCGTGCGCGAAGTTGGTGGTGCCATCGAGCGGGTCCACGTGCCATTCGTAGCGCGAGGCCGCGGCGGCGCCGCCCGAGCCTTCTTCGGCGACGATGCGATGGTCCGGAAATTCGCGGCGCAGGAGGCCGACGACGATGGCTTCGGAGCGCTTGTCGGTTTCGGTGACCAGGTCCACGTCGCCTTTGTAGGAGATTTTCTGCGGGCGACTGTGCTCCGAGAGGAGGACGGCGCCGGCCTCGCGGGCGGCGGCGATGGCAACCTTCATGAATTGAGTCATACGATTATTGGGCCGCTCCGGCGGTGATGTATTCCTTGCGATAGCGCACATCGTCTCCGGTATTGACGGTCACGACGACGTGCCGGTCGCTGCCGGGCGGCGGCGTGGGATTGGGATAATAGCCGAGCAGGTACTGGGTGCGCAGCTCGCGATTGATGCGGTCGAAAATGGCGGTCAGTTCGCTGAGGTCGGTGGGAAAGAACATGGCGCCGCCGGTGCTGTCCGTGATGGTGGAGATGGCGTTCTCGCCCGCGGTGTTCCATCCGGCGTCTGATTTCATGGGCCGCACGACCACAGTATAAAGCAGGGGGCCGGAAACAATGGCGGCGCGGCGCGCATCTTCGAATTTGGAGACGCTGGTGGTCTCGCCGGCGTCGGTGATGATGACGATGGCGCGACGGCGATCGGGGCCTTGGCGGCGGACGGACTGGGAGCCGAGCACCACGGCGTCGTAGAGCGAGGTGCCCATGTCCGCGCCCATTTCGACGCGGCGCACGGCGCTATCCAGTAATTTGGGATCATCCGAGAAGTTGCTGAGCTGGACGACGTCTGCAGCGAAAGAAAAAACGGCGAGGCGGTCGCCGGGGCGCACGACTTCTTCGACGAAATGGACCGCGGCGTCGCGCTCGATTTTCAATTCAATGGCGGCGGAGCCGCTGGCATCTATCATCAAGGCGAGGTCGAGCGGGCGATTGGTCTGCGGCTCGAAGCGCACGATTTTCTGCGGGACTCCCTCTTCGAAAAGCTGGAAGGCGCTCTGGTCCAGGCCGATGACCGGCTCGCCTTTGGCATTGGTGACGCTGGCGAGAATGCTGACCAGGTCGGTCTGCACGCGGATGGCGCCTCTTTGCTTCTGCTGCTGCTGTTGGGGATCGGATGCCGTGGAGTCCGCGAAGGCGCCGAAACTCGCGAGCGCGACGGTGCAAAGCGTGGCGATGGCTCTTTTCATCTAAGAGATAGATTCCGCGGAGCCGGAATTGGCTTCCTGCGGCAATGCTTCTCCTTCGGCCCAGACGGCCCCGCCGACGAAGAATTCCTTTTTCCAGATGGGGACGGTGCGCTTGAGAGTGTCAATGGCGAAGCGGCAGGCGTCGAAGGCGGCGGCGCGGTGCGGGGAGGTGACGGCGATGAAGACGCTGGTGTCGCCGATTTCCAGGCGCCCGAGGCGATGCACGATCGCGAGGCGATGAACGGCGAAGCGGGCATGAATTTGCGCGCCAATTTCGCGCAACCTGGTGTAGGCCATGGGCTCGTAGGCTTCGTACTCGAGATACAGAGTGGGGCGGCCCTTGAAATTATTGCGCACGAAGCCGTCGAAGATGACGGCGGCGCCGTCTTCCGCCACTTTGAGGTTCTGCAGGATTTCACGGGGCTGAATGGGCTCGCGAACCAGGAGAATCACATCGTCGCTGACCGCAGCCTGCTGGCCTCCGCTGACGGGCGGGAGAAAGGCGACCTCATCGCCGGTAGCGAGGGAGGCGCGCCATTCGGCGTACTCCTGATTCACGGAGGCGGCCACCGAGGAGCGAAACTCGGCGAGGCGCGGAAAGCGGCGGGCGTAGCGCTCGTAGAGGTCTTCCACGCGGGCGCCTTCCGAAAGCTCAGCGTCCTCCTGGGAGACGCCGGCAATCTCCTTCAACTGGCCAAAAAATAGCACGCGAACGCGCATCGCTCTATTCTACCGTGCCGACGCGCGCAACGCGAACGCGCCCGTGCGGGGGCCGCGGCGCAGCCTCGAGCGGGCGGACCTAGCGGGAGCCCCACCGGATGCCAGCGGCTACTCCGCCGTTGGGGATACGAGGCGGGCAATTTCGTCGAGGCGAGCGGAGGCGCGCCGCAGCGCGGCGGTGAGCGATGCCGCTTCGCGGGCGAAGGTGGCGGCGTCCCGGCGGTCGAGCGCCTCGTTCACGCCGGGGAGCACTTCGGCGGCGTATCCTGCGTAGCTGCCGGGGGCATAGATGGTGTGCTTGAACCAGGGGCGGCCGGCGAGGCCCTCGGGGGCGAGCAAATCCTGTTCGACCTGCACCAGCGCGCGGTTCAGTTCATGCTGCCGGGCGGGAGCGAGGGAGGCGTCCGCGCCGTGTTGCAGCGCGAGCGACGCGCGGGATGCGGAAGCCGTCAATTGCGCGGCGGCATCGGTGATCGCCTGCACATCGGCGCCGGCGATTTCCTGTTTGGCAGCGCGAGCGGCCAGTTCATTTGCCGCGCGGGATATTTCGGCCGCATAAGCGGGATAGTCGAAGGGAAGCGTATCGGCCTCATCCAGCCGCAGCGCCATGGTACCGAGGATTTTCGCGAGCGTGGCGTGATATTCGAAGGTGGGATCGCCGAAATTCTTCATCCAGTAGAAATCGTCGTAGGCGGAGTGGTACACGCCGTAATCGCCGTTGAACCCGGCGTCGAGAGAGGGGATGCCGGCGTGGTCGAAGAACGGGCAGAAATCGGAGCCAGCGCCCAGCGCGTCAATGGGAGCCTCGCCGGGAGCGACGAGCTTGGCGTTGGGGCGCGCGACGCCGTTGGGCCCCTCCTGGCGGCGGGCGGCGCGCTCCAGCCAGACGTCGTAAACGCTGCGCACGTCGTGCGGGTCCTGCACTTCGCGGGTGACTTCGCGCAGGAGTTCCTTGAGCGAGGGAGTGGCGGAAGCGGTGAAATTGGGGCCGGCCACGCCGACGTCCGTATTCAAGTAGGCGACGGCTTTGGCCTGCAACTCCGCGCCATTGGCTTCCACCCATTCGGTGGAGCCGAGAAGGCCGGGTTCTTCGCCGTCCCATTCGCACATGACGATGGTGCGGCGCGGTTTCCAACCGGCGCGAACCAATTCGCCTAAAGCGCGGGCGGTTTCCAGCATGGTCGCGGTGCCGCTGCCGGGATCCACGGCGCCGAACACCCAGGCATCGTGATGATTGCCGAGCACGACCCACTCGCCATCGTTCGCGCCGTGCAGCTTGGCAATGACGTCGTAGAGCGGGCGCTGCTGATAATCCATCACCAGCTTCATGTGCGCGACAGCGGCGCCGGGGCCGACGTGGTAGGTGAAAGGCAGGCCGCCCTGCCATTGACGCGGGACGTGCGGGCCGCCGAGCTTCGCGAGAATTACGGCCGCATCCTGCGAATTGATGGGCATGGTGGGGATGCGCGGCAGGTTCGGGGCATCGGCCGGCGCGAGGCGCTTGGCGCCGGGTACGGCAGCGACTCCTGGCGTGAGCGGATCGCCGGGATAGATTTCAGTGTACTCGACGGAGCCGCGCTGGATGCCGGTCATGGGGCGCCAAGGCCCGTTGGGAAACACATCGCCGGCGACGTAGCCATCGTCTTCGGGGTCGGAGTAGATGATCAGGGCGAGAGCTTTGTGCTCCTCGGCGAGCTTGGTCTTGATGCCGCGATAGCAGCCGCCGTAACGAGCGATGGCGATTTTTCCGGCGACGCTGATGCCCATGGATTCGAGCGCGCGATAGTCCGCCTGCATGCCGTAGTTCACGTACACGACCGGGGCGGTGACGTCTCCGGAAGGCGAGTAGGCATTGAAAGCGGGGAGCACGCTCTTATCGGAGGTCTGGGGATCCACGTCGAAAGACTGTTCGGGCGAGGCCAGGGCCTTGAACTCCGGCGCGGTGAGTTCGAGGCGGACTTCGCGCGGCTGGGCGAGCCATACGCTGTAGGGGACGATCTGGGCGTCGAAACCGTAGCTGCGATATTGAGCGAGCAGCCATTCCGCCATTCGATGGCTCGCTTCGGTGCCGGCCATGTGCGGTTCGCTGGTGATGTGGCGCAGATCGCTTTCGGCGCGAGCGGGGTCGGGAATGGCGCGCAGTTGCTGCTCGAGCGCGCGTTCGGCGGCGACGCGCGAGGGAGCGAAGCCGCGGATGCCGTGAGTTTCCTGCGGGCCGCGGGAGATGGCGGCGGGCAAAACGAAAATGCTCAGGAGAACGATCGCTGCACGAACTTGCCGGGCCTTGTGTGCCATCCCCACCTCGCCGAGGAATTGCAAACTCTATATTACGCGAGAGCGAGCGCTCGCGCCTGCCTGCCGAATCTTTTTCGCGGGGGGAGGCGAACGCTGCGCGGATGTACGGTACGCGACGTCGCCCGGTGTTCGCTTGACGGGGCACGCCGCGCGCCGTAGGGTAGTGGAACCAGCGGCGGAACACACCTCAATCCAGGGAAAGTCTGAGGAAGTCCAATGAAAGTGCTGATTTCCGGCGGCTCCGGGCTTGTGGGCACAGCGCTTAGCAACGCGCTGCGGGCGGACAGCCATATAGTGGCGCACCTGGTGAGGCCGGGCGGCACGGCGGCGCGCGGTGACGTCGGGTGGAATCCCTTGACGGCGCAAGTGGATTTGCAGGCGATGGAAGGCTACGACGCCGTGGTGCACCTGAGCGGCGCGAGCATCGCCGGCGGGCGCTGGACCGCCAAGCGCAAGGCCATTCTCCGCAGCAGTCGCGTGGATTCCACACGCGTGCTGGTGGATGCGCTGGCACACCTGAAGCAGGCACCGCGCGTATTTGTTTGCGCTTCGGCGACCGGCTACTACGGCAACCGCGGCGATGAAGTGCTGACCGAATCGAGCGGGCACGGCAGCGATTTCCTGGCGCTCCTGTGCCGCGCCTGGGAAGGAGAAGCCGGGCGAGCCGCGAGCGGCGGCATGCGCACGGTGATCGCGCGCTTCGGGATCGTGCTTTCCACGGAGGGCGGCGCGCTGGCGCACATGCTGACGCCTTTCCGGATGGGCGCGGGCGGGCGGCTGGGAAGCGGGCGGCAATGGATGTCCTGGATCGCGCTGGAGGACGCGGTGAGAGTCCTGCGCGCGGCGATGGACGATACGCGATGGACCGGGCCGGTGAACCTGGTGGCTCCGGAACCGGTGCGAAACTCCGATTTTACGCGGGTGCTGGCGAGCGTGCTGCACCGGCCGGCGATTTTACCGGCGCCGGGGATTGCGCTGCGATTAGCGCTGGGCGAAATGGCCGGTGCGCTGCTGCTGGCGAGCCAGCGCGTGCAACCGGAACGACTGATCAAGGGCGGGTTCGCGTTTCGCTACGAGAATCTGGAGGCGGCGTTGCACGCGATTCTTGCGAAGGGAGCGGGGACGTAAGGACGGCGTTGACGGCGCTGCTGCCGGCGTGGCGCTACAGATCCAGGCGCTCGAGCAGCGTTTGCAAATTCGACGCGTTTACCTCCAGCTCGGGGCGGGTGGCGGCGAAGTCCTGGACATCATCCAACGCCTGAAACAAGCGCATTTTTGCGAGGGCGTACTCTTCGGTTCCGGTCAAGGCGCGGCCGGTTTGGCGAGTCCAGGCATCCAGCGCGTCGCGGCGAACAAAAATGCGGATGGGAAACATGGTCTTGCGGTCCGCGGAGATGTAGTAGATGTATTCGTTTCCGTGGGCGGCGGCGCGCTGGGCAGGATGCACATCCTGAAACTGATACTGGTAAACGTAGCCGTTATCCGCCGAATAGCTTTTGATGCGACGAACCGTTTCCGGCCTGGACATGGGCGCATTATTCGGCGCGCTGGCGTTGGTGTCAACCTCTGTAGCGGGACGACCGGCGGTTTAACGAGATGTGATGCGACGAAGAGCGCCTTGCGGACGCGGCGGCTAGCGCTGAAATTGCACGGTGAGGATCATGTGCGTTGCGGCGGGTTTCCCGTCCAGCAGCGCGGGCGCAAAAATCCACAGCTCCACGGCCCTTTCCGCCTCGTGCTGCAGGACGCGGGGACCCGACAACGGAGTGGTTTCCGCCAGGTTACCGTTTTCGTCAATCAAGGCATCGAGTTTAACGACTCCGTCCGTATCGAGTTCTTTGGCCCAGGATGGAATGGCCGGCTCGGGCTGCGCGATTATTTTTGCGGGGATGATGGGGGCGATGCCTTTGGGCCTGCGATGAGCTGCGCGCTCGAGCGGTTCCCGATCAGAAGGGCGCGCGCGGTTGCTGGCCTCCAGCCGGGGGGCGGCCACGGCGACGGCATGGCTTCCGCGTTCAGCGGCGTTTACCAGTGTTGCATCCGAATTTTGAGCAACTACGGCAGCGGGCGCAGCGGTGGAGTTGGAAGTGCTGGCGCCCGGCTGAACGCCGGCCGAAGTTCCCGCCACCGTCGCGGATGCGCCAGCATTCGGCGAGGATGCCGGCGCTGACGAAGGCTGCGCGGCCGCAAGCGGCCGGCCGCTCTCGCACGCCGGCGAACTGCCCAGCGCATGCCAAACAAGGCCCAGCGCGAGGACGAGCACGACGCCTGCGGCGATTCCCACGACCTTGCGATTTTCGCCGTCAATGAGGGTGCGTATCCGGAAAGCCAGAGAGCCCGGAAGGAAAGACGCGCTGGCGTTGCCAGCTGGTTCAGTACTCATCTCGCTCGATTGCGCGGGTTCGGAAGCGGACGGCCGCCCGGTTTCCTTTTTTGCTTTCGCGGCAAATTCGCGTTTGATCTTTGGCTTCGCGTCGGTGGCCATGAGCAGGGCCAACAGCTTGGCGTCTTTTTCTTCGTCCCAATCCGCGCCATCGTCCGGCAGGGACAGGGGGTGGGTGATTTCAAACGCGGCAGCCGCGCGCACCGCCGCATCGCTTTGTGGAGCGGGCGCAGGGGCTTCTTCGCCGATCGGCGCGAGGGACTCTGGTTGCGCAGCGGCGGCGGGAGTTTCCTGCGCCGCGGGGATTCCGCTTTGTGGTGCAGGGTCTGGCGCAGCGCTGTCGAGCGGCGCGGCGGGAACTTCCCAAAAGCTGGGATCGCGAACGGTGAATTCCACGTCTGTATAGCCGGAATCGCCTACCTGGCGCCACTCGATCACTTTGCAGAGGATTTCTTTCCCGGAGCGGTCGTTGCGCAGAAAAAGGCATTGGCCCGGCACCACCTTCGATTTCAGGTTGAGCACCGCACCGTTGTCGAAGACCAGCGTGGTCTTGGTGGACTCGGTAAAGAGTTCCCGTTGCTCTTTGCCCTCGACGTGCTGCGTCGCTTGAATCGTGATCGGGACTTCCAGCACGGTGGGTTGCGAACTGCGCGCAGAATCAGCCATTCTCTTTTTCACCGCACGATAAAGTTTTCGGCATGAACGTTCTTCCCCCTGCCTGAAAGAGCAGCCCGAACCCCTGCGTGCACGTACTGTTCCCCCGCCCGGCGGGCGTGGCTCGGCACAGCCCTCAGCGGCCATCTTGCGATTTGAGGGGGTCTGAGGCAATAGACTGCAAGTACCATTTGTTGCCTTAGTAGCCTTAAATGATACGGTTACGGGCGGGAGGGAAATCTGGGGGGAGGAGTGGTTAGCAGGCGCGCAAAGGGTTGAGGAGGCGAGGGGTTGGGAGAGGGTGGAGGGCGGCTTCCCGATTTGGAACCGCCTGCGGCGCGCCGGTGCCGTTTTGGAACTGGCTGGTTTTCGGTGGCCGGGGCGGTTTGCGAGCGCGCGAGGTTGTGCGACGGCTGATTCTGGCGCGGGACACGGCTAACCAGTTCCGATGGCGGGCTTTGGCGCTGTGGCGATGACCGCACAGATCGCATTCCGCGGCGAAAGAGCGATTGGCAATTCTGCGCCGCATTGGCACATCGCGTGCGATTACGTGCGCGGTGATGAAAATTTTCGACAAATGCGAGCCGCGCTGGGCAACCCCGCAAGCGAGGGAGAACGCAAGCAGCCTGCGGAAGAGCGCGAGATGGTGCGAACCGTTTCTCAGCGCTGGCGTGCTTTGCGGCGTGGCCGTATGGCTCGGCGGTTGCGGGTATGCGGGAACCCCGCCAAGTCCGAGTGTGACGATACTGCTACAGCCCACGGCTGCGACCGTGACGCTGGGCCAAACGCTGCAATTTCAAGCGGCGGTCATAGGCTCGACAAACACCGCAGTGACCTGGGAAGTGGACGGCGTGGTGGGCGGAATTTCAGCTTCGGGAACGGTGTCCGCCGCAGGGTTGTACACGGCTCCGCTGACGATGCCGAGCTCCGCGAATGTGACGGTGACGGCCGTCAGCCAGGCGAATGCGCATGATAGGGCCTCGGCGAGCGTGGTGCTGCAGGATGGCGGGACGATTGCCGTTTCGCCCGCCAGCGCGACCGTCGCGCCGGGCGGCGCACAGGTTTTCAGCGCGGCGAATTCCGGCGGCGGCAATCTTACCGGCGGCATCGCGTGGAGCGTGAACGGCGTGGCCGGAGGAAACGCGACCGTGGGCACCATCGCGGCGAACGGCGCAAGCACGGCAGTGTACACGGCGCCGGCGACGATTCCTTCTCCGGCTTTGGTGAGCGTGGCCGCCGCCAGCACAGCCGACCCAGCCGAAACAGGAAGCGCGACGGTGACGATCGCTTGCGGCAGCGCGAATGCGATTTCGCCCGCGAGCGCCCAAGTGGGCTTGGGACAGGCGCAGGCGTTCAGCGCATTTTTTTGCGGCGCGGGCAGCGGCACGGCGGCCTGGGACGTGAATGGAATTTCCGGCGGCAACCCGGCGCTGGGAACGATCACTTCGACTGGACCAAGCACGGCTTCGTACGCTTCGCCCGGGGATCTTCCCGCGACGAATCCGGTGACGATTCATGCAAGCGAGGGCGGAGCGACGGCTGCGGCCAGCGTCACGGTGGTCAGCAACGTGATGGTGAGCATCTCGCCGGCGGCTGCGGGGATCCTCTTGGGAGAGCGCGTGACGCTCACGCCCAGAGTGACGAACACGCCCGACGGCGCGGTTACGTGGAGCGTCAGCGGCATCAGCAACGGGAACGCAGCCGTGGGGCAAATCTGCCAGGAAGGGTCGAATCCATGCCAAGCGCCGATTGCCGCCAGTGCGGCGAGCGTTGATTACCTTGCGCCGGCCAGCGCGCCGGGCGCGAATCCGGTGCTGGTGACGGCGACAAGCGCCGCCGATCCTGGGAAGAGTGCGACGGCCGCGATTTCCGTCTCCGCTGCGAGCACGACCGTGGCGGTGACGATTTCACCGGCGTACGCGTTCATCGGACCATCGAGCGGGGAGCTGGCCGTCACGCAGCAATTTAGCGCGGCGGTTACCGGGGCCACGAACACGGGCGTGAGCTGGAGCGTGCAGAGCGGCGCGGCGGGCACGGGCGAGGGCTGCGCGGGCCTGGCGTGCGGCACGATTGATTCGACGGGGCTGTACCATGCGCCCATGGCTGCTCCTTCGCCGAACGCGGTGACGGTGACGGCGACGAGTCAGGCGGATGCCAGCAAGAGCGCAAGCGCAATGGTGGCCATCACCAGCGGCCCGACGATCGAAACGATTTTGCCGTCCAGCGTTTTCGCGGGCGCGGTGGAGAGCTTTGCACTGGCGGTGCAGGGCAGCGGATTCGTGGCCGGCAACGGCAGCAGCGCTTCGACGATCTTGATCAATGGCGGGGCGCGCGGCACCACCTGCGCGACGGCCGCGGCCTGCGCCACGGCCATCAATCCGGCGGACGTGGCGTCCGCGGTGACGCTGACGATTCAAGTGCAGAATCCCGGACCGAACGGCGCGCTTTCGAATCCCGTTCCGTTCGTGATCATTCCATTCGACCCGTCGGTCGCGGCGCTTGCGCTGACGGCGGCTGAGCCTACGGCTGCGTCGCTGCTGCTGGTGGTGCCGGAGCCGACCACCGCGGCCGAATCCGCGCCGGTGAATGTGGATACGATCGGGCTGCTCACCGGCGGAAACAACTGCGGAGTGCAGGGCTCGCCGCTGACGGTGCCGCGGCCGGCCACAGGCTCGGCCGTGGTGAGCCTGTGCGTCCACGGCAACGGGCTGGATCCTACATTTCTGTATTCCTTCAGCGGGGCGGGAGGCGCGCCGGACGGCAGCGACATCGGAGTGACGGCTTCGGCGATCACCGGACTATTTCCCAACATGATCGAGCTGGACCTGCAAATTTCCAGCGCGACCCTTCCCGGGGTGCGGACGCTTTTCATCACCACATTGAACAACGATCGCGCCGCGGCCACCGGAATGCTTGACTTGAGGTGAAATGAAAATGCGACGGGATTACGCGGCAAGCATGTTGCTGTTCGTGGCGTTTTGCGCGTGCGCCACCGCTCCGGCATCAGCGACGACGCTCGAACGGATGTCGCTCGCGCGGATGGCGCAGACGGCGCAGGCGATCGTGCGCGCGCGGTGCACCGGAAATTTCACGGCGTGGGACGCCGGAGAAATCTGGACGTTCACGGCGTTCGCGGTGGAGGACGCCTGGAAAGGCGAGGCGGCGCTGGGTAGCGAACCGCAATTGACGGTGCGGCTGCTGGGCGGGTCGGTGGGAAACCTGACTTCGACGGTTTCCGGCGTGCCGCGCTTTCGCGCCGGCGAGGAAGTGGTCTTATTTCTCGAACCCACGGTGCGCGGCGATTTTTCGGTGGTGAGCTGGGTGCAGGGGACTTTCCGGATCCGCCGCGAGGCGCGCAGCGGCGGTGAAATCGTAACGCAGGATACGGCGGCATTCGACACCTACGATCCGGCCACGCGGCAATTCGAGGCGGCGGGAATTCGCAATCTTCCGGTGGCGGCGCTGCGCGAGCGCGTGCAGGCGGCACTGGCCGTAGCACCGGGAGGGAAAAAATGAGAAGAGTGCTGGCTGCATGGGCGATTGCTTCGCTGTTTTTCGCAGCGGTTTCCGGGGCGGAAGCGCCTCCCTATAGCGCCGATTCCACGATGCCGCAGGCCGGCGGCTGCCCGCAACCGAACCGCTGGAATCTTTCGCTGGCCGCGCCGCTGAATCGCCGCTGGAGCACTTCCCTGCCCGCGTTGCTCTCGCCGACGATTCTCACCGTGGCGGCGCAGAATTCACCGGCGCAGATTACCGAGATCGGCCAGGCCATCAGCAATTCGTTCACGGCGTGGGCCGGCGTGACCGGCACTACATTCAACTCCACGACGTATCCGGGGCTGCTGGCGCCGCTGGGGCAGGTGGCGGCCGCGAATTCCTGCACGAACGATGCGGAAAGCAACGTGGATGGACTGAACACCATCTGCTTCAACCAATCGAGCGCCGGATTCAGCAGCGGCGTGCTGGCTTTCACGCGCACCATCACCGCGAATGTCGCCGGGGCGACGATGGGCGCGAGCGCGCCGGCGGCGTTCGCGGGGCAGATTCTGGACGCCGATACGCTCTTTCGCAACGACGGCCAGGCCACGTTTGCGACTCCGGCCGCTCTCGCGACCGCGCAAGGGCAGGGCGCCTACGATCTGCAATCCCTGCTGACGCACGAACTGGGTCACTGGATGGGCCTGGACCATTCGGCGGTGATTCGCGCGATCATGTTCCCGTTTGCGCCGCCGCCGGGACAATTTCTGGGCGACCGGCCCACGGGCGCGGCGCCGGATGGACCGCTGGCGGACGACGACCGCACCGGAATTCGCGCGCAGTATCCCGACGCGAACGACATTCTGAATGTGGGCGCGATTCGCGGGCGAGTCGTTCCGGCAAATCCGTTCGCGCTGGCCAGTTTCGCCGCGCCATCGCCCGGCTCGTCGGTGACCGGGATGGTGGGCGCGCAGGTGGTGGCGGTGGACGCAAATACCGGAGCGGTGATCGCGGGCGCTTTGAGCGGCTGGAGCTGCGCGGCTGCGAATCCGCCGACGCAGTTCGACGGCTCGTTCGATCTGGAGCGCTTGCCCGTGGGCCACAGCTACAATTTGTACGCCGAGCCGCTGGTGGGCCTGGTGCTGCCCGGCGATTTCAGCAACGTGCTGACGGGATTGTGCTCGAGCAGCGCTGCCCCAACCTGCACGCCGCCGCTGATGGACAGCAACTTCAACGTGCGCTTTCTTTCCCCTTCGCAATGACGGGGTAGCGCGCGCGGCTGGCGCAAAAAAAAACGGCTCCCGGGAGGTACGGGAGCCGCTTCTTTGGTTGCGGGGTAGGAAAACGCCGGAGTCTGCTACTGGGTTGGCAGAATCTCCTGCGAGAACCCGATGGTGTTCACGGAACGCAGCACCGGAGTTTTGGGCGGCAGATAAGACGGCCCGAGAGTGAAATTGGTGTCAAAGCTGTACAAACGATTGGGCGGGCTATACACCGAGTTGCCCGTCTTGTAGGTTCCGATGGCTTGGCGATTGTAGAAAAAGCTAACCATCGAACCTTCGTAGTAGCAATTGATGCCGCTCCAAGTTTCGAGATAGCGCAGGAAGTTGTGCACGCCCCCGTCCGTGCCGAAGTCCTCCGGCTGACCGCTCGGCTGGGGGAACGGGATGCCCTTACCGGCGATGAGGGCCACGCGATATGCGGTCTGCACCGCGGTACGGGCACCGTAGTCGTAAGGGTCTGTGAAGCTATTCACGTCGTTCCAGTTGTCGGAGAGCAGGGTTACGGCGTCGCCCGCGACGGCGGCTGCCACCGTGCCTGCACCGGTAAGGCTTCCTCCTGGCGCGTTGTAATCACCCTGGATATACACCGGGTTCTCGGCAGCGACCGTCAATCCGCAAGGAGGGTTGCCCGCGCCGGTGCCGTAGCAGGTCGTGCCGAGGTTCAGGGTGATGCCGTTGACGATTTTCAAGGCGCGGCGGAAGAAGAGCGGCGGATTTTCCCGCGCTTCCTGGGTGTGCACATAGGTCGCACCGGGCCAGAGATACTTGTATTTGTTGCAAGTCGAGAGAGGATTCTGCAGGACCGGGTAGGTGGTGCCGGTGGTGGTGAGCGCGGTGGTGCTGCTGGGCAGAGCGTTGGTGAGCGCGTTGGGATAGATAAGCGCAGGCGATACGGGATAGGTCGCACCGTAATTGCGCAGGATCCCATCGCCTTCCAGGTCCTCTCCCGAACTCAACGCCAGGTCCGGGCATCCGTTGGCGGCGTCACTGGTGCCATTGGTGATGTCGTTGAAGCCAAAGGAGCCGGTACGAATGGCCGGGGCGACCTGAGTGTCAATCTGCTCGCCGCGGCGATCGGAAAAATACACGGTGAAACCGGTATTGTTGTTCAGGGAAACCCCCGCGGGCGGGCTCTTCAGCCAAGCGGAGAGGTTTGCGGCATCGAGTTCGACGTAGTTCATCACGCCCAGGGCCGTGATCTGCGGGAGAGCTTCTTTGGCAGGGCTGTTCGGAAAAGTGCCCGGGCTGCTGGTGATGGGGCGAAAACCGG
The DNA here is from genome assembly GCA_049300435.1 of Candidatus Acidiferrales bacterium. Classification (GTDB taxonomy): domain Bacteria; phylum Acidobacteriota; class Terriglobia; order Acidiferrales; family UBA7541; genus Palsa-295. Next base: position 92,671 of record JBAQJS010000103.1, on the reverse strand, counting down.
ATTCGCGAGAGTCGAAGAGCACCATGGGCCAGTAGTCGGTGGCCAAGGTATCGTTCGTGGCACCGCAGTAGGGCGAGGCTGCGCCACTGGGATTGTCGCGTACGCGAGCCAAGCGAATGATCGCGTTGGGGCTGGGATCGGTGATGCAGAGAGTGGTGGTGGCGCGAGTCGTCGGCCCTTGCGCGTTCACCTTGGTCGCGAGGGTCAGAGGGACCTGGTCAGGGTAAGGAACGGTCCCGGCGGGGTTGGTGGGATTGATGTTCCGTCCCAAGAACCCCTTGGCGAGGATTTGCTTGGTGTAGTCATGGAAAGCGCCGCTAGGGTCCTGATATTCGATCTTGATGCACCCGGTGATGATCGGGGTGTTCTGGGCCTGCCAGTAGCCGACTCCCTTGCCGGAGGTACTCACGTTGTAAACGGCGTAGGTGCCGGGGCTTGCCGGTCCCCCGGACACTGGCAGCGGTAAGAACGGGGAGGAACCGCCATCGCCGGCCCACCAGGGAGGCCCTGCGGCCGAGTTGCCGGTCCATGGCGCGATGCTGGCCACGTTCGTGAGAGTACCCAGGTCAACGGGATTCTGCGACGTGTCAATTCCGTCCAAGGCCATCATGGGCGAGGAGACGCAGCCGCTGCTGGGAACGCCGGGCGTGACGTAATCATCGAGCAGAATGCGCAACGTAGCCTGCGAGAAGAATTGTTCGTTAAACTCGGCCGGATTGGAGCCAAGTTCACCCACCACGGGCCTGCGGATCAAGGAGATCGGCGTGGTAATCCCGCCGAGCGCGGTGGAGGTGAGGCTCAGAGTCGGCACGCCGTTCTCTACCTGCCCCTTATATGCGGGAATGACCGTTCCGGTCCAGGTGGGATTATTGAGGCTGGTGCTGACCGCGCCGTAAACGCTGCAGCAATTGACGCTGCCTTCGGTGAAGGCGAGTTGCCGCCACGAAGAGTTGGTGTAGGGCTGGCTGCCAGGTTCGTTGCTCAGAGCGGGATCGGGAGTGAGTGCGATGGAAACGTAACCGCCGTAGGTGGATCCGGAGGACCCGGCATAGCCGTTTTCCAGGTTGGTGCGAATGAGCTGGCCCACCATGGTCACTTTGTCGCCCAGGAACAGAGGGCCGGTATTGGGACCAAGCCAGAGATTTCCGTTGGTGTGGGTGCGGCCGCCAAACTGGAAGGAAGGACCGTTGAAGAAAGAAATATCCGAATCGGAATAGATGCCGAACTGAAAGACGGGGATGGCGACCACCTGAATCTGCCGGGTCAGCTTAACTTGCGCGCCGGTGGCGGTGCTCTGCGCAGCAACGTTGAGCGTGAACGGGGTAATCAGCCCTTGCATGCCGGCGTAGGGACTGGGCGGAAGAATCGTGGCGTTATTCGAGACCGGGACCAGGGGCGTAATCTGGTAGGTGGAGGCGCCGGTGGAATCCACATACTCGATACCCGGGAGGGTAGTCGGCGGATTGGAGATGATCGTGGAGATATCCGCCGCCGTCAGCGCGCCTTCGGTGGAGAATTTATTAGCGACGTCGGTGGTGATTTTTTCCATGCCGGCTTCCGCGCCATAGAACGCAAGTTCGCGGCTCTGATTGTTGCCACCCAGGCGCTGGTCGGTGAGGACCATCCAGCACATTCCCACGATGATGGCGGAAATCAGCAACAGAGCCATCAGTGAGGTAATCAGCGCAACTCCCTTTTCTCGTTCCATTCTCACAGCGAATCTCCTTGAACATCTGAAAATCAGGCGCTTGCCTTCTAGCTGCGAGGGGCTACGGCGCCGTGGACGACGAAGAGGTACTGAACTGGTTAGTGAACGAAAGACTGCGAATGCTGACCTGGGTGCTCAGGTTGTTTCTCAGGTACTGCGGTGTGGACAATGCGGTATAGGTCTGTTCGGACCTGCCGGCCAGGAATATGTTGACGGCGCGAATCTGGTCCGGGGTATCCGGGGATTTCGGATAGGAAGCGTTTCCGGGCCCGTTGGGGTAGGTACCGGCGGGATCGGTGGAGCTGGTGATGTCGTAGCTGAAGCCCAGGTTCTCGATATCGTCGGCGATTGCGAGAGGCGGATTCACGGGCGCGCCTGCAGGAAAATTCGGATAATTCACCTGGCGGATCAACTGCGGATCCAGAGCATTGGTCGTATCAATGTAGTAGGTGACCATCCACACGCGGGTGATGGTGGTGGGCGGGAAAACACCGGGCGTAGTGGCGAGACTCGCAACCGTGTTGTAGGTATCCGCGGTTTGATTCAAACCCGCGGGATCGCCGCTGGCGAAATTGATCTGCTGCCCGGCAACGGTGGTCACGTATTCGAGAGCCGTTCCGTTCTGATTGTGGAACATGATCAAGTTGCCGGCGGTGATGGGGTTGGTCGTTCCGGGCATAGCAAAGCAGTTTGCAGCCAGAGTCACAGACGCGCCGGTAGCGCTGATCACACCAGAACAAACGGGAGTGGACGGCGCAGGCTGGATGATGGGATAGCTGTAAAGGTAATTGCCCGCGGTATCCTGCAGGACGTTGTCCGCGTAGATGATATTGATGATATCCGTGTTAATTCCGGTCAGCACCGCCTGGGTCCGGGGATTGAGGGACACGGCGAGTTGTCCCGTCTGGTATCCCGGGGTAATCGCGGGCAGGGTGGTGTAAGTGTTGGGAAAGATGGTGGCGGTGCCGGGGCGATTAATGGCCGAGGTGGTGGTGTAGGGAATGGAGATGCCGCCCTGGGGAATTCCTTCGCCGGCCTGAATGAGGTCGCGGACCATGAAGTGCATTCCGGCGCGCAGGTTTTCCTCGGTGTTGGCCTCATAGGCGACGGCCTGGGTGGCGTGCTCGGCTTGCAGCAACGCGCCGATGGCAATAGCGAGGACGGCAACCAAGATGGCCATGGATACCATCAACTCGATCAGCGAAAATCCTCTCTGCAGCTTCATTCCTTGCTCCTGGCAGAACTAGAACGACGAAACGTAGGTGGTAAGGACGTACTTGCGCTTAAAGCGGCCCGTGGAATAATCCACCTCGATCTGGACCTGGTTAAGGCTGTCGGGGTAGCCGGGAACGGGAGTAATAGTGATGGTGCGCGTAAAAGCTCCGAGCGATTCGTACACGTCATCCGGCGTGCCCAGTTTGCCGTCCGGACCGGGATAGACGATGTATGCTGGGGTACCACCCTCGTCGGCGACCGAGCCAATCAATCCGTCAGCGCCCGGGACCAGCAAAGGCTGCGGGCCTTGCAGGAACAATCCGGCGGGATTTCCGACGGAATTGTTGGAGAGCTGGGCGAAGGTAGCATTGTTGGTATATTTCGCGGTGTAGATGGCTTCGGCGGCTTCTTCGGCCTTCTGCTGCGCGATGAAGTCGTATTCCGAACCCTGCATGTAGGATAGGGAGTCCGCCAGCAAGCCAGCCAATCCCAGAACACCGACACCCAGGACCACAAGCGCGATCATCGTCTCGAGGAGAGTGAATCCGCGCGCCGCGGTACGTTTTTTCGAGTGACGCATTTTCCCGATCTCCTTCAGAACCTGAACCAAGTTGATCCGGTGCCTTTCCATCCGCGTACGCGGCCCGTGCCGCCCAGGACGGTGACCGCGCGCCCCGACGTCTTCTTTCCCGGGTAGCCGAGGAAGACGGTGCCATTGATCGGCTGGTACGTGGTGCCATCCACGAGTTCACCGTCGCTCTGGAAGAGCATGCCGCCCACGGGTCCGCCGCTGATGCCTTCGAATTCAATTGCCGCGCCGTTGCCGAAAGCATCGGGTGTATCTGGCGAGCCGGAGATGATTGCGAATTCCGCGGGGAATTGAATGGGTACGCTGCTCAGAACGACGTTTGGAATCGAGCCGTTAGTTGGCGGCAGATCGTTTCTTTGCGTCAGTACGACCTCATACTGAACTCCGCCGGGAATGGCCACGGTGGGAAAGGTGATCTGCACGAAGCGCCGGTTGGTCAGGGCATATTCCCGGCCTTGCCGCAATTGATCGAGCACCTGGCGCAAGGCCGAATCGAAACGGATGTCCTGCAGGGTCGGCAGGAAGGCAAGGATGGCGATTCCGGAAATGATCATGATGATGGCAACCACCACGCTGAGCTCGATCATCGAGAATCCGCGTTGGCCGGTTTGTAGGCGGGTGGTGCGATCGAATTTCGTTGCGGGTTCGCTCACGCTTACTCCCTCGAATCGCCTTGGAACCAGCAGGCGAGCGTCAGAATTCAAGAGATGCAATGCACTTGCCAGGCCATGTATTCTGATGGTGTAAACGCTTGTACTTCATATAGTTAGACGGGCTCAGGTAGGAGGCTTATTCCCAGTTCGGACGGGGCGGGGTAGAAATGTTACATATCTGGTGGGCCGCTACCAGGACGCGAAGGGGCAAAATCTGGGGGAAAGTCACGGGATGAAGCCGACGCCACGGGCGGGAACGGTGTATGTGAATGCGCGGGACTGCGCGGATGCGCGGGCCGATTCGCGGGAAGGGGGACGCCGTAGGTATCGGCTGCAGCCTTTCCGGGGCCGCGGTCCCGGCCGCGCTCAGTCGCGGCTGCGCAGCTTCGAGAGCAGCCGCAGAATTTCCAGATACAGCCAGATGAGCGTGACCATCAAGCCGAACGCCGCATACCACTCCATGTACTTCGGGGCACCGGCGGCCACGCCGCTTTCGATGAAATCGAAATCCAACACCAGATTCAGTGCCGCCACGACTACGACAAACCCGCTGAATGCGATCCCGATGGGACCTGCCCCGCTGATAGTGGTGAAGTGAATACCGAAAAATCCCAGAACGATCGTGGCGACATAGAACACCACAATCCCGCCGGTAGCCGCCACCACTCCTAACCGGAATTTCTGCGTTACCGGAATCAGTCCGGAGCGATATGCGAGCAACAGCACGACCAGCGTGCCAAACGTCAGGCTGACTGCCTGGATCGCAATGCCGTGAAACTTCACGTCGTACACGGCTGAAATGCCACCGAGCAGCAGCCCTTCGAGCAGGGCATAAAGCGGCGCGGTGACCGGCGCCCAGGTCTTCTTGAAAATCGTCACCAGCGCGACAATAAATCCGCCAATTGCGCCGACCGCCAGGAGCGGCATCACCGACGCGGGGTTCTGCGAATGCATGTAAATGTTCCAGGTCCAGGCCGCCGTGGCGATCACGCAGACCAGCAGCAGCCCCGTTTTGTTGACGGTTCCCTGCAGCGTCATCGCCTCGCCCAAACCCAGGCCCGCGCCCTGAAATGCCTTGGCGTTCAAAGCTGGGTTCGAGGTCCTCATCAAATCCGCCACCGTGTTTCTCCTTTGTGTTCCGCGGGCCAGTTCGTTCCCGCCGCAGACGCGTGTTGCGCTCTTCGCCGATCTTCGTCGCCGCTTAATTTTACATCAATTCGGGTTTCCGCATGGGGATTGCGCGGCAAACGAAGCTGGACGGCGAGCGACGCGGCGCGAATCCGTTAAGGCGAGAGTCATGCTTTGCGCGGGAACATTATCCGGGAATATTTTGGTAGCGCTAACGGGAATCGAACCCGTATTTCAGCCTTGAAAGGGCCGCGTGCTAACCGTTGCACCATAGCGCCACAAAGAAAGCGTGCGGGACGTAAATAGATTATCGGAGATAAGCGCGGAATTCACAAGCGGGCAAATCGCAGAATCATGCCGGGTAGGACTGCGAACGGGCGCGCGGCGGCTGAGCGGCGGCGCGTCTCCATTTTCGAATTTTCGTCTTCCATTTCGCTGTTCTACGCCCAACCTTCGCGTGCACGCAGCGCGGTGATGTGCGCCACATGATGCTTGCCGTGCCAGGCGTACAAGGCGAGCGAATCATCGAGCGACATCAGACGGCCCTGCTCGGGATGGCGGAACTGGCGCGGCCATTCCGCCGGACCCAGCGAGCGGAGCAACAATACCCAGCGTTCATGCAGGCCTTCGAGCAGCGCGAGCGAAGGTTCGATGGCGGCGGATTTCGCGTCGCGCAGTTCCGCCCACTTCCCTTCGTCGTACGGCTTGATCGTGGGCTCGTCTTCGGTAAGCGCCAGCCTGAACCGCGTGTAGGCGTTCATGTGGCTGTCCGGAACGTGATGCACCACCTGGCGCACGGTCCATCCGCCGGGGCGGTAAGGCGTATCGAGTTGCGCCGCGGTGAGGCCTTGCACGGATGCCCCCAGCTTCGCGGGGGCCGCGGCAATTTCTTCAATCAAATCGCGACGCAGATCGTCCGTCAGCGTCCCCGGACGGCTAAATTTTCCGATTGGATAGCGCAGATCCGTTTCCATAATCGTGGCTCCTGACCAGGTGATTGAATTGGGTACGCAAAAATGTAGCACGGCGGCGCGGTGGTGGCGCGGGAAATGCGGCCATCCGAAAATCCGATGCGAGGGTCAATTTGGACTGCACGCGAACGCTGCGGGACGGGGGCGGACCGCAGCAACGTTACTGGCCGTCCTGAAATTCCTCGTGCCAGGCCATCTGGATGGCTTCCAGCTTGCCTTCGTTTGACAATTTCGGATCGCCGGTAAAGCCGGGCAACTCGACGATCCATTTGTGCAAATCGGTGAAGCGCACGGTCAACGGGTCCACGCCAGAATGCTTTTCCGCGAGCTGGATACCGATTTCCTCGGCATTGTCCCAATCAAAGGTGTTCGGCATTCGCTCCCGCTCCTGGTGGGAAAATTGTGAACGCGGGCGATTGCGCGCCCGCCGGCGCAAATTTCTAGTGTTCCGCTTCCTTCGCGAAGTTCTTGTTCCACTCAGGAATCTCGACGACGATGTCCTTGGTGCCATCCGGCACGCACTGGCAGCCAAGCCGCGATTTCGGAGTCACACCCGGCGCTTCATCGAGCTGATCCAGCTCCGCGTCGGTGGCTTCGTTGCAGGATTCCAGCCCCTCATGCACGATGACGTGGCAGGTGGAGCAAGCGCAGACGCCGCCGCAGGCGTGGTCCAGGCCCAGGTGATAGCCCTGCGAAATATCCAGGATGCTGCCCGGCAAGCCGTCGTGCCCGTAGGGAATTTTCTCGGGATCAATCTCGACGGTCTTCCCTTCCCTGACAAAAGTGACCTTATATTTCTTGGTCGCGGGCGTAAACTTTGTTTCTTCAATATATGGATTCTTGCCGCCCATTCTTTCCTGCTCCTCTCTCAACGCGCTCTGCAGGCAGACGCGAACGGTCGAGCGCGAACATCACCAATCGTCAATCATGAATCATCATGCGAACAAACTCGCCGGGCGCTGCGCTGGCTCGCGCGATCTAGACGTCGTCGAGCCGCTTGCCCTCGAAGGCCGTCTGCAGCGCGCCGTTCATCAGCACTTCAGCCAGGTGCGCCGTAGCCGCGCTGATCTCGTCAATGCGGCTGCGCATCAGCTTGTAGTCGCTGCCAGTCAACGCGGCGCGCAGCGCGGCTTTCGATTCCACGATGGCCTGGCGCTCGGCGTCCGAGATTTCCCGCGAGCGCGCGTCGGCCAGAGCTTTGTCCGTGGCCGCGATGATGGTCTCCGCTTCGGTGCGCGCTTCGATCACCTGCCGCACGGCGAAATCCTGCTCGGCGTGCTCGATGGATTCCTCGAGCATGCGCTCAATCTCGGTGTCCGAAAGGCCGTAGCTCGGCTGCACCTCGATGGTGTGCTGCTCGTTGGTGCGCAAATCCCGCGCCGCTACTTGCAGGATGCCGTTCGCGTCAATCAAGAATTTCACTTCGATGCGCGCCAGGCCCGCGGGCCCCGGCGGCGTCTTCAACTGAAAACGGGCGAGCGAGCGGCAATCCTTGGCCAGCTCGCGCTCCCCTTGCAGCACGTGGACGTCAATGGCCGTCTGATTCTCGACGCCGGTGGTGAAAAGCTCCTGCGCGCTCGCGGGAATCGTGGAGTTGCGCGGAATAATCTTGGCGATCACGCCGCCCATGGTCTCAATACCCAGGGAAAGCGGCGTCACGTCCAACAGGAGCATCGTCTTGACGCCGGTTTCCAGAATGTCCGCTTGCACGGCAGCGCCGAGGGCCACTACTTCATCGGGATCCAGCTCGATGTGCGGCGCGCGGCCGAAATAATCGCCCACCGTTTTGCGCACAAGCGGAATGCGCGTCGAGCCGCCCACCAGAACCACTTCGTCCATTTGTTGCGGCGCGAGCTTGGCGTCTGCCAGCGCCAGGGTTACCGGCGCCATGGTGCGCGCAACGATCGGGCGAATCAGTTCGTCGAGTTCCGCGCGGGTAACTTCGCGGATGTACATTCCGCGAGATTCCAGCGGAAACTGGATGGAAGTTTTTCCCACCGCAGAGAGCTCATGCTTCGCGCGAATCAGGCTCTTGCGCAACGTCTGGACTTCTTCACCGCGATGGTCGAACTGCACGCCGAATTTTCTGTTGATTTCGCGGCGGGCCAGGTCCAGCAGCGCATTGTCAATATCGTCGCCGCCCAGGTGGGTGTCACCGTTGGTCGCCAGGACCTGATAAATGTCGCCCTCATTCGTGCTGATCAGTTTCAAAATCGAGATATCGAACGTTCCGCCGCCAAAATCGTAAACGGCCACGTGCCCGCGTTTCTGCTTGTGCAAACCGTAGGCCAGCGCCACTGCGGTCGGCTCGTTCACCAGGCGCAGGACTTCGAGGCCGGCCAGACGGCCCGCGTCCTTGGTCGCCTGCCGCTGGGCGTCGTTGAAGTAGGCCGGCACGGTGATTACGGCGCGGTCCACCGGCTCGTGGAAATAGGCTTCGGCCCAGGCTTTCAGCTCGCGCAGGATGTACGCGGAAATTTCGGGCGCGGTGAAATGTTTCTCGCCGAGGCGCACGCGAATCACGTTGGCGCTGCCGGGGTCAATGCGGAACGGAAATATCTTCAGTTCTTCCTGCACGTCCGCAACGCCGCGGCCCATCAGACGCTTCACGGAATAAATCGTGCGGGCGGGCTGGGTGAGGAGCCGGGCGCGGGCGGGCTCGCCGACAATCACTTTCCCGTCGCGGTCCACGCTTACGACGGAAGGGCAGAGCGCGGAACCGTGCGGGCCCGGGATGCACTTCGGCGCACCCGTTTGCGCGTCCATGTACGCGATCAGGCTGAAGGTCGTTCCCAGGTCAATTCCGACTGTGCGACCCATCGTTTCCTAGCTCCCTGGCAAAAAGTTTGCGATCCGCGTTATGTGGCGAGTTCTTTCTCGACGCCAGCCACGAGGTTCCGGATGTAGCTGCGCCGGTTCAAAAGCTCATTCATCCGCACCAGCAATGCCTGCTTCTTCGTTTCCTCCGCACCAAAATCGAGCGCGCTATCCCATTCGCGCCCCAGCGCCGCCAACTCCGCGTCCACCTGGCCCAGCTTCTCCTGAAAATTCCGCTGCGCCGTTTCCAAGCGCTCCTGCAACGCCGCGACGTCGCCGCCCTCGGCGCGCGCGTCGCGCAGCTCATCGAGCGATTCGTTCAACTCGAAAACTTCCTCGAGCAATTCCGGCGGCGCCTGCTGCTTGGCGGCGCCTTCCTTGCGCACGCCGCGGTGTTCGAGCAGGTATTCCACGCGCGCGACCGGTTCGCGCAGGGTGCGGTACGCGTCATTCAGCTGCGAAGAGCGTTCCAGAGAAAGGTTGCGCTCGAATTCGTCGGCGCGCACGAAATTATCCGGATGCAGCTTCCAGCTCAGCATGTGAAATTGCCCTTCGAGCGAGGCCGGCTCGATGGTCAGCTTCTGGGGCAATCCGAAAAACGCAAAGTAACTGGCGCCCGCGGGTACCGGCTGCACCTTGCCGCACACCGCGCAAAAATGCGCGCCGCTAACGGCCGCACGACAATTCCAGCAACTGGTGACCGGAATACCTTCGGCTTGCGCATCCTGGGATCGTATGACGCTCATGAACCGTGTCCCGTCTTGAAGCTGCCAGGCGCAGGCAAAGCACTAGCAACGTTACCGCGTTGCGCTGGCGGCACAGGAGAGAAATGCCTCTATTTACGGCCCGCTGCCCGTTTCAGGCGGTAAACGAACTGCCGCAACCGCAGCTTCGCGCCGCCTGGGGATTCTGGAAGACGAAGCCCTGCTTCATCAGGTCTTCGTGATAATCCAGAGTGGTGTCGTGAAGGTAGAGGTAGCTCTTGGGATCTACGAAAATGCGCGCGCCGTTTTCCTCGAAGACCTTGTCGCGATTGCGCGCTTCGGTATCCAGACGCATGGCGTAGCTGAGGCCGGAACAGCCGCCGCCCTGGACTCCCACGCGGAGTCCGCCGGATTCGGCCGGGACGCCTTCTTTTTGCAGGAGCTCGCGAATTTTTACCGCCGCTTTTTCCGATACGTGAATCATGGTCGTTGTCCCGCTGGCCGCCGCGTCCGCGCACTTCCCACCGCGCGCGGCGCACCAGCCAGCCGATTGGCCGTCACCGATTTAGTTATGCCCGACCGCGGCTTCGGCGGGCTTGGCAGACGGTTCGCCCTGCTTCTTCTTCCAGTCGCCCAAAGCAGCCTTGATGGCATCTTCAGCCAGCACGGAGCAGTGGATTTTCACCGGCGGCAGCGCCAGTTCACGGACGATGTCCGTGTTCTTGATGGCCAGCGCTTCCTCGACCGTCTTGCCCTTCACCCACTCGGTGGCGAGAGAGGAACTTGCGATGGCCGAGCCGCAACCGAAGGTCTTGAACTTGGCTTCTTCGATCACGCGGGTTTCGGGGTTCACCTTCATCTGCAGCTTCATCACGTCGCCGCATTCCGGCGCGCCCACCAGGCCCGTTCCCACGTTGGGATCGGACTTGTCGAGGGAGCCGACATTGCGCGGATTGTTGTAATGCTCGATCACCTTATCGCTATACGCCATTAGTTGATTCTCCTCTTCAAAGTAACGCTGCTATCCAGCCCTTCGCCCGCAATCACTTCGTCCGACAAAGTTACGTGCGCGATGGCCGCCGAGCGTCCCAAGCAAATTTCCTCGAGGGTTCGGGCCACCACTTCCTCGTGCAGGTCCAAAAATTCCAGAAACTGCGCCAGCTCTTCCAGGTCGCGAAAGCGCCGCGAGTTACACGCGCCGCCGTCCACATTAGGGGCAAAAAAAACGTCAAACACCGGAGTGTCGCCGCTGAACGTTCGATGTACGCCGACTGTGCCTTCGTAGATCACGTTCCCCCCTTTTGTATCGGATTTTTATTCCGCTGCCACCTGCCATTTCATCTTGCTGACGTCCACTCCTTCTTTGGCCATTTCGTACAGAGGTGAAAGTTCGCGCAGCCGCGACACGGTTTCCACCACGCGATCCGCCACGTAGTCCACTTCTTCTTCTGTGTTGAATCTTCCCAGCCCAAAGCGGATGGAGGTGTGCGCCAGATCCTCGCCCACGCCCAGCGCCTTCAGCACGTAGCTGGGTTCCAGCGTCGCCGAAGTGCAGGCGGAGCCGCTGGAGACCGCGATGTCGTTGATGCCCATGAGCAGCGACTCGCCTTCGACGTAGGCGAAGCTGATATTGATGTTGTGCGGCAGACGATGCTCCATCGAGCCGTTGATGAACGTCTCGTCCAGGCGCGACATGATGGATTCCCGGAGACGTTCGCGCAGCCGGAACAGTTTCTCGCTTTCCGCCGCCATTTCCTGCCCGCAAAGTTCGCAGGCCTTGCCCAGTCCCACAATGCCCGGGACATTCAGCGTGCCGGAACGCATGCCGCGCTCGTGGCCGCCGCCGTCAATTTGCGCGGCCAACTGCACGCGGGGGTTCTTGCGGCGCACGTACAGCGCGCCCACGCCCTTCGGCCCGTAAATCTTGTGCGCGGAGATGGACATCAGGTCAATGCCGTCCTTCTGCACGTCCACGGGAATTTTCCCCACGGCCTGCACGCCGTCCACGTGGAAGAAAACGCCCTTTTCCTTGGCGATCTTGCCGATTTCCGCGATGGGCTGCACCACGCCGATTTCGTTGTTGGCGTACATGATCGAGATCAGGATGGTCTTCAGGGTGATGGCCTTGCGCAGATCGTCGAGATTGATGCGCCCATCCTTCTGCACGGCCAGGTAGGTGACTTCGTAGCCGTATTTTTCCAGGCGCTTACAAGTGTCCAGCGTCGCCTTGTGCTCGGTAACTTGGGTGATGATGTGATTGCCCTTCTCGCGATACATTTCCGCGACGCCTTTGATGGCCAGATTGGTGGACTCGGTGGCGCCGCTGGTGAACACAATCTCTTTGGGCGTGGCGTTGATCAGCTTGGCGATTTGCCCGCGCGCGTTTTCCACGGCCTCTTCCGCCTTCCAGCCGTATTCGTGGTTGCGGCTGGCGGCGTTACCGTACTTGTCCGTAAAATAAGGAACCATGGCCTCGACCACGCGCGGGTCCACCTGCGTGGTGGCATGATTATCGAAATAAATCGGAAGCTTGATCGCCATTCTCTGTCTCCTCAGTCCCCACTCGGTCTAACTGCCGCCAACCCAAGTAACGTTGCCCCATGTTCGCTGCGAACTCTGCGCGTCAAACGCGCAATTCGACCATTTCCGAAAGCGGCGCTTCGTCGGTCATCTGCGAAATCGTGACCTTCCCCAAAACCTCAAGAATGCTGTCGTTCACCCGCCGCAAAGGCTCGCGAATCGAACAGGTCATGCTGACGTCGCACGCTCCCCGCGAAGTGACGCAGGAAGTGATGAACAGAGGCCCTTCGATGGCCCTGATCACGTCCAGCGCGGAGATCAGCGAAGCGTCCCGCCCTAGGGTGTAGCCGCCGCTCGAACCGTGCCGCGCCGCGACCAGCCCGACCTTCGCCAGCTTCTGGAGCACTTTCGCCATCAGCGGCGTGGACATCTTATACAACTCCGCGATGTCTCCCGCGCTGCACGACCCGTTGCCGCCATGCATCGCCAAATGCTTCAGCGCGATCAAACCGTAGTCTGCCTTCTTCGATAGCTTCATCATAGATGCATATGCGACCGATACAGTCGCATTTAGATTCTAATGCCCGGCCGCAGGGAAAGTCAAGCACAGCGTTCGCAACAAACCCAACCAGCACAATATCTTAAACAACGACCATTTTAGTCGTACTGGTCAATATCTGAGGGCTGAACGGTCCTGATTCCGCGGCCAACGGTGAATCTCACCGGTCGAACGGCTGCGGCGCAGCGTTCACCTAGACCTCCGAGCGGCGATCAATACGGCCCCCCCTCGAACGGCGGGAATGCTGCCCAAGGGAGGCGGTGGGCGCGGCAACGAGCCCGTGACGCTCGCACAAATTCGCCAAGCGGCGCGCAGCCAATCCGGGATTTTTCTCGCCGCGGCTACCGATTTTCTGGGTTAGAATCGCTGGTCGAATGGATTCTGGCGCCTCAAGACCCGTTACTGCGATCTATCCCGGCTCGTTTGATCCGGTCACGAATGGCCATTTGGATTTGATTACCCGCGCGTCCAACATTTTTGACCGGTTGGTCGTTGCCGTCGCGCACAACCTGGATAAAGATCCTCTGTTCACCGAAAAAGAGCGCGTGGAGATGCTAGAGACGGCAACTTTCAAGTGGAAGAACGTGGAAATTGATGTGTTCGACGGCTTGCTGATGGACTACGCGCGCGAAAAAGGGGCCAGCGTGATCGTGCGCGGCATCCGCGCCGTTTCCGACTACGAATACGAACTGCAGATGGCCATGATGAACCGCAAAATCGAACCGGACATCGAGACGGTTTTCATGCTGCCGGCCGAGCAATACAGCTACCTGAGCTCGCGGCTGGTGAAGGAACTGGCGCGACTGGGCGGGCCGATCAAGGATTTCGTTCCAGCCATCGTGCACGAGCGCCTGGGCGCCAAATTCAAGTAGGCTTCGCAAGCAAGCGCCGCGCCGCTGTCCCAGCCGTGCGGCAAACTCGCGGCTCTTATAAATCGGGGGAGCTCCATGGAACTGGCTACGGAGAAGAAAGTAGAAGAGACCTTTCAGCTGGCGGATCGCGTCAACCGCATCAGCATCTCACCGACGATGGTGGTGCTACAGGAAGCCGAGAAGCTGAAAGCACAGGGAATTGACGTCGCAGACTTCGGGCCCGGTGAACCGGATTTTCCCACGCCCGAGCACATCAAGCGCGCGGTGATTCAGGCGCTGGAGGAAAACCGCACCAAGTACACGCCGGTGGCGGGCATCGCTGCGTTGCGCCAGGCGATTTGCGATTGGCACGCCGCGCAACTGGGGTCTTCCTACCAGCCGTCGGAGTGTGTCGTCAACGTCGGAGGCAAGCACGCGCTCTTCAACGCCATCTGCTCGCTGATCAATTCGGGAGATGAAGTCATCATCGGCTCGCCGTACTGGGTGAGCTATCCGGACATGGTGAAATACGCCGGCGGAAAACCCGTGTTCGTCGAAACGCTTCCCAGCGACGCGTTCATCCTGCGGGCTTCCGCGGTGGAAAAGGCGATCACTCCGAAAACGAAAATCGTCATCGCCAATTCGCCGAATAATCCCACCGGGTCGGTGATTCCGCCCACGGAATTCGCGCGTTTGCAGGACCTCTGCAACCGCCGCAATGTCTGGCTAATGTCCGACGAATGCTATTCGCACTTCGTCTATAAGGACGCCAAGCCGTTTTCCGTCGCCAGCGTTCCCGGCCCGAAACATCGTCTGATCATCGCCGGCTCGTTCTCGAAGACGTTCGCGATGACCGGTCTGCGCCTCGGTTACATCCTCGCACCCAAGCCGCTGGTGGACGCCATCGCCAAACTGCAGAGCCAGTCCACGTCGAATCCGACTTCGATCATTCAATATGCCGGCCTCGCGGCCATGCGCGGCTCGATGGATTCGGTGGCGGCCATGCTGGCGGAATATGCGCGGCGCCGGGAGCACATTCTGGCGGGACTGCGCGCGATTCCCGGCGTCGCCTGCGAACCGCCGATGGGCGCGTTTTACGTGTTCCCAAACGTCGCGGCGCATTTCAATCCTCAAATGCCGGACACTGCAGCCGTCGCCAAGCAACTTCTGGAACGCGAGCACGTCGCCGTCACACCTGGCGAAGCTTTTGGCGCGCCGGGATTTTTGCGCCTGTCGTACGCAACTTCGATGGAACGGATTGACGAAGGCCTGCGCCGCTTGGCGCGCTTCTTCGGTAAAGCGGCGTGAGCGCGGGCAGTGCCGCGCCGCGCCCCGCGCGGCTGGAGCCGATTTTCAGTCCGCGGCCTTGGGGCGCGCGCACGCTCGCTCCGTGGTTCCCCGAAAAATCCAATCTCGCCGAACCTTTAGGCGAAGCCTGGATGACCGGCGCGGAATGCCGTTTCGCCACGGCACCGTTCGCCGGTCAAGAACTCGGCAAAGTCTGGCCAGATCTGAAGGCCGACTGGACCGGGACTCGAATCAGCGCCGCCAGCGGCTCGATTCCCCTGCTCGTGAAATTCATTTTCGCGGAAGACAAGCTTTCCGTGCAGGTACATCCGGACGACGCCTACGCCTCGCGCCACGAACAGGCGGCGGGCGGACGCGGCAAGACGGAAATGTGGTACGCGCTGCAAGCGCGGCCGGGCGCCGAAGCACTGGTGGGCCTGAAGCCTAGCGTCACGCCGGAAATATTCCGGCGCGCCATCGCGGACGGCACCGCGGAAGAATGCCTGGAGCACGTTCCGCTGCACTCGGGCGATGCGATTTTCGTTCCCGCAGGCACCACGCATACCATCGGCGCCGGCCTGGTGCTGTGTGAAATCCAGCAATATTCGGACCTGACTTATCGCGTGTACGATTACAACCGCCGCGACGCGCAGGGGCGTCCGCGCGAGTTGCACATCGAAAAAGCGCTGCAGGTCATCCGCTTTGGCCCGCAGCACGGCGGAAAAATTGACCCGGTGCGGATCGCCGGGGATGGCGCGGCGCGGACCTACTTCGTCTCCTGCCCCTACTTCGCCACGGAAAAATGGGAAGTTGCCGAGCGTTTCGCCGCTACCACTTCGCCGGAACATTTCGATCTGCTGATTTTTCTCGAAGGACGCGGCGCAATTCGCTGGGGCAGCGATTCCGTGGAATATGCTCCGGCGCAAACCTGGCTGCTGCCGGCGGCGCTCGGCGCGTATGAATTGGCGCCCAGCGCGCGAACATCGCTGTTGCGAACTTATGTCCCCCCGGCGGTGGACGAATTGAAGCGCCAGCTCAGGGCCGAGGGCGTTAGCGAGTCGCAATTATCTCGCCTGGTGTATCCATGAAAACGCGCAAATCCGCCAAGCGCGAATCGCTGCCGGCATGCGCAGTGCTGCTGGCCGGCGGACGCGGCACGCGTTTCTGGCCGCGCAGCCGCATGCGTACGCCCAAACAGCTGCTGAATATCGCCGGGCAAGACACCATGCTGCGCGAAACGGCGTCGCGGCTGGCGCCGATTTTTTCACCGCGCAATTTCTGGGTGGTCACGAACGTGGAGCAAGCCGCTGCCGTGCACAGCCAGCTTCGCGGCGTGCCTCCCGCGCAAATTCTCGCCGAGCCTACCGGACGCAATACCGCCGCCGCCATAGGCCTCGCCGCAATCCATCTGCAGCACGAACACGGCGACGCGCTGATGACCGTCTTGCCATCGGACAGCCACATCGCCGATGCGGTGCGCTATCGGCGGCTCGTGCGCGCCGCGCTGGACCTGGCGCGCGCGCCGGGGCACCTCGTCGTTTTCGGCATCCCGCCCAGCCGCGCCGAGACGGGTTACGGTTACATCGAAGCCGGGCCGGCAGACGCACGCCCACGTGGCGTTGCGGCGCTCACCGTTCGCCGCTTCACCGAAAAGCCGGCGTTGCCCGTCGCGCGGCGCTATCTTGCCTCGGGAAGATATTTCTGGAACGCCGGAATCTTCTTTTGGCGCGTCTCGACTTTTCTGGACAGCCTGCGCCGCTTTCTTCCCGCGACGCACTCCGCCCTGATGCAGCTCGCCGCA
Source organism: Candidatus Acidiferrales bacterium (assembly GCA_049300435.1). Taxonomy (GTDB): domain Bacteria; phylum Acidobacteriota; class Terriglobia; order Acidiferrales; family UBA7541; genus Palsa-295. Next base: position 75,868 of record JBAQJS010000103.1, on the reverse strand, counting down.
ACCATCGGCACGCGCAAATACGCCGCGGCCCTGCGGCGCATCTATCCCACGCTCGAAAGCATTTCCGTGGATTACGCCATCATGGAGCCGGCCGCACGCGCCAGCGGCGTTGCGCGCGTCTCGGTGATTCCGGCTAAAGTTGGATGGAGCGATATTGGTTCCTGGAGCGCTGTCTATGAATTCCTGGCGGTCCAGCCCGGCGCGAATGTTTCCACCGGAGCATCCTTCGCGCTGGACGCGACTGGAAATTATTTCTGGGCGCCCGGGAAATTCGTCGCCGCCATCGGCGTGCACAACCTCGTGCTGGTGGAAACGCCGGATGCCATCCTGATCTGCCCGCGCGAGCGTGCGCAGGACGTAGGCAAAATCGTGAAATGGCTGGAGCAGGAAAAACGCTCCAGGCTGCTGTAAACCCCGCCATTTTGGCGGCGCGCGCAGGCGCCTTGCATCCACATCGCGGCTTCCCGCCAGATATTCCTTCGCTTATACTTACTCATCGTGAGCGACCTACGATTCGGCACCGACGGCTGGCGCGCTATCATCGCCGAAGATTTCACCTTTGAGAACGTCCGCAAGGTGACGCACGCGATTGCGCGTTACGCCGTGCGCGCCGAAAAGCCCGGCGCGGGCATCCTGGTTGGATACGACACGCGCTTCGGCTCGGAACGATTCGCGCGCGCGGCCGCGGAAACCGTTGCCGCCGCCGCTATTCCCGTGTGGCTCGCAGCCGATGCCGCGCCCACGCCCGCGCTCTCCCTGCTGGTGAAGCTCCGCGGCGCCGCCGGGGGCATTCAGATAACCGCCAGCCACAATCCTTATGCGTGGAACGGCGTGAAATACAAGGCCAGCTACGGCAGCTCGGCTTCGCCCGCGATCGTGGCGCAAATCGAAGCGGAGCTTGCGACGATCCAGCGCGAAGGCGTCCCCGCGCTTCCGCCGCGGCCCGATCTGATTCATTCGCTCGATGTCCGCGCGCCGTACCTGGAAGCTCTGGACGTTCTGGTGGACTGGGACCGCCTGCGCGCCGCGAAATTCCGTTTCGTGATTGATCCTATGCACGGGGCAGGGCGCGGCCTGCTGCGCGACCTCTTTCGCCGCCACGAAATTGCCTGCGAGGAAATCCGCGGCACGCGCGACCCGCTTTTCGGCGGCGTGAATCCGGAACCCATCGAGCCGCACATTGCCGCGCTCAGCCGCGCGGTGGTGGAAGGCAAATTCGACGCCGGTTTCGCACTGGATGGCGACGCCGACCGCATTGGCGCGGTGGACCGCGACGGCGCCTTCATCAACCCGCAACAGATATTCGCCATCCTGCTGTGGCATCTCGCCGGCACGCGCAAGCTGGACGGCGCAGTGGCCAAGACTTTTTCCACCACGAAAATGATTGACAAGATCGCAAAGCAATTCGGCCGCCAGGTCTGGGAAACACCGATCGGGTTCAAATATATTTGCGACCGCATGCTGGAAAGCAACATTCTGCTCGGCGGCGAGGAAAGCGGCGGCATCGGAACCAAGCTACACCTGCCCGAGCGCGACGCCAGCGTGAATGCGTTGCTGCTCGCCGAAGTAATGGCCTGGCACCGCAAGCGCCTTGGCGAGCTGGTCGCGCTGCTGCACAGCCAATTCGGGGAGCATCATTACGCGCGCGTGGATCTGCATGTGAAGAACGGGCAGAAGGAAAAAGCGATCGGCCATTTTACCGCCGACGAATTCCAGCGCCTGCTCGACTGGCCGGTCACTCGCCGCGAGAATCTCGACGGAATCAAAGTCTATCTGGGCGATATCGGGTGGGTGATGCTGCGCGCTTCCGGCACCGAGCCCATGCTGCGGATTTATTCGGAGACCACGCGCCCGGAGACGACGCAGCGCGTGCTGGACGCCGTGGTCGCACTGGTAAGAAAATTATAACCAAGCACGCCGCGCGCCTTCCGGGGCGGAGGCCCGCGGCGAGCGGGAGAGAGATCATGGAACCTGTAAACCTACAGGAAAAGCTGTCTCGCGTAACGCAATACTGGAGCCCCAAAATCATCGGCGAACTGAACGATTCCTACGTCAAAGTCGTGAAGTTCACCGGTGAGTTCGTCTGGCACCATCACGATAACGAGGACGAACTTTTCCTGGTCGTGAAAGGCCGCCTGCGCATGCGCTTTCGCGACGGCGAGCGCATCGTGCAACCGGGTGAGTTCATCATCGTCCCCAAGGGCGTGGAGCATCTTCCCGTCGCGGATGAAGAGGTCCACGTGGTGCTGCTCGAGCCCAAGACAACGCTGAACACGGGGAACGTGCACAACGAGCGCACGCTCGTCGAATTAGAACACCTCTGAACCGAACCCGTTTGAGCCGTCGCGGGCCCGCGGCTCGATGCGCGCTGGATATTTGCAGGGCGCCGTCGGGGAACGCGTTATCATACATCTCGCGCCCGCAGGCGGGGCCGTAAGCGGAGTTCCATGAAACGCCGACTGTACACGCTGGATGTTTTCACCACCAAGCCCTTCGCCGGAAATCCGCTCGCGGTGGTCACCGATGGCGATGGCCTCGCGACCGCGAAGATGCAATCCATCGCGCGGGAGATGAATCTTTCGGAAACCGTGTTCATCCAGCGGCCCGCGAATAATCGCGCGCTCGCGCGCCTGCGCATCTTCACCACCACGCGCGAACTTCCCCTTGCCGGGCATCCCGTCATCGGTGCATGGTTTTTGCTGGCCGAACTGGGCGTGGTTCCCGCATCCGAAGGCAGCGTGCACATCCTGCAGCAAACCGGCGCCGGAATCCTTCCCGTCGAGTTTACATTTCACAACGGCCGCCCCGTGCGCGTCACCATGACGCAGCGCCCCGCGCGTTTCACTCGCGCGCCCTTCACCCGCGCCGCGCTCGCCGCCGCGCTGGGACTGAAGCCCAGCGACCTCGCGCCTTCGCTCCCGCTGGAATTCACCACCACGGGAATTTCCAACCTGATGGTTCCCGTCAGCCGCCGCGGCGTGCTCGCGAAAATCCAAATGAACATGCGGGCCCTCGCGCATCTGGTGTCAGCGCACGGCACCATGGCGTATTGCTTCGCGCTCGGCGGACGCGGACGCGCCTACGCGCGCGGCATGGTTCCCTGGGGGATTATCGAAGACCCGGCCACCGGCTCGGCCGGCGGCTCGCTCGGCGCGTACTTGGTGCATCACGGCCAATTGAAGCCCGGCGAGCCGCTGCAAATCACACAAGGCGTGGAAATGGGGCGCCCCAGCGAAATTCGGGTGGAAGTGATGGCGGATAAAGGCAAGCTGACGCCGCGAGTCAGCGGTTCGGCCGTCCGCATCTTCGAAGGTCACATCGAAGCGTAGTGAGTCTCTACTGCTTGGCCGGATGGGGGGTCGCTGCGGTCTTGTGGGCGGCATCCAGAATGCCATTCAGGAATGCCGGCGATTCCGCCGAGGAGAATTTCTTGGCCAGCTCCAGCGCTTCGTCAATCACCACGCTTACCGGCGCGGTGCCGAAGCGCAATTCGTAAATCGCCAGGCGCAGAATGCTGCGGTCCACCGCCGCCAGCCGCTCCAACTTCCAGTTTTCGGAAAGCTTCTCGACCGTCTTGTCGCTCGCATCCGCAGCAGCCACTGCGCCTTCGAACAATTGATTGGCGAACTTGCGCGTGGAATCCGCCGCGTGCGCCTGTTTCCAGAAATTCTGCTCCACCAGCGAGGGCTTGCGCCGCGTCATATCCCACTCGAAAAGCATTTGCAGCGCGAACTCGCGTGACTTGTGGCGCAGCGTCATGCTAGCGGCGCCGCCCGCGATTGCCGGCGCTCGAAGGCGCGCCGGGGGCTTTCGCAATCTTGCGCAGCAATTGCCCCATCTCGACCGCCGCGAGCCCCGCTTCGTAGCCCTTATTGCCCGATTTCAGCCCCGCGCGGTCAATTGCCTGCTCCAGCGTGTCGCAGGTGAGCACGCAAAAAATCAGCGGCACTCCGGTATCGAGTTGCGCGAGCTGAATTCCCCGCGCGGTTTCGGACACCACCACGTCGTAGTGCGAAGTCTCGCCGCGCAAGATGCAGCCGATGCAAATGATCGAATCGAAACGCCCGCCCGCAGCCAGCTTCTTCGCCACCAGCGGAACTTCAAACGATCCCGGCACGCGCACGACTTCAATCTGTTCTTCCCCGGCTCCCGCCTGCTGTAACGCATCCAGCGCGCCCGCCAGCAGACGGTCGGTGATGAAACTATTGAATTGGCTCGCCACTACGCCGATGCGCAGCCCCGCCGCGCTGAATCCGCCACGCACGCTCGCCGCCTTCCTCTTTTCCGCCATTGCTTAGCGCCCCTCGAATTTGGGCGGCCGCTTTTCCAGGAACGCCCGAGTGCCTTCGCGCATGTCCTGCGTCGCGCAGCTCAATCCGAAAAGCGTGGCCTCCAGATACAAGCCCTCTTCCTGCGGCATCTCCATCCCACGTTCCACGGCTTCCAGCGCATATTTCACGGCCAGCGGCGCGTTGGCGATAATTTTCCTGGCGATGGCTTCGGCGGTCGCCAGCAATTCCCCGGATTCCACCACGCGGTTCACCAGGCCGATGCGCAAGGCCTCTTCCGCCGTAATCATTTCGCCGGTCAAAATCAGTTCGTGCGCCACACCTTTGCCGCACAAGCGCGGCAGCCGCTGCGATCCGCCGTAGCCGGGAATGATTCCCAGTTTCACTTCAGGTTGTCCCAGCTTGGCGTTGCGGCTGGCGATGCGCAGCGTGCAGGCCAGAGCCAGTTCGCATCCGCCGCCCAGCGCGAATCCATTGATTGCGGCGATCACCGGTTTCCCCAGCGTCTCCAGCCGGTGAATGATTTCCTGGCCGTACAGCGTGAATTCCCGGCCGTTCACGGGAGTCTGCTGCGAAAGCTCGTTGATATCCGCACCGGCGATGAAAGCTTTTTCGCCTGCCCCGGTCAGAATCAGCACACGGATCGCATCGTCCGCACGCACCGTCTTCAGGCAATCGCCCAGCTCGTCCATGGTCTTGCGGTTCAGAGCATTCAGCACATTCGGGCGGTTAAAAGTAATCCGCGCAATCTGCTCCTTCACCTCGAACAGTAAATTATCGTAGGCCATGTCGTCCCTATTGTACGTTTCCGGATTTTAGCAACTGGTATGGTACCCGAATCGGCGGCGCTTTGCCGCGCCGTTCTGCCGCGCTCAAGAAACCGATTCGACAATCACCGCGATCCCCTGCCCGCCGCCGATGCACGCGCTCGCCACGCCATAACGCGCGTTGCGGCGACGCAATTCCAGCAGAAGCGAGAGGACCAGCCGTGTCCCCGTTGCCGCCAGCGGATGCCCCAGGGCAATCGCACCGCCGTTCACGTTGGTCTTCTCACGATGCAGCCCCAGCGCTTTTTCCACCGCCAGATACTGCGCCGCGAACGCTTCATTCACTTCCACCAGATCCATTTGCTCCAGCTTCAACCCCGCCGAAGCCAGCGCTTTCAGAATCGCCGGAACCGGCCCGATGCCCATGATTTGCGGAGGCACGCCCGCCGTTGCCCATCCAACGATCTTTCCCAGCGGCTTCCATCCGCGCTCCTTGGCGATTTTCGCGTGGGTCACAACCACGGCGGCCGCGCCGTCCACAATGCCGCTGGCGTTCCCCGCGGTCACCAGGCCGTCCTTGCGAAACGCCGGTTGCAGAGATTCCAGCACTTCCAAGGTCGTTTCCGGGCGGCGGTGATCGTCTTCGGAGACGATCGTCGCCTTCTTTCCCTTTTTCACCTCCACCGGGACAATTTCGTCCTTAAAATGCCCCGCGCGAAAGGCCGCTTCCGCAGCCTGCTGGCTGCGCAGTGCATATTCATCTGACGCACGGCGGGTGATTCCCTGCTCCGCCGCGAGATTTTCCGCGGTCTCGGACATGCTGAACCCGCAATAGGTGTCGAACAGTCCCGACATCAGCGAATCCTCCAACTTGCCTTCGCCCAGCCGGAAGCCGGCGCGCGCGCCGCGAATCACGTGCGGGCATTGCGACATATTCTCCATTCCGCCGGCTAGCACCACGTGCGCTTCTCCCAGCAGAATTCGCTGCGCCGCCTGCGCGATGGCTTCCATGCCCGAACCGCACAGGCGGTTCACCGTCACCGCCGGAGTTTCAATCGGCAATCCGGCTCTCAGTCCCACGTGGCGCGCGCCGTAGAGCGCGTCCGCGCTGGTCTGCATCACGTTTCCGAAGATCACGTGATCGAATTCCGCGGGATCCGTTCCGGCGCGGCGAATCGCTTCTTTGCCGGCGGCCACTCCCAGATCAATCGCCGTAACGCCCTCGAATGCGCCCATGTAGCGCGCCATCGGCGTGCGTGCTCCGTGCAAAATCACAGCGTCGGTGATGAACATGTGTCCTCGGGATGACTCAGGTTTAAGGCGTGGAGAGCGCCACGAGCGTATTGCCGCCGCGCTGCCGGGCGTCGTCCAATCCCGCTTCAGCGCGATTGATCCATTCGGTCACGCGATCTTCGGTTTCGTCGCCGGGGCGCGAAGAAGCCTCCGCCACCACGGCGCTGATAGTCAAATCCGGCGTGCCCCACGAAGGGCGCACGGACCCGGCCAGCTGGCGCAGCTTCTCCCCCAGCGTCCGCGCATTATCAAGCGACGTATCCGGCAGAATGAACGCCAGCGACCAGGCGGTGTACTTCACGGCAACGTCGGTCTGGCGAATCGCGGAAGAAAGCGCGCGCGCCAGTTGCTCGATGTAATGATCCACTGCGGCGTCTCCGTGCTGACGCAGCAGTTCGCCGCCGCGGTCCACGTGCACCACGATCAGCGAAATCGCGGTGTTCTGCGCCCGCGCGCGATTCGATTCCACCAGCAGGCAGTCAATATACGCACCGCGATTCAGCAGGCCCGTCTTTTCGTCCGCCACCGCCAGCGAGCGCACCAGCGAACGCAAGCGCGTGTGATTTACGGACATCACCAACTGGTCGCCCACGGCCTGCAGGAAGAAACTTTCGTTGGGCTTCCATTTCCGCGCGTGCGCGTCGCCGATCAACAACGCCCCGGAAGGCGCCTGGGTTTCCTTGTCCGTCAGCATCACGCCAAGCGCCGATTCCAGCCCCAACTCGCGCAAGCCTGGAAAACTGGTTGCTTGCAATTCCACTCCGCCCATCGAATCGGGCGTCACCTGCGTGACCATTCCCACAATGCTGGAGATTTTCTGCGCGCCCACCGGGGAAGATCCCGGCGCGGCATATTCCGCCGTGGCCTGCGCGCCTTCTCCGGGAGCGCCCACCGCCACCAGGCAGCGGCTCACTCGCAGATGCTTGCCGATTTCCGCCGCAGTGGTCGCCAGCACTTCGCGCGGCGTCGGCTGCCGGTACATCAGGCGGTTGATTTCCGCGATGGCCGCCAGGTCCCGATGCGTCTCAGCGGCCGTCGGCGCGGACGACACGCCATAAGCCTCCAGTTGTTGCGCGGGCTGCAAAGGCGGAGGAGCAGATTCCGCGGGAGCGGCAGGCGAAGCGGGCGCCGGTGAAGCGGCTTTGGGCGGGGCCTTGCGCGTCGCGCCCTTGGGCCACCAGTTGGCGCGCTCGTAGAGGGCGCGCAAGCGCTCGTTCTTTTCCTCTTCGCCTGGAAAAAGCTCCGCGATGCGTTCCAGGCGCTCCACGGCTTTGCTCTGCAGCGAATACTGCAAAAAAATCTCTACCTGCACCACCAGATCTTCCAGCGCCTGCTGCGCGCGTACTTCCTCTGGAACCGACGCGGAATGCTCGGAAGGCTCGCGCCCCGCGCCCGTAAAACCATCGGTGCGCGTGGAAACCGTCGCTGCCTTCGCCGCCCGCGCCATGATGTTCTGCAGAAAACCGGGATCGGCCCTGCCTTCCAGCTTTGAGATGCGCTCCTGGTTCCGGTAATCGTACGGGTCAATATCCACCAGCCGGTCGAGCGATTCGCAGGCTTCTTTCATCCGGTTCGCGGCGAGATACAGATCGAATAATTTGACCAACGCATCGAAATATTTGGTTTCGCGGTTCAGCTCCTCGTATAGCTTGGCCACCACTTCCGCCAGCGCCAGCGAATTCGGAAAAGTCGCCGCCAGCCGCTCCAGGTTGGCGGATAGCTCCACCTCCTTGCGCAGCGAGCGCATGGTTTCTTTCGCCTGCACCAGCAGCGCGGCTGCCGTCGCGTCTTGGCCCGCGCGCAAATACGCAGCCGCCAATTCAAATAGCTTCACGAAACTTTCGGGCCGCTGCCGGTAATACGCGAGGAACACATCGCGCGCCGCATCCAGACGCCCGGTGCGCAGCAGCGCCTCGCCGTATAAAGCCAGAAAGGGAGCGTCTTGTTCCCCCGCCGCGAAGGGCTCGAGCGTATTCACCGCCCCTTCGGCGTCGCCTTTGCGCAGTTTTGCCTCGGCAAACAACAGCGCGCCCGCGCGGTCCTGCGGATTCAGCACGTGCGCGCGACCGAAGTATTCCAGCGCCTCGTCCAGCGCGCCCACACCCAAAGTCAGTTGCCCCGCCCGCAGGTAGCTCCGCGAAGCCATATCCGCGTGCCGTAGCTGTTCGGCCATTTCACCCAGCGCGATGTGCCGCTGCGGATTTTCCGGGTCCAGCACGGCCATGCTCTCGTAGCAGGCGAGCGCTTCGATGCCGCGCTGTTCCTTGAGGTAAAGCTCCGCGGCATTCGCGAATTGCTCGATGGCTTCGGAGGTGCGGTTTTGCCTTTGCAGCAGGGTCGCGAAACGCATCAGGCGGTCGGCAGGCTGAGGAAACGTGCGCAGAAAACGAATAAAAACGGCGGATGCCTTGGCCCCGTCCCCGGTTTCCACCAGGCGGTCGAACTGCATCCCGTAGAATTCGGCGGCGAGCGAGGGCTCGTTCAGCCGCGTGTAAATATCCGCCAGCGCCTGCACCGCTTCCTGATGCGCGGGCGCTTCCTCGAGCACCGCTTGGTATTCGGTCACAGCCTCGCGGAGCTTATTCTTCTCCAGGCTTTTGCGCGCCCGTTCGAGATGTTTGTTAATGTCCTGTGCCATTGGGAAACGGCGCGTTCATCGGGTGTTGCGGGCTTGCTGGGGAAGTCCGCCCGCGAGCTTTGCCGCGACATCGTCACGGGTCCCGATTTTTTCGCGCGGGTTGAACTTCCACTATATACCGGACGCCAAGCCCCTCCCAAAACGAAATCCGCCCCGCGTGCCTATAAGGGCGACAAAACACGGTGGCAGGCGCTGCTTGGCCCAGGGGATTCAGCACGAGAGGAAAGTCAGGAGAAACCACCTGGGCACTGCCGTTACCCTAGGCGCGCGCCCCCGCGCGAGCTTCGGCCGGCAGGCGCTTCACCTTTTCGCGCATGGATTTCAACGACAACCCGCTGCGCACCAACCCGGCGAACCCAAGAAAAATGAAGGGGACGGTCAGCGCCAAAAAGGCGAAAAACGAGAAGCTGGTTGCCGTGGTCTTTTCCACGTTGAACACGCTCAACCCCAAGACACAGAAAAACTGGTAAGAGCCGACATTCGCCGGCGCGTTCGGCAGCGACACACCCAGATTAATGATCAATAGCACCACCAGTGCCGCCAGAAACGGCAGATTCAATCCATAGGCCTTCATCATGGCCCACAGGCCTAGCACCTGGCACCCTGGCATCAGCAGCGACGCAAACACCGCGGCATAAAAACTCGGAGCCGTACCCATGGCGTGCAGCCCCAAGAGCGCGCGCATCAGTTTTCCAGGCAGCCGGCGCGGACCCGTGTAGCAATCTGGATTTTGCGACAGCTTCACTTCGAGGTAATAGATCATCACCACCACGATGGCCAGTAAAACCAGCGTGATGATTCCCAGCGTGTCGGCCACCTTGCGGAAGCGCTGCGGCAAATCCACCAGTAGCGATACCACCGCCAGCGAAGCCGTGGCAATCACCAGGTCCACCAGCCGCTCGACGCCCACCGAGCCCAGCACGCGCGCCAGCTTGATGTCCTCCGCATCGGACACGATGTAGCTGCGCAGCAATTCGCCCGGCCGCAGCGGAAACACCAAGTTCGCGAACAACCCCGCGAACACCGCCCGGATTGTGTGCGTCAGTTTCACTTTTCCGAACGGGCTCAGCAGCCATTTCCAGCGCAGTCCCTGCACGCCGTAACTCAATATGTCGAACGCCATCCCGATGGCGACCCACTTCCAATCCACGCGCGCCAGTTCGCGCAGCGCCTGCATGATGTGAAAATCGTGCAACACCCACACGAGGCACGCGGTCGCCAGCACATAGCCCAGAATCCTCAGTATCCTGGACTTTTTTTGAATGCCAACGATCTGAGTAGTAGTGCTCAATGAGCCGCTTCCGACGCCGGCGCGCCTGTGGCGGCGCGCACGCCCATCTTGACCGATGGCTTGCGCCATGCCCCGCGGCCGTATTTGCAGTAAATGGCCAAACTCCCTTGCTTACGAAGATTCGCCAACAGGCAATCCTTTGCGCTGGTTGCGACGCGAGTCCTCTACCGCCGCCCCCGCGACCTCCCAGCCCCGAAACCGGGTACAGCCTACGATAACAGCCCCGCGCAGGCAATCCGAGACTGCACGGATGGTGCGCTTACACCATACGCACACGCAAGTCCGCAACCTCTGCGCTTTCTAGCCAGTAGCCACAAATCGTGACCCAATGCCCTGCCCATCCGGCCCATCCAGGAATTTGCGGAGACAGCCCCATGCACACCCCGCGCAAATTCGGGCAACTCCGCCGCTCCAGCCAAGCAGGCCGAGCCCCAGCATCCCGGCGCCTGTGACTTTTGATTTTCCACGTTCGAGATCGAGCTTCCCGCTCTTCCCATAAACCACGTGACGCGCCCCACATCGCATTTCGATTTTCCGCCCCACTATGGCAAACTCGATGGTTTAAGAGGGGCGCAAAGGCGCGCGCAGAGCGAGCATCGCTCCTGCCGCGAACGCGCCAGCGCACAGAGAGCCATGGATCCCCGGTACATCCGCAATTTCTGCATCATCGCGCACATTGACCACGGGAAATCCACCCTGGCCGATCGTCTGCTCGAATTGACCGGCGCGCTCACCCAGCGCGAAATGCATTCGCAGGTGCTCGACTCGATGGACCTGGAACGCGAACGCGGCATCACCATCAAAGCCAAGAGCATTCGCCTGCATTACACAGCGCGCGACGGACACGAATACCGCCTGAACCTGATTGACACTCCGGGCCACGTGGATTTCTCCTACGAAGTTTCACGCGCGCTTTCGGCCTGCGAAGGCGCTCTGCTCGTCGTGGACGCCAGCCAGGGCGTGGAGGCGCAAACCGTCGCGAACGCCTTCCTGGCCTCACGCCACAATCTGGCTATCATTCCGGTCATCAATAAGATTGACTTGCCCGCCGCCCGCATTGATTTCGCCAAGGAACAAATCGAAAATGTGCTGGCCATCCCGGCCGACGAAGCACTCCCTATCAGCGCCAAGAGCGGATTGGGCGTCGAGGAAGTCCTGGAAGCCATCGTGCGCCTGGTTCCGGCGCCACAGGGTTCGGCCGACGCCCCTCTGCGCGCCCTGATTTTCGATTCCTGGTTCGATTCCTACCGCGGGGCCGTGGTACTCGTCCGCATGATGGAAGGCCGGCTCGCGCCGCACATGAAGATTCGCCTCACATCCAGCAACGAAACTTACGAAGTGGAAAATCTCGGCGTGCTCACGCCCAAGCCCGTCGTGTTGCAGGAACTCGCCGCCGGAGACGTGGGCTTCATCATCGCCAATATCAAGCGCGTTGCCGACGCCCGCGTGGGTGACACCGTGGTCGAAGACGGCCATCCCGCGCCGCCTCTCCCGGGCTTCGAGGCCATCAAGCCCATGGTCTTTGCCGGGCTTTTCCCGGTGAACGCCAGCGATTACGAAATGTTGCGCGACGCGCTGGGAAAATTGCAGCTCAACGACGCTGCTTTCTTTTACGAGCCGGAAAACTCCGTGGCGCTCGGCTTCGGCTTTCGCTGCGGCTTTCTCGGCTTGCTGCACATGGAGATCGTGCAGGAACGCCTGGAGCGCGAATTCAATATCGGACTGATCACCACCGCGCCCAGCGTGCAGTACCGCATCACCACCACCGCGGGCGACGTGATGGAAGTGGATAACCCCACCAAGTTTCCGCCGCCCGCTTCGATTCAAAAAATCGAAGAGCCCATTCTCACCGCCATGATCATCACCTCCGAGGAATCCGTCGGCGGCGTGCTGCAGCTGTGCGAGGAAAAGCGCGGCACGCAGAAGAAGTTCGAATATCTCTCGCCTACGCGCATCATGCTCACCTACGAGATGCCGCTGAACGAAATCGTGCTCGATTTCTACGATCGCCTGAAAAGCGTTTCGCGCGGCTACGCGTCGCTCGATTATCACTTGTCCGGCTACCACGAATCCGACCTGGTGAAGCTGGACGTCCTGGTAGGCGGGGAGCCGGTGGACGCGCTGACGGTGATATGCCACCGCGACCAATCCTACGAGCGCGGCCGCGACCTGGTCACTCGCCTGCGCAAGCTTATCCCGCGCCAGATGTTCGAGATCGCCATTCAAGCCGCCATCGGCAGCCGCGTCATCGCCCGCGAAACGATCAGCCCCATTCGCAAGAATGTAATCGCCAAATGTTACGGCGGCGACATTTCCCGCAAACGCAAGCTTCTGGAAAAACAAAAGGAAGGCAAAAAGCGCATGAAGCGCGTAGGCCGCGTGGACATCCCGCAAGAGGCCTTCCTGGCAGTCCTGAAAGTTTCCGGCGGCGCTGCTGACGAGGAATGACGCATGAAGAAAAGGCGATTTCTGCGCAACGCAAATGGCAAGAAACTCGGCGCCACTTTATCCGTGGCGGAATTCACAGGGCCGACGGACGATGCCGACGAACTCGAAGCGATTCGAGCCTACGATGCTGCCAAAACGTCCGATGAAACGCCTGTTCCCTACGAGCAGGTTTTGAGAAAGGTCGAACATTCACGGAAGTGAGCCATTCGATATTTTTCCTGCCTCAGGTGTATCGATAGCCGAGCGGCTACGCGTTCTTCTTCGTGCGTACGGTCGCCCCGAGTTCACCACGCGCCAATCGCACTGAAATGTCCTCGCCGACGGCAACCTGCTCGGGCGAACGCAAAACCTTCCCAGACGCATCGTACGCGATCGCGTAACCGCGCTCCAGAATACGAAATGGGCTGCGCTCTTCGAGCTGCATCATCGCGGCTTCCATCCGGCGCCGCTTCGCGATCAAAACGCGGTCAACCCGCACGCGCAACTCCGCGGAATCCCGCTCCCACTGCCGCCGCAATCGCCCCACGCGCGCGCGCAAATCCAGCGCCGCAAACCGCACCTGCGCCGCCGCAAGCCCGCGCCGCTTGCGCGCCACCAGGCGATCCAGTCCCGCCCGCAGCAGACCGCGCTGCTGCTCGATCCTCCGCCGCAACACCGCCGCGCGCCCGCGCAGGTCAAACGACTCAATGTGCGCGTTCGCTTCCGTGACGCGCTGCCGCGCCATCGCCAGCCGCAACCGCAAACCGATTGCCAGCGAGCCGGACATCTCGTCCAGTTCCTGCCGCCGGCTGCGCAGCATCAGCTCCATCTGGCGGAAGCCGCGATGGGTCTGCAAATCCCGCACGCGGTGCCGCCACTGCGAAAGGCGAAAGCGCATCTTCTGCGCCAACTGCCGCTGCTGCTCGGCGATGTGCCGCTCGAATTCCTGCCGCGACTTCACCACGATTTCCGCGGCCGCCGAAGGAGTCGGCGCGCGCAAATCCGCGACGAAATCCGCGATTGTGAAATCGGTTTCGTGCCCCACGCCTGTAATCACCGGAATCGCCGACGCGAAAATCGCCCGAGCCAGAATTTCCTCGTTAAACGCCCACAAATCTTCCAGGGATCCGCCGCCGCGCGCCAGGATCAGCACGTCCACGCTCTGCGCCGCGTTCAGATAGCGCAGCGCCTCCGCCATTTCCGCCGCCGCCCCCGCGCCCTGCACCTTCACCGGATACAGAGTCACCTGCGCGTTGGGAAAGCGGCGCTTCAGCACGCGCAGAATGTCGCGGATGGCCGCGCCGGTCGGTGAGGTGATCACCCCGATGCAGCGCGGCAACACCGGCAGCGGCTTCTTACGCGCCGCGGCAAATAATCCCTCCTGCTCCAGCTTCTTTTTCAGTTGGTCGAACGCGAGTTGCAGCGCGCCCAGCCCCACCGGCTCGATCTGCGTCACGTAAATCTGATATTCGCCGCGCGCGTCGTACACGCTCAGCGCCCCGCGCACCGTGATGTGCAGCCCGTCTTCCGGCTTGAACTTCATGCCGCGCATCTGGTCGCGAAAACACACGCAGCGAATCTGCGACTTCGCGTCTTTCAAGGTGAAGTAGCAATGCCCCGACTGCGCCATGTGGCAATTGGAAACCTCGCCCTCCACCCACACCTCCGGCAAGGCCGTTTCCAGCAACTCGCGAATGTGCGCCGTCAGCTCGCTGACCTTCCAGGTCCGCCGCTGCGGCATCAAATCGAAAAGTGAACTTTGGCTCATTTGCTTACCGGCGAAAGTGATTAACAACCCAAAGAAGCGCCGTCAAGACCACGCTCAGTAAAATGCAGGTCGCCACGGGAAAGTAAAAACTTCCGTTGCGGCCCTGATAAACGATGTCGCCGGGCAAGCGCCCCAGCCGAAACGGCAATTTTCCGGCAAACGCCAGCCAAGCGCCCAAACCAAACAGCGCCACGCCCAACACCATCAAAAGTCTTCCGGATTCGCGCAATGCGTCCATAGCGGCGTGCTTCGCTCCATTCTAACCCCAACCGTCATCACTATCGGATTTTCGCACCAGAGGAGGGCGCGCGGGCGTCATGTCACTCGGCGGTTCGGGAAGAGGGCTTCGCCATTTCTGCGGCTCGCCGGCCTGGATTTCGATAGAGGGCAGGGACGCTGCTTGCCGCGCCCCAGCTTGTCACGCTTTCGGCCCTACTCCCAGGTCGCCGGAGCGGCTCGCGAACCGCCCGCCCGAACCAGCCGGCGCGTCAGGAGCTCAGATTAATTCCGCTCCGGAAAAGAAAAATCCGATCTCGTAAGCCGCGGTGTCGTGCGCGTCCGACCCGTGCGTGCAATTGAACTGAATGCTCTCGCCGAGCTCTTTGCGAATCGTTCCCGCCGCGGCCTTCGCCGGGTCTGTCGCCCCCATCACGTCGCGCCACTTCGCGATGCAATTTTCGGCCTCCAGCACCATCAGCACGGCTTTGCCGGAGCTCATGAAATCGGTCAGCTCGCCGAAAAACGGCCGCGCGCGATGCACCGCGTAGAATCCCTCCGCCTGAGTTTTGGTCAAGCGCAACGATTTGATCGCGATGATCTTGAATTTCGCCGCGTGGATGCGGCTGAGGATGTCCGCCGTCAGCCCCCGTCCCACAGCGTCCGGCTTTACGATTGCCAAGGTTCTTTCGACAGCCATTCGGTTCATCTCCCGTTGTAAAAAAATCGCGGCTCCGTGGCCGCGGGCGCCCGCCTATTTCTTCCGCAGCGGCTTCTTGGTTTGCTTCTTCACTTTTCCCGCGCCGGCTTTTTTCTTCGCGGCCGGTTTCGCTTTCGACTTACCCAGCGCCGCGGCCAAGGTGTGTCCAATCTCCGCTGGACTCTGCACGGTGCGAATTCCCGCCGCACGCAGCGCCTTATATTTCTCCGCCGCCGTTCCCTGGCCTCCGCTGATGATTGCTCCTGCGTGCCCCATGCGCCGTCCGGGAGGCGCGGTCTGCCCTGCGATGAATCCCACCACCGGCTTGCGCACATGTTTCTTGATGTACTCGGCGGCCACTTCCTCGGCATTGCCTCCTATTTCGCCGATCATCACGATCGCGTGCGTGTCGCGGTCTTCATTGAACAGCTGGATGGCGTCCAGAAAGCTCGTCCCGATAATCGGATCGCCGCCAATCCCGATACACGTGGACTGCCCGATGCCCAGACGCGTCAACTGGTCCACGGCTTCGTAGGTCAAAGTTCCACTGCGGCTCACCACGCCCACGTGCCCCTGTTTGTGGATCACTCCCGGCATGATCCCTATCTTGCATTTGCCCGGCGAAATAATCCCCGGACAATTCGGCCCAATCAGCCGCGTCTGCGAATTCTTCAGAGCCGCGGCCACGCGCACCATGTCCAGAGTCGGCACGCCTTCGGTGATGCAGATCACCAAAGCCAGCCCGGTGTCCATCGCTTCCAGAATCGCATCCGCCGCAAACGGCGGCGGCACAAAAATCACCGACACGTTGGCTTTCGTCGCCTTCACCGCTTCCGCCACGGTGTTGAACACCGGCACACCTAGATGCTTCGTCCCGCCCTTCCCCGGCGTCACGCCTGCGACCACTTTCGTGCCGTAGTCCAGCATCTGCTGGGCGTGAAAACTACCCTCGCGTCCGGTTATTCCCTGCACGATCAGCCGCGTGTTGCTGTCAATCAGCACACTCATAAATTTGAGGTAAAGGAAGTAAAGGAGGCAAAGGATGCATAGGAGAAACCCCTCACGTTATCTTCCGCCACTCCTTCCATAGATTGTGAAGCATCATACCCAGCTTTGAATACTCGGCGCCCAACGTTTCCGTCCTGCTCTTCTGGACGCAGCCCTCGTCTCCGGCCAGGTCCAGCCAAAATCTCGTCTCCGCACACTCGCCCACGGCGATCTGCAGATGGCGTCGAAATTCCGCGGCCGACGCGCGTTTGGCCCAACCCTCAACTACATTCGCTGCCACCGAGCGCGACGAAGATCGAATCTGCTTGCCCAGCTCGTATTGCTCAATTCGCGGAAACGTTTTCGAAAGCTTCGAAACTTCCAGTGCCAACCGATAAGCCTGCTGATAGACCAGCAAATCCGCGTACCGGCGAATAGGTCCCGCCGGCTCTTCTTTTCCTCCATTTCCTATACTTCCTCTACTTCCTTCACGTCCGGCTCAGCTCTTCGCCAGCGCCACGGCCTTTTCCGCCCCGTCTTTCATTCCGTCGGCAACTGTAAAATTCAGGCCGGAATTGACCAGAATTTCCTTCCCCTGCTTCACGTTCGTTCCTTCCATGCGCACCACCACGGGAATCTTGAATTTCAGTTCTTTCGCCGCGTTCACCACGCCGCTAGCCAGCACGTCGCAACGCAGGATGCCGCCGAAAATATTCACGAAGACCGCCTTCACATTGGGGTCGCTCAGCAAAATCCGGAACGCGTTCTTCACCTGATCTTCCGAAGCTCCTCCGCCCACATCCAGAAAATTCGCCGGGCTGCCGCCGCTCAACTTGATAATGTCCATCGTGGCCATCGCCAGGCCCGCGCCGTTCACCATGCAGGCAATGTCGCCATCCAGCTTGATGTAGTTCAATTTGAATTTGGAGGCTTCCACCTCCAGCGGCGTCTCCTCCTCCAAGTCGCGCAAATCCTTGAACTCCGGATGGCGGTACAGCGCGTTGTCGTCAAAAGTGACTTTGGCGTCCAGCGCCACCAGCTTGCCGTCCCCCGTCACCACGCAGGGATTGATTTCGATCATCGAAGCGTCCGTCTCGACGAACGCGCGGTACAGGGACTGAAAAAACGGCACAGCCGCTCCCACTTGGGCCGGCGTCAGCCCCAGCCCGAAGGCCAATTTGCGCGCCTGGTAAGGCTGAAATCCCGTGGCCGGATCAATCCGCTCCCGCAAAATCGCCTCGGGATGGTCCTTCGCCACTTCCTCGATTTCCATTCCTCCCGCGGCGCTGGCCATAAAAATTGGCGCGCCCAGCGTGCGATCCACCAAAATCCCCACGTACAGCTCGCGCTTGATGTCCAAGCCCTCTTCGATCAGCAAACGCCGTACGATGCGCCCTTCCTCGCCGGTCTGCGGCGTCACCAGCTTCATTCCCAGAATTTGCTCGGCCAGCGTCGCCGCGTCATCGGGAGATTTCGCCAGTTTCACGCCGCCGGCCTTCCCGCGCCCGCCCGCGTGGATCTGCGCCTTGACCACCACAATCGGAGTGCCCAAACGCTGGGCCACTGCCCGCGCCTCATCCTTCTTGAACGCCACTTCTCCGCGCGGCACCGGCACGCCAAATTTCGCAAGGATACCCTTGGCTTGATATTCGTGGATCTTCATTCCAGCTCCATCGGCTTCCTGAAGGTCGCCTTGAATAGTGCTAAGATTCGTGGACAAATAAAGCGACTAAGTTTACTTGGAACGCGCGGCACGGGCAAGACATGCGCGCCCTTCGGTCATAAAGCATTCAAATAACTGAGATACGGCTCATGATCCACGAAGCGCTCGACAAACTGATCCAAGGCGAAGATCTCTCGCGCCCTGAAGCTCAGGCCGCGATGGAGGAAATCCTCTCGGGCCGCGCCAGCACCGAACAAATCGCCGCGCTGCTGGTCGCCCTGCGCATCAAGGGCGAAACCGTGGACGAAGTCGTCGGCTTCGCCCTGGCCATGCGCCGCCACGCCACTCCCATTTTCCCCGCCGGCCGTAAACATCCCGACGAGGCAATCGTGGACACGTGCGGTACTGGCGGCGACGCGCGCGGCACGTTCAATATTTCCACCGCGGGAGCCTTCGTCGTCGCCGGCGCCGGTGTGCGCGTCGCCAAGCACGGCAATCGCTCCACCGGCTCGCGCTGCGGCTCCGCCGACGTCCTCGAAGCTCTGGGCGTGAAGATCGAACTCGCGCCGGAGCGCGTTGCCGAAGCCATCGAGGAAATCGGCATCGGATTCCTCTATGCCCCCGCGGTGCACGCCGCCACGCGCTACGCCATCCCCGCGCGCCGCGAGCTGCGCGTGCGCACGGTATTCAATCTGCTCGGCCCGCTCACTAATCCCGCCGGAGCCTCCGCGCAAATCGTCGGCGTCTATGACGCCAGCCTCACCGAACTCGTGGCTCAGGCGCTCGGTGAATTGGGCGTGCTGCGCGCCCTGGTGGTCCACGGCGAGGACGGCCTGGACGAAATCTCCATCAGCGGAAACACCTCCATCGCCGAATTGCGCGATGGTGCGGTCCGCAGCTACGCTGTCGCGCCCGAAGATTTCGGCTTGCGTCGCGCGCCGCTTGAAGCGATCCGCGGCGGCGACGCAAAGCACAATGCCGAAATCATCCACAAAGTCTTGGGCCGCTCCTTCCTGTACCGCGAGCACGGCCCCCATCGCGAAATCGTCCTTGCGAATTCCGCCGGCGCGCTGGTAGCCGCAGGCCGCGCCACGGATTTTCTCGATGGCGTGCGCCTGGCGACGGATTCCGTAGATTCCGGCGCGGCCCGCGGCAAACTTGAAGCCCTGGTCGCGTTCTCGCAGTCCGCCGCCAGCCAGCAAAGTCAAACCGCTTTCTGACGGCCAGCGGGAGAGCCTGCACAGATCCCCGCGGCGTCGCAGCGTCCGCAGAGCGCGAAGGGAACGAGTTTTTCAATAAGTCGCTGGAGATTTCCGCAGATCAGCGTCTCGACCACCCGGCAGGCACACCGCTCCGCATGCAGCCTATTTTCTCGTTAGAATACTACTCGGTCACCCGGTTGGCTGGACTCGAAGGACTCTCGCTCAAGTGATACCAGAGCGCGTAGCTCACTGCCCCCACCGCCGACATCATGATCATATCGAATACCAGGTGGCGTCGCCGGGGTGTCACGATTTTGTTGTTCTGGGTCCCGCCCGCTCCCGCTGGGCCTTGCGGTTCCGCAGCCGCGTCCAGGTCCATAGACACGCGATAGGACTTCCCCGCTGGAATCTCGTGCATCTCGCCGTCGTTATCCAGCACCAGCGTGCCGCGGTAGGCGGATACGATTACTTCGCGCGGGCCCAGGATCGTCACCTGGCCGTAACCGGGCTGGCCATTCGCTGCGCGCACAATCCCTTCGGGAATTTCCAGTGCGAGCTGGTCCGTGCCGTTCGACGAAAATCCCACAGTGCCGTGCACGACCGACGCATTCACAGCGTTCGAATCCTGGGAGAGAGTCGCGGCGCTGGAAGCAAGCAGGTAAAACTGGCTTCCGCCGACCTTCAGTCGCACCGTACCGCCTTCGTCGGTGGCCAGTGTATCGCCCGGGTACACCGTGGTCCCGATGGCCACATTTGCCGTTCCCAAATGGGCCTCTTGCGCCTGCGTGATTAGACCCAGCGGCTTTTCATTTGCCGCGAAGCTGGGAACGTTGATCAGTCCGACCGCAAGGATGGAAATGAGGAAGGAATTAAGTATCGCTCGCACGGCCACCTCCCATGAGTACAACAACAATCTAGGCGCAGAATAACCTGCTGTCAATAGACCAGAACACCTTTCAATCGGCTGAAACTGGCGCGCCGTGAATCGCAGCCCAAATGCGCTCTTCCCTGCCGCCCGCGCCAAAGCGCCGATCCCTCATCCGCTTTCTGCGTTAGAATACCCTGCAATCCGGAGGCCGCATGATTCATCGTTTTGTCTTTCACAACGACCGGTTACTGCCCGTCGCCGAGGTGCGGCTTTCTCCCGGACAGGCCGGCCTGCTCAATGGCTGGGGACTTTTTACCACCGTGCGCATCTATGAAGGCATTCCCTTTGCCTTGGACCGCCACTGGCAACGCCTGCAGCGCGATGCGGAACGCACCCATTGCCCGTTCCCGTTTCAGGAGAGCGTGGTGCGCGGCCAATTGGCGGAGGTGCTGCGTGCCAATCATGTCCGCGAAGGCGCCGCCCGAATCTATATGATTTACAACCAGGTCGGCTTTTGGCGCAGCGACGAGAATTTTCCGCGCGTGGATTTGCTGCTGTGTTCCGCGGACTTGCCTTCCTATCGCGAACCGGCGCGCCTGGGGCTGCGCGAGCACGGGCGCCACGCCGCGTCTCCGCTGGCCGGCGTGAAAGTTCTCTCCTGGCTCGACAATGTATGGAACTATTACGAAGCGCAGCAAGCAGGTTTCGACGAAGTGGTACTGCTCAACGAGCGCGGCGAAGTGGCCGAATGCACCGCCGCCAACATTTTTTGCGTGAAAGACGGGAGCGTCGCCACTCCGCCGCTCACCGCCGGATGCCTGCAGGGAATCACGCGCGGCGTCCTGCTCGAAATCGGCGCGTCCGTGGGCGCGCCGGCGACGGAACGCACTTTGCTGCCGGACGACCTGTATGCAGCCGACGAAGTGTTCATCACATCCACCAACCGCAGCATGCTGGGTGTGAGCGAGATCAACGACCACAAGATCGCATCCGCTCCAGGTCCAGTGACTTTAAAGCTGGAAAAGGCTTTCGGCGCCTACGTCCGCCAGTATCTCGAGATGCATTCGGCCGCTTCCGGCCATCGCTGAAACTCTCGGCTTCGTCTCGCTCGCGCCCTGTCCCGCTAATGAACCAGAATGCCCGAAATGCCGATGGCGATTCCCGCCACCGAGAGCACGATTCCGAAAGCCCAGAAGATCCTCTTCCGCGTTAGCAGCGTGATGGACGAGATCACCAGCGCGGCTTCCAGCAGCACTTCCGCCAGGTCGTAACGGTCCGCGCGGTGCTCTTCCACTTTTACTTCGGCTTCCGCCTGGCGCGCTTCGGCTTCGATTTCCTTCAGCTCATCGGCGTAGCGCGCGATTTCCTTCGCGTACTTGTCCTTAATGGCGCCCGCCTGCCGCGCATCCTGCAATGAAAAGACCGAAAGCTCGTCCACGAAGAGCTCGTAGTTGCGGCGGCGTATTTCCTTGGCCTGGTAGTACGCCCATTGATCGGCCGAGCGCGTTTGCAGCAGCACTTCCTCGGTGTGCGCGCGGTGTCCCAGCAACGTGATGCTCGCGATGAGCACCGCGAGTATCGCCATCGTCAAAGTAACTGGTGCGAAGCTGGGTTCGTGCGCGCCCTCTTCCGCGCGTTCCTTGAGTTCGCCGATCTCTTCAGCCATCTTTGTTCCTCACGAATTTGGTTTGTACTAGGGTCTCGGCCGGGGCGTCAGGAGATTACCGTGCGCAGGAGGATAGCAGAACGGGCCCGAACCTCGCCAGCGCCGGACTCTCTGCCAGGCCGGCTGGGCTTCGTTGGTGAGATAACCGCTGGGACGTTGATTCTTGTAGAATTGGAAGCGGCGACGATTTCGGGAGGATGCCAACCATGAGTCAGCTTGCCGAGAAAACCTGTGTGCCGTGCCGCGGAGGCGTTCCACCGCTGGCCGGAAAAGAGCTCGAAGCTCTATCCAAAGAAGTGCCGCAATGGAAGGTAGTTGACGGCCACCACCTCGCGCGCGCGTTCGCCTTTCCGGATTTCCGCCAGGCGCTGGCCTTCGTCAACAAGGTCGGCGCCATCGCCGAGGAGCAGGGCCACCACCCGGATATTTTATTGTCCTGGGGCAAAGCGGAAATAACTACCTGGACGCACAAAATCAACGGTCTCACCGAAAGTGACTTCATCCTCGCGGCAAAGATTGACAAACTATAGCCTCGGCAGCCGCGCACGGTGCGGGCGCCAAGTCCCTCCCGCTACGGTTCGTCGTCGCCGCCCGATTGCGGCTCGGGGTCCACGCGCAACGTCAAATTGATGCTCGGAAGGTTCGCGCGCCGCAATTGCTCGTTCAGGGCGGAGACGTCGCGAGCCATCACGTCATCCCAATTACTTGCCAACGCCGTCTGCGAACGTTGCAGGTCCCCGAGAGTGTCCTGAGCCGTTTGCGTCGGCGCGGCGTCCGCGCCGTCCACCACGCCGAGCAGATGGCCAAACTGTCCGTTCAACTGCGCGAAGCTCGGCTGGCGCGCGGGCGGCCCGTATCCCGGCGCCGCGCCTTCGAATCCCTCCGCCTTTTGATCCAACGCGCGGATAGCATCCGCCAGATCGCCTTTGGGAGCCTGCCGCTCGAGTTCCCGCAACTGCGAGCGCACGGCGCGTACTTGCCCCAGCGATCCATATGTGGCGTTCATCGCGTCGCAAATTCGCGCAGCCAGTTCGAATTGCTGGTTGAGCTGGTCGAGCGGCACGGTCACCCGCGGATCCATCTTGATCTCCAGCAGCTGCGAATAATTCTGGCCCGCCACATCCAGCTTCACCGTGTACACGCCCGGCAGCACGGCCGGGCCCACGGGATAGCGCGGCGTATCATGAACGATGGCCGAGATGGGGTATTCGTGCCGTATCGAGCGGGGCGGCGGAATGCGCAAGTCCCACACAAAGCGGTGCCCGCCTTCCGCGGCCGATAGAATCTGCGGCGGCCGAATCCAGTACAGCGGCACGTTCAACTCTTTCCCCAACTCCTCCATCGTTTCGTCCGGTCTGTCCGTGCTGGAAAAACTACGCACGATTTTTCCGTTGTTATCCAGCACCTGCAACGTTACGGGGCCCGCCGCAGCGCTCAGGTTGTAATCGAAGATGGCGCCGTCCGGCGGATTTTTTCCGGCAGGTTCCTCGGGCGGCAGCGGTGTATCCGTATTCACGTTGCGCCGCAGGCGATAGGCGATCCCCGGCTTGAAAAGGAACGCGCTCGCGCTGGCCATTTGCGCGTTGATCTGCCGCAGCGGCGTAATATCGTCCAAAATCCAGAACGAGCGGCCGTGCGTGCCCACCACCACGTCGTCGCCGTGGATCACCAGGTCGCGCATCGAAGTCGCCGGCAGATTCAGCTGCAGCGATTGCCAGGAATCGCCGTCGTTGAACGAAACGTACACGGCGTGCTCGGTTCCGGCGAAGAGCAGCCCTTGCCGCACCGGATCTTCGCGCACCACGTTCACCGGCGCATCATCCGGCAAGCCATTCGTGATCTTCTGCCACGTCTGCCCGCCGTCGTGCGTGCGATAAATGTAGGCATGCAAATCGTCCAACCGGAAACGATTTACGGCCGCGTACACGGTGTTGGGATCGAAGTGCGAAGCGTCCAGTTGCGCAATCTTGCTCCACGCCGTCAGTCCCGGCGGTGAGACGTCCCGCCAATTCTGGCCGCCGTCGCGCGTGAGCCAGATCAATCCATCGTCCGTGCCCGCCCAGATCAGATTTGCGTCCACTGGCGAAGGTCCGAGCGAGTAAATCACGCCGCGATGTTTGCCTTTCGCCGGATCGTTCGCGGCCAGACTTCCGATATTCGACGGCATGCCGGGATCCTCGCGCGTCAAATCCGGGCTGATGACCTGCCAGCTGTGCCCCGCGTCGCTAGTCTTGAACAGCACGTTCGAGCCGAGATACAGCGTATGCGGCGCGGCGGGCGAAAAAATCAGTGGCGCGGTGCGATTGAAGCGGAATTTTCCCGTCCGCAAAATCACCGGCGAGACGTCCTGCGTTTGCCCCGTAATCGTGTCGAAGCGCGTGACCTTGCCGCCGTAAATCAGGTTGGGATGCAGCGGATCGGGCGCCACGTAGCCGTATTCCTCGGTGCCCACCGGATGCCACTCGCGAAAAGTGATTTCGCCCCAGTCGCTGCGGCTGGCCGTCCCGGCCGACCCGCTTTCCTGTTGCCCGCCATACACCCAGTAGGGAAACTGGTTGTCCGTAATCACGTGGTAGAACTGCGCCGTCGGCTGGTTGTACCAGGAACTCCACGTCTTACCGCCGTTCACGCTGATGGTTGCGCCCTGGTCAGAGGCCAGCAGAATGATCTGCGGATTTTCCGGGTTGATCCACACCGCGTGGTAGTCGTCGCCGCCCGGCGCGCCCTTGATGGCTGTAAATGTCGCCCCGCCGTCGGTCGAGCGGTACGTCGAGGTGTTGCAAATGTAAATCGTATCCGCGCGGTCCGGCGCGACGCGCACCCACGCGAAATCGAAGCCGCGTCCCCAGATGCGTTCCTCGTGGTTCACGCGCTGCCAGCTTTCCCCGGCGTCGTCCGAACGATACAGTCCGCCTACTTCCGGATCGGCGTCCACCAGCGCGTACATGCGGTTGGGATCGTTGGGCGCAATGCCGAATCCGATCCGGCCGAGCCCCTGCGCGTTTGTCGGCAACCCCTTGGTCAGCGGCTTCCAAGTTTCTCCGCCGTCGCTGGATTTGAATAGCCCGCCCGTGTGTCCTTCCAGCGGGCCTCCCGTGGTCCACGGAGGGCGCCGCGAATTCCACAGATCCGCGTACAGAACCTGCGAATTCTTCGGATCGAACGCCAGGTCCGTCGCCCCGGTGTCCTCATCCTTGTATAGAATTTTCTGCCAGGTTTCGCCGCCATCGGTCGAACGAAACACGCCGCGTTCGGCGTTCGGGCCATAGGGATGCCCAAGCACTGCGACGAAAACGCGATTGGGATCCTGCGGATCAACCAGGATATTCGTGATCTGCTGCCCGTCGCGCAGACCTAGATGTTTCCAGGTCGCGCCGCCGTCGCTCGATTTGTAGATTCCGTCGCCCGTCGAAAGGTCGGGGCGCCGCAGCCCTTCGCCACTGCCCACATAGATAATCTCCGGATTCGATGGCGCCACCGCCAACGCTCCAATCGAGCCGGTGGGCTGCCCGTCGAATATTGGAACCCAGGTGCGGCCGGAATCGTCGCTCTTCCACACGCCGCCATTATTTACGCCGATATAAAAGAGATTCGGGTTGCCCGGCACGCCGGTCGCCGCCACCGTGCGGCCTCCGCGAAAAGGCCCGATGCACCGCCACTGCAAACCCGCGTAGAGGCTCGGACTGAATGGCGCACCGGCGTCGCTCGATTGCTCCGCGGTATTCGAGTGCGTTCCCGCGGCCAGCAATAGCGGCGCGAGCGCGATTAAAAAAATGCTTGCCGCAATCAGTGCGCGAACCTGCCGTCGGATCTCCATCCGCTGCCTCCTGGGCCGAAAAAACTATACTCCCATCGCCTCACCTTGTGGCAGCGGAACAAACACTTTTTCAAGCCGCCGCGAATCGCATCACGCCTGATTGCCGCGCGCCGACACCCGCGATTGCAACGTCGCCGGCTTGGCGCGCAGCGCATCGCGCCAGAAAATCATTCGGTTTTTGTTCGTGTTCGACGGCTACGCGCCGCCAATTTCTCTCCCGAAGGCCCTGTTTTTGGGCGAAAAATGTCCACCACAATTCCACTACGACGTAATTCCTACGTACCTTTGCGCAACATGCCCGTTGCACGCTTTCGCATCACCTTCTACGTTGAGTTCGTACCTCTTGGAGGTTGCTGTGCGTTCGATCGTCCATTCCTGCCTGGTCCTCTTATTAGTGACCGGCTTGCTCGATATCCCCGCGTTCGCGGCCAACGAAAAGTCCCTCGGTCTGGTTGTCCAGGCGCAGGAAGCTCATGTGGACGACGCGAAGCTCGAGGTCGGCACCACGATTTATCCCGGCGATACCCTCGCCACGGACACCGGCGGCGGCCTGCGCTTGGAGCTCGGCGGCAGCCAGCTTTATCTGCTCGCCTCCAGCGCTGCCACGCTCGCGCAAAATTCCGCCACCGTGCATGCCTCGGTCGAGCGAGGCACGGTGGGATTTTCTTCCAACGGTGCGGACAACATCGAGCTGGAAGTTCCCCAGGGAATCCTTCGCGCGGCGAATGGACAGCCTGCTTACGGCCAGGTCACCATCATGAGCCCTCAGGAAGTAGTGATTACCGCCTATCGCGGGGCTCTGGTTCTGGATAACGACGGCGAGCTGCACACGATTCCTGCGGGGAAAACGTATCGCGTCACCATGGACTGGGACCAGTCCGAGCAAGCCCCGCAGGCCAGCACCGGAGGAGATAACAACATTGTGCGGCCGCACCGTCGCCGCCGGCGTTTGGCCTTCTACCTGATCCTCGGGGGCGTGCTTGCCGTCACCACGTACGAAATCTGGAACGAGCTTTCCGAAAGCCCGTCGCAACCCAGCCAATAATTCGCAGCTCGTTCCATCGCCCGCCGCCCATAGCGTCCTCCCGCGTGGGTTTTATTTCTTGCGCCGTTTCGCGCGAGTCGCCGCGCGCTTGCGCTCCGGCCGTTTTCGCTTCGCGGGCGCACTGCCCAGCGCCGTGAGTAACGCTGCTCCGTCCGGCGTGCCCAGCCCCGTGCAAGCGTCCCAGCCCGGCCCAGCGGAGTATCCGCCGTTGCTCCCAGCCGTAATATCGTGCAGCGTCCCTTCCACGCTTTTCGTGTACAGCAGCGGATTCAAATAACCCACGCTCTTTCTCAGCGACTGATTGATTCGCGCCAGTAGCCCGGCCCACAGCGGCGCCACAGCGCTCGTGCCGCCAATCACCGTTTGCTCCCCATCCACCAGCACGTTGTAACCGGTTTCGGGATCGGCGTCTCCCGCCACATCCGGCACGCCGCGGCCCACGAAGCCATTCGGCGCTTTCGGCACGCTCGCGCCCTGCTGATAGCCCGGCAGCGCGAAAAATTCACTCACGCCGCCTCCGGTTGCGCCTTCGCCCGCTGAAAGCTCGTTCCACGCCTGTTCGCTGGTAATTTTGCTTCCCGCAATCGTCAGCTTCGTGCCGCCGCATGCCAGCACAAAAGGACTCGAAGCCGGGAAATCCACTGTGAGCGTGCCGCTGGCCGCGCCGTCACTCGCGCCGTCATCGCCAGAAGCCACCAGAATCGTCACGCCGATTGTGGACGCATCCTCGCACGCGGAATTGAACGCGTTCAACGCCTGCTGCGTCCAGGAAGTTTCCGGGCCGCCCCAACTGATCGAGACGATGGTGGGCTTGCGCGTGGTGTCGTGCACCGCGGTCGTCAGCGCATCCAGAAAGCCCTGGTCCGTGTTGGGTGTGAAATACACGGCGATCTGCGCCGCGGGAGCGATGGCTCCGGAAACTTCGATATCGAGTTCCACTTCGCCGTCCGGCCCGCTGGCGTCGCCGGTCGGCGAATTCTTGCCTCCATCCACGGAGACGGCGGTCACCTTTGGCACCGCAATGCCCAAATTCTTGAAATAGGAATTCAGATCCGCCGTGCGGTATCCGCCCGCGAGTTCCAGAATGCCGATGGTTTGGCCGCTGCCATTCGTTCCGGACGGGAAATCGTAAACCTGCGCGACTTGCGTGGCATTGTATGAAACGTTTGAGTCCGCGGCGCGCGCCCCGGAGCTCTGCACCGGCTCTTTGCGGACGCGAAAATGCGGCTTCGCCTGCGGCCGGTTGTCCAACCCGAATACGCCTTCGATTATTCCCCGCAGCCCGGCGGGAATGTGAATCGTTCCGCTGCGCATCCGGCACGCGCCGGTCGGATGCTCGTAGCGGTTCAGCTCGACCTCGAAAGCGCGGCTGAATGCCGCGACGGCCCCGCCCAACAACACGGACCTCCGCGCGCGGCTCGCCTCCACCACCTTCAAATCGTTTTGTGCCGCGAACGCGCGAATCTTCTTGATGTCGCCCGCTCGCGCCCCATGTCGTGAGGCAAATTGTGCCCGGGAAAGATGCCGCCGCTGCACAGGCAAAAGCTTCCCGGTCTTTTCAGCGGACGGAAATTGTTTCGGCGAAGTTCCGCGCCGTAAGAAAACGGTCACCTCGATCTGTTCCGCAGGATCAGCCGGGCCGATCTTCCGTGCCCCCGGTAGAAGCCGCCGTTCGCTGCCGGGCAATTCGACACGCTGCTCTTTCTTAGCCATGAACGCCTCCGTACGCTCGCTCGAACTTCGCAGCGGCGGCCTTCCGACCGCCGGCAATTGCTGCCGCGGCACGGATCGTGCACAAAAGCGCGCCGCCGCAAACGCAAATCAATACGGTCCGCCGCTCCTCCTCCCGTTCTTCAAGAAGACTCTCTGCAAAGGGTCATCGCGGGCTGGGCGTGAGGCGAGGGAGCAAGGTGAACTCGCATGTTCGGTATCACGAGACGAGAATCGCATAAAAGTATAGACTTGTGCGCGATTGCTTCGCCACTGCGCGCGCTGATTGCAGCCGAGCCTGCCCGAAGTGGTTCTCGTTCGCTTCGCCGGGATTGCTTCTCATGATTAAGCGTCTGTTTGCACATTACATTGCCGAAGAAGCGCGCCCCATGCTGCGCCTGGCCCTCCCGCTCGTCTTGGCCGAGCTGGGTTGGATGACCATGGCTATCGTGGACACCATGATGGTCGGACGGCAGGCCGATAGCGCCGTCGCCATCGGCGCCGTCAGCCTCGGCAGCATCCTTTTCAATTCTGCCGCCATATTCGGCACCGGCCTGATGCTCGGCTTGGATACCCTGGTCTCCCATTCCTACGGCGCGGGCGACGTCGAGGATTGCCACCGCTCTCTGGTGAATGGCGTGTACCTCAGCCTGGCGATCACGCCGGTCCTGATGGGCGTCATCGAACTGTTCGGTCCGCTCCTGCGCAACCTCGAGATTCAGCCTGCCGTCTTGAATCAAGCCCTGCCTTATTTGCGCACGCTGAATTGGGGCACTCTGCCGCTGCTGCTCTACTTTGTCTTCCGGCGCTACTTGCAAGGCATGAATCTCGCCAAGCCGGTAATGTTCGCGCTGGTTTCCGCCAACCTCATCAATCTCGTCGGAAACTGGGCGCTGATTTACGGCCACCTGGGTTTTCGCGCGATGGGCACGGTCGGCTCCGGCTGGTCTACTTGCATCGCGCGCGTGTACATGTCCGCCGTTCTGCTGGCGTATGCGCTGTACTACGATCATCGCAACAAGACCGGCTTGCGCAATGCCGCGCGCCTGCCCAATTTTCCGCGCGTGTGGCGGCTGGTGTACCTGGGCCTTCCCGCCGCCACCCAGTTCGGCCTTGAAGTAGGCGTTTTCGCCGTCGCCACGGCCCTCATCGGCAGGTTGGGCGCGATACCGCTGGCCAGCCATCAGGTCGCCCTCAATACCGTCAGCCTCACCTACATGGTGCCCCTGGGAATCAGCGCGGCCGCCGCGGTCCGCGTCGGTCAGGCACTGGGACGAAACGACGCGCACGCTGCCAGCCGCGCCGGATGGACCGCCATGTTGCTCGGCACTACCTTCATGGCCTGCATGGCCGTCGCCTTCCTGGTTATTCCTCGCGCGATTGTGCGCGTGTACACGCCCGACCCGGAATTGATCCCTGCAGCCAGCGCGCTGCTTTTCGTCGCCGCGTTTTTCCAGCTTTTCGACGGCATGCAGACCGTTGCCACCGGCGCCCTGCGCGGCGCAGGCGATACGCGCACGCCTATGCTCTGCCATTTGTTCTTCTACTGGCTCATCGGTTTGCCCCTGGGCTCGTACCTTTGCTTTCACATGGGCTGGGGCGCGCCGGGGATGTGGGCGGGGCTCAGCGTCGCGCTGATTCTGATCGGCAGCGCTCTGCTGTATTTCTGGCGGCGCAAGGAAAGATCCTTCGCCACGCTCGATCTGCGGCGCGCCAGCGAGCCCAACGCCCTGCTCTGAGCTTGCGCGTCACGCCCGCCGCGCGTGCGGCCCTCGCGCGACATTCTTAGTCCTGCGAATCGCGCTGCCTGCGCTACAATCGTTTGCGACGAATCCCTGCGGCACAGACGGGCCCATGACCGACCCTATCTCCAACACTTTCATCTCCCGCGCTCTCACACTATCCCTGGAAAACGTGCGCTCGGGCCAGGGCGGCCCTTTCGCCGCAGTCGTCGTGAAGGACGGTAAAATCATCGCCGAAGCCGTCAATCGTGTCACCACCACCAACGATC
Organism: Candidatus Acidiferrales bacterium; assembly: GCA_049300435.1. Classification (GTDB taxonomy): domain Bacteria; phylum Acidobacteriota; class Terriglobia; order Acidiferrales; family UBA7541; genus Palsa-295. The sequence goes on along the minus strand of JBAQJS010000103.1, from coordinate 45,510 downwards.
CCACCGCGCACGCGGAAATACTTGCGATCCGCCAGGCCTGCGAGCGGCTGCACAGCTTCGAATTGCCGGATTGCGACCTGTATACCAGTTGCGAGCCTTGCCCCATGTGCCTCGGCGCGATTTATTGGGCGCGCCCTGCGCGTGTGTACTTCGCGAATTCTGCCGCGGATGCCGCCCACGCCGGTTTCGACGACGCGTTCATCTACCAGGAAATCGCTACTCCCCACGCCGGCCGCAAGATTCCGATGATCCAGCTCCCGCACGGGGAAGCGCTCGCCGCTTTCAACGCCTGGCGGGAAAAATCGGACAAAATTCGTTACTGAGGCCCACAGCGTTGCCTACCCGTGTGATCGGAAAATCGGTGCCGCGCAAGGAAGGGCGCGAAAAAGTCACCGGCGGCGCGCGCTACGTGGATGATCTGGCCTTTCCCGGCATGCTGCACGGCGTCACGGTGCGCAGCCCGGCGGCGCGCGGCAGGATTCGCGCGATTCATTTCGGCGGTGACATTCCCTGGCACGAATTCACCATCGTCACCGCCAAAGACATCCCCGGGAAGAATTGCGTCGCGCTGTTGATCGAAGACCAGCCCTGCCTCGCCAGCGAATTTGTGAACCATCCCGAAGAGCCGGTCGTTCTGCTCGCCCACCACGATCCGTACCTCCTCGAAGAAGCCCGTCGCGCCGTGCGCATCGAAATTGATCCGCTCCCCGCCATTTTCTCCATGGACGATTCGCTCGCCGGCAAGGAAATCATCTGGGGACACGACAACATCTTCAAATCATTTCACGTGGACAAAGGCGACGTGGACAGCGCCTGGGCCGCCGCCGATTTCATCGTCGAAGGCTCCTACGAAACCGGCGCGCAGGAACAGCTCTACATCGAACCGCAGGGCATGATCGCGCAGGTGAGCGAAGCCGAGGGCGTCACAGTGTGGGGATCGTTGCAGTGCCCCTACTACGTGCACAAAGCGCTGGTGGTCCTGTTCGGCCTACCAAAGGACCGCATCCGCGTGGTCCAAACCGAAACCGGCGGCGCCTTCGGCGGCAAGGAAGAATATCCCTCCATGATCGCCGCGCACGCCGCCCTTCTCGCGCGCAAATCCGGTCGCCCGGTGAAAATTATTTATGATCGCGCCGAAGACATGGCCGCCACCACCAAGCGCCATCCTTCGCAGACTCGCCATCGCACCGCCGTAACCCGCGACGGAAAATTCCTGGCCATGGACATAGATTTCACCGTGGATGGCGGCGCGTATCTGACGCTTTCTCCCGTGGTGCTTTCGCGCGGCACGATTCACGCCGCCGGGCCGTACGATTGCCCCAACGTGCGCATTCGCAGCCGCGCCGTCGCCACCAACGTCCCACCCCACGGAGCCTTCCGCGGATTTGGCGCGCCGCAAAGCGTCTTCGCTCTCGAGCGCCATCTCGATCGCGTTGCCCAGGCCATCGGCCTTGCGCCCGACGAACTGCGCCGCCGCAATTTCATTCATCAGGGCCAGACCCTCGCCGTCAGTCAAGTCGTTCACGACCAGGTGGACATGAGCGGCCTGCTCGACCGTGCCTTCGCGCTCAGCGATTACCAAGCCAAACGAAAGCGCTTCGCCGCGGAAAATCCGCGCAGCGCGATCAAAAAAGGAATCGGCTTCGCCGCCTTTTTGCACGGCGCGGGGTTCACCGGCTCGGGCGAAGAATATCTCGCCTCGGAAGTAGCCATGGAAGCGATGCTGGACGGCACCGTGCACATCATGGCCGGCAGCACGGAAATGGGTCAGGGCACCAACACCATTTTTTCGCAGATTGCCGCCGAAGCGCTGCGCCTCGATTGCGAGCAATTCAAAATCATGCAGCCCGATACCGCGAACGTGCCCAACAGCGGCCCCACCGTGGCTTCGCGCACCGCGATGATCGTCGGCAAGCTGGTGGAAATCGCCGCCCTCGGCCTGCAAAAATCCCTGCTCGATAGCGGATTGCTCGCGCCCGGCTACACGGCGCCCGATTTCTCCCGCGCCTGCCGCGAATACATCCGCTCCCACGGTCCGCTCAAGTCCTTCGTGAAATACGAGCATCCCCGCGACCTGCGTTGGGACGATCAGAATTACCGCGGCGACGCCTACGGCGCCTTTGCCTGGGCCGTGTACGTCGCCGAAGTTTCCGTGGACATGCGCACCGCCGAAGTTTGCGTGAACGATTTTGTCGCGGTGCAGGAAGTCGGCAAGGTCATCAATCCGGTCCTAGCAACAGGCCAGGTCGAAGGCGGCGTCGCCCAGGGCATCGGCTTCGCGCTTTACGAAAATGTCGTCTGGCGCGAAGGCCGTATGGTCAACGCGCAAATGACCAACTACGTGATGCCTACATCCGTGGATCTCCCCACGATTCGTGTCCACTTCGAGGAAATCCCCTACGGCCGCGGTCCGTCCGGCGCGAAAGGCATCGGCGAGCTGCCGCTCGATGGCACTGCTCCGGCCATCGCCAACGCCGTCGCGCACGCCACCGGGGCGGACATCCGCCGGATTCCCGTCACCGCCGAGACCCTGCTCGAAATGCTCGAGGCTGTGCATGCCTGACGACGCGCGCAAGATCTCCGTCTCCTGCTGCGTCAATGGCTCGCCCGTCACCTTTGCAGCGTACCCCATGGCCCGCCTGCTCGACGTGCTGCGCGAGCAGCTCAAGCTTACCGGCACGAAAGAAGGCTGCGGCGAAGGCGAATGCGGCGCCTGCTCCGTCGAAATGGACGGCGAGTTGGTGAATAGCTGCCTCGTCCCGGCGTTGCAGGCCGAGGGAGCGAAGATTCGCACCATCGAAGGCCTCGCGATTCACGGCTCGCTCCATGCCGTGCAACAAGCATTCCTCACCCACGGCGGCGCGCAATGCGGCATTTGTACACCGGGAATGATTCTCGCCGCCGTCAATCTGCTGGCGCGATATCCGCATCCCGACGACGCCCAAATTCGCGATGGCCTCTCCGGCAATCTCTGCCGGTGCACCGGCTACATGAAAATCTTCGCATCAGTCGTCGCCGCCGTCCGTGCGCCGGAGACGCCTGCATGAGAGCGTTTCTCCCGGCCTATGAAATGGAAACGCCACGCGGCCTCGATCAAGCGCTCGCTCGCCTGGCGGCGGAACCCGGCGTGTGGAAACCCTTCGCGGGCGGCACGGACTTGATGGTCCTGCTCGAAGCCGGGAAGCTGCCTCCGGGAAAATTCCTGAACATCTGGAATCTGGCTGAGCTGCGCGGCATCGCCGCCACTCCCGAGCATCTCGCGCTTGGCGCGCTCACCACCTATGCCGTAGTCCAGCAGCACGAAATCCTCGCCCGCGAATTCCCGCTGCTCTGCCGCGCCGCGGCCGGCACGGGCAGCATCGCCACCCAAAATCGCGGCACGCTCGGCGGCAATATCGCCAACGGCTCGCCCGCCGCCGATTCGCCGCCCGCGCTGCTCGCCTACGACGCCGAGATTGAAATCGTTTCGGCGCGTGGTGCGCGCTGGGTTCCTTACCGCTCCTTTCACACCGGCTACAAACAAATGAATCTGCAGGCGGACGAGCTAATCCGCCGGATTCGTCTGCCGCGCTCGCATGGCGCTTGGAAGCAATATTTCCGCAAAGTCGGCGCGCGTCGCGCCCAGGCCATCTCCAAGATTTGCTTCGCTGCCGCCGCGCGCATGGAAGCGGACCGCATCGCGGACGTGCGCATCGCACTCGGCAGCGTCGCGCCCACCGTGCTGCGCGCGCACCGCGCCGAGGAGTTGCTGCGCGGCCAGAAGCTCGCTCCCGCCTTGCTGCAAGCCGCGCAGGAAACCCTCGCCGCCGAAATCGCGCCGATTGACGACATGCGCTCCACCGCCCGCTATCGCCGCAACGTCGCCCGCAATTTACTCGCCGAATTTCTGGAACTTCTGGCAAGCTGAACCCATGCCGAGCCCTTCGGACGCACCGCGAAATTCCCCCGCGCCCGCCGATCTCATAGTCCGCGGCCGACGCGTACTCACGTCCGAAGGCGAGCGCCCCGCTGCAGTTCACATCCGCGCCGGCTCGATCGCGGCCGTTTCCGCATTCAACGAAATTCCAAATGGCGCCGCCGTGCATGAAGCCGGCGACTTCATTGTCATGCCTGGCCTCGTGGATACCCACGTGCACATCAACGAGCCCGGCCGCTCCGACTGGGAAGGATTTTCCACTGCCACGCGCGCGGCCGCTGCTGGCGGCGTCACGACCGCCATCGAAATGCCGCTCAACAGCATTCCCGCCACCACCTCAGCCGCGGCCTACCGCGAAAAAGTGGCCGCGGCTGCCGGAAAACTCTGGATGGACGTCGGATTCTGGGGCGGCGTGGTCCCGGGCAACGCCGCGGAACTTCAACCTCTGTGGGAAGCCGGCGTTTTTGGTTTCAAATGTTTTCTGGTGCCCAGCGGCGTGCCGGAATTCGCGCAAGTTACCGAAGCGCATTTGCGCGAAGCGCTGCCGAAATTAGCGGCTCTCGGCGCCCCCCTGCTCGCGCACGCGGAATTGCCCCAGCCGATCGCAGAAGCCGTCGCCCGCTTGACGAAGGCCTCATCGCCGCGCCGCTATGCCACTTGGCTCGCCGCCCGCCCTCGCGCCGCAGAGAACGACGCCATCGCTCTGCTTCTCGCCCTCGCGCAGGAATTTGGCGCCCGCATTCACATCGTGCATGTTTCTTCGTCGGATGCACTGGCGCAGCTGCGAAATGCCAAGAAATCCGGCGCCCCAGTCACCGCCGAGACCTGCCCGCATTACTTAACCTTCGCCGCCGAAGACATCCCCGACGGCGCCACCGAATTCAAATGCGCGCCTCCCATCCGCGAGCGCGAGAACCGCGAAAATTTGTGGCAGGCCCTCGGCGAAGGCACGCTCGATTTCATCGCCACCGATCATTCGCCCTGCCCGCCCGCGATGAAGCTGCCGCAAGAAGGCGATTTTCTCCGCGCCTGGGGCGGCATCGCCTCCTTGCAACTCAGCCTCCCAGCCGTCTGGACGGAAGCACGTGCGCGCGGCTATGCTGTCACGCATCTCGCCAGGTGGTTATGCCAGCAGCCCGCGCGGCTCGCGGGCCTCGCGGGAAGAAAAGGATCCATCGCCGTGGGTTGTGACGCCGACATCGTCATCTGGGACGCGGACGCGAAATTTCGCGTGGATCCCGCGCAACTCCACCACCGCCACAAGATCACGCCGTACGCCGGCCGCGAGCTTTCCGGCCGCGTCGAAGCCACTTTCCTCCGCGGGAGGAAAATCTTCGAACGCGGCGAATTTTCCGCGAGTCCTCTCGGCCACGTCCTGCATCGAGGCGCGGCGTGAGCGATTTCACCAAGCTCCCCGATCTCGCCTCCGAACGCCTCGGTGGCCGTGTGCTCGAAGCCAACGACGAATTTTTCGCGCCGCGGGAGAATCTGCTCAAGCTCGCCAAGCCTATTTTCATCCCCGGAAAATACACGGAGCGCGGCAAGTGGATGGACGGCTGGGAATCTCGCCGCCGGCGCACTCCCGGATGCGATTGGTGCATCATTCGTCTGGGTTGGCCCGGCATTCTTCGCGGCGCGGTGGTGGACACCAGCTTCTTCACCGGAAATTATCCCGAGCGTTTTTCTCTCGAGGGTTGCGACCTCGGCAATTCCGCGCCCTACCACGACGAAAAGAAAAGGCTGCACGCCTCCAGCACTTCATGGACGGAGCTTCTGCCGGAAACCCCGCTGAAAGGCGATTCGCTGAATCCCGTCGCCATAGTCCACGCCGGCCGTTTTACCCACATTCGTTTTAAGATTTATCCCGACGGCGGCGTGGCCCGCCTGCGCCTTCATGGCGAAGTGGTTCCGAATGCCGGCGCGATCGGCAAACGCGAACTCGACCTCGCCGCTATCCAGAATGGCGGCCGCGTGGTCTCCGCCAGCGACGAATTCTACGGCGTGCCCCTGAATCTGCTGCTGCCCGGCCGCGGCAAGAATACCGGCGAGGGCTGGGAAACGCGCCGCCGCCGCGGTCCCGGCCACGACTGGGCAATCGTGCGCTTGGGATTGCCCGGCAGCATCCATCGCGTGGAAGTGGATACCGCTCATTTCATCGGCAATTTTCCGGATAGCTGCTCCGTCGAGGCCTGCCACGCCCCAGGAGCGAGCGCCGAACCCTCGCGCCTCGCGGCCGCGACCTGGCGCCAGCTTGTGCCCCGCGTCCCGCTCAAAGCCGACCGCCGCCACATCTTCCGCCCTCAGCTTCACGCTGCCGGCGCGATCACCCACGTGCGCCTGAATATTTACCCGGACGGCGGCGTCAGCCGCTTCCGCGTTTTCGGGCGCGCCGCCCAGGCCGCCGACCAGCTCATCGGAATCGCCCGCTTCAATCAGTTGTCGCAGAAGCAGGCCGCCGCCGCACTGTACGATTGCTGCGGCTCCAAGAGATGGGTCGAGCAGGTTCTGGCGCTGCGGCCTTGCGCCGACGCTTCGGCACTGCTCGATTCCGCCGAGGAAGCCTTCGCCGCGCTCGGGCGCAAGGACTGGCTCGCGATCTTCCGCTCGCATCCGGCTATCGGCGCGAAGAAAGCCGCCGCGAAGCAATCTGCCGCCGCGCGCCAGTGGTCCGCGGGCGAACAGTCTCTCGCGCAAAAAGGCTCGCCGGAAACTCTCGCCGTGCTGGCCGCGGCGAATCAGGCCTACCAGGCCACCTTCGGCCACGTCTTTTTAATTTGCGCCACCGGAAAATCCAGTGATCAAATCCTGAAAAGCCTGCAGGAACGCCTCGCGCACGACCCGCAGACCGAGTTGCGCATTGCCGTGGAAGAACAGCGCAAAATCACCCGGCTGCGCCTGGAGAAACTCCTCAACTCATGAGTCAGATCTCAACGCACGTGCTGGATACTTCGCTCGGGCGCCCCGCTGCCGGCGTGCCGGTCGGTTTGGAAATTCAGATTGCCGGCGGAGGCTGGCGCGAAATCAGCCGCGGCGCCACGGACGCCGACGGCCGCCTGCGCCATCTGCTCGAACCGGAAGCGCTCATCGCGGGGATCTATCGTTTGACGTTCGAAACCTACGCCTATTTCCACGCGCGCAAGATTCGCAGCCTCTATCCGCAAATCGCAATCGTTTTCCAGGTGACGGACCCCAAGGAGCATTACCACATTCCGCTCCTTCTGAGCCCTTACGGGTATTCCACCTATCGCGGGAGCTGACCCATGGCCATCACGCTCGGCAAGAACAATTACGGCAAATCCCGCGTGCGCCTGCTGCGCGTCGTGCATCAGGAAAGCCGCCACGATATTCGCGAGCTTACGGTCGGCATCGCCTTCGAAGGCGATTTTCAAGCCGCGCATACCCAGGGTGATAACCGCAAGATTCTGCCCACCGACACCATGAAGAACACCGTGTACGTGCTGGCTCGCCAGTATCCCGTGGAGTCCATCGAGGATTTTTGCACCCATCTGGCCGAGCATTTTCTTACCTACAATCCGCAGGTCACCCGCGTGCGCGTTGATGCCGAGGAAAGTCTGTGGGATCGCATCGCGCTGGGCGGCAAGCCGCACGCCACTGCGTTCCAGCGTGGCGGGCCGGAGCGCCGCACCGCCGCGCTGGATGCGACGCGCGAAGGCACCACCATCCGCTCCGGCCTGACCGGCCTCATGGTTCTGAAAACCACCAAGTCTGCCTTCGATAATTTCCTGCGCGACCCCTACACCACCTTGAAGGAGGACCGCGACCGTATCCTCGCTACTTCCATCCAAGCCGATTGGCTGTGCGAAGGCACGGACGTCGAGTTCGGCCCGCTCTGGCACGGCATCCGCCAGACGCTGCTGGAAACCTTCGCCGAACACGACAGCCAGTCCCTGCAGCACACGCTCTACGCCATGGGCGAAACCGTACTGAATAATTTCGATCGCGTCCGCGAAATTCGTCTTTCACTCCCCAATAAGCATTTCAATCTCGTGAACCTCTCCCCGTTCGGCATGGACAATCCCGGCGAAGTATTTCTTCCCACCGACGAACCGCACGGCCTGATCGAGGCCACCCTGCGAAAAGAATAGACGCCAGATCTTTGTAGCGGCGCTCTTCGGTGCGCCGCAATACGATCTTCTCTCGTGGCACGCGGCGCGCCGTATGCACCATTTTCGATCTCGCCTCATCTAACGGATAGGGGGTTGTTGGATTTCCGAGGACAGGTTACATTGGATTAGTTGCGGAACGACACCACAGGACTCCGCTTGCGCCATACCGCCCGCGGCTGGCAGCCCGCGCCGCAAAAAATGCGCAAAAAATTTGACTGTTCCGGCTGGCTTTGGCTCACGAGCGCTCGTGCATGTTCGAAAAAATTCTAATTGTTGACGACGAATCCGGGGCGCGCGCCGCGCTCGAATTCCTCCTCCGCCGTGAGGGCTTCGAAGTCCGCGACGCCGGCGACGGCCCCACCGCCATTCAGGAATGTGCATCGTTCCGCCCGGACCTGATTCTGCTCGACATTATGATGCCCGGCATGGACGGCTTCGAAGTCTGCCGCCACATTAAAGCCACGCCCGAAACGCGCCTCACTCCTGTCGTCCTGATTACCGGCCTCTCCGACACCGAAGACCGCATTATGGGCATCAATGCCGGCGCCGACGATTTTCTGAGCAAGCCGATTGACCTCAACGAGCTTCTGGCGCGCACCCGCTCCCTGCTGCGCTTGAAGCAATATACCGACGAACTCGAAAACGCCGAAGCCGTTCTTTTCAGCCTGGCGCACAGCATTGAAGCCCGCGACCCTTACACCCACGGCCACTGCGAACGCCTCGCCGAAATGTCCGCCCGCATGGGCGAGCGCCTCGGGGTCCCGGAAGATCAAATCAAGGCGCTCCGCCGCGCCGGCGTGGTGCACGATATCGGCAAAGTAGCCATTCCCGATTCGATCTTGCTCAAGCCCGGCCCGCTCACCGCTGCCGAAACCAAAATCATGCAGCAGCACCCCGTAGTCGGCGAACGCATCTGCCACCCGCTGAAGACCTTCCGTCTGGTGCTGCCCATCATTCGCCACCATCACGAGAAATATGACGGCTCGGGCTACCCTGACGGTTTGCAGGGCGATGAGATTCCGCTCACTGCACGCATCCTGCAACTCTCGGACGTGTACGACGCCTTGACCACCGACCGCCCCTACAAAGTTGCCTTCACTCCGGAAGTGGCACTGGATTTGATCGAAGAAGAATCCGAGCGCGGCTGGTGGGATCGCGAGCTGATCGAGGCTTTCCGCGAAATGATTCGCCTGCACCACAAAGAGCTGGCCCCGCAGAGCTTCCGCAAAGCCGTGAATTAATCGAAGTTTCCCGCGTCAATCAACGCCATCGCGCGTCACGTCGCTTGCGCCGCCCGCGCCACGCGATCCTCCCCTGCATAGATCACGAACCGCCGCCCGCGCAGGAATCCGATCAGCGTCACATGCAGTTCCCGCGCCAGCTGCACCGCCAGGCTCGACGGCGCGGAAACCGACGCCACTACCGGCACTCCCGCCACAATCGCCTTCTGCACGATCTCAAACCCGCCGCGCCCGCTCACCAGCAGCACGCAATCCGCGATCGGCACGCGGTTCTCCAGCAGCGCCCAGCCGATCACTTTATCCACCGCATTGTGCCGCCCGATATCCTCGCGCAGCACCAGCAATTCGCCGCGCGCATTGAAGAGTGCCGCTGCGTGCAGTCCCCCGGTGCGTTCGAACACGTCCTGCGCGGAACGCAGCGCCTCCGGCATCCGCACCAACCTCTCCGCATCCAGCCGAAAATCTGGATTGGGCGGCGCCAGCAGGCGCGCGCGGATCGCGTCAATCGAGGCCTTCCCGCAAATCCCACAGCTCGACGCCGCGAAAAAATGCCGCCGCATCTTCACGAAATCCGGCGCTGCTTCCGGCGTCAGTTGCGCCTGAATCACGTTTCCGCGATTCACTCCGTCCGCTGCCTCGCGGTGCTCCAGGCCGACGATCTGTTCGTGCCGCTGAATCATTCCCTCGGTAAAAAGAAATCCTGCCGCCAGCTCGCGGTCGTGCCCCGGCGTGCGCATCGTCACGCTCAGGGGTTCATCTCCCACGCGGATTTCCAGCGGCTCTTCCGCGGCCAGAAAATCGTCCTTCCGGCCCAGCTTTCCGTCGTCCCATTCGAAGACCTGCGTCAGGTCCACGCTGCGGGCTTGTCGCCTCACGTTGCTCCTCCCAACCGCATCATTATGCTCGAAGATCAAGGTTTGCGATATACGACCGCGGGCGGCGTCATGCCGGCACAAGCGCGCATGAAGAGGTCACCATCCTGATTCGACATCTTCACGCGGCTGTAAACTTCCGCATTTACGCTTCCTTCGTTTTGGCTGCACCGCGCAGTCCAGATACCACGAAGCAAACCGGAGGATCCAGAAATGCGCAGAGTACTTGCGTCATTACTAGCGGGCGCGTTGTTCAATCCCGCGATGCTGGCCGCCGCTCCGCTGCCAGGCTACGGAGATGGCTCCAGAACCGCCACTCCCATCAAGCACCTGGTCGTCATTTTCCAGGAGAACGTCTCTTTCGACCACTATTTCGGGACTTATCCCAACGCCTTGAACCTCAAGGGAGAGTCCTCGTTTTCCGCCGCGCCGGGCACACCCAGCGTGAACGGTCTCAGCACCGCACTCCTGACGATCAATGGCAACCTCTCGAACACCGCCAACGGTACCGGCTCAACCAATCCCTTCCGCCTGAGCCCCTCTCAAGCTTCAACGGCCGACCAGGATCACGACTACACCCCGGAACAGCAAGCGTTCGACTTCGGTCTGATGGATCTCTTCCCGCTCTACACTGGCACGGGCGGCACCGCCAACGGGGGCACCGGTACTCCCCCGGTCTTCAACACCACGGGCCTCGTTATGGGGTACTACGATGGCAATACCGTCACCGCGCTTTGGAACTATGCGCAGCACTTCGCGATGAGCGACAACTCTTATGACACCAACTTTGGCCCTTCCACACCCGGTGCGCTCAACCTGGTTTCCGGACAGACCAACGGCGTCGTTGACAACGAGAACGGCACTGGCTCCATTATTGATAGCGGCAACGGACTGCCCACTGTCTATAGCGACTCCGATCCTCTGGGCTACGTCTGCTCCACCTCCACCGGCGAGAAATTCACCCTCGGCGGCAAGAATATCGGCGATCTTCTCAACTCCGCCGGCGTTACCTGGGGCTTCTTTTCTGGCGGCTTTGACCTCGCCACCGTCAATGCCAACGGCACCACCGGCTGCAAGCGCACCACCACCTCGGCGGTCACCTTGATCACCAAGGCCGATTACATCCCGCACCATCAGCCGTTTCAGTACTACTCCTCCACCGCCAATCCGACCCACGCCCGTCCGGCTTCCATCGCCGAGATCGGAAACAGCGGCCTGGCAAATCACCAGTACGATATCAATGACTTCTACGCCGCCGTGCAGCACGGCAACATTCCCGCGGTCAGCTTCCTGAAGGCTCCGGGTTACCAGGACGGCCACGCCGGCTACTCCGATCCCCTCGACGAGCAGACCTTCATCGTTGGCGTGATCAATCTCCTTGAGAAGTCGCCGGAATGGCAGAGCACTGCGGTCGTCATCGCCTATGACGATTCAGACGGCTGGTACGATCACCAATTCAGCCCAATCGTAAATCAGTCCACCACCGCAGCCGATGCCCTCACTGGCGCTGGAGCTTGCGGCAATGGCGCATCGGCCCTCCCCGGAATTGAAGGCAACGCGCACGCCCAGGGCCGCTGCGGTTACGGTCCGCGCTTGCCCTTCATGGTCATTTCGCCCTATGCCAAGAAGAACTTCGTGGATCACGGCACCACCGATCAGAGCTCCATCATCCGTTTCGTCGAAGATAACTGGCTCGACGGCGAACGCATCGGTGACGGCTCCTTTGACGCCATCGCCGGCTCCATCAACAACATGTTCAACTTCGATCAGTGCCGCAACGAAGACGGCATCCTGCTGCTCAACCCGGCGACCGGCGAGCCGCAGGGATACGGCAAATAACTTCAGCTCTCGGAGCCGGGCAAGCCGCCCGTCACGCACGGACGGTTTGCCGCTGGCTTCATCCAGCAGCGGGCACGCGAATCATCTTTCGCCTGCCCGCTGCTTTTTTAATGCCCTCCTGTGCGCTAAATTCTATTTCGTGTTCAAAGGACTCGCATGACCATCACTCGACGCGACTTCCTGCATCGCAGCAGCCTGCTGGCGGGCGCGATGCTCACGCATCAAGCGGCGCGCCAGGCCCCGGCGGTGCGCGCGCGTCCCGTCCTGAACCTGGCCGCCCTGCCGCCGTTCGTGGACGCTCTGCCCATCCCTCCCGTCGCTCGCAGCACCGAATCGCGCACCAGCCCCGCCAACCCCGCGCTCAAAATCCCCTACTTCCGCATTCCCATGAAGGCCTTCGATACGCAAATCCATCGCGGGGTGCAACCCACCCGCATGTGGGGTTTCTCCTCGGTCTTTCCGGGCCCCACATTCGACGTCCGCAGCGGACAGGAGATTCTGGTTGAATGGGTCAACGAACTTCCGCCGAAGCATTTCTTGCCCATTGACCACACCCTCGGCGGCGCAGGCAAAAACCAGCCCGAAGTCCGCGCCGTCGTCCATCTGCACGGTGCCAAGGCTCCTCCGGAAAGCGACGGCTATCCCGAAGACTGGATCGTGCCCGGAAAATCCGCGCTCTACCACTATCCCAATCAGCAGGACGCCGCCATGCTCTGGTATCACGATCACGCCATGGGCATAAATCGCCTGAATATTTTCGCGGGATTGGTCGGCTCCTACATCTTGCGGGACAGCGTGGAAGATGCTCTTCATCTGCCCAGTGGAAAATATGAAATCCCCCTGGTGATTTGCGACCGCATGTTCGATAAAGATGGCCAGCTCTATTACCCGGTCTCGGACGATCCCGGCGCCCCGTGGATCCCGGAATTCTTCGGCGACGCCTATCTCGTCAACGGCAAGCTGCTGCCGTTCCTCGACGTCGAACCGCGCCAATATCGCTTTCGCGTGCTCAACGCCTCGAATGGGCGCTTCTACCGTCTCTTACTCTCGAATAAGCAGAGCTTTCACGCCATCGGCACCGATCAGGGCCTGCTGGACGCGCCCGTGCAACTGAAGAAGATCGTGATCGCGCCCGGCGAGCGCCTCGACCTGCTCGTTGATTTCAGCGCTCACGCCGGCGAAAAAATCGTCGTGCAGGACGACGTCTTGCCCATAATGCAATTTCGCGTCGCAGTCGCTGCTGCGGCCCCGGGTGTACAAGCCGCAAGCGTCCTGCCGCCGCTGCTCCGCCCAGTGCCCAAACTCGCGGAATCCTCCGCCGTCAAAACGCGCATGCTTTCGCTCGATGAAATTGACGACCTCGTGCAAAATCCGGTCCGCATGCTTCTCAATGGCTCGCGTTGGGATGCCCCGGTAACCGAAAATCCCCTGCTCGACACCACCGAAATCTGGACGCTCATCAATCCCACCGACGATTCTCACCCCATCCACCTGCACCTGGTGCGCTTCCAGATTCGCGATCGCCGCCGTTTTCAAACCTTCGCCTACCTCACCCAGCGCGAAATCAAGTTTACCGGACCGGCCGTGCCTCCCGATCCCGCCGAAGCCGGATGGAAGGACACCGTCCGCGCCGAGCCCGGCATGGTCACCCGCATCATCGTGCACTTCGAAGGCTACGCCGGCCGCTACGTCTGGCACTGCCACATTCTCGAACACGAAGACAACGAAATGATGCGCCCCTACCAGGTCCTCCCGCACACCTAGCCGCGCATCTCTTCTGGGAAGTTTCCTGCTCGGTATTGCGGCAATGTAAATCGCAATCCGCCTGCGCGCCTCTCACAGCGCGCAAACCGTATTGCATCCCTGGTTCCGCGGGGCCAAATGAAAAACCCCGCTCGCACCCATCCGAGCGGGGTTTTTTAGTCAGCTTCAATCTGTGGTTATGCCGCCGGATGCTTCAGGATGTCCGCCAACGCATGCAACCGCGCCGCGTCAGCCGGATCCTTCGCCGCGGCGGCGCTCTTTTCCAGCGACGGCGTCATATGCTGCAGCTTGGCCACTTTGCTCGCGCTCATGTGCGACACCTCTGCGTTATGGATGGCCTTCCGCAGAGACGCGATCCGCCCGGCCGGCAACGCCTGCGACCGCTCCAACTGATCCACATACGCCTTCGCTACGATCAACTGCGCCGGCCACTCGAGCTTCTGTTGATTCTGCACGTTCAATTCGCTTTGCTGCACTGTCTTCGCCGCGTCAATCTCGTTCTGCGTCAGAAACTTCGTCGGCGTCAATTCAAATACGTCCAGCCCGCGCGCAATTTCCGAGCCGTAGATATAACCGTTGTACCAGTAGGCCGACCAGTCGCCTCCCAGCACCAGCGTCTTGCCATCAATCGGCCCGCGGTCGAAGTAAGCAATCTCGTACGGGTGCGTCGCATCGGTGAAGTCCATCACCGAGACGCCGCCCTGATACCACGCCTGCACCTCGATATCGCGCCCCGGAACCGGGACCAGCGAGCCGTTGTGCGCTACGCAGTTCTCGGTGTCGCCCTGCGCCGCCGGCAGCTTGTAATAACTCGCCAGGCTCAGTTTGTCGTCCTTCAAATGGAAGATCGCATCCGCGCCCCACTTGTTCGGATCGTTCGGACGGCACCGCGCTCCCAATCCCCCGCCCCACTCGTCGGTAAACACCACCTTCGTCCCATCGTTCGAGAACGAAGCCGAGTGCCAGTACGAGTAGTTCGGATCGTTCACCGCGTCCACGCGCTTCGGATGCACCGGGTCCTTGATGTCCAGCAGAATGCCATTGCCCGAGCACGCCCCCGCCGCCAGCCCAATCGCCGAATACGCCGTGATGTCGTGGCACTGGTTCGTGTCCTTCGGTTTCTCCTGGCCCTTGCCGTGGCTGCCGCCGTTGTTCAAGCCGTTCAGCGCGCCGGTGCGCGGGTCCATGAACACGCGCGGGCTGGACACGATCTTCGCATCCTGCGGCGCCGCCAGCGGAACCTGAATCACGTCAATTCGAAACAGTGCCGTATTCGGATTCTTGTCCGGCGCTTCGCTCGAGCATCCCGCCAGTTCTTCCGGCTGGCGCACGAACGAAGTTCCCGACACGTAGATGTACACATTATTCTTGTCGTTCGGATCCAGCACCAGCGTGTGCGTGTGCGACCCGCGGCAGGTCTGCACCGCGGCCACCTGCTTCGGATTCTTGATGTCCGAAATGTCGAAGATTCTCACGCCGCGAAAGCGGTCCTTCTGCGCCGCCGGCAAGTGGCGTTCTTTTTCGTGTCCCGGAGGCGGAGGCGGCTCCGAGGGAAATCCCTCCGCGCCGCAATCCAGCCGTCCATTCGGCATCTCGACGGACATGAACAGCAGGTTGTGATACACCGAGACGTCGCCCTGCCCGCCCGGGCATACCAGCGAAGTCAGCAACGCAGCCTTTGCCGGATCGGAAATGTCGAAGATATTCACGCCGTAAAAATTCCCTTGGAACAGGTGGTTGCCCTGGAACGCCAGGTCCGAGTTCGAGAACGCCAGCTGCGCGATCACCAGCTTCATCTCGTTGGGCATCTTCGAGGGGTCACCGATTCCCAGCTGGCCCAGCGTCTTCTGCACCTTCGGATCGCTCGCATCGGACGCCCCCAGTTGAAACGCGTCGGGCTTCTTCAATAGCAGCAGGTGCTTCAGGCCCATGGACGCTTCCCCCGCGTCGTACAGGCCCGGCGCCAGTTTGTAGCGCGGATCGTTCACATCCGAACCTGTCATCCCTGGCGGCAGCGGCGGAGCCGGCTCCGGCGCAAACGGATTCTCTTCCGCCTCCGGCGCTTTCGCGGGTGCCGGCGCGGGTGTTGCGGTGGCGGGCGCCGGTGCAGGCGTCTGCGCCTGCGTCCTGTTCGCGCTCCCACCCAACACCATCGCGGCCACGGCTACGCCGGCCAGACGGATAGTAACCCTCTGCACTCGGTTCATCGTTTCTCCTTTGGCGTTTCTTGTTCCAACATGGACTGCATAATCCTGATCTCGGCCCGTTGCGTGTTGTCCGCATCCGTCGCGAAATTAAATACGTCGGCGTCCTGCCCCGCTCCCGCCGTATTGAACAAATCCTTTACCATCGTCAGCGCGCCCTGGTGGTGCTGAATCATTCCGATCAGGAACAGGTGGTCAAACTCCGCGCCCTTCGCCTTCCGCAGCGCGTCCATCTGCTCCGGCGTCAGCATTCCCGGCATCAGCGCCATCGCTTGACCCGACTTGTCCATCCCCGGCATTCCCGGCATCGCCAGGGAAATCGGTTCTCCCCGCGCCGCCAGCCACCGCTCCATGAACTTCATCTCGTCGGACTGCGACCGGCTGATTCGCGCCCCCAGCAGCCGCAAATCCTTGTTCTCCGTGTGCGAGGGAATTAGCGCCGTCATCACCACCGCTTGCGAATGGTGCATGATCATGCCCTGCATGAATTCCACGTCCGCTTGCGACCGTGGTGGCAGCGTCGCCCTCGTCGAAGGCGGCAGCGTTTTGCTCGGCTTCCCCGGCGCGCCCGGTTGCACCACCACGGGCGCGCTCGCGCCATCCGCCTGCTGCGCGCGCGTCTCGGCGCCGCACAATCCCGCGCCGGCGCTCGCGCCCAGCAGCACGCCAAGCAGCGCCGCCGTTGCTTTGGCCGGCGCGTGCTTGCGGCGAAAGCCTTCCAACCTCAACTTCCATGCGTAACCAGGCATTTTCGGCGCTCTAACGCTATCACGAAGTGGCAGGATGCGAAGCGGAGAAATGCAACTCACATTTTCAGAAACCGCCGGCACCTGCGCCGAGTCAATCCTCTCGAGCGCCCGGCTTTCCCACAGAAACCGCCATCCGCGCCGCCCCCCAATTGGAAAAATCCCCCGCGCCGGTGTAGCATCCTCGTTTCGCCCTGAATCGCCGGAGAGCTGGTACTGATGATGGCGCATGCAGTCGCACTACCCGCCAACAGTTCCGCCAGGCGCATCGGCCTGGACGTCTGGATGAACCGCGCCCTGGATTTGGCGGACGAAGCGCAAAATGGCTGGAAGTCCCGCGAGGTGCATGACCTCCGTGTGGCCTTGCGCCGCTGCCGCACCATGGCCGACGCGCTCAGCGAAGTAAATCCCGACCGCGGCTGGCGCCGCCTCAAAAAAGACAGCCGCGCCCTCTTTCACTCCCTCGGCGCCCTGCGCGACACGCAGGTCAAGCAGGAATGGCTGAAAAAACTCTCCGCGCCCAACGACCCGGTCCGCCGCCAGCTTCTGAGGCTGCTCGCTCAATCCCAGAAGGAGCGCCAGGAAGCCGCACGCAAAGCGCTCGCCGACTTCGACCGCAAGGCCTGGCGCAAATCCGCGCAGCGCCTGCGCTCCAAAGCCCAATTCTTCCCGCTCGAAAGCGTGGTCTTCCAGCGCCTCGCCTTGACCCGCCTCAACGAAGCCGCCGCGCTCTACGAGCGCGCCCGCAAAGGTCGCAGCCGCGTCGCCTGGCATCGTCTGCGCATCGGACTGAAAGAATTTCGCTACACGCTGGAAAATTTCATGCCCCGCCGCTACGAGCCCTGGAGCGGAAACCTGAAGCACATCCAGGATCTCCTCGGCGAAGTGCACGATCTGGACGTGCTTCGCGCGGAAATCCGCCGCCACCGCGCCAAATTAACGGACGCGGACGTCCTGCGCTGGTATCTGAAGATCGAAGAAGCCCGCAAAGCGCGCCTGGATGAATTCCGCTCTCTCACTTCCGGCAAGGATTCGCTCTGGCCTCGCTGGCGCTCCGGCTTTCAGACCATCCACGTCGTGCAGCCGTCCGCCTTCCCCGCCACTGAGCGCCTTCAATCCGCCAGTTGACGCAGCATTTTCGGCGTCAGGATCCAGAGCACTTCCCAGCGCCCGTGCGCAGCGGAATGCTCCAGGCAAGCCACGCCCGCCTTCTTGATTCCCGTAAACACGCCTCGCGCCCCCGCCACGTGCGCGATGGTCAAATCCAGTTGCGGCGCGTGTCCGAAGCACATCACTTCCTTCGCGCGCAACCGCGTCACTTCCTTGATGATCTCCGCCGGATTGCCCGCCGGCTTCAATGCCTCGTGCGTGCGAATCCTCTGCGGTGAAAATCCCAGTGTCTCCGCGAATATTTCCGCTGTCTGCGCCGCCCGCACGTAAGGGCTGGTAATCAGCACGTCCGGCTTCACCTTCAGCGCCTGCAATCCCAGCGCCGCCGCGCGCGTCTTCTGCACGCCCTTGGCCGTCAGCGGTCGTTCCGGCTCGGCCGGCGATTTCGGATCGTTGGGGTCCACCGCAATCCCGTGCCGTACCAGATAAAGAATCATTGTTTATGCCACCTTTTCCTTGCCCTGCGCGCGCCGGAACTCGGTCTTTAGATGAAATTCCTTCTCGAACAGGCTCGCTTTCCTTTCCAGGCCCAGCAAGTCCAGCCGCGTCCCATCCAGCGCGCGAATCACGAAGATCGCCTTCCGCCCCGAAATTTGCACGTCCACGCCGCAAATTCGTTCCGCGTGCTCGGACTCCAGTTTCTCCGCGATGCGCAGCAGGCTCGTCAGCAATCGCGCCTGCCTCCGCCGCTCGCCGTCCAGCGCCGCGTAGGACGCGTGCTCCAGTTGCGGCTCCGATTTCGAATTGTGATAGCGCACCAGCGCGGCCACCATGTCCCGCCGCCATCCCCGCAACTCCGGAATCTCCCCGTTGCGGATTAAGTATTCTCCGTGCCGGTGATGCGACTTCCGCGAAATGAAATGCCCCACGTCGTGCAATAGCGCGCCCATCTCCAACGCCAGCCGCAGGTCCGCGCCCATCTCGTGCATCGGCCGCAGCTGGTCGAAGAGCGAAAGCGCCAGCCGCGCCACCTGCTCCGCGTGCTGCGACCTATAATCCAGCCGCCGCGCAAACCAGCGCACGCTCGCCAGCAGCTCCGACGCCCGCCCCTTCTCCTCCTCGGACGCCGTGCGCACCGAATACTGCTCCGCCACCAGGTCCAGCAGGATCCCTTCGCGCACTCCCACGCTCGGCACCAGCATCGTGCGCAGCTCCAGCCACTTCGCCAGCGTTGTGAAAATAATCGCGGCGATTCCGATCACCTCCGCGCGGTCCTGGCGGATGTGGAACGTGCGCATCCGTCCCGGCACGTCCAGCGACAGCATTCGCCACGTCTGGTCGCGCAGCAAGCGCGTATTGATCGCCGGGATGCGCTCCACCATCGGCCCCGGCGCAATCCGCACCAGCGCCTCCGCGTTCCCGCCGCAGGCCACCGCCAGCGCGCGGTTCAATTTCGGCGGCGAAGGCATCACGCTGCGCAGCAGAGCCAGAATGTGGTGCCGCAGCCGGTTGGCGTTGTCCTCGTCAATCGCGCCCTCGATGGAAAACGTCTCCATCAGCCGGATCGTTCCCAGCGGCAGCCCGATGCGCTGTTCCAATACTCCGCGCTGGTAAAAATTCAGCTCCAGGCTGCCCCCGCCCAGATCGAAGATCAAGCGCGGCTGCACCCCATCGCCCAGCGCCCACAACGCCGCCGCGCACACCAGCCGCGCCTCTTCCTCGCCGCTGATCACTTCCAGCTCGATCCCCGCCTTCCGCCTCACCCGCTCCATCAGTCGCCGGTAATTCCGCGCCTCGCGCGCCGCCGCCGTCGCCACCGCACGGTAAGCGCTCACGTTGTGCTGATCCATCCGGTCGCGGAAATGCCGGAACGCTCGCGCCGCCCGCGCAATCGTCTCCCCGTTGATCACCCGCCGCGTGAACGCGTTATGCCCCAGGCGCACCGCTGCGCGCTCGCTATCCAGTATTTCGATGTGTTTGGGAGAAGTGGCCCGCGCGATTACCAGGCGAATGGCGTTCGAGCCCGCGTCAATCGCTGCCAATTGAACCGGGGCGGCCACTCGTTTACCGCCACAGGTGCGACAAGGCGTGCGAAGGCCGGTAGTGCGTGCTCCGGATCCCCAGGTGCGCGGCTATGCGCTTCCGCAACAACCCGTTCAGGTCGGAGACGTTGCTTTCGCCGTCCATTTCGATGAATCCGTGCCGCTTCGACAGATACTCGAATTCCCTCTTGATCATGGATTGATAACGGATGAACGATTGAAACAAATCGTTCGACAGCGACATATCCCGCCCCGATTCCCAGTAGCTGATTGTCTGCGACTTCTTGAATTCCCGGTCGAACGCCACTTCCGGCCGCACGTTCAGCCAGAACGTCAAATCCGGCCGCAGCGCCGTCTCGTAGATCCCGTGCAGGTAATCCCGCCCGATTCCGCGCACCGCCGCCCGCGCGATCAACGTGAAAATGTAGCGGTCCGCCAGCACGATCAATCCCGATCGCAGCGCCGGCAGGATTCGCCGCTCCAGTTGGTCGAAGAAATCGGTGCTGTACATCAGCGCCAGCGTCATGCGCGTCACCGTGTTCTCCGCCAGCAGTCCGTCAATATCCTCGCCCACCAGGTACGACCGCCGCAGCCCCATGGTCTGCACCGCGAAGCCTTCCGATTCCAGCCACTCCGTCAGCAGCGATATCTGCGTCGAACGCCCCGAGCCGTCCGTCCCTTCGATCACCACCAGCGTGCCGCTCAATTCCTCCGGCTTCACGCCCGGCAGCGGCCCGCCATAAAACCGCGACGGCGGCTCCGCCGCAATCTTCTTCCGTCTCCGCGCCACGTGCCCGTTCGAGCCGTTCGCCTTCAGCGCGTTCTTGTCGCTCTTCTTCATTTCTTCTTCGGCGCGAATTGTTGCAGCGGGATGCGCTCCCCCACGATCTCCCGCATCAGCTTCTGCAGCTTGTTCACCCGCACCGTCCCGTCCATCAGCACGAACTGGTCCGTGTCCACCATTTGGTCGTAATTGTTCAGAATGCGTTCCTGGAAAATGCGGAAGCTCTCGGCGCGGTCCAGCGAAATCCCCAGGTCCATGCCCGCCTCGTAGTATTTAAGCTTTGGCCGACCCGCCACGATGCGGTTCACCGCCACGTCCAGCGGCGCGCGAAAATAAAATGTGATGTCCGGTGCGGGCGCAAAACTGTACAGGTTTCTCAGCCAGTGGGGCGAACATCCGCGCGCCGCGTCCCGCGCGAATGCCGTGTAAATGTAGCGGTCGGCCAGCACCAGGTAACCGCCGTGCAGCAGCGGCATGATTTGCCGTTCGCAGCGGTCCGCGAAATCCGCCGCGTGCAGCAGCGAAAAAGTCGTCGGCGTCAGCAGCCGCCGTTGCTTTCCCCGCCGCGTCGCTGATTTCACCAGCGGCGAAGAGTTCCACTCCGTGAAGTGTATCCGGTACCCGCCAATCTCCAGCCAGCGCTTCAGCAGATACAACTGCGTGCTTTTCCCCGACCCGTCAATTCCTTCCACCACCACCAATGCCCCCGGATATTGCCGCTTGGGCGCGGCCTCCTTCACCGGGATCGGTTCGGTGGTAGTAAGCGTCTCTGTCGTAAGTATCCCCATCTTCAAGAATTACCCGGGCTGGACACCAAACCAGCATAATATCCCGGAACGCCAAACCCCAATGTGAAAAAAGTGTTACAACCCCGCCCCGCCAAAGATCGCGCTATCCTTACCCCATGCCCACAAACTTCTCCAAAGAACTACTCATCAAGCCCAATAAAAAAATCCGCCTCGAGAAATTCGACCCCTCCGCCACCCTCGGCTGGAAAAAAGACCACACCATGAAAACCAGCCTCGCGAAAACCCTCGAAAAGCTCGACCAGCTCCAATACCTCCTCTACGCCGATCACAAGAAATCGCTCCTGGCAGTTTTTCAAGGCCTCGACGCCGCCGGAAAAGACGGCGTCATCCGCCACGTAATGTCCGGCGTCAATCCCCAAGGCTGCAGCGTCACCTCCTTCAAAACGCCCTCCCCGCAGGAAGCCGCCCACGATTTTCTCTGGCGCGTTCACAAAGCCGTGCCCTCCTACGGCGACATCGGCATCTTCAACCGTTCTCACTACGAAGACGTTCTGGTCGTCCGCGTCCACGACCTCGTTCCCAAACCCGTCTGGTCCGAGCGTTACGATCAAATCAACCAATTCGAGTCCATCCTGCACCACAACAACATCCGCATCCTCAAATTCTTCCTGCACATCAGCAAGGCCGAGCAAAAAAAACGCTTCATGGAACGCATTGACGACCCCGGCAAACGCTGGAAAATCTCGCAATCCGATTTCGACGAGCGCCAATTCTGGGATGAATATGTCGTAGCCTACGAAGAAGTTCTCGCTCGCTGCAGCACCAAGATCGCCCCCTGGTATCTCATCCCCTCCGACAAAAAATGGTTTCGCAATCTCGCTGTCTCGCGCATCATTGTCGAAACCCTGCAAGACATGCGCCTGAAATTCCCCGCTCCCACAGTGGACGTGAAGAAACTGAAGTGGGAATGACCGCCTCTTCTCACCGCCGCATTTTCTGCTAGAATCGCTCGTCCTTAAGCGATCGCTGCGAATCGCTCCGCGCCTCGCGCGCGATAATTCGGCAACCACCCGGCGGCTCATGACCGACGAAGCCTTCTTCCCGCGAAACTTTCTCAAGACCTATCCCCAGGCCGTGCGGGGCGAGGGATGCTTCGTCTATGCCGCGGGCGGCCGCCGCTACCTGGACGCCTCCGGCGGTGCCGCCGTCGTCACCATCGGCCACGGCGTCGAATCGGTCGCCCACGCCATTGCCGAACAAGCCTCGCGTCTTGCCTACGTGCATTCCTCGCAGTTCCAGACCGCCGTCGCCGAAAAACTGGCCGCCCGCATCCTCGCGCTCGCCCCGCAAGGCATGCGCAAAAACGGCCGCGTCTATCTCACCTCCGGCGGCTCCGAAGCCACCGAAACCGCGTTGAAACTCGCGCGCCAGTACTGGCTCGAACGCGGCGAAAAAAAGCGCTTCCGCGTCATTTCCCGCTTGCAGAGCTATCATGGCAGCACCCTCGGCGCGCTTTCCGTTTCCGGCAACGTGCGCCGCCGCGAGCCCTTCGAGCCGCTCCTCAAGGAATGGGGACACATTCCGCCCTGCTTCTGCTATCGCTGCCCCTTCGGCCTGAAATATCCTGAATGCAACGTGGATTGCGCCGATGAGCTCGATCGCCTGCTCGAACGCGAAGGCTCGAAAGACGTCGCCGCCTTCATTTTCGAGCCCGTTGTCGGCGCCACTCTCGGCGCCGTGGCTCCTCCCGATGGTTACGTCCAGCGACTCGCGGAAATCTGCCATCGCCACGGCATCCTGCTCATCGCCGACGAAATCATGAGCGGCATGGGCCGCACCGGCAAGCCTTTCGCCGTCGAACATTGGGGCGTCACGCCGGACATGATTCTCGTCGGCAAGGGACTCGCCAGCGGCTACGCGCCCCTCGGCGCCGTCATCGTCGCGGGCCACGTCGTCGAAGCCGTTTCTCAGGGCTCCGGCGCGTTCCTGCACGGCTTCACCTACAACGGTCATCCCGCATCCGCCGCTGCCGGCAACGCCGTGCTCGATTACATTGAACAGGAAAATCTCTTCGCCCGCGTCGAGCCGGCCGGCCGCGAACTGCGCGAAGCGCTCGAACCCCTGCGCAAATTTTCCGTGGTCGGCGATATTCGCGGCTTGGGCCTGCTCCTCGCCATCGAATTCGTGCGCGATGCCAAGACCCGCGCGCCCTTCCCGCCCGATGCTCGCGTCGCCTACCGCGTGCAAGACGACGCCCTCGAAGCCGGCGTCATCGTCTATCCCGGCCAAGGCTGCGTGGACGGCACTCGCGGCGACCATATCCTCATCGCCCCGCCTTTCACCATCACCACGCCTCTGATTCAGATGCTGGTCGCCGGCCTCGAACAAGCCATCGCCGACCTGGAAAAAATTCATCTAGCCGGAACGGGAGGCTCCTCTGCCCTCGTCTAGCAGTCGCTCCCGTAAGCCTCAGCGAATATCACAAGTGGGAAAACCAATCGCCGTCCGCCAAAAGCTTGCCGCGCTAGCCGTAACCGCCGTTCTCTCCGCCGCGTTCACCCTGGCCGCCACTCCCGACATCACCAAGCTTTCCGGCTTCTCCACCCAATCCGCCGCGCGCGAAATCATCACCGAAAACTCCTTCCGCGCATCCATCTCCACTCCCGAAATCATCAAATTCCATCGCTACCTCACCGCCGAACCCCACCCCGCCGGCTCCGCGCGCAATAACGACCTCGCACAATGGGTTGCCGCTCAATGGCGGGCCCAGGGCCTCGAAGATGTCACCATCCACGAATACGACGTCCTCAATTCCTCCCCGCGCGAAATTTCCCTGGAAATGTTGAAGCCCGCGCATTATCGCGCCAGCTTGCGCGAAGATGCCTACGACGTGGATCCGGACACCAAAAATCCCAAAGTAGATGGCGCCTATCTTGGCTACTCCGCCTCCGGCGAAGTCACTGCTCCCGTCGTGTACGCCCACAGCGGCAATCCCGAAGATTACGATTACCTCCGCCGCCAGGGCATTGACGTGCGCGGCAAAATCGTTCTCGTCCGCTACTCCAATCCCTACAGCTATCGCGGTTTCAAAGCCCTCACCGCCGAACGTCTCGGCGCCGCCGCCATCCTGATCTATTCCGATCCCGCCGAGGACGGCTACGCGAAAGGTCCCGTATATCCCGATGGCCCCTGGGGCCCCGCCAGCCACATCCAGCGCGGCGCCATCACTTACGATTTTCTCGAGCCTGGCGATCCGCTCACTCCCGGTTACGCCTCGGTCCCCGGCGCGCCGCGTATCCCCGTCTCCCAGGCGATATCCCTCCCGAAAATTATGGGCGTCCCGCTTTCCTGGCGCGATGCCGAACCGTTGCTCAAGAAAATGGATGGCCCCGTTGCGCCCGATTCCTGGCAAGGCGGCTTGCCGATCAAATATCGCGTCGGCGGAAAACGCGTGGTCGTCCACTTGAAAGTGGATATGGATACGCGCATCCAGCCTTACTACGTCACCGAAGCGCGCATCCGCGGCAGCGAATCGCCCGACCAGTGGGTGATCCTCGGCAATCATCGCGACGCCTGGGTTTTCGGCGCCGTGGACCCCTCCAGCGGCACCGCCGCCATGCTGGAAATGACGCGCAGCCTCGGCCAGCTTCTCGCGCGCGGCATCCGCCCCAAGCGAACCCTCGTCTTCTGCAGTTGGGATGGCGAAGAATACGCGCTCACCGGTTCCACCGAGTGGGGCGAACAATATGCCGCCGAGCTGAAACGCAAAGCCGTCGCCTACCTCAACGTGGACGAAGCCACCTCCGGTAAAAATTTCGATGGCGACGCCATCGGCTCCCTCGCACCGCTCCTCGTCGCAGTCAGCCGCGCCCTCCCCGCTCCCTCCGGCAAGACTCTCTACGACGAATGGAAAATCTCCCGCCAGGCCGAGCTGAATTACCCGCAGCCCGTCCCCGATTCCGAGCTTGCCAATACCCGCATCGGCAGCGGCTCCGACCACACCGTCTTCCTGAATTTTCTCGGCGTTCCCACCATCGGCCTCACCTTCGAAGGCCCCTACGGCGTTTACCACTCCATGTACGACGATTTTTTCTGGATGAACCACTTCGGCGATCCCGGCTACCGCTACCACACCTTGATGGCCCAGCTCTGGGGCACCGTCGCCCTGCGCCTCGCGAACGCCGATATCCTCCCCTACGATTTCGATTCCTACGGACAAAAAATCCAGCAATTCGTCGCGGACCTGAATCTCGCAAATCCCCTCGGCCCGCACCTAGATCTCGCCACCCTCCAGCAAAGCGTTGCCGAATTTCAATCCGCCGGCCGCGACTTGAATCTCGCCGTCTCCCAGGCAATTGATTCCGGCCATCTTGACCCCGCCGCCGCCGCGCAAATCAATCAGCAGCTCATGCAAGTCGAGCGCAACTGGTGCAACCCCGCGGGAATTCCCGGCCGCCCCTGGTTCAAGCATTCGCTCTACGCCGCGCGCTACACCTACGCGCATCTGGAATTGCCCGGCCTCACCGAAGCCGCCGAAGCCGCCAACTGGACGCTGGCCGCGCAACAAGCCAAAATCCTGCAGGACGAGCTGACCAAAAACACCCAGCTCCTGAACCAAACGCGCGCCCAACTGGAGCACGCATCCGCGGCCGCGCCATAAGAAAGTAGCGCCGGCTGTTTGCAGTTGCCGTTGAATTTGTGGCGGCCGTTCTGTCCCGCGCTTTTCGGGACAGAACGGGCACTTTGACGCGGGTGACACACTGTTAGCTTTTGATTCACACCGGGCCGCTGCCGCAACTCGCACTCGGCCCAATTTCATAACTCGGCGGAGACACCCATGAAAAATATCGCAAAAAAAATATTCCCCCTGGCAACCGCACTAATCGCCGGCCTGCTCCTGCTCGCCACTCCACCAATCGCGCAATGCCAGGACGCCACGTTCCACCGCGAACCTCGTGCCCGCGACCTCGGCGTGCCCTTCGAAGGCACTCCCGGCCCGCTCGATTCCATCACCGACGTAACCGGCGTCGAAGTCGGCTACCGCACCATAATCTCCGGCGAAGGAAAACTGGTTGTCGGCGTCGGCCCGGTCCGCACCGGCGTTACCGCCATCTTCCCGCGCGGCAAAAACTCCGTGGATCCCGTCTTCGCCGGCTGGTTCACCGAAAACGGCAATGGAGAAATGACCGGCACCACCTGGGTCGAGGAATCCGGCTTCCTCTACGGCCCGGTGATGATCACCAATACCCACAGCGTCGGCGTCGTCCGCGACGCCGTCATCGCCTGGCAATTGCAGCACGCCCCGCCGGGCCCCGAAGCCGATTGGTGGTCGCTTCCCGTCGTCGCCGAAACCTGGGACGGCTACCTCAACGACATTAACGGTTTTCACGTCAAGCCCGAAGACGCCGACGCCGCCATGCGCGACGCCCACGCCGGACCCATCGCCGAAGGCAACGTCGGCGGCGGCACTGGAATGATCTGCTTCGAATTCAAGGGCGGCACCGGCACCGCCTCGCGCCAGTTGCCTGCCAAGCAAGGCGGCTACACCGTCGCCGTTCTCGTCCAATGCAATTTCGGCACGCGCCATCTTCTGCGCATCGCCGGCGCTCCCGTCGGTTATGAAATCACCGGCCATCCCGTTTGGAAGGACGATACCGGCTCCATCATCGTCGTCGTCGCCACCGACGCGCCCCTGCTCCCCAGCCAGATGAAACGCATCGCCAAACGCGTCACCCTGGGCCTCGGCCGTCTCGGCAGCATTTCCGGCGATGGCTCCGGCGACATCTTCATCGCCTTTTCCACCGCCAA
Organism: Candidatus Acidiferrales bacterium; assembly: GCA_049300435.1. Taxonomy (GTDB): domain Bacteria; phylum Acidobacteriota; class Terriglobia; order Acidiferrales; family UBA7541; genus Palsa-295. The sequence continues at coordinate 18,308 of JBAQJS010000103.1, read as the reverse complement.
TCCCGGCGCAGGCCTCTCCTCCAAAAATCCGGTCGCTCTGCAGATGTTGCCCAACGACCGCATGGACGCCCTCTTCGAGGCCACCGTCCAGGCCACCGAGGAAGCCGTCGTCAACGCCCTCGTCGCCGCCAAATCAATGACCGGCCGCGACGGCCACACGGTCGAAGCGCTTCCGCACGACCGCCTGCGCGAGGTCCTGAAAAAGTACAATCGCCTCGCCGAGTCCAAATAACCACCCCGCGCCAGTTTTCACAATAGCTTTACGATCAGCGTAAAAATGCTCCCAGACCAAGGTTTTGACTCTGTAGCGGCCAGCTTTTCACCATGAGAGCCTGCCAGTGGCAGGCTTGATGCGTAGGTGGGCGCCTTTGCATTTGCCGCTGCAGCGGCGCAGCGCCAGTGTGCCATTCGTGCCGTACCAACCGCCGCAGCTCCCGTCACCTGCGCGCCGCCGAAACTCTCGCTTCTGCAATTGCCGCGGGCCATTTATGATAGTGGGCGCAAACGCTAGGAGGCGTTCCCCATGAAAGCCTTTCTTCTGGGAATCATACTGACTCTGATTGTTCTCGCGGTCGGCGGCTACCTGCTCCTGAAAAAAGGCTACATGAATTTCGACGCTGACCACCAGCCCTCCGCGTTCGAAAATCATCTGGCCATGTCCGCCGTGGACGCCGCCACCGAACGCAACGCCCCCAACGCGAAAAATCCCGTACCCGCCGACGAGCCTAACCTCGTCGCCGGCGCCAAGCTATACGTGGATCATTGCGCCGGCTGCCACGGCGTTCCTTCCAATCCCGATAGCCAGTTCGGCCGCTCTTTCAATCCTCCAGTCCCTGCTTTTTTCAAGGACGCCCCGGACATGGCCGAAAACCAAAACTTCTACATCATCCAGCACGGCGTCCGCTGGACCGGCATGCCCGCCTGGAACCAGACCCTGAGCGAAGCTCAAATCTGGCAGCTAGTCACCTTCCTGAGCAACATCGAAAAACTCCCCCCCGCCGCGCTGCAACAATTCCAAGCGCCCTCAGCCGCCACCACTCCGCCACCTCCATCCCCCGCAATGCATATGCCCTAGAAACTTGGAAGCCAGCGAAAATCGCGACCCTCAATAACCGCTGGCTCTGGCGCCCCTCTGGCTTTCGACTGGAGGCAACTGGCAAATTTTTCGCGTCGCTCTATCCCCGCAACCGCGCACCGCGTACCCCATTCGGTCCCCCCATCTCCACACCGTAATCCGCGCCACGAACCAGCGCCGCTTTGTCCTAAGACCCTGCCAGAGGCAGGGTCGAAGGAAGGCGCGGCACAACTTAGCCCAGGCCGTAAGGCCTGGGAAAATAGACGGCGCGAAGCGCCTTCCGCTCGCGGTGCCTTTCCCGCGAGCTTTTGCCCTGATCGCTCCCAATCTAGCCTCAAAATCCCCCGCGACCCGTTTGGCTTGCCCCTCCCCGGCTGCTACAATAGGCGTTTCTCAAGTCGCACAAACCGCCACCCGAGGCCCACATGGCTGAAATTCAACCCTTTCGCGCTTTTCGTTACGACACCAGCCGCGTCCCTCTCGAAAAAGCTCTCACCCAGCCCTACGACAAAATCTCTCCCGCCATGCAGGACCAGTATTACGCCGCCAGCCCCTACAACCTGATCGCCATCGAAAAAGGGCGCACCAGCCCGGACGACACGCCCGGCAACAACGTGTACACCCGCGCCGGAAAAAAAATCCAGGAATGGATCGCGCAGAAAATCCTGGTTCAGGACGCCGTCCCCGCCATCTACATCTACTCCCAGGAATATCTCGTCCCCGGCACCCACACCCGCAAGACACGCATCGGTTTCATCGCCCTCGGCCGCGTCGAAGATTACGACGCCCACGTCGTCTTCCGCCACGAGCGCACTCTTTCCGCGCCCAAGGCCGACCGCATCGAGCTTCTCCGCCACACCCACGCCCAAACCGGCCAGCTTTTCATGCTCTACAACGACGCCACCCGCCGCATTGATAACCTGCTCGAGGAAGCCGCTCACAAATCCCCGCCGCAGGAAATGCAGGACGAATTCGGCGTCACTCATCGCCTCTGGCCCATTGCCGAACGCGCCACCGTCCGCCGCATTCAAAGCGCCATGGACGACAAGAAACTCATCATCGCCGACGGCCACCACCGCTACGAGACCGCCCTCAACTTTCGCAACGAATCCCGCGTCCACGCCGGCGTCAACGATCCCTACGCCGCGCCCGAATTCGCCATGATGACGTTCATCAATACCCACTCCAAGGGCCTCACCATCCTCCCCACCCATCGTCTCATCCGCAACCTTCCCGATTTCGACTTCGATAAGTTTCGCAACAGCGTCGCCCGCTCCTTCGACTGGTATTCCTACCCGTTTCAGAATCCCGAAGAGCGCGCCGCGGCCTTCGCCGACTTCCGCAAAGACCTCGAAGGCACCAATCACGACCGCCGCGCCATCGGCATCTACCCGGGCGCCGGTGCCTTGTATCTATTTATCCTGCGCCGCGACGCCGACCTGGAAGCCATGCTCCCGGATATTTCCGAAGCGCAGCGCGGTCTGGACGTGGTTCTGCTCCACCGTTTGCTCATCGAAAAAGGTTTGGGAATTAGTGCGGAAGCGGTTGCTGCGGAGAAAAATATCGGCTACGAACGTGAAATGGACGCCGCCCTCGCGACCGTGGACCGCGGCGAAGCCCAGCTCGCCTGCCTGCTCAATCCCGCTCGCGTCCGGCAAGTCGCGGACATCGCTCTCGGCGGCGAAGTTCTTCCTCAAAAATCCACGGACTTCTACCCCAAGCTTTTAAGCGGAATTGCCATCTACCAGGTGGAAGGCCGCATCGCGGGCCAGTCGGACGCCATCGGCGGAGAGTAACCCTGTGGAGAGCAATGGTTCGGCGCGCAAAAGGCAGCGTGCCCTAGCCCGATTGCCAATATGGCTCACATCGCGCCACAGGAATCTTCCGTAGGGGCGCTGCTTGCCTGCCTGCCGCAGGCAGGCTGCGCCCCAGCTTGCCAGAACTTCAACCGCAGGACGGTCCGCGAAACTTTTGCCGGGGCGCCTCTAGCACCCGCCCCGGCCAAAATACTGCGCGACGAACCATCCCCAAAGGCTACTTCGCGAAGCTCGCCACCGCCGCCGCTTCGTTGTCGTAGGTGTCGAACACCGTCATCAACTTCGTCACTTGCAGCACTTCCTTGAATTTCGATCCCAGGTTCGCCAGCTTCAGCACCGCGCCTTGCGAACGCGCGCTGTGAAACGTCGCCACCAGCGTGCCCAGCCCCGCGCTGTCTATGTATCCCACCTGCGCCAGATTCAGCACGATCTTCTTCTTCCCGGCGGCGAGCAGGCTCTTCACCTTCTCGCGAAACGCGTTGCTTTCCTCGCCCAGCACGATGCGTCCTTCGATCTCCAGCACCGTCACCCCATCCACTTCGTTATCCACCATTCTCAGTGCCACGTTCGCGCCTCCTGGAAATTTCCCATGCGTATTTGGATTCGGTAGTGCCGAGAAGTCACTGCCCGGGGGCGGCGATCTTTCTCTTCAGTAAAAATCCGAGCAGGACATGTAATACCCGCACGACGTGCAAATCATCTTGCACTTGCGCGGCTCGAGGCGCGCCGAACATCGCGGGCAATACTGCGAGGGCTCCGCTGGCCCCCCGCGCTCGCTTCCCTTCGCCTCCACTCCGTGCGCCGTCGGTAAACCGGCTTCCGCCTGTCCCATTTCTAGTAGTCCTTCGGACGCACGTTTATAGCACATCCCGCCCACAGGGAAAAGCCAAGCCCAACTTCCCAGACCGCTCCCCGCAAGCCCTCGAGCCCCCGCCGCAAGCCGCCCGCACCCCGCTCGATTTCCCCGCTGCCGCGCCCCAACCGCCGGTCCAAATCCAACCTCCAGCCACGACCGCTCAATCCTGCAAATTAGACACCGCCGCCACCCATTTTGTTCGCTCCCATCAGCTCATAATAGTTGCGCCTCGCAGCGTAAACCGACTGCGAAATAACGCGCGCAGCCCATCTCTTGACTCCGTAGCGGCCGCCGTTTCACCCTGAGAGCCTGCCGGTGGCAGGTTCGAAGGAAGGCGCGGCTTGGTCCAAGCCGTTCACATACCATAAAACAGATAGCCGCTAGGACGCCCGCTCCGCGTTTTGCTCCTACAGGTTCCAAACGTCTCGGTAGGCTTGCGCTGCTAATGCCTTCGTCCTCGTCTCGATTTCTACGGGGCCCCACGTTGACGCCCGATCAATCGTACTGTCTAACCAACCATCCGCGCTTCTGAGAATTTTCTTTTTCTCTGTAAAACCCTTATTTCCGAGCTTATTATTGAGCTTCGAGTCGACGAGAACCAGATTTCCCAGCGAAGCTACCTGCTCATCGCTAAGACCCGTCGGGCGAGGAGGATTCTCAGGTGAAAGATGTTCCACAGTCATCCGTTCGGCATCGACGGAAATCCCGGTGCAGTTGTATTGGGTCATTTTCGTCAAAATATAGCGGACCAGATTCTTTTGCTTGGTAAACTTGGCAGAATAACGTAGCTCAAGAAATCGTGCTTCAAACTCGCCATACGGAGGGAGCTTTGACTCCAGTTTCTTCCGCAGGCCGTCGACTACTTTCCCCTTCGCCGAGGGAGTCCTGGCTTCATGTAGGTTTCTTGCCGCCGAAGCGTACATAAAAGATATACCCCCGGATGACCTTTGGGACGCGACCGCAGTGAAGGAAAAATGAAAGTTTTCAATCGCGGACAGAATCTGTTTCACACGCTTGGGTTTGAGAGTTCCATCTGTATGATGCCGCATTACGGCAAGGACCATAGGAAGCTGCTGCTTGATTCGGAACAGGCCCATTGCCGTCAGCGAATCCCGAATGTCTAGGTCGTCCTTCTTCCATTTCTTGTACGAAGTTTCGTGGATCAGGCGATAGATCGTGCTCTCTCGGACAAGGTCATCAAGGAATTCAGCAGCGTTCTCTTTTTTTATTTGTTTCCGCAACGCCTTGTATAGCTTCTTCTCAGTCACATACTCATATCTCGATAGCCAGTAGTGGTGAATGAATGTGGATACGCTAAGGTCCGCTTGGGATTCCTCGAACGTCTTTGCAATCTCGATCCATTTATCTTTCGCGAGATCAACCCCTTTGTTCGTAGGCTTAAGCAATCGCGATAGGTGACTCTTGACAAGGTCGGATAAGGTAAGGTCCTTTCCTCGAGTGTTAAGCGTTTCAAATATTACATATGCGTCGTCGTCGTTATCGAGCGATGTGCAGATTACCTTCAGTCCGAGGACTTTGTCTCGAATTCGCGAAAGATCCTCCGATATCTTCGCCTTTTTCTTTGTCTCGGAAAGATTCGATTGACTCTTAATGCTAGCAACCAATTGGTTGAGGTTGCCGCGAAAGAAATAGTAGGCCTCTTTTAGAAGATCCTCCTCCGGTCCCGTCTCCGGTGTCTTCGGCCGCCTCCCGAATTTCTGAATGTACTCTTGAAAAAACGGATAGGACGTTTCAGGTCGCAAAACGTAATACTTCTCATTTCTTATGTTCGGCCGCTCGATTAGAAAGTGAACGCCTTGCGCAAAGTCGCGTAGCCCCTCCTCTTGCATGACATCTCGCAGAGCACACAGCATTATCGTAACTGTCGTAAGACGCTGCTGGCCATCCACAACTCCAAGCGCATCGCCATCCTGAAAGAAAACAAAATTGCCGATGAAGTAGTCAGAATCATTGTCGACAATTGTGTCGTTCCAAAACTCTTCCAGGTTGGCGTGGTCCCAAGAGTAGGGGCGCTGGAAGCGCGGTATCCTATAAAATGCCTCCCCTAGAAGTTTGCCGATTTCTTTGTCCAAACAGGCTATTTTCATTACTAGGACCTCAAGAACGGTATCGTCGCGACTCAATTGGATTATTATATTGGCAACACATAATCTAAACATTAAGAATCTCGCGGACAATGAGTCCTCGAGATTCCCGTAGTAAATGCCCTGGCTCTTGGTGCTGTCGCAACCGTGATTCCCACGAGCGTGCGTGTCTCCAAACTGGAACCTTGCTCAGAGCCGCCCTGAACCAAATAAGCCTCCATCGCATGAGCGCTACATCAACCAACCAACGGCGGTTGTCCTGAGAATCGGCCGGCGACAGCGTTAAAGTACGGCGCGCCACAACCTAGCCCAGGCGCGTGGCGAACCGAGAATCTTGGTGGGTCGTGGCTTTAGCCACGACAAAAAAAATCGGCGCGCAGCGCCGTACTTTTCGCCTTGATCGCGCCCTGCCTGGTCTCCAGCCGCCCGCCACAGAGCGGCCCATCGCCCAAAGAATCAGCAACCGTTCCGCGTCTCACAACGTCTCATGATTAGAGCGGAGAACACCATGAAACCGCGGTGGCTGATCGGATCGGTCGCAATGCTTCTGCTGGCGACTCCTGCCATCGCCCAGCACGGAGGCTCGGGCGGCTTCGCCGCTTCCGGAGCCCGCGCCGCTGGCTCTTATAATGCCGGCGCTGTGCCGCGCGCCGCTACGATGCGCCCCATCGCCGCGAATCTTCCCCGCGGAAGTTCAGCCGCCGGCGCGCTCGCGAATCAGGCCAGCCTTTATCCCGCGGCCGGGCCTTCCCGCCACGCCGCATTTTCATCTGCCCGGCGAAATCAATCCCCGCGCGTTGCCTATCCCGTGGGAAATAATCCGCAGTGGCCGCGCCGCTCGAATCCTCCTGCCGCCCCGCCGGCGACCGTTTATCTGCTCGGCGTCGGCGGCTATTACTATGCCGCTCCCGGCGATGATTCCGCCGCCCCACCGCAAGACGGGCTGCAACCGGAAGGCCAGACCAACCCGGACCAGGCAGCCAACGGAGCAAACGACCAACAATCCGCTGACCAAAGCTCCGACGACCGCGCGCAACAACAATCCGACGTCAACGCCGATGCGAATACCGCAGCATCCGCGCCCGACCAGCAGGACTCTGCGCAGCAGGGACCGTTGCCCGACGAGGGCACGCTCACCCTCGTCCTGCGCGATGGCAGCCGCCTGGACGTGATCGCTTTCACGCTAACGCAAGGGAAAATTATCTACATCACACCGGAAGGCTTGCGCTTGACCATGTCCGCCAGCCTACTGGACGCCGATTCCACCCAGCGCCTCAATCAGGAGCGCGGCACTCCCATGCAGCTCCCGCTTTAGTCGCATCCCATCGCCGCGAAAAATCCGCTCACCTGCCTGGCTCACCACGTCCCGATGCGCACCACCGCCGCGGTTGAAATGATGAAGCTGTTCTGCGGGCGAATCTGATTCACGCTGGGCATCCACGGCTCCGTCGCCAGGCTCGCGATCCAGGAGTGCGTGTATTCCAGATTGATCAGGCGCCACGCGAAAGGGCGCGTCACTACCAGGTCCAATCCCCCGCCCGCCCGCAGGCTGGGGCCGTTGGTCGAATTCTCCACCGACCAGTCGCTCCGCTTCGGATAATGGGCCAGAGTGCCATTGCCGTCGTTCCATTCCGCCAGCAATTGCTTGCGCAACGCGAGATTGTCAATCTCCTGCGTCACTTTTCTGCCGCCGAACATCACTTGCGCGTACGGCGACCAGCGATGCGTCGCCAGCGGCGTCCAGCGCACCCCGCCGCCGTAGAAAAGCGAATCCGCGCTGATGTTGTACGCGGGCATGTGCATGATCAGGCATCCACTCACTTCTCCCAGCGCCTGAAAGTGCTCGTTCACCCGAGCCGCGCCCGATCCGCCCCCGCCCACGCAGCTCCCGCCCCCCAGAAAACTCTCGTAATACGGGAACGCGGTCAATTCCACCGGCGCGGCCCGCGGATACGTCCGCGAGCTTTCCTCCGGATCGGCGGGCGGCTTGTGATATTCGAAAAGCTTTTGCCCCGAGCCTCCCTTGAACTCCTTCACCATGTCCTTGCGAATCTCGTGGTTCTCGCCAAACACTCCCATGCGCGTGCTGCGCTCCCACGGCGGGCGAAACGCCATCATGTTGGAAAACGTCCGGCCCGGATTCAGAAAACTGCGCACCACGATAATCACCACCCGGTTGGACGTGCGGTTTTCCACTCCCACGATCAGATAACGGTCCGCGGCATCTTCGGCCAGCATGGTACAGAAACCCAGCGTGGGCGTATCCACCAGCGTGATAAATCCCGGCGAAACGTGCAGCATCACGTTCCCGATGGAAGCTTCGCTCAGCGGCCCGATTTTCCATTGCGTGTGCCACACCGCCGAAAACGCCATGGAACGCAGCAGGCTCAGCCAGTAATCCCGCCCGTCCCCGTACTGCACCTGGCGGTATTTGGGATCGTTGCGCCGCTCGATGAAGCCGAAGATCGAGCCTTCGATGGGATGCCCCACGTAAGGGGCCATGAATTTGTCGTTGTCGCTCCAGCCGCGCAGCTCGGACACCGAATGGATGTAGTCCTGAAACCAGTGTCCGTTCAACGCATCGCGCGTGCCCGGCTCGGTGGCGAGGTTGAACGTATGCATGATCCCGGTGAACAGCATGGATTCGCCGAACGAGGGCCACCAGTGAAACTTCATCGCCGCCGCAGACGGACGGTCGTGCGGATTCGTCGCCGCAGAATCGGAGAATGTTGCAAACCCGTAAGAACTTTCCGCGCGAAGATATACCGCAGCAGGTATCGCAAGGTTCAGCGGCTGGACGAATGAACCCGCCGGCAGAGCGTCATCAGGCCATGAGCTATCGGAAACAACGAAGCGCGCGGAGTTGGGGGCCTTGGCATACGGCGCTTTGGAACCCGGATCGAAAACATTCTGCGCAACCGCGGGACGCGCGCAACAAAGCAGGTGCGCGACTGCCAGAAACAGGACTCCCCGAAACACCCTCAGCATGGCAGATGGCACCTCGTTCCTGACGGAAGAAATTAAAGTTTCCCATTCTGCGCGAAGTCCCGATCTTTTTGCAAGGTGCCTGCTGAAAAAATGCAAAAAAAGCCGCCGCGCGGCGGCGCGAATGCCCCCGCGACACGTACCGTAACGTACCCGGTTTTCTGATTTCTTCCGCGGACACTCCGTTCCGCGGCGCCCTATTGCGGTTGATAAGCAGAATTGATTTCATTTTTTGTGAGCCATGCTGCGTGGTAGATGCGGATTGCTGCGTGAGGACGCGTCGCGCCGGCTGCGCCGATCGGGCGGCGGCGCGTGCGTTAGCGGCTCAGCGCCGCCGGCAATTCCTTGCTGGATTCCGTGAGCGGCAACTCCGGCCAGAGCAGATTCAGCACGACCCCGGATCCTTCTTTATACGCCAGAGTAAAGACGTGCGAGCAGCGCTCGCACAGCCAGTAGTGCCGCACCCGGTGCAGGTTGTCCACCGTGTCCGTCGCCGCGGCGGCGGAATTTTCCCCAAGCGCCGCGGCGCGGAAGCGGAAAAAGCGTCCGCCGCCGAGCCAGTGAAACGCGGTGGCGCAGGCGGGGTTCGCGCACTTGGGGTGAAAGCGCTGAAACAGCGGCGTGCCCTTCATGGCGGCGTCAATCGGCGCGCCATCTTTGGCGGACGCGAGTTCGGCTACGCGCCGGGATTCCACCAGCTTGGCGATGGTGCTGCGCAGCCAATGCTGCACGGTTTCCTGGACGTCGCGGTCATCCTCGTAACGGTACAGGGCGTCCAACGTTTCGCCTCGCGCGTTCAGGGGGATGTGGCGGCACGGAATTTTCTCGTTGCGCAGCTCCGGCGGAACCAGTTGCGTCAGGACGCAGTGGTCGCAAGGCTCCGGCATCTCCTTGCAGTCGTAGTTCATGCAGGTGGGTGAGTCCTCGAAGATATACAGTGGCCGCCAGGACTCGCGCGGCGCGCGCCCGTAGCCGCCCTTCTGCAGGAATTGCAGCTCGAACTTCAGAACTTCCAGAAGATCCCGCTCGTCCTTGTGCATGATCGCCTCCTTCCATATGCACTATTCTCCTGCGCGCGGCGCGGCGCTGTGACCGGCATCACCCACAACTGTGACCGCCATCACCTGCGTCCGGAGGGAGGCCGCGTACGATGGCGCGATCGCGCCAAATGACCTCGCCAGAAAGTAATCGGGTCCATCAGCGATATGATTAGCGGCTTCAAAATCGTTCCGCGCCGAAATGGGGTTACAATACCGCGGGGTCCTTCCATGCGCGCGCCCTACGGCCTGGAAATCATCGAAAACTGCGTCACCTGCCCGCACCGCGAAGATCGTCTGTTCTGCCACCTTTCGCCCGCGGCCGTCGAGCGGCTGGCTAAAATCACCTCGCCTTCCACCTATCCCAAAGGCGCCGCACTGTTCGTCGAGGGGCAGACGGCGCGCGGCGTCTTCATCCTGTGCAGCGGGCGCGTGAAGCTTTCGACCTCCTCGCTCGACGGCCGCACGCTGATCGTGCGCATTTCCGAGCCGGGAGAAGTGCTGGGATTGCCGGCAACGGTCACGGGCAAACCGTACGAGCTGACCGCCGAGGTGGTCGAGCCGACGCAGGCGAATTTCATCACGCGCGCCGACTTTCTCGCTTTTTTGCGCGAGTACGGCGAGGTTTCCCTGCGCGTGGCGCAGCAACTGGGCGAGAGCTACCACGCCGCCGTCGCCGAGATGCGCTCGATCGGGCTCGCCCATTCCGCGGGCGAGAAGCTGGCGCGGTTCGTGCTGGACTGGTGCGCCAGCCACGGAGAAGGCAGCGCCGAAATCCGCGCCACCTTGACGCTGACGCACGAGGAAATTGCGCAGATGATCGGCGCGTCGCGCGAAACCGTCACCCGCCTCTTCGCCGACTTCAAGAAAAAACAACTGCTGCAAATCAAAGGCTCGACGCTGATCCTCCGCGACAAACCCGGCCTGGAAACCCTCGCAGGAAATTGACCCCGCCGTACGTTGGTGCAAGAACTCGCTAGGCGCGACCCGAGCGGCCGAATCCGCATTGATTTTCCGGGGGGCGTGGCGCGGCTGAAGCTGCGCGCTTGCGCAAGCGTGTGCATGCTGACACGGAGCCGTATCGGCGGGGCGCGTCGGCCGGCGACCCGGCGCCCATCGTGGCGCTTTTCCTGCGCGATTCGTGGTTTTGGGCGCGATTAGAATGGGGTGCGGTTGTTTGTTTTCAATAGGTTGCGTCATTTTCTAATCCCGGAATCCGAGATTAGAATTTGGCCGGCCCTCGCGTTATGCGTCGCAAAGCTTGCGCGGCGCGACGATTTTCGGAGCGAGGCTGGGAGAGTGATCGCCTTGGCAGCGAGCGCGCCGGGCGGAGTGCTTCGGCGCGGCGAGAGTGCGGGTTGTGCGCTGTCGCGCGCATTGTGAAAATATTTCATTTCGTTCGCTCCTGATCGAAGCTAACACGCGGGGGAGCGGAATGCAGCTGTACGTGAGTTCAGAAGTGGGACAGAACTAGTACTTACTGACCGAAATGGATTCGGGTGGCATAGAAGAGCTTGCGTAACGCGCGCGTCAACCGTGTAGAATGCGAGGAGTCCGGACAATGATTACGGGAAGTCCAAAACTTCGAGGCCGCGAGAGCCCCCAATCAGAATGGTATCGGTATTATCCTGGCTTTTCCGAACGTTTCGTACGAAGTGCCTTGCAGACTGCTAGCATCGAGGACGGGGAGCGAGTACTCGATCCTTGGAACGGAAGTGGCACAACTACTAGGTAACAGATTTAACACAGAGCGCGCGGGGGAGGAACGGAGAGGCCACGGAGAAAACCTGGAGAGACATATCGCTGCGCTTCCTGCGCAAAATCGTTTGGGAGGTGCGCGGTGACGACGCGTGAGACAGGGCGGCATGAATAGCGGTGGAGTGGTTCAGGATGCAAGTGAAAGGCGGGCGCAGCCCTTCGATCCCGCACAGCGGGATCTCAGGACGAATCGCCCTGCAGGGCAATTCGCAAGCAGCGCCCCTACCGGGGAACATCGGGATGGCAGGGACGGCGCGAGAATTGGCGCGGCGACGGATTCCAATTTGCGCCTCGACGACCGCAACGGATTCGGCGCGACGACGGCGCAAGATTTGGCGCGAGATTTGGCGCGACCTGGCGCTGCTTTAGTTGGCTTGCGAGGCTTTGGCGCGCGCGAGTTGGGCGAAATCTTCCAGGCGGCGGGCGAGGGATTCGGGGATGTCGGCTGCGATGTGCATGTGGCCGTCTTCGACATCGGAATGCAGGACGCGGCCCGTCGCGTGGACTAACGAAAGATTGCGGCCGTCGGAGAGAGGGATGCGCAGATCTACGCGGACGAGGGGGTCAACGGGGAGCGCGGCGTCCATGCGGGCCAGCAGGTCCTCGAGGCCGGCGCCGGTAACGGCGGAGGTGAAGATTTTATTTTCGTTGCGGCCGTTGGCTTTGCTGAGCGCGGCTAATTCTTCTGCGCTGAGGCGGTCAATTTTATTGAAGACCTGCAGGCGCGGGCGGTCCTGCACGCCGAGGCTGGTGAGGACTTTGAGGACGTCGGCATCTTGCTCGGCGTGATGCGGGCTGGAAATATCGCTGACCTGGACGATGAGCGCGGCTTCCTGCACTTCTTCGAGGGTGGCGTGGAAGGCGGCGATGAGGTCGGGCGGAAGATCGCGCAGAAATCCCACGGTATCGGAAAGCAGGGCGCGGCGGCGCGAGGGCAGGCGCACGGCGCGGACGGTGGGGTCGAGAGTGGCGAACATTTTGGAGGAAGTGAGCACGTCGGCGTGGGTGAGCGCGTTGAAGAGCGTGGATTTTCCGGCGTTGGTGTAGCCGACCAGAGCGATCATGCCCAGCGGCACGGCCTGGCGCGCGCGGCGGCGGGTGGTGCGCTGGCGGCGCACGGTTTCGATGGCTTCTCTAATTTTGCTGACGCGGTCGCGGATGCGGCGGCGGTCGGTTTCCAGTTTTTGTTCGCCGGGGCCGCGCGTGCCGATGCCGCCGCCGAGACGGGAAAGTTCCTCGCCGCGTCCGGTGAGACGCGGGAGCAGATAGTTCAGCTGCGCGAGCTCCACCTGGAGCTGCCCTTCGCGGGTGCGCGCGTGCATGGCGAAAATATCGAGGATGAGCTGGGTGCGGTCAATGACGCGGGTGCCGATGCCCTTCTCCATGTTGCGCAACTGCACGGGAGTGAGGTTGTGGTCCACGATGACCAGCGGCACGCGGCGGGCTTCGGCTTCGGCGCGGATTTCATCGAGCTTGCCGCGGCCGACGAGCGTGGCGGGGTCCAGCGCTTCGCGGATTTGCAGGATGCTGCCCGCGATTTTGGCGCCGGCGGATTCGGCCAGCTCGTGGAGTTCCTCGAGCGAATCGCGGCCGGCGGCGGAGGGATCGCCGGCACGTCCGCGCGGAGATTTTTTCAGGCTGACGCCGACGAGGAGAACGCTTTCACGATTGTCCACGGATTGAGGGGTTTTCATGCGGATTTGCCGGGGCTGGGTGCGCGATGGGGGCGAAAGATTTTGGTCATTAACGCCGTGATTATACGCCGAATGCGGCGGGGGCGCGAATGGCGGCGGGGCTGGTCTTACGGCCGCGTCAAACGCGAAGCATGCGTAGTGGGCTAGCGGGGAAAGTGCCCGGTCTGGCTGCGCCAGACCGGCCGCTACAACAACAAAAGCAAATGCGCCCAACTGACGAGCGACCAGCAAGGCGGAACTTCAGCGGCTAAAGCCGTACTGATTTTGCGCGGCTTATGTCGTGGCTAAAGCCACGACCCACAAACATTCTTGGATTGCCACAGGGACTCTAAAGCTGGCCGCTGCCCTTCGATTCGGCACTGCCGAATCTCGGGGTGAATCGCCCTGCAGGGCGATTCACAAAGTCAACGGCGGGTCCTCGGAATATTTTAGAGCGCGTGGGCGGTGGAGGAGCGGGCGGAGGCGGCGAGGATCAGGTCGGAGAGGAATTGGCTTAGCCCGCGGCCGGAGACCTGAAATTCGAGGTCGCGGGTGGCGCGATCGAGCCAGCCGAGATAGACGAGCAGAGCTACTTCCGCCCAGGATTCGGCTGCTTCCGGGGCGAAGCCGATGTCACGCAAGACGCTGGAGACGTGGGCGGAGCGTTTTTTTTCGATGCCGGAGATGCGCGCGGCGACGCGTTCGTCACGGCGCGCCCAGGCGCGCAGAGCGGCGTCGAGGCGCGCGCGGGAGGGATCGGCGCAATGTTCGACGAAGCGGGCCCAGCGGGCGGCGGCGCGGGGGGTGACGACGGTATCGTCGAGCCAGGCAGATTCTTCGCCTTCCCAGCGGTCGAGCATCCTGGCGAGGAGTTCTTCGCGATCCTGAAAATGCCAGTAGAAGCTGCCCTTGCTGACGCCGAGGTCGCGCGCGAGAAGTTCGATGCGCACGGATTCGATGCCCTCGGTGGAAAGGCGCGCGAAAGCGGCGCGAATCCAATCGTCGGGCTGCAGCGGGGAAGATTTGAGCGCGGTTGCGGTAGCCATGGAAATTTTCGGTGCCGCAAAACCATACGGGATTGCGGCGAGCGCGTCAAGTTACGGGAATGTTACGAACGAACGACGGCCAGAGCGGCAGCGGAAATTTCCGGGGCGTCGCCGAAGCCCGGGAGCCAGTGGACGCCGGATTCCTTGCGGAACCAGGTGAGCTGGCGTTTGGCGAAGCGGCGCGTGGCCTGCTGGATTTGCGCGACGGCGTCTTTTTCGCTGAGGCGCCCGGCGAGATGTTCGCGCAATTGCGCATAGCCGATGAATTGGAACGGCTTGGCATCCGGCGGAGCGCCGCCGGCGACGAGCGCGCGAACTTCCGCGAGCCATCCGGCGGCGAGCATGGCGGCGGTGCGCGCGTGAATGCGGGCGTAGAGCGCGGCGCGGGGCGGAAGCAGGCCGAGCTTGATGATTTCGTAGCCTTGCAGGGCGTCGCGGCCAGCGCGATGAATTTCGCCGACGGGTTTTCCGGTGAGCAGGCGGAGCTCGAGGGCGCGGATTACTTTTTGCGTGTCGCGGGCAGAGATGCGCGCAGCGGATTCGGGATCGAGGCGGGCGAGAGCGCGGTGCAGGTGCTGCGGGCCGTGGCGTTCGGCGGTGTGGCGCAGGCGCGCGCGGAGAGCTTCGGAGCGCTGCGGAGCGTCGGCGAGTCCTTCGAGTAGCGCGCGCAGGTAGAGGCCGGTGCCGGCGGTGAGGATCGGGGTGGCGCCGCGGCGGCGGAGGCCGGCGAGAACTTCGAGAGCGGCGCGGCGGTAATCGCCGGCGGTGAAAATTTCGGAAGGTTCGACCAGATCAACCAAGTGATGCGGGATGCCGCTCTGTTCGGCGGCGGGAACTTTGGCGGTGCCGATGTCGAAGCGGCGATAGACTTGGGTGGAATCGCAGACGAGGATTTCGCCGCCGAGATTTTCGGCGAGGCGGATGCCCAGCGCGGATTTGCCGGAGGCGGTGGGGCCGAGGATTACGAGGAGGCGCGGGAGAGCGTTCATCCGGAAAATTTCCAGTAGCGCAGGAGGAGGACAAGGAGCACCAGGGCGGCGAGGAGCAGAGCGCCGATGATTTGGGTGCGGTTGAGGTTCATGGTTTTGCTACACGGTACGTTATCACTGGGGGACGGCGCAATTGAAGGCGGGCGGTGGCCGGCAGCGTAGCGGACGGCACAAGATTTAACGCAGAGTACGCGGAGAGCGGAGCGCAGAGGACGCTGAGAACGACGATGAGAGCGCTGGCGAGACTCCCTTCCGTGCTTGCTGACTTCCTTCTTGCTCGCGTGCCGCCGGGGCAGGACCCCGGGGCTCGACCGTGCTGCGGAAGGCGCGGAGATTACTGCGGAACGTCGCCGATGGGGATGTTGTAGTAGAAGCCGATGCGCAGGTCAATGTACTGGCCTTTGAATTGGGGCGGAAGCGGCTCGAAGGGGCTGGTGGCGCGAATGGCGGAAGCGGCGGCGGTATCGAGCGGTTCCTTGCCGGAAGTGCGATCCAGGCTGAGGCGTTCCGGTGGAAAACTGCCGTCGCGATTAATGCGGAAAGAAATAGCGACGATGCCTTTGTCGCCAAGATAGAAAGATTCGGGCATGACGGTGATCCAGTTCTGCTTGAGCCTGGCGAGGAGCCGGTGGATGTAACTATTGAAATCCACGCCCTCGGTGGGAGTGAGGATGGTGACGCCGTTGCCGGCTTGCGCGCCGCCGCGGCCATGGCCGCCGCCCCCACCGCCGGAAAAGCCGTCGTCGGTGGAGAAAGAACCGCCGCTGGGGGCGTGCTTGATGGCGTCCTGGAGTTCATCCTGCATGGCTCTGCCGGGAGAGGCGCTGGGCAATCCGAGATTCAGCTTGCCGGGCGTGGGACGCGGAAGCACCGGCAAAAGCTTGGAAGCTTCCGGAGTCGTGTTGGGCGGCGGCTGGACTGGCGCGGTGTACGCGTTGCTATTCTCCTTGGGCGTGGGAGCTGAGGGCAAGTCCGCGGCGGGATGTTCGGGAGAAGGGACGGGAGGCGCTTCGATGCGGTGCTCTTCGGGACGCGGAGGCGCGACTTTGTTCAATATTTTCGGATTGATCTTCATCACCGGACCGGGAGGAGGCGAAGGGCGGCGCGAGAGCGCGCCTTCATCAGGTGGCAAGTACACGACGCCGAGTTCCTTGCTGGCGATCTCCGTCTCCTCGCGCGTGGGAATGTGGGTGGGAAAAATCTTGGGGAGAAAAACCAGGAAAATGACGAAGGCGATGTGCGCGGCGACGGAAATGGCGCGGGTGATGGCGTCCCACGTGGCGTCGCGACGGTCTTCGGGCTCGACGAGAAGATTGGCTTCGCCGGTATTGAAGATGTCGGGCTCGACGATTTCGCGCAGCTCGGCGGTCATCGGCGGCGGCTGGTCGAATTTAGCTATCTCCTGCTGTTCAGGCGGCTGGACGTAGGCAGGGACCACGACGCGCCGATCGAGAATGGCCAAGGGCGCGTATTCGGAGGGCGGCAGAAACTGTTCGAAGGGCTTGGCGGCCAGACCGCGGGGCACCAGGCTGCGTTCGATGAGCACGTCGAGCGGCAGATGCTCGGGGATGCTGGTCTTGCCGGTAAGAGGCGGGGCGTCGGAGAGATCCGCGGGGACGACGGTGCGGTCGTCCATATAGGTGGTCAGGCGGCGGGGCGGCGTTTTGGCCCCATCATCGGTGACCGGACGCACATCTGTGGGCACGAGAATCCGCGGAATCATCGTTTGTCCTGGGAGCTGGAAGCATCCAGTTGGACGCGGCGGGCATGTTCCTGGATGCCTGCCATTACGCGGTCAGCCAGCTCCAGGGCGCGGCGGCCGGCGGCGCCATCCACGCGCGGAGGGCGGCGATTGCGAACGGAGCGGGCGAAGGCGCCCAGCTCGGCGCGCAGCGGCTCCTCCGGGGACGTGGGAATTTTTTCGAAATTGATCTGGGGCTGGGGCGAACCGGCCGCGGCGGGGTCCACGCGGACGCGCAGCAAATCCTGGCGAGTGAAATCCAGCGAAAGATATTCGTGCGCCTGGAAGAAACGCATCTTGCGGACGCGCTCGGTGGAAACGCGGCTGGCGGTAAGGTTGGCGACCGTGCCGGAAGCGAATTCGATGCGGGCTTGGGCGATATCCACTTTGTCGGTGATGACCGGGATGCCGACGGCTTTGAGGTCCGTGACGGGTGAGTTTACCAGAGCGAGAAGAATATCGAGGTCGTGAATCATGACGTCGTACACAACATCTACATCCAGGCTGCGCGGGGTGAAGACGCCGAGGCGGTGCACCTCGAAAAACATGGGTTTGGAGACGATTTTCGCGGCGGCGATGAAGCCGGCGTTGAAGCGCTCGAGGTGGCCGATTTGCAGGATGCGGTCCTTGCGCTGGGCGGAGGCGATGAGGCCGTCGGCTTCGGTGAGCGAGGAGGCCATGGGCTTTTCGACCAGAACGTCCATGCCCCAATCGAGAAGGCGGCAGCCGATGCGGGAATGGTCGCGGGTGGGGACGGCGAGGCTGACGGCGTCAATCTTTTCGAGCGGGAGAGAGTCGAAGTCGCGGATGACGCGGGTATGGAATTCCGCGGCGACCTGGGCGGCGCGGTCGGAGTTGGTGTCCACGACGCCGACCAATTCGACGTCGTCCATGGCGGCCCAGACGCGGGCGTGGTTGCGACCGAAATCGCCGACGCCGACGACGGCAACGCGGATGGGTTTACCGTTCACGAATTCCTTTTGTGCCCGTTTTGGGGCGAAACCATTTAGATAAAATTTCGGCCGCGATCGAGCGAGCGCCGGCTGGCCCAACAGCAACGGCAAAACTCCAAGCCACGGCAGGCCCGGTTCGGCTTCGCCGAACCGGCCCCTACATAGTCAAAAACAGAGGCGACGGCAACTACAACGGCAAAATCGCGAGCCACGACAGGCCCAGCAGCAAAGCAGGCCCGGTTCGGCTTCGCCGAACCGGGCCCTACATAGTCA
>JBAQJS010000102.1:0-7402 GCA_049300435.1 Candidatus Acidiferrales bacterium | reverse complement strand
CATGTGTGGAGTTACGATTTCGTGAGCGCCATGACGCACGACGGGCAAACGCTGCGGATGCTGACGCTGATTGACGAATACACGCGGGAATGTTTGGCGATCCGCGTGGCGCGAAGGCTGGGGAGGTACGAAGTGATCGAAGTACTGGCGGACGTGATGCTGTACCGGGGAATTCCAGAGAACATTCGTTCGGACAACGGCCCAGAGTTCGTGGCCGAAGAACTGCGGAAGTGGCTGGCCAAGGTGGGCACCCGAACGCTGTACATCGAACCGAGGAGTCCTTGGGAGAACGGCTACTGTGAAAGCTTCAACGGAAAGCTATGAGACGAATGCCTGAACGGAGAGATTTTCTATTCGCTGAGGGAAGCACAGGTGGTGATCGAGAAATGGCGGGTGGTGTACAACACGCTGCGTCCGCACTCGGCGCTAGGCTACAGGCCGCCGGCGCCGGCGGCCTCTAGCCCCTGGGGAGTAAATCCAACTTCACAGCCCATGGCTGCAATATAAACGCGGCTTTGCGCGATCAAATGCCTATGGCACCCGCGAACGCTGCCAAGTGAGAAACAGTTCCATCAGGAACGTCTTGTCCTGAATTCATGCTAGAGAACTGCGTTTGATGGGTCAATGGTGCGAAGTGACAGGTAGTTTTGGTGCAGCTTGGCACGGACACCTGCACCACCGGACAATGAGACGAAGATTTTACCAAACGAGGAAATTTCGCACGGAGAGCTTGTTAATCCGCGGAAACGTGGCCGTCCGCGAGATCGGCATTCCTTTTTCCGGTAATTTTCCCAAAATGGTGTTCCAGCCAGCCCTGAAACGTATCCATATATGTATAGAAGACTGGCGTCAGGTACAGAGTGACCATTTGCGAGAAGATTAGTCCACCTACGACCGCGAGGCCCAGCGGGCGGCGTGCATCCGCACCCGCACCGATGCCGAACGCGATGGGCGCGGTGCCCATCAGCGCCGCCATGGTCGTCATCGTAATCGGACGGAAGCGGATCAGGCAGCCTTCGTAGATCGCTTCGGCGGCGGTTTTGTGTCCGGTGCGTTCGCGCTCGACGGCGAAATCAACCATCATGATCGCGTTCTTCTTCACGATGCCGATCAGCATGATGACGCCCACAAAACCGTAGAGATCCAGGCTCAGGTGGAAAATCTGCAGCGTGAGCAGCGCGCCGAAAGCTGCGGACGGAAGCCCGGAAAGAATCGTAATTGGATGAATGAAGCTCTCGTACAAAATTCCCAACACGATGTAAATCACCAGGATGGCCATCAGCAGCAGAAGGCCCAGTCCGGTGAGCGAAGCTTCGAAGGCTTTTGCGGTTCCCTGAAATTGCGCGGTTACGGTGGGCGGAAGTTCTTCGCGCGCGAGGCGTTTTACGGAATTCACGGCATCGCCGATCGCTGTGTCGTTCGCGAGATTGAAAGAGATCGTTACCGCGGGAAGCTGGCCGAAGTGATTTACCGTGAGCGGGCCGAGGCTGGACGTCAGACTGGCAACTGCGCTCAACGGAACCAGCGTGCCGCTGCTCGAGCGAACATAGAGCATGGAAAGAGCCGCGGGATCCTTCTGGTATTTGTCTTCCAGCTCCATGATTACCCAGTATTCGTCGTTGGGCGCGTAGATAGTGGAAATCTGGCGTTGACCATACGCTGTGTACAGCGCGTCTTCAATTTGTTCCGCGGTGACTCCCAGCGCCGAAGCTTTGTCGCGATCAATGTTGACGTTCACCTGAGGATTCGCGATCAGCAGGTCGCTGGTCACATCCTGCAGGCCGGGAAGCTTGGCCATCTTTTTCTGGAAGGCCATGGACTCGCGGTACAGCTCCTGCGTGTCGGGGCTTTGCAGAGTGAGCTGGTATTGGCTCTTGGTGAGTTCGCCGCCCACTTGAATTGGCGGCAGGTTTTGCATGTAGGCGTTCATGCCCGTGACGGTTGCGAATTTCATGCCCAGTTCGGCGATCACTTCGTCAATCGTGGTGCGATGCGCGAACACCGGCGCTATCGCTCGCAATGCAGAGCCCACCACCGGAACCGTGCCGTATTTTTGCTGCCACGCCAGTATCGTCGGGTTCGGAATCAACGGGCGCTGCGGGCGATCTTTCAAGTGTAAGAATATGATTCCGGAATTGCTCGACGAAAAATCGCCCACGCCGGAAAAGAAATCGCGGACATTGGGATCTGCCAGGGCGATCTTGTTCAATTCCTGCTGGTGCGCGCGCATCGAATCGAAGGAAATCCCCTGCTGCGCCTCGGTAGAAATGAAAATTTGCGAGCGGTCCTCAGGCGGCAGGAATCCTTTCGGTATCACCACGAATTGCCACACCGTAATAATCAAAATGACGCCGGAAACCGCCATCACGAATACGCGGTGGCGTAGCGACCACTGCAGCGAAACGTCGTAGTAATGCAGCAGACGGCCGAAGAATCGCTCCAGCGCCATGTACACGCTGCCGTGCTTTTGCTCGGCGACCGGGCGCAGAAAACGGCTGCACAGCATCGGCGTGAGCGTGAGCGAAACGAAACCGGAAACCAGGATCGCGGTGATGATGACTACGGCAAATTCGTGCAGCAGGCGTCCCATGATTCCGCCCATCAAAAATACCGGCAGAAACACGGCGGCGAGCGAAACCGTCATGGACAAAATTGTGAAACCGATCTCGCGCGACCCGCTCAGCGCAGCTTCCATCACGCCTTCGCCCATTTCCATGTGCCGCACGATGTTTTCCAGCATCACGATGGCGTCGTCCACCACGAAGCCCACCGAAAGTGTCAGCGCCATCAGCGAAAGATTGTCGATCGTGTAGTTCAGCACGTACATCACGCCAAATGTCCCGATGATGGACATCGGCAAAGCGAAGCTGGGAATCAATGTAGCGGAAAGATTTCGCAGAAACAGAAAGATGACCAGAATCACCAGCGCGATGGCCAGGAACAGCGTGAACTTCACGTCCGCAACGGAATTGCGAATGGATTCCGACGCGTCGTACAGAGTTGCCATCTCGATGGAGGGCGGAATGATCGCGCGAAACTGCGGAAGGAGTTGTTTTACTGCGTCCACGACTTCGACGGTGTTCGTTCCTGGCTGGCGCTCGATTGCCAGCACCACGGAGTCCGTGTCGTTCCACCAATTCGCGACGCGATTATTTTGCACGCTGTCGAGGACTTTGCCGATGTCTTCCAGGCGCACGGGCGAGCCGTTGCGATAAGCGATAATCAGCGGGCGATAGACGGAGGCATGCGTCAGTTGGCCGTCGGCCTGTAGCGTGAATGCGCGATGGTCGCCGTACAAAGTTCCGACGGGTAGATTTACGTTACCGTTCTGCACCGCGGCGTGCACTTCGTCTATGCCGATTTGCCGCGTGGCCATCGCCTGCGGATCGAGTTGGATGCGGACCGAATATTTCTGCGAGCCGTACACCTGCACCTGCGCCACGCCTTTGACCATCGAAATCCGTTGGCCCATCAGCGTTTCGGCGTAGCGGTCCACGGTGTAACCGGGCAGCGTTTTCGAGCCCATGGCGATGTAGAGGATGGGCTGGTCCGCCGGATTCACTTTGTTGTACGTGGGCGGCGTGGGCATGTTCGGCGGCAGTTGTGAAGAGGCGCGGGAGATCGCCGCTTGCACGTCTTGCGCCGCGCCATCAATGTTGCGGCTCAGGTCGAACTGCAGGGTGATCGAGGTGCCGCCGAGTGAACTCGACGAGGTCATCGAATCGATGCCGGCGATCGTGGAGAATTGTTTTTCCAGAGGAGTAGCGATGGCCGAAGCTACGGTGTCGGGACTTGCTCCGGGGAGCGAGGCGCCCACTTGAATCGTCGGATAATCAACGTTGGGAAGTTCGCTGACCGCGAGCGCGCGATAGCCGAGGATTCCGAACAGCAGAATGGCCAGCATGACCAGAGTGGTCATGACCGGACGGCGAATAAATGGTTCGGTGATACTGATCATTTTTCTGCCGTGAGCTTCTCTAGTTTCCCGCGCTCGCTGCTTTCACTTGCACTTTTATGCCGGGGATCAGGCGCAGCTGTCCGTCGGTGACGACTGTATCGCCGGGTGCGATGCCGCTCGAGATCACGGATTCGCCCTCGAGCTGCCGCGCTACCTTTACTGGATGCGATTCCACGGTCTGATCGGATTTCACTACGAAAATAAAATCGCCGGACTGACCCGTTTGTACTGCTTGCGACGGAACCACGATGGCTTTTTCTTCTTCTGCGAGGCGCAGCGACACGACGGAAAATCGTCCTGGCCACAAATGGTGATCCTCGTTCGGGAAAGTGCCTTTCAGCTTGAGCGTCCCGGTGGTGTTGTCCACGTTGTTGTCCACGAACGTGAGATAGCCCACTTCGGAGACGGTCTCGCCGTAGGGTGTTGCTTCGATCTGCAGGCGTCCGCCGCTCATATATTTTGTCACGACGCCTAAGTATTGTTCGGGCACGGAAAAATCCACAAAGATCGGCGAAATCTGGTTGATCACCACCAGAATCGGAAGGTCATTCTCTTTCACCAGATTTCCGGGATATACCTGCAGAGCGCCGGTGCGGCCGTCGGTGGGTGAATAGATCGTGCAGTATTGCAGCTGCAGCTTGGAGGATTGCACTGCGGCTTGGTCGGCATGAACCAACGCTTCTTGCGCGTCGGCGGTGGCTTTCATCTGGTCGTACTGTTCTTTCGGCGCGACGCCCGCGTCGTACAGCTTTTGGTAGCGCGCGGATTGTACTTGATTCAGTTCGGCCTGCGCCTGGTCGCGCGCGAGATTTGCTTCGGACTGCGCGAGTGCAGATTGAAACGGCCTGGCATCGAGCGTGAAAAGCAGGTCGCCTTTTTTGACGAAGTCGCCTTGCTTGAAATGCACTTGTTCAAGGATCGCGTTCACCTGGCTCTTGATGGAAACCGTGGAATAGGCTTCGGCTGTGCCGATCGCGGTCAGGTTGATGGGGACCGTTTTCTGAACGGCTTTCGCGACTGTGACCGGAACGGCCAAGTTCGGCGCGGTTTCCGCCGATTTTGTGGTGCAGGCGGAAAGCCAGAGCAACATGGCTGGTAAAGCCACGGTGACGACGGTGCGCAGGGATTTATTTTGTCGCGTCATTATTCATTTTGAACGCTGGGAAGAATTCCGCCTGTCCGCTTAGGCCAGCGGATTTCGAGAACCCCTCCGCAGGCAATTGTCGGATTTCGATTCCACACATTTTACAGCCTGTGACCCACGTTCGGCGAATATTCTGCGCAGGATGCGGCAGAAATTTCGATTTCGTGGAGCTTTTGATTTCGCTGCACACCCCGCCAACCGTTTGGACGTAGCACGGCGCGGAAGGCTTCAAGAAAATTGTCGAGCGAGGTCATCCATCGGCTGCGCCTTGGTCGTCAGATAACTCCGCGCCAGCTCGCGCAGCGTCCGCACGCCATTCTCTCCGTGACACACCGAGCGGACCATGTTCGAGCGTAGCAACTCAGCCAGCTTCCGCGCATCAATGCGGTCGCTCTTGCCGCCTTCTTCGAGCAAAGCATTGCGGCGGGGATTACACACCACCAACTCGGTGACGTGCGGCTTGATCAAGTCATACAACCAGGCAGCCCACGTACCTTCTTCGAAGGTCACGTGCAAACTTCCACGCAGGCCTTTGAGAAAATCCAGAATGGTACTGGCCTTGGTTTCGATCGTACACTCCATCACCAGCTCGCCCGAGGAGTTCAGGACCGCGATGGAGATCGCTTCCTTGTGCACATCCATCCCGATATACTTCACGCTATCCATTGAGGGCGCTCCGTTCTGAGGTAGGTTCGAGCCGACACTCAAAACCTACTCCAATTGGGGCGCCCTTTTATATTGCGTCGCGTTGCCGTAGAAATCGTCTTAGCTCGATTCCATTTGATTTCATAACAATGTCGGCTCCTTAGACGCGAGTAGACTTTGGTTGTTGACGACCAAAGGCTCGGGAGAGAGGAGCCGAACATGATCGTTATAGGCGTGGATTACCACCCGAGCGATCAGTACATCGCGTTTGCCGATACCGAGACGGGAGAGTGCGGCGAGCGGCGATTGAACCACGGCGATGGGGAAGCCGAGAAGTTTTATCGCGATCTGCAGCAGAGGGCGGTCAGCGTGCGCGTGGGAATGGAGGCCACCGGATATTCGCGCTGGTTCGAGCGGCTGCTGGCGGAAGTCGGCATCGAAGTGTGGATCGGCGATGCGGCGAAGATCAAGACCAAGAGAGTCCGCAAGCAGAAGACCGACCGCAACGATGCGCAACTGTTACTCGCGCTACTCATCGAAAATAACTTTCCTCGCGTGTGGGTACCTGATCCAGAAAATCGTGATTTACGACAGCTGCTTTGGCACCGGCACCGGCTGGTGCAGATGCGCACGCGGATCATGAACCAACTGCAAGCCCTGGCAATGAACGAAGGCAACCGCCGGAAGAAAAAGCTGTGGAGCGCACCGGGGCGAGCCCAGCTGGAAAAGCTTCCGTTGGCCACGTGGGCCAGCCGGCGCCGGCAAGATTTGCTGGACCTGCTGGACCGCATGACTCCGGCCATCGCAGCGTTAACGGCGGCGGTCGAACAGGAAGCCAGGAAACGGCCCGAAGTGCTGCGGCTGATGACCCATCCTGGCGTCGGACCGATCACCGCGCTGGCCTTCGTGCTGATCATCGGAACTCCGGAGCGTTTTCCGTGCGGCAAGCAGATCGGCAGCTACATCGGGCTGATACCTTCGGAAGAATCCAGTGCGGGACGACAACGGCTGGGACACATCAGCAAGCAAGGTAACGCGCTGCTGCGCTATTTGCTGGGAGAAGCAGCCCAGGCAGCGGTGCGTTGTGATGCGGACTGGCGTCGTCGGTACGTGCATCTGGCCATGCGCCGGGAAAAAAGCATCGCCAAGGTGGCCATGGCGCGAAGAATTGCGGTGCGGTTGTACTGGATGTGGCGGAACGGTTGGGAGTATGGGCGATCGGTAGAGTTCGGTTCGCACGCGGGACAGCTCGTAATCGGACATGGCGCGCACTAGGACGCCGTCCACTTGATTGGGCATCCCGCTCTCTCGTAACGGAGAGAGTTTGAAAGAGTAATCATGGTCGAAGTTTTGATCGAAGAGATGTTTGGGTCGGACCGAAAAACCGACCGCTAGATTACGGGCGAGCCGTGGCCGTCAACACTGCAGTCAAAGAACATCGCGAGAAACCACCCTCTGCGGAGTGAATGCACGGGTATGCGCAAAAACAATTTGACACGGCCGACATTGTTAGAGATGTCCGATTAATGCGGTGGTCTCAATGGGTCGACGCAACACTAAGCTCGAACCCACCTGGCATTGAAAACAAAGGCTAGAATCGCTCGCTAGGGTTGGACCAGCCGGAACGCTGCCCTGGCTAGGTTTTGACCGAGTAC
>JBAQJS010000101.1:0-2873 GCA_049300435.1 Candidatus Acidiferrales bacterium | reverse complement strand
ACAGCATGACCGGACGCGGCGCGCGCGTAACCGGCTCGAGCAACCGCAAGCTGCGCATCTTTGCCATCACGCAGATTGCAGCGTCGTTCCTTTTGCTCACCGGCGCCTGCGTGTTGATGAAGACGCTTTACGTGTTGGAGCAGACACGGCCTCCATTCGACTCAGCCGATGTGCTGGCCGTGAATTTGCCGGTGATGAATTACGGCAAGACCGACGCGCAGGTGAGCGAGTTTTATCGCGAAGTGATGGAGCGCGTAAGCACGCTGCCTGGCGTGGAGCACGTGGCCGAGGGATTCAGCGTGCCGTGGAGCGGCGAACAGGAACAGAACATCAGCCTGCAATTTGCGGCGCAGGGCGCACACCGGCAAGACGGCAAGGACGAATTCCGCGCAGAGTTTCGCCCGGTGTCGCCAGGATTCTTTGCCACCATGGGCGCGCCGATTCTTGAAGGGCGCGACTTCAATGGCGGCGATAAGGAGGGCAATGAGCGGGTGGTCATTATCAGCCAGAGCCTGGCGAATGAGCTCTATCCCGGACAGAACGCGGTCAACCACACGCTGTGGTGGACCGACGGGGTGATCAAGTTCATCGGCATCAGCGGCGAGCCGCGGCGGATTGTGGCCGTGGTGCCGGACTTCGACGATGAGAACATCATTCCTCAGCCGGCTATGACCATCTACCAGCCCGTCGACCAGGAGTGGACCAGCGGCAGGCTGTTTGTGCGCGCGCACCAGGATCCATACGCGCTGGTGCCGGCGATCGCGACACTGATTCACAAGATGTCTGCCGATCAGCCGGTGGAGCGGGCGACGACGCTGGGCGATGCCCGCGCCGAAGTGCTCACGCCCGATAAGCTCAACGCGATTGTCTTTGGGGGATTCGCGGCCGTGGCGTTGCTGATCTCGATTGTGGGCGTGGCCGGCGTGCTGGCCTTCTCAGTGAGCGGGCGGACGCGCGAGTTCGGAATTCGAATTGCACTTGGCGCCCAGCCTTCGAACATTCTCAGCGATGTGCTGTTGGATGGATTGTTGATGGCGGGAATTGGAGTGGGCGCCGGCGCGTTGCTCGGCATTGCGTTGACTCGCGTGGCTGCGAGCTATATCTCGGCAATCGATCAGCCGGGAGCGCTGGCGCTGGGCGCTTCAGCGTTTGTAATTCTTGCCGCGGCGGTGATTGCGTCGGCGGCGCCCGCGGCGCGCGCGGCACGTGTGAATGCGGTAGAGGCGTTGCGGGCTGAGTGAAAGAGGGGGGACTGAGGCGCGAGCGTCTGGTCCCTGGTTCAGCGCGTCATGCGGAATGCCGATTACCTTGTGTGTCTGGAGCCTGTTATTAACTAGAGCCTGTTATTAACTTCATGCGAGGAACCTAAAGAGTTGAGCGATCATGAGGCAGGCGAAGGCGAGGAAGTGGAAGGCGCCGAGCGTGGCGGCAAGTCTTTCGTAGTCTCGGGCGAGGCGACGAAAACGCGCCGCCCAAGCGAAGCTTCTCTCCACCACCCAGCGGCGTGGCAACAGGACGAAGCCGCGTTTGGCTTGCGTAAGTTTGACTACTTCCAGTTGGATGCCGTGTCCGGCAGCCGCCTCTTCCGCCGCCTCACCGGTGTAACCTTGATCCACGTAAGCCAATTCGACATTCTGCTGCGTGATCTCTTGCACTTGGCGGGTCAGTTCGCCGACCTGGGCGCGATCCTGCTCGTCGGCCGGAGTGACGTGCAGAGCCAGCAGATGGCCCAGCGTGTCCACGGCCGCATGCACTTTGGATCCTTTGCGCCGCTTGGCTCCGTCATAGCCTGCTCGCGCTCCAGATTCCGGCGTCGACTGCAGGGTGCGGCTGTCCAGGATCATCGCCGTCGGTTGTCCTTTGCGCCCCGAGAACTCCCGCAACAGCATCCGCAAATCCTCCACCATGGTCTCGAAACAGCGGACCCGGATCCAGCGCTGCGTTTGCTGATAAACCACCGTCCAGGGAGGCAGATCGTTGGGCATGTAACGCCACTGACCGCCGGTGCGCACGATGTAGCGCAAAGCGTTGAACACTGCACGCAACGGGTAGTCCCGCTGCGCCGACTCCTCTTTGCACAAGGCTAAGTACGGGGCCACAAACGCCCACTCCTCATCCGTAACGTCGCTGGGATAGCCCCTTCGATTCGGCTTCATGCCTTGAGCATGAACAGCTTCGACCAGGAATCCCTATCCCAATGCAAACAATGGAACAAAGTTAATAACAGGCTCTAGAGGGCGGACAGCGTTCCGCCCCAGCGCGCAAAAACCGCGCGCCGGGGACCCCGCTCACGGAAATCGGGCCATACTTCGTTCTCGCCCTCGACGGTGGACCCGCCACAGCCTTCGGGCTCGGCCTCGTCTGGCCCGATTTTCACGCGCAACGCCATCCACCCCAGTAGTGTGAACAGGCCCTAGTCTTGATAGCACTTCCAGACGCGGGCGAGATCCAGAACGAAGCCCATGACCGGGCCGTCCCCGGCAATCAGTTCGCCGCTGACTACTTCAGGTGAGCGGTCCGCGCGATAGACGATAACCTGCTGTTCGTAAGGATCGATCAACCACCCCAGCTGCGCGCCATTGGCGATCCAGTCATCCATCTTGTCATTGAGTTCCGGGAGCGTGTCGGATTCGGAACGCAGTTCGATCACGAAGTCGGGGCAGATGCGGGGAAAGCCGCGAAGTGCGCCCTTGGAAAGGGTGCGAAGGCGCTCCTCGGAAATGTACGACGCATCTGGGCTCAGGGTCGATCCGTCCGCGAGGCGAAATCCCGTACTCGAATCGAAAACACTACCCCTCTCATGAGTGGCCCACCAGTTGCCTATTTGTCGCGTTACTTCGTGGTTTCCGCGGCCTGTCCATCCACCTGTGGGC
>JBAQJS010000100.1:0-8672 GCA_049300435.1 Candidatus Acidiferrales bacterium | reverse complement strand
CGATAACGATGCCGAGGCCGTAACTCTCTTGTGTGATCGATTTTCCATCATCAACGGTGCGCAGACGGTTCGATCACTATCGAAGGCTCAGTCCGAAAATTCGCAGGCGGTTCGTGGCGTGCAAGTACTGATTCGATTAGTTGAATATGACTCCAAAATCACTCAGGCAGAGCAAACCTTTCTGGACGGCATTATTCGGAACAACAACACGCAAAACGCGATCAAAATTTCCGATTTCAGGAGCAACGACCAAGTACAAATCTCTTTAAGGCAACATTTCGCTAAAACGCCGGCTCTTAGAGGTAAATCTTTCATCTACCGCAATAAGCGGAGTGGCGACCGCGACAGCCTGCACAACATCATTACTTTGGAAGAACTCGTCAAGACGGTCCACGCGTTTCGATTCGGCCCCGATGACATATATGGCGGAACCAGCTATTTGTTTAGCACAGAAAAAGGTAGTGGTTATCTTAAATTGTTTGGGGACGAAGGAGAGCTCAAGACGAGCCTTACGGTGGGTGAATTTCACGATATTGCGGGCGCCTGGTTCCTATGTGAACGGGTCCGTACAATCTGGAAGATGCGACCAACGGATATGCAAACCCCTGGGATGGAACGGAGATGGTTGGTGTTTTGGTCCGTGGGTGAATCTCTGAGGATTGTCTACAAAGATCGAACTGAGAGCTTAGAGAATGATATTCGAAAACTTGCCAATCCATTTTGGCTAGATGAGGAAGATCAGAAAGGTGAGCACTACCGCGCTGTTGTCGAAAACCACTTTAAGCTGACTGGTAGAGTGATCAAGAAGGTATATGCGCAGGCCGAGGCGAATGAACCATTTTCTCACCGAAACTGGTTTCGCGTCGAATCGACTCTGCACACGATTCGAGCGGAATTGGAAAGTTTCTCCGATTTCACCTCCCAGCTTGGTGATCAGTATGATTTTTCGAAACTCAAATGAGGTAGCCCAAACAGGTGGAAGACGCAGGAGACCTTTGTTGATTGGGTGTTCCTAATCACGCGTGACAGGCGCTTTCGGCGAATTGGTTAGAAATTGCATTTATTGTAAAAGTTTCACGGCCATTAACTCAATTCGATCACTACACTTCAGCTCGAATCAAGTTCGCGGTACCAACTAGCTGGCTGCGACGGAACTCCAAGAGGGCAGTTTCGCCCTAGCCTATCCCCTATCCCGGAGCGTCTTTGACTCTGGCAGGATGAGCCTTTAGACTGGGGAACCGTGAGATCCTTTTCGCGCGGCAGCGGCGGGTACAGGTTCGACATCAGCGGCTATTTTCCGCGCGCGATCAAGACGATTTGCATTGTCTGCGTGGCGGTTGTTTTCCTGCAATCGGTTTCGGCTTTATTGTTTGGCCAAAGCGGGCAGCGATTCTGGCTGGGCTGGTTCGGACTGACGCCGTACGTGGCGGTGTTCGGGTTCCGGTTCTGGCAGCCGCTTACCTATATATTCCTGCACGGCGGAATCCTCCACATTCTGTTCAATCTTCTGTACCTGGCGATGTTTGGCGCGGACCTGGAGCATAGCTGGGGAGCGAGGAAGTTCTACACGTACTTTTTCATTTGCGGAATTGGCGCGGGGATTATCGAGATCGCGGTGAAGCTGCTGATTGATCCGCACGGACGCGGGACGGCGATGGTGCCGACGATCGGGGCTTCGGGCGCGATATACGGCGTGCTGCTGGCGGTGGCGGTGATCATGCCGCACCGGCAAGTGTGGGTGTTTCCACTGCCGGTGACCGTCTCGATGCGGGTGTTCGTGATCGTGATGGGCGCGATCGAATTTTTCAGCACGATGGGAGCGACGGGCGACAACGTGAGCCACGTGTGCCACCTGGGCGGAATGCTGGTGGGATACGTTTATTTGCGGCGCGGGTCGTATGGGTACAGCGTGCGGAATTATTTTTCGGATTGGAAACGGCGGCGGCTGAAAAGGAAATTCGAAGTGTACGTGCGCGACCATCAGGATAAGCCGCCGTCGAATCCGGATAACTGGGTGAATTAGGAGTTTGATGCTTATCCGGGCGCGGTGGGAATCGCGTATGGCGCCGCGACGTGCTGGACCGAAGCGAAAGATTTACAGCAGAGTTCGCAGCGGCCGGAGCGCAGAGTGCGCCGAGGAGGCCTCGCGGCGAAGTCAAAGCAACGGCTGCCCGGTTCGGTGAACCTGAACCGGCCGCTACAGAGTCAAGACCTTTGGCTGGGAGCGCTTTTTCGCAGAGTGGTTAGCCGCCGATGCGCAGCAGGCGCATCAGGTTGGTTGAGCCGGTGGCGCCGATGGGCGTGCCGGCCACTACGCCGACGATGTCGCGGCGCTTCACCAGACGTTCCTCGAGCAGACGCTTTTCGGCCAGATCCGATAGTTGATCAATATCGTGGCTGTGGGCGATGGTGCGGGGCAAAACTCCCCAGAACAGACTGAGGCGGCGGCGTGTGCCCTGCACCGGCGAGAAGGCGACGATGGGAGCGCGCGGGCGATATTTGGAGACGAGGCCGGCCGAGGAGCCCGACTCGGTGAAGACCACGACGCATTTCACGCGCAATTCTTCGGCGGCGTGGCAGATGGCTTCGGCGATGGCTTCATTGATTTGCAGGTCGCCGGCGCGCGCGGGGCGCGGGAGCACGGTGACGCTGGCTTCGGCTTCGCGGATGATGCGGTCCATCATCATCACGGATTCCAGAGGATAGAGGCCGGCGGCGGTTTCGCCGGAAAGCATCAGGGCGTCGCTGCCGTCGAAGATGGCGTTGGCCACGTCGGAAGCTTCGGCGCGGGTGGGGCGGGGATTTTTCTGCATGGAATCGAGCATCTGGGTGGCGGTGATGACCGGCACCAGGGCGTTGCGGGCCTTCAGAATGATCTGTTTTTGCACCACGGGAACTTTTTCCGGGCTCATCTCGACGCCGAGGTCGCCGCGCGCGACCATCACGCCGTCGGCGACGGCGAGAATTTGGTCGAGATTATCTATGGCTTCCGGCTTCTCCAGCTTGGCGATAACCGGGGTATCTTTTCCAGCGCGGGCGATGGCTTTTTTCGCGGCGCGCACGTCGGCGGCGGTGCGCACGAAACTGAGCGCCAGATAATCGGCGCCGATGGCGAGTGCGGAGACCAGGTCGCGGCGGTCCTTGGGAGTCATGGAGGGGATGTCGAGCTTGATGCCGGGAAGATTGATGCCTTTGTGCTCGCCGAGGTCGCCGCCGTTTTCCACCTGGGTGATTACGTCCTTGCCGTGGACGGAAAGCACGCGCAGAGCGATATCGCCGTCGCTGAGCAAAATGCGGTCGCCCTTGCCGACGGACTCGGGCAGCGCGCGAAAGGTGGTGCCGACGCCATCCTCGGTGCCGAGGATGGGCCGGGTGGTGATGGTGAAGCGCTGGCCGAAACGCAAGCGAATGGGCTTGCCGCCGACGAGCTTGCCGGTGCGGATTTTGGGGCCCTGGAGGTCGGCGAGGACGCCGATGGGCTTTTCGTAGCGCGCGGAGGCGCGGCGGAGCCCGGCGACGATGCGGACGCGGTCCTCGTGCGTGCCGTGGGAAAAATTCAGACGGGCGACGTCCATGCCGGCGTGCACCAGCCGGTCAATCATCTTGTGCGAGGAGGTGGCCGGGCCGATGGTGCAAACGATTTTCGCTCTGCGATGGCTGAACACGATTATTTGGTCACCGAGAAATCACTAACGATGTTGTAGAGAAATTCAATTCCCTTGTTGAAGGAGTCGAGAGGGATGCGTTCGTCTTCGGCGTGCATGCGCAGCACGTCGGCTTCGGTGAGCGGATAGGGATAGAGGCCGTAGGCCTGCACGCTGCGCAGGCGAAGGGGCGTGGAATCGGTGGCAAAGGCATCCATCATCGGAAGAAAAACCGCTCCGGGAAAAGTGCGCCCGCTTTCGCGGGCGATTGCGCCGTACAGATCGGAAGTCAGCGACGACGAGGGCGCAGCTTCGGCAGCGCCGGGCCGGACTTCAAAACGAACGGCAGGATCGTTTACCACTCCCTGAAGTTTGGCAAGTAGTGGAGTAACCATGTTACCGGGGAGCAGGCGAATATTCAACACGGCGCGCGCTTCGGCGGGAATGACGTTGGGACGGATGCCGGCTTGCAACATGGTGGGCGAAATAGTGTCGCGCAGCATGGCGTTCCAGAAGAGGTCCTGGTTGGAGAGGTAGCGCGCGGCGTGGTCGCCGCGGTCGGAGGATTCAAGGGCGCGCATCCATTTGGCGGTGTCCTCGTCCTGCACCTGAGCCAAGCCTTCAAAATAGGCGCGGGTGACGGAATTGAGTTGAACGGGAGTTTCGTAGGCACCGATTTTGGCGACGGCGTCGGAGAGATGCACGACGGCGTTATCCTTGCGCGGGAGCGAGGCGTGGCCGGAAACTCCGGTGGCGATGACGTCCACGTTCACGGGGACTTTTTCGTTCACGCTGGTGGCTACGTACTGGACCTTGCCGTCTTTCAGCTGGATGTGGCCGCCTTCGTTAATGGCGAAGCCCGCGGCGATCTTGTCCCAGTGTTTCTGGACGGCGAAGTTCATGCCTTCATCGCCGCCGGCTTCTTCGTCACCTTCGGAGAAGAAGATGACGTCGCGATTCAGGCGCGCGCCGCTGCGTTTCAGGGCGATGAAGACGGCGAGGTCGGCGATGGCCATGCCCTTGTCGTCAATCGTGCCGCGGCCGTAGAGATAGCCGTCCTTGATGACGCCGCCGAAGGGATCCACGGTCCATTTGGATTTGTCCACGCCGACGACGTCCAGATGGCCCATGAGAAGAAGAGCGCGGGAGGGATCGGGGACGGCGCTGGAAGAGAGGCGAGCGACGATGAATCCGCGGCCCGGAGTGCTTTCGAAAATTTCAGAGGGGATGCCTTCCTTCTGCAGGATGGCAGCCAGGTACTTCGCTGCGACCAACTCGTTGCCGGGCGGGTTGGTGGTATCAATGCGCAGCAGACCCTGCAGCCAGCCCAAGGCTTCGATTTGAATCTGGGAGAGTTGCGGATCGGCGGCGGATAGCGGCTGGGGTGACTGCGGCGAGAGCGGCGAGGACTGCGCCCGGGCCGGCGCGGGAGACAACAGGAACGCCAGCAGAGCAAGAATCAGCAATGGAATGCGCGTGCGCGCCATCCTTGATTTCCCCCAGAATGTGAAATTCAATCGCGGAGCAACGGACCAGGTCATACTATCATGCTGGCGGAGGCGGTCTGGCGCGGCGGAGGCGGACGTTTGCTGAACTGCAAACGGGGCTGCGCGGGCCGCGAGCGCGGACCATCCTGAAAGGCGCATGGCGGCATCCTAGTGTCCAAGCGGACAGGGGTGGTGCCGGCCGCGACGCACCAAGAGGGGAGCACTTCTTTGAAAACATGGGTTCGCATGAGTTTGCTGGGAATTTTGATCGCGGGGCTGGGCGTGCCGCCGGGCGCTGTGACTTCCTATGCGTGGCAGCAGGAAGGGCCGACCAAACCAGCGCCGGCAGAACAGCCGGGTGCGGCTCCGAAGCAGCCCACAGGGCAGCAACAGCCGGCGCAAGCCGGGCAAGTGCAGGCGCAAGCGCCGCAGGTGGCCATCTCGGTGCAATCGAACCTGGTGAATATTGACGCGGTGGTGACGGACCACGACGGGAACATCGTCACGGGTTTGCAAAAGCAGAATTTCCGGGTGCTGGACAACGACCAGCCGCAGCAAATCAGCAATTTTTCGCCCAGCGACGCGCCCATTACGATCGTGGTGCTGATGGAATTCAGCGCGCGCATGGGGAGCTACTTCGGGTACCGCGGGAAGATGTGGGCCTATAACTTTTTGGACCATTTGAACGCCAAGGACTGGGTGGCGGTGAAGACCTTCGATTTGAAGACCACGCTGGTATCGGATTTCACGCAGGACAAGAGGGCGGTGGCGCAGGACATTGCGTCACTGTATTTTCCGGATTTCAGCGAGGCGAACCTGTTCGACGCGACGCTGGAGACGCTGGACCAACTGCGCGACGTGAAGGGGCGCCGGTCCATCCTGATTATCGCCTCGGGGTACGACACCTTCAGCAAGCACACGCTGGACCAGACCTTCAAACCGCTGAAGGAAACCGACGTGACGATTTTCTGCATCGGGATGGGGGCGGCGCTGGATGCGATGGGAATCCACGAGCGCAACCTGGTGGGACCGGAATTCGCGACCGTGAATTATCTGCAGGCGGAAAACCAGCTGAAGACGTTTGCGGAGATGACCGGGGGCTGGTCGTGGTTTCCGCGATTCGAAGGCGAGATGAACGACATCTTCAACTCGGTGGCGACATTCCTGCGCAATCAATACACGATTGGATTTACGCCCTCGACGCCGCCGGACGGAAGAGTCCACAGGCTGAAAGTGGAGGCGGTGGACAACGACGGCAACCCGATGACGACGGAAGACAAGAAGGGGCACAAGAAGAAGGTGGTGGTGACGGCGCGGGAGTGGTACACCTCTCCAAAGGCGACGACGACGAATTAGGTTGGTATCGAGGCTGGGATCGAAGGGATATCCCTCGCCCACTTCTGCGGGCTCAGGATGACGCGCAAATTATATTTGCGGGAGGAGCAGGTCGCCGCGATTCGCAGCGGAATCGCCGATGTGCGAGCCGGGCGGGTGGTTTCTCACGAGAAGGTTTCGCGCTGGCTGCGTTCCTGGGGCAAGCGGCGGAAGCTGACCCGAGCGTTATCGGCCGCGCGAGATATTGGCTAGCGATGTTTCCAGTAGAGGACTAGACCGAGCACGGCGCCGAAGCCGAGCGAGCCCAAAAGAAATAGCCGAGTTTCAGGAAGCTCTTCGTAAACGAGAAAACCCAGCCCCACGGCGAGCACCGCGCCGATCCAGCTCGCGGTGATCCATAACGTCCCCATCTGAACTTCCGGACGATCGCGATGTCCTGTGCTCACGTCTCTAGGCCGCCCCATCCAGCTGTAGCGCGTCGCCCAGCGAGTGTCAACGGCGCTTGTTACTACTTTTTTACCACGCGCAGGTCGCGGCCGGACATTTCTGGTGGCTCGGGGACGTTGAGGACGCCGAGGAGGGTGGGGGCGATATCGCGCAGCGAGCCGCCGGGGGCTAGTTGGGTGCGGTCGTCCTCGGTGAGCAGGATGAAGGGCACGGGATTGGTGGTGTGGTAGGTGTGCGCGCCGCCGGTGACCGGGTCAATCATGGTTTCGGCATTGCCGTGATCGGCGGTGATGATCCAAGCGCCGCCGCGCGGGCGCAAGGTCTGAAAAATTCTGCCGAGGCAATCGTCCACGGTTTCGACGGCTTTGATGGTGGCTTCGAGCTTGCCGGAATGTCCGACCATATCGGCGTTGGCGAAGTTCATGATAATGGCGTCGAAGTTTCCTTTTTCGATGGCGTGGATGACGGTGTCGGCCACGCCCGCCGCGGACATTTCCGGCTTTAGATCGTAGGTAGGCACCTTCTGCGAAGGCACCACGACGCGTTCTTCCCCTGCAAACGGTTTTTCCACGCCGCCATTGAAGAAGTAGGTGACGTGCGCGTATTTTTCGGTTTCGGCGACGCGCAGATTCTTGTAGTCCTGCTCGGCAAAAACATTGGCGAGGATGTGTTCGAGTTTTTCGGGCGCGAGCAGGAAGCGCAGCCAGGGCCACGCCTTGTCGTACTGCGTGGTGGCGACGAACAGCAGATTTTTCGGGCGCGCGGGATCGGCGAATTCCTTGAAGCCCGGCTCGACGAGGGCGCGGGTACTCTCGCGCGCGCGGTCGGCGCGGAAATTGAAGAAAATCACGGCGTCGTCGTCGCGAATGATGCCGCGCGGAGCACCGGGTTTGCCGGGCGCGGGTTCGGTGGTGATGACGGCGGGAAGCACGAATTCGTCGGTGAGGCCTTTTTCGTAGCTGGCGCGGATGGCGGCGATTGGGTCTGAGAATTTGGCCTCCGCGTCGCCATGCACCATGGCGCGGTAGGATTTTTCGATGCGCTCCCAGCGATTGTCGCGGTCCATGGCGTAGTAGCGGCCGATGACGGTGGCGATCTGGCCGACGCCGTACTCGCGCATTTTCTGTTCGAGGGCGCGCAGGAAATCAATGCCGCCGTTGGGCGGGGTGTCGCGGCCGTCGGTGAAGCAGTGCACGAAGACGCGCGCGACTTTATTTTCGCGGGCCATGCGCAGCAGGGCGTAGAGATGCTCGAGGTGCGAGTGCACGCCGCCGTCGCTGACCAGGCCGAGCAGATGGAGCTGGCGGGCGCGGCCGCGTTCCATGGCTTCGAGCAGCAGCGGCTGGCGCGAGAATTCGCCGCTGGCGATGAGCTGGTCAATGCGGCTGATGTCCATGCGCACGATGCGGCCGGCGCCGATATTCAGGTGGCCGACCTCGCTATTGCCCATTTGCCCTTCGGGAAGGCCGACGGCGGGGCCGGAGGTGTGGATGAGCGTGTTGGGAAATTCGCGCAGCAGGCGATCGTAATTGGGTTTGCGCGCGAGGGCGATGGCGTTGCCTTTGGATTCGGCGCGATAGCCCCAGCCGTCGAGGACGGTGAGGACGATGGGGCGCGGCCGTTTATGTTGTGTCGTCATGTCGCGGGCCAGAATACCTTATCGCGGGGTGGCGTTCCATTTCGTTGGGGGGCCCGGGCAAGCGTTGCGGTGCCCGGTCTGGCTGCGCCAGACCGGCCGCTACAAAAACTTCATGTGGGG
>JBAQJS010000099.1:0-42361 GCA_049300435.1 Candidatus Acidiferrales bacterium | reverse complement strand
CCGCAAAGCAGCGCCGCCAGGCCAGCCGCCGCGCAGCGGATCGCTGTGCAGCGCACGGCCCATCGCAAGAAGCGCGGCAGCGCGGAATATTCCGTCATGAATCTTTGGATGCAAACTTCCATTTCCGCGTCTATCGTGCGGTCACTGTCGGCTTGCTCTCGCAAACCTGCTCCCCGTGGGCGATGGCGCCTTCAGCACCTCGCGTCCCGCTCCGCCCGATATCTTAGCGCGGCCGCGCTGCGGAATGCAGCTGCATCGTCGTACCAGTTCGCGGTACCGGCAGCACCCGCGGGGCAGCAATGCCACGTGGACAGGGCGCGGACGCCGCAGGCAACCCGAACGAAAATCGCGGCCCTCCGCGCGCCGTCCCTCTGTTAAAATCCTGCGTTTGCGGATTACGCTTCCGCACCGTCCATGGCAGAGACGCCGCAGGCACGCGAGTCCCGACGCTACGTCGTCAGCGGGATCGTGCAAGGCGTCGGCTACAGATACTTCGCCATGCGCGTGGCGCAGCGTCTCGGCTTGGCCGGTTACGCCCGGAATCTACCCGACGGCCGCGTCGAGGTTTACGCCGTAGGCAGCGCCGCCAAGCTGGCTGAATTCCGCGCCGAGCTGCAGCGCGGTCCGCAGGCTGCGTCGGTCTCGCATATTGCCGAAGAGGACGCGCCGTTGCACCCGGAATTCGCGAGGGGATTTTCGGTCGAGCGCTAAGGCCCTGCGGCGGCGGAAATTCTTTACGCGCGATGCTCTGGCGCGCCGGCGCAATCGCACTGCGCAACGAAGGAGAAGAATGAACGGCCTGAAGACGCTGATCCGCGAAATCCCCGATTACCCGAAACCGGGAATCCTGTTCTACGATCTCACCACTTTGCTCAAGGATCCGGCCGGTTTTCATTCCCTGGTGGACCAGCTTTGCGAACAATACAACGGAACCAAGGTGGACATCGTCGCGGGCATCGAGGCCCGCGGATTCATTTTCGCTCCGGCGCTCGCCTACCGCCTCAACGCCGGATTCGTTCCAGTGCGCAAGCCGAAGAAGCTTCCGGGTAAGACGACGTCGGTCACCTACCAGCTCGAATACGGCACTGACCAGCTTGAACTCCACGAAGACGCCATCAAGCCCGGCCAAACTGTGCTGATTTGCGACGACCTGCTCGCCACCGGCGGCACCGCCGCAGCCACGGTAAAGCTGATCGAGCAGCTCGGCGGCAAAGTGGCCGGCGCAGCCTTCGCCGTCGAACTCACCTTCCTCAACGGCCGCGCCAAGCTTCCGGGCATCCACGTCTTCTCGCTGCTGAAGTACGACAAGTAGGCATCCGCATTTCGCCACGGAGAGTTCGCGTGATGGAGACCAATCCTGAGCGCGATTTGATCAACGCCCGCACGCGATTTTGGCGAAATTTGTACGATTAGAACGTGTCTCCGCCCTTTGTTTTCAATGAGTTGCGTGATTTTCTAATCGCCGGACGGACGATTAGAGCCTGCTCGACCGGTCATCTGTGGTGATTTGCGGCGCGCTGCCGGACTACCTCGAAGAGCATCACTCCCGCCGCAACCGAAACGTTGAGCGAGCGCACCGGCCCGGCCGTCGGCAGCGAAACCAGGAAATCGCAGCGCTTGCGCGTCAATTCGTGCAGCCCTTCGCCTTCGCTTCCCAGCACGATTCCGACGGACCCTTTGAGGTCCACTTCGGTGTAACTCTTGTCCGCGCGCTCATCGAGCCCAACCAGCCAGTAACCGGCATCCTTCATCTCTTCCATGGCGCGCACCAGATTTTTCACGCGCGCAATCGGCAAATGCGCCAGCGCACCCGCCGAGGCCCGCTCGACGGTATCGGTCAAGCCCGCCGCGCGGCGTTCGGGGATCACCACGCCGTTTGCGCCCGCGGCGAGCGCCGTACGCACAATCGCGCCCAG
The DNA here is from genome assembly GCA_049300435.1 of Candidatus Acidiferrales bacterium. Classification (GTDB taxonomy): domain Bacteria; phylum Acidobacteriota; class Terriglobia; order Acidiferrales; family UBA7541; genus Palsa-295. Next base: position 40,445 of record JBAQJS010000099.1, on the reverse strand, counting down.
GTTGTGCGGGTCCTCGACCCCATCGAGCAGGACGAGCAGCCCCTGCGGAATCTTCGCCGCCAGCAAATCTTCCAGACCCATCGCCGGCTTGGCCGCGCCCAGCGCCGCCACTCCCTGGTGCTCGCGCGTTCCCACCAGGCGGTCAATCTGCGCGCGATCTTCAAATCGCACCGGGACGCCTTTGGCCTTCGCGAGCTGCACCACGGCTTCCACGCGGTCTCCGTGGCGCCCGCGCGCGATGACAATGCGGTCCAGCGCGCGCCCCGCCGCCAGCGCTTCCTCCACCGCATGAAATCCCGTAAGCCAGTTCATCGCCGTGCCATTCGTCTCTGCGCCGGACGCACTACCCGGCTGTCTTGCATTCGTCTTGTTGCTTGTTTTCCGTACATGCGGTGCGTCTCTGCGGTGCGATCAACCTTCCAAAGTTGCAATCGTGTGCGCCGCAATCGCCTCGCCGCGCCCGATCTCGCCGGTACCTTCATTGGTCTTTGCTTTCAGGTTGATCTGCTCCTCCGCGATGCCCAGCGATTTCGCCAGCGCCGCGCGCATGGCCGGGAAGTGCGGCCCCAATTTCGGCCGCTCGCAAATCACCACGGCGTCCAGATGGCTGATGCGCAGCTTGCGTTCATCGAGCAGCTTTCGAGTGTGCTCGAGAAACAGCAGGCTGGCCGCGCCCTTCCACTGCGGATCGGTATCCGGAAAATGCGTCCCGATATCTCCCAGGCCCGCCGCTCCCAGCAGCGCGTCGCAAAGCGCGTGCGCCAGCACATCGCCGTCCGAGTGGCCCACCGAGCCTTTATCGAACGGCACTTCGATCCCGCCAATCATCAGCTTTCGTCCCGCGGCCAGCCGGTGCAAATCGTAACCAACTCCTGAGCGTGTCATTCCGTTTCCTGGTTTCTGAGTTCGCGCGGATTCCGGAGAGATTTCAAAGCTTCGCCGTCTTGCGCTCCTGTTCCAGATAAAAGCGCGCCAAATCCATGTCCGCCGGCCGCGTGATCTTGAAATTGCGTTCGGAGCCCAGCACCACGAATACTTCATGCCCGAATCGTTCCACCAGCGCCGATTCATCGGACGCCACCGAATCGTCCGCCTGCGCCTTGCGGAACGCGTCGCGCAGCAACGCGTACGAAAATGCTTGCGGCGTCTGCGCCAGCACCACTCGCTCGCGGGGAATCGTGGTGGTGATCAGCGCCATGTCTTCCGGCAGGGTCGCGCGCTTCACTTCCTTCACCGTGTCAATCGCCGGGATGCCCAGGATCGCTGCGCCGCGCTTGCGCGCCTCGGCGATCACGCGCTCGAGCTGCGACGGGGTGACAAACGGCCGCACGGCATCGTGCACCAGCACTACTTCGGTTGCGGGGTCCACCTGCGCCAGCGCGTTCGCCACCGATTGCTGCCGGGTATCGCCGCCATGCACCACGCGTGCCGGGCGCCCCAGCGCGGCTTTGGCGACTTTATCTTGCAGAGACACCACATCGTCCGCGCGCGTCGAAAGGAAAAAATCGGTGATGGCAGCGCAGGCAGCCAGGCGGCGCAACGTAAAAATCACCAGCGGCATCCCGTCCAGTTCGAGGAACTGCTTCGGCATTTCGGCGCCCATGCGGGTGCCCAGACCTGCGGCAGGAATGATGGCGGCGACTCGGCCCATAGGAGGCGAGACAGTCTAACGCAATCCAGCGGCATAGCACAGGCTCACTTGTTTGCGCGGGGAACCGAATGGCAGAGCGGCAGAGTGCCCGGGCAGGTGAATCCTTGATGCTGTTCCGCCGAGCCGCGCCGCGGATGACGCGCCAGCGGATCGCCGCCGCCGGGAAGAAACGGGGCGCCTGCCGGCGCTAGCTTCTGCCGGGATCGGGATACAAGGGCCGCGCCGGGCGCTCGCCGCCGGCAGTCCCTTCGCCGGTCCGAGGTCCTGCTTGCGGCTCCACGTGCGGCTGCGCGCCCGGAGCGGGCCCGCGCGGGAGCTGCTGCTCGCCGCGTTCGTCGTAGCGCCCAAAGATCATTTTCCCCGCGGTGGTCTGATGCACCGAAGTCACGGTGATGTCTATGGTCTTGTTGATCATTTTGCGCGCGCCGTCCACCACCACCATGGTCCCATCGTCCAGATAGGCCACGCCCTGGTTGTATTCTTTTCCTTCGCGCAGGATGAAAACGCGCATCGCCTCGCCCGGCAGCACCACCGGCTTCAGCGCATTGGCCAGTTGGTTTACGTTCAGGATCTCGATGCCCTGCAGCGCGGCCACTTTGTTCAAATTGAAGTCGTTGGTCACGATTTTCGCGTCGTAGCGCTTGGCCAGCTCGATGAGCTTCAAATCCACTTCCGGGATTTGCAGAAAATCGTCGTCGGCAATCTGCACTTCCAGGTGCGCCATTTTCTGGATGCGCTGCAGCACTTCCAGGCCGCGGCGCCCGCGCTGGCGCTTCAGCGGGTCGGCGGAATCGGCCACCAACTGCAGTTCGTGCAGCACGAACTGCGGGATGATCACCGTGCCGTCCAGAAATTGCGCGTCGGCGATGTCCGCTACGCGCCCGTCTATGATCACGCTGGTATCCAGCACCTTGAAGGAGTGCTTCAGGCTGCGCTCGCTGCCAAACAAGCCCCCGAGGGCCTGCAGGTTGAGCATGTCGCCCTTATTCGCACCCAGAATCAGCCCGATGTAAGCCATCACCAGAAATGCCGCCAGGCTGAAAAACGACCGGGTGCTCTCCGGCATGGTGGTATGGGTCAGAATCAGCGACGTCAGGTACGCCCCGAGCAGCCCCAGAATTGAGCCCACCGCCGCGCCAATCAGGCGGCGCAGGCTGGCGTGCCGCAGGCGCAGCTCGAACAAAATCACGCCCATGCCAAAAAGGAACCCCACCGTCGCGCCCAACTCATGGGAAACGCTGAACGGGCGGAAATGAAAGCCGGCTGCGATGCACACGGCCATGAATATGATACGAATCCCTAGCATGTCCCAGAACGTGCCCACGCGGTCGTGGGATGGCCGCGCGGACGTCGGCTTGTTGATTACATGTTCGGGAACAGGCATCGCCGGAGGGCGGGTTTGCGAGCTAGGAGTCCTCTGCATAGAGCCACCTTATGAATATGAATGAGACGATTAGCGCTCTCTTGCTTCGTCACGATTGACTTTTTCCGGCCTATGATATTTGGGAGCGCCCCGCCGAGATGATGAGATGCCTTTATGAAATCCTTATGAACTGCCCAGTATAGCACCGCGCGGGAAGCCGCAGTCAACGAGCCAAATCGCGTGCCAGGGGAGAACGCTCCAGGGGCAGGAATCGCTGGGGCGAAGCAAGTCTTTGGCAGGCGGGATTAGGCGTAAAACTTCGGAACGCGCCGCCCCAGAGCACACAGCAAATCGGAGGTTACGGTCCCGATTTCGTGAGCTACTTCGGAAACCTCGATGGCCGCGTCGCCGTCCTTGCCATAGATCGTTACCACGTCGCCCAACGCGGCTTCGGGAACGTCGGTCACGTCCAGCGTCGTCAAATCCATGGAAATCGTTCCGACCAGCGGCACGCGCTGGCCGCGGACCAGCGCCCAGCCCCGGTTGGTGAGCGCGCGAACCACGCCGTCGGCGTAGCCCGCATTAATCACCGCAATGCGCGAGGGCCGTGTGGTGACGAACCGTGCCGCGTAACCTACGCCTTGCCCCGGCGGAACATCGCGCAAGGAGATGATGCGCGCACGCAGCGAAAGGCACGGCTGCAACGCCACCTGGCCCATCACTTCCTGCTTCTTCTGCGGCGGTTCGAACGACTGGTAATACCCGTAAAGAATCGCGCCGGGCCGCACCATATCCGCCCAGGTGCTGGGGCGCGCGCAAATGGCGCCGCTATTGGCCATGTGCACGATGCCGGGTGCGACGCCCAATGCGCGCAGCCGCTCCAGGCTCGCGAGGAAGACCTTTTCCTGGTCGTTAGTCTGTTGCGCTGTGAAGTCCTCAGCGGAAGCGAAGTGCGTGAACGTGCCTTCCAGTTCGATATGCTTGCATTCCGCCAGCACCCGCGCGAAGCATTCCGCTTCCTGGGGCGAAATGCCCAGGCGGTTCATGCCGGTATTGATTTTCAAATGAAATCGCAGGCGCGACTTACCGGCGGCGGATTTGGCGCTGCGCTCGAGGTGGCGCAGATCGTCCACGCGAGTGACCGTGGGGGTGAGATTATTTTGAATCAGGCGCTTTTCTTCGCCCGGCCAGAAGCCGGTCAGAATCAGAATTCGTTTGTGGATGCCCGCCTCGCGCAGCTCCACTCCTTCGTTGGCGCAAGTCACGCCGAACCATTCCGTTCCAGCCTTTTGCAGGGCTTTGGCCACCGGCACGCCGCCCAGGCCGTAGGCGTTGGATTTCACCACCGCGAGAATTTTTCGCCGCGGCCCGATCTGTTTGCGAATCGCCCGCAGGTTATGCACGACGGCTCGCAGAGAAATCTCCGCCCATACCGGGCGCCCTGCAAAATGAATTGTTTTTGACATCGTCATTTAGAATGCCAGAGTCCTCGCCGTGCGCGCGAACAAATTTCCCGCCCGCAACGCGCTGCGCGCCGTTTAGGTAAACATCCGTTTCGGATTATTGCAGGACGCCAGCCACTCGCCGGTCCGGGCGAGCCACAGCCTTGCTAGCCCTGTAAGCGTATGAAAAGGATGGAGTTGCACAGATCCGCGCTGGAGGATTCTACTTTCGCCGGGGGGCATATCTCGGAATTCGGGTTCATCTCGACACAACCGTGCGTTCGCGCGCACACGGCCGGCAACTATTCCTCCGGCCCGCCGCCCGCGCTCCAGGCATCCGGCGCCGCTTCTTCAAACCGCGTGTGCCGCGCCAGAAAAACGAAATTCAAATTGCCGGTGGGACCGTTGCGCTGCTTGGCGATGATCAGCTCTGCCTTCGCGCGATCTTCGTCCGGCAGATCGGTCTTGTAGAAATTCGGCCGGTTGATGAACAGCACCACGTCCGCATCCTGCTCGATCGCGCCCGATTCGCGCAGGTCCGCCAGTTGCGGCTTGCGCTCTTCGCGTTCCGGCGCGCGCGTCAACTGGCTGAGCACCATGATTGGCACTTTCAATTCCTTGGCCAGCCCTTTCAGCGCCCGCGACATGCCCGAAACTTCTTCCTGGCGATTGCTTTGCCGGCCCATGTTGGTGGGCACCACCAATTGCAGGTAGTCCACGATGATCAGCGAAAGGCCGCGGTCGCGTTTCAGGCGCCGCGCCTTCGCGCCCATCTCCATCACCGTGGAAGAAGCGGAATCGTCAATCCACAATGGCGCCTCGGCCAGATTCGTCAGCGATGCGGTGATTTTTCCCCAGTCGTCGCGATTCATGTGCCCGGTGCGGAATTTGTGCGCGTCCACGCGCGCCTCGGATGCCAGCAAGCGCAGCAGCAGCGACTCCTTGGACATTTCCAGGCTGAAGATTGCCACGGGCTCGCGGTGCCGCACCGCGACGTTTTCGGCGATGTTCAGCGCCAGCGCCGTCTTTCCCATGGAGGGCCGCGCCGCCAGAATGATCAGCTCGGAAGGCTGCAAGCCGGCGGTTTCGTTGTCCAGATTGGCGTAGCCGGTGGCGAGCCCGGTGATGCGCCGTCCTTCGCTGAATATTTTCTCGAGGCGCTCGAAATTGTCGCGCACCAGTTCCTTGACGCCGATCAGCCCCGCCTTTACCCGGTCCTCCGCCAGCTGAAAAATCACGGACTCGGCGCGGTCCAGAATCACGTCCGCATCGTCGCCCGCCGCGAGCGCTTGCTCCTGAATCGCGGAGGCGGAAAAAATCAGGCTGCGCAGGACCGATTTTTCCTTGACGATTCGCGCGTAGTGCTCGACGTTGGTGATTCGCGGCAGGCCATCCGCCAGTTGCGAGATATAGGCGATCCCGCCCGCCGATTCCAGCTCGCCGCGCCGCGAAAGATCCTCCATCAGCGTGACGATATCAATGGCCTGCTGCTTTTCGCCCAGTTGCACCATGCGCTCGAAAATCTGCCGGTGCTGCGGCAGGAAGAAATCCTCCGAGCGCACTTTTTCGATCGCCGCGTTGAGCGCGTGATTATCCAGCAGGATGGCGCCGAGTATGCTGCGCTCGGCTTCCAGATTGTGCGGTAAGGGCCGTTCGAGAGTGGCGTCGCCTGGCATGGTTTGCGTTTGCGTCCGGCTGCAGCTGACCCAATCTTACGCCCACGCGCGCGCGAGTCAATCGTACCGGCGGCGATAGGCCTGTGGACGATTGCGGAAAAGTGGAAAACGCGGCGCGCAAAAGAAAAAGGCGTCCTGAACTTCAGGGCGCCTCTTACATTCGCCAATCTCAAAAACCGCCGGCAACCGAACGGGCGGCGAAAAAGCTTACTCTTCCTTCTTCACCGCGACTTTCACGTTCACCGTGACTTCGCGATGGAGCTTGACGGGGACCTCGTAGTCGCCCATCACCTTGATAGGCTCGCCGAGCACGATGCGCTTGCGGTCAATCTCGAAGCCCTTCGCGGCCAGCGCTTCGGCGACGTCGAGCGAAGTGACCGAGCCGAAGAGCTGGTCGTTCTCCCCGGCCTTGCGCGTGAATTCCAGAGACACGCCGGCGAGCTGTTCGCCCTGCTTCTGCGCGGCGTCTTTTTCAGTGGCTTCCTTCTTTGCGAAGTGCGCGCGCATGCGCTCCAGGCGCTTCAGGTTGCCGGCCGTGGCTTCCAGGCCCAGCTTGCGCGGCAGCAAAAAATTGCGTGCGTAACCTTCGGCGACTTCCACCAGTTGCCCGCGCGTTCCCAGCTTTTCCACGTCTTCCTGCAGAATGATTTGCATTGTGCGAACCTCGAATCCTTTGAAAGTGGCGCCGGCGCGTGGCCGGCATCCGACTGCTTCGTTACGCCGCGGCGAATTTCAGCATTGCTCGCCGCCGATGTGCCCTACGCGTGCCAGCCGCTGCGGACTACAGCTCCGCGGCGAACGGCAGCAGCGCGATATTCTGCGCCCGCTTGATGGCCACGGTCAGCCAGCGCTGGTGCCGCGAGCAAGTGCCGGTCATGCGCCGGGGCAGAATCTTGCCCCGCTCCTGGATGAACGGCGCGAGAATCTCGGCCTTCTTGTAGTCAATGAAATCGGCCTTATCCACGCAGAAGCGGCACACTTTCTTCTTGCGAATGAAATTCCGCTTGCCGCGCTTGGCCGGACCGCCGGGGCGTCCGCCGCCCGCGCCGCCGGGACCGCCCGGTCCTGACGAGCGCATGCCCCCCGACGAGGGGCCGTGTGATTGCTGCACTGGTGCGTTTTCTTCTGCCATTCGAGTCTCCTGACTAATTTCCCTTGAAAATCTCTGGGGCCGATGGCCCGGTTGGACTGCTCGTCCAGAAGCTTCCGGCACGCCGGCAAGTCCTGGCGTTCATGCGCGCTACACGCGCGACGCTGCGGGGCAACGCGATGCCCGATGCCCGATGCTACGCCGTCGGCGCGGAATGCTCGCTCGGTGGAACCACCGGTGGCGGCGCCGGAGCGGCCGGGGCAACGGCCGTCTTGCGCGGACGGCGCGCGGCACGCCGTTCGCGATGCCGCTTCAGCTTTTCCTGGCGCTTCAATTCTTCATCGAGGCGCACGGTGAGGTACTTGATCACCGGGTCCGCCACTTTCAGGCGGCGCTCCAGTTCTTTCACCACTTCGCCGTGCGTGGACTTCAGCACCATGTACACAAAGTATCCCTCGTGCAGCTTTTGCACGCGGTACGCCATGCGCTTGCGGCCCCACTTGGCGACGGACTCGATCTTCGCGCCTTTTTCCGTGGCCGTGGTCTCCAGGGTGGCGATTACCTTGTCAACGTCCGCTTCCGGGGTATCCGGGCGGCAGATAAAAATCAGGTCGTACTGACGCTCTTCCATAGGTCCTCGATTCGTCTTCGTATCTTCCGTTCCCAGTTCCCGTGCGCAACTTCCGTCGGCATCTTCCGCAACTTCAGAGTTCTAAAACTCGTTCACTCCGAATCCTCGCCATCGGCTTCCACGCGCCGGTTAAACCGCGTCATCGCCTTGGCGACGCCTTCCGCCAAAATCAGCTCGACCGCCTCGGCGGCGTCCGCCACCATCTGCGCGGCGATTTCGCGCTCGGGCTTGCGCATCGTGCCCAGGACGTAATCCGCCATGTCCTCGAGCGGATATTCCGGCTTCACGCCCAGCCGCACCCGGATAAATTCATTCGTTCCGATCGCCGCGATGATGGACTTCAGGCCGTTGTGGCCGCCGGCGCTGCCTCGTTCCCGGATGCGCAGCATGCCCCAGGGCAGCGCCGCTTCATCGCTCAGGACGATCATCTCGGCGGCCTGGCATTCGTAGCGCTCCAGAAGCAACCGCACCGCCGCGCCGCTCAGATTCATCATCGTCTGCGGCTTGGCCAGCGCCACTTCATTTCCCGCGATGGTCCCCAGTCCCACGTACGACTTCGCTTCCGGGCGCGTCACGCGAATCCCGGCGCGCCCGCCCAGGGCATCCACGGCCAGAAAACCCATGTTGTGCGGCGTGAACTCGTATTCCGGGCCAGGGTTGCCGAGGCCGACGATGAGTCTCATTTTTACCCTGAGCGCCTGCCGCCAGTTATCCGGCGCAGCGGAAGAAGACTACTTCTTCTTCTCGGACTTCTCCGCCTTCGCGGGGGCTTCCGCGGCCTCGCCTTCGCCCTCTTCCACTTCCTTCTTGCCCTTCTTCATCACTTCGGGCTCGGCCGGCGCCGCATCCGCCGTGACCGCCGCATCCGCCACCGGTTCCTCTTCCTTCTTCAGCACCACCACGTGCGCAATCACGCGCACCGGGTCGGTCAGCAGCTTGATTTTCGCCGGATCAAACGGCAGGTCGGCGGCGCGCAACTGCTTGCCGATGAGCATCTCCGAAACGTCCACGCGAAACTCTTCCGGAATGTCCGCGGGCAGGCATTCGATTTCCACTTCGCGCGTCACCGTCTCGAACACGCCGCCCTGCATCTTCACGCCTTGCGGCTCGCCGAACGTGTGCACCGGCACGCGCACGCGCATGCGCACGTCCATGGCGATGCGGTACAGGTCCGCGTGCAGCAGCTTGCCGCTCACCGGGTCCACCTGCCAATCCTTCACCATCGCCTTTTCCGCGGCGCCGGAAGCCACCTGCACGGTGAAAATCGTGTTGTGCCCCGTTTCCGAGCGGAGAATGCGCGCTACCTGCTTGGCACTTACGGAAATAGAAAGCGCATCCTTCTTCCCGCCATACAGAATTGCCGGAACCATCCCGGTCAGGCGCGTACGCCGCGCGGGGCCTTTCCCGCGTCCCTCGCGAACCTGGCCTTCAATCGTAAACGTTTCCATAATTCCCTCGTTGCGCCGGCGTCTTGCCGGCTCCCTTTTTCCGTCGAAATCCACCGGCAGCAAGCCGGTCCTGCCGCTAAATAAACAATTCGCTGATCGAAGTCTCTTCGTGGATGGACTGGATGCCGCGCGCCAGCAAAGGCGCCACGCTCAGCACCGTGATCTTTCCCAGCTTTTGCGCCGCCTCGGTCAGCGGGACGGAATCCGATACCACTACCGCCTCGATTTTCGATTTCGCGATTCGCTCCACGGCCGGTCCGGAAAGCACCGCATGGGTGCAAGCCGCGAACACCCGGGTCGCGCCGTGCTCCAGCAGCGCTTCCGCCGTCTTTACCAGCGTTCCCGCAGTGTCAATAATGTCGTCAATCACCAGAGCCGGGCGCCCGGCCACGTCGCCGATCAGGTGCATCACTTCGCTCACGTTCACGTCAATGCGGCGCTTGTCCACGATGGCCAGCGGCGCCCCAATTCTCTTCGCGAAAAATCGCGCGCGCTCCACGCCGCCCGCATCCGGTGAAACCACGGTGATGGGGCCCAGGCTCATCTTCTGAAAATGCTCCACCAGCACCGGCGAAGCGAACAAGTGATCCACCGGAATATTGAAATATCCCTGAATCTGCGGTGCGTGCAGATCCAGCGTCAACACCCGGCTGGCTCCCGCCGTTTCCAGCAGGTCCGCCACCAACTTCGCCGAAATCGCCACGCGCGGCCGGTCCTTGCGGTCCTGGCGCGCGTACGGGTAATACGGAACCACCGCCGTGATGCGCCATGCCGACGCGCGCTTGAACGCGTCTATCATCAGCAGCAGCTGCATCAAATTGAAATTCACCGGAGCGCAGCAGGGCTGCACCACGAATACATCCGCCCCGCGCACATTTTCCAGTATCTGGTAGCGCGTCTCGCCGTCGCTGAACTGGCCGTGTTCCGCTTCGCCCAGCGGCACGCCCACGTATTGGCAAATCGCTTTCGCCAGCGCAGGATTGGCAGTGCCGCAGAAGATTTTGAATTTATCGTCAGCCAAAAATATTCCCTCAGCCGCCCACACTCAGGCGCGCGTGCGCATTCGCACGCCAGCCCAAAGCACGGCCATAGTCTTCCCTGGATAGGGTTTCAACGACGAAAACCGAATCTTCCGGGAACGCACGAGCGGCTCGGCGCGCACGCGCTGGGTTTCGGAATATTCCGAACACCGCCGACCCGCTACCCGCCAGCGCGGCATCTGCGGCTCCTCGCTCGAGCAATCCGTTTCGGATTTCTCCGAGTTGCGGATAACGGTGGAAGACTGGCCCCTCGAAATCGTTCGAGACGCCCGCCCCCTGCCGGCTCCAGCACAGAGCGCAGAACCCCCAAATTCTATGGGTTTCCGCGGGTTTTGTCAATTGCTCCGAGACCCAGAGGTAGGCATCCTTGGTGCTCACGCCGATATCTCGCGGCGAAACCACCACGATCGTCTGTTTCGCGGCATTCGGCAGTGGATAGATTTCATCGCCCCGGCTCACCGCCAGCGCGCGCCCCCCGAACAGGAAGAACGGCACATCCGCGCCCAGGCTCGCGGCTATCTCCATCAATCGCGGCAAAGCCATCTGGTGTCCGGTGAGCCGCAACATGCCGATGAGCGCCGCCGCCGCGTCGCTGGAACCTCCGCCCAGGCCGCGCGCCACGGGGATTTTCTTTTCCAGGTGCGCGGTCACGCCGCCTTGAAATCCGATTTCGTAACGGATGGTTTCGACGGCGCGGGATACCAGATTCTCCGGGCCCACGGGCAAGTCCGGATCGTTCGACGTCAAGGTGAACGCCGCAGTGGAGGAACCCGGCGCGATGGAGAGTTCCAGCGTGTCGTGCAGGGAGATGGTCTGAAAAATCGTGCGCAGCTCGTGATACCCGTCCGCGCGCTTGCCCACTACGTGCAGACACAGGTTGATTTTTGCGAACGCCGGAAGGCGCACCGATTTTGTCTTGGTTTTCGCGCGGGTCATGCGGGGGAGCTTACTGCGGTTTTGCCGCGTCTGGCGTGGTTTTTTGCGCCGTGCGCCGTTTTAGGTTCTTCAGTTGCGCGTCCAGCTCGTTGACCTTGTCCATCTCGTAATCCGCGGGCACGGCTTTCTGCCATTCCGCCAGCGCGCGCTCCCAGTAGGCTTCGGCCTGCTCGCTCTGGCCCAGCTTGGCGTACACGTCGCCCAAATGCCCCAGGATGGTCGGATCGTGCTTCTGACGCTCGGAGGCTTTACGCAGGTTTTCTTCCGCTTCCGTCAGCTTATTTTGCTTGTAGTACGCCCAGCCCAAGCTGTCCAGGTACGCGCCGTTGCTCGGTTCCTGCATCACCGCGCGCTGGATCATCGCCGTCGCTTCGTCCAGACGCACGCCACGGTCGGCCAGCATGTAGCCGTAGTAATTCAACACCGAAGCGTTGCCCGGGTTCACTTGCAGCACCTTGCGGAATTCCTGCTCGGCCTGATCGAATTTCTTCTGCCGCTCGTAGATGGCTCCCAGCATGAACCACGCGGATTCCTTGTCGTCGTTCCCCTGCGCCAGTTGCTCGGCCTTCTCCGCCGATTGCTCGGCCTCCGTGTACTTCTTGCCGCGCTCCTGCACTTGCGCGAGGTTCAGGTAAATTTCCTGGTCGCTGTCGTTTCCTTTCAGCAGGCCATCGAGGAGCTTCGTTGCGGCATCGGCGTCTGATTTCTCGCCGTAGAGAGCTGCCAGCGTCACCGTCAGGCTCTCGTCATTCGGGGAAGCCGCCAGCGCCTTCTGGGTTTCGGCGATGGCGCGATCCAGGTCGCGGCTTTCGCGGTAGGTATCAATGAGGAGCATTTGGGCGCGCTTCTGCGCGTCGGGACCCAGCTTGCTCATGTCCTCATAGGTCTGAATCGCCGCGGCGTAATTCTCCTCTTCGCGGTACGCGTGGCCCAACTGCTCGTAAAGAATCGCCAGTGCGTTGGGACTCGATTCGCCGCCCGCGGCGCCGTCGGCTCCGCTTTCCGGGGAAGTTGCCGCACTGCTCGACTGGCTCTTCATCCCCGCGATTGCATCGCTCAGCACCTTCACTGCGTCGTCGTACCGGCCCTGGTCCTCGTACAACAGCGCTTCGTTGTAGAGCACTTCCAGGCTGCCGGGCGCCAATTGCTTCGCCCGCAACAGGCTCGCTTCCGCTTGGTCGAATTTCCCCAGCCGGCGATACAACTGCGCCATCCGCAAATAATTCTCCGCGGTGCCCGGCTCGATTTCCGCAAGCCGCTTGAACTGCTCGAGCGCGTCCGCGTACTTGTCCTGGGCCATCAGCGCTTGCGCCAGCCCGTGCAGATGGCCGGGGTCGTCCGGGTCTTCCTCGACGGCTTTGCGATAAGCCTCTTCGGCCTTCGGATAATCCTTCGCTTGCGAATAGGCGTCACCGAGCAGGTCGTAAATTTCCGGTGAGGCGGAATCTCCCGCCGCGTCCGAAAGCAGCTTCACGGCTTCTTGCGACCGGCCTTCGTCCATCAGCAACTGGCTCAATTGTTCGAGCGCCGGACCGTTGCTGGGGTCGCGCGCCAGCAGCCCGCGCAGCACCGTTTCCGCTTCGCTGTGCTGATTTTCAAAACGATAGAGCCGCGCCAGCCACAGCGCGGAATAGACATCGTCCGGCTGAATCTTCAAAATTTCCTGGAATTGTGCGATGGCTTTCTCCAGGGTTTCCTTCTGCACGTCCCCGACGCTCAAATCGCCGAGCTCCCGGACGTAAATGCGCGCCAGCAGGCGGTGCGCGTTCACGTTATTCGGATCGGCTTGCAGCGCTCCCTGGGCTTGCGCTACGGCTTCGCTCATGCGCTGCGACTTGGCGTAAATCTCCGCCAGCCGTTCCATGATCACGGGCGAGCCCGGTTCGAGCTCCAGGGCCTTCTTGTAGGATTCGATGGATTCCGTCGCCAGGTCCGAGCGGCCGGTCAGCTCGTACTGCTGCTCGTCCACGTGGCCCATCGTGAAGTAGTAATAGATATCGCCGCGCGTCGCAGCCTGATTGCTCGGAGCGGGGGCCGGCGAGGCGGAACTCTGCGCAGGCTCGGCGGTCTTAGGAACAACCGGGGCGGACGATTCAGGCGAAGTAGTCTGCGCGCGCGCGGGCGGCGCCGCCGCGACCAGGCAAATCAATGACGAAAGTGCGATCCCGATTGTTGTTTTCATGCGTCACTCGCAAAACTCCATTATCGTACAGCGGCGCAAAACGGTCAAAGCAATACCTGCGCCGGTTCTTCCCGGTATCGCACATTCCTTTGGACGCAAAGAAGCCGCGCTGGGATACCTCCATGATAGAGTTTTTAGCGAATAGGCCCGGGGCCCCCAAAACAAGCTAAGAGCGGCGGGAAACCTGTGGGAAAATCGCCCCGCCGCAAAGTAGGGAGGTTAGGGATGTTGCGCACTCGAATCGGCGTCCTGCTGGCCTGCGCAGCGCTGCTTGCGCTGCTGCTCTCCTCGCGCCCAGGCTCCGCGCAGCAACCCGCCGGAGCAGACTCGCAATCGAAGACTGCGCCAGCCGTTGTACCCGCCGCCGCTGCTCCGGGGGGCCCGCCGCAGACGGCTCCGACCCTGAAGCTATCGGACTTCGCCTGGCTCGAGGGGCGTTGGCGTGGCGACTGGGGGCCGCGAGTCGCCGAGCAGGTGTGGATGGCGCCGAAAGCCGGCGTAATGGTCGGCGATTTTCGCCTGACCGAAAGCGACAAGATTCTGGTGATCGAATTCTTCACGCTGGTGGAAAAGCCCGGCGGCGTGAATTTCTACTTCCGGCATTTCACGCCGGAACTGGTGCCCTGGGAAAAATCGGACGCGACGGTGCTGAACCTGGCGAGCGCCGACGCGAAGAACTTCGACTTTGAAAATCCCGCGAACGGCATGCCCAAACGCGCCATCTTTACCCGAGTGGACGCGGACACCTACACCTCGCGTTCCGAGATCGTCCCCGCAAATGGCGAGCCGCAGATCATCGAAATCACCTATCACCGCCAGCCGCTCGCCGCCACCGCGCCGAATGCTGGCGCTCACCAGAAGAAAAAGTGACGGTGACCGCGCGTCGCCTGCAACCACTGCGTCATTCTTGAATTTGCGCGCGCTGCCCTAGTGCCGGAAGTGCCGCACGCCCGAAAACACCATCGCCATCCCCAGCTTATTTGCCGCAGCGATCACATCCGCATCGCGCACCGAGCCTCCCGGCTGGATCACCGCCGTCGCTCCTGCTTTTCCCGCTTCCTCGACGCCGTCGGGAAAGGGAAAAAATGCGTCCGAAGCGACCACGCTGCCCGCCAGGTCCAGCCCATTTGTTGCGGCCTTGATGACCGCGATCTTGACGGAATCCACGCGGCTCATCTGTCCCGCGCCCACGCCCACCGTCTGCCCCTCGCGCGCGAAGACGATCGCATTCGATTTCACGTGTTTGCAGACTTTCCAGCCGAAGAGCAGCCCGCGCAATTCCGCGGGAGTCGGCGCGCGTTCCGTCGCCACCTTCAGGTCCGCTTCGGCCAGCTCGTGCCGGTCCGGCTGTTGCACCAGCACGCCGCCGGAGATGCGCTTCAGTTCGAGAGCTTCCGCCGGCTCCTCGCCGGGCAATTCCAGCAAACGCAGATTTTTCTTGCCGGCCAGTTTTTCCAGCGCCGCCGCCGCGTATCCCGGCGCGACGATACATTCCACGAACAGCTTGGCCACTTCCTCGGCGGTCGCGGCATCAAGCGCGCGATTGAACGCCAGCACTCCACCAAACGCCGACACCGGGTCGCAGGCCAGCGCTTTCACGTACGCGTCGCGCAAGGATTCCTGCTCCGCCGCGCCGCAAGGATTATTGTGCTTGACGATGACCGCGCCGGTCCGGCGAAGTTCTGCCGCCAGTCCCCACGCGGAATCCAGGTCCACCAGATTGTTGTACGAAAGCTCCTTGCCCTGCAGTTGCTTTGCGCCCGCGAGGCCGGTCGCCGGGCTTCCCGCCGGAATGTACAGCGCCGCCGCCTGGTGCGGATTCTCGCCGTAGCGCATGGATTGACGGCGCTCCAGCGCGATATGGATCCGCTGCGGCAGTTGTTCCAGCGCGCCGATGGCGATGCCACCTGGGGCGTCGTCGTTCACCGTAAGCCGCTCGAGCTCTGTGGCGATCTCTCCGTCGTAACGGGAGGTTCGGGCGTAAGCCTTCCGCGCCAGATTCAGCCGCGTCGCCAGACTCAGCTCGCCTTGCGCGCGCAGTTCCGCCGAGATCGCCGCGTAATCGCCTGGGTCGGTCACCACGCCCACGCTCTGAAAATTTTTCGCCGCCGACCGCACCATCGCCGGGCCGCCGATATCAATGTTCTCGATCAATTCCTCCGGCGTCACGCCGGACTTTGCCGCCGTCGCCGAAAACGGGTATAAATTCACCACCACCAGATCCACAGGGACGATGCCGTGCTCCTGCACCTGCTTGCGATCTTCGGCCTTTCCGCGCTGAAACAGGATGCCGCCGTGCACCTTGGGATGAAGGGTCTTCACCCGGCCACCGAGCATTTCCGGCCAGCCGGTCAATTCCGCCACGTCGCGCACCGTCACGCCGCCTTCGCGCAGCAAGCGCGCCGTGCCTCCGGTGGAAACGATTTCGATTCCCAGCGACGCCAACTCCCGCGCAAATTCCACCACGCCGCTCTTATCGAACACGCTCACGAGCGCCCGTGCCACTCCACGTTCTCCCGCCACGATGATTCCTCCCGTCCAGGAAAGCCCTGCCAGTGTATGCGTTCGTGGATAATTTCGGAAGGGTGTCGCATTGCTGAAAAGAATCAATGCGAAGGAAACGGGGCGCCGAGGTAGAGAGCCCGCGGGCTGTCTTCCGGATTCATGCGTTGCGGGGATGCAAACGCTGTGCGGCGGAACGCGCGTCACAGCTGAACGCGCTGGAATGGATGCTAGCTCGAAACGCGGGCTCTCAATTTCACGTGCCCGCCTTCGATGCTGACGGTGTACTCGATCTCACGGCCGCCTTTTTCCTTCAGGTCTTTCGTTTTCTGCGTAACGAATCGCTCGAAATCCTTCAGGCTGGGCACACCGGCCTTTTCGCCGGTTTCCGAGCGCGCTTCCACCAGGCGCTGGTAGAGTTTTTCCACTTTTTCCGTCTCGTTTTCCGGGTCGGAAAGCGCCAGAGCAAAATCAGCGGCATGCCTTACCTCTGCGGCCCGCGTCGCAGCGTCCGCCGCCGCGTGGGCAATCGCGGTAGCCGAAGAGACCGCGACATCCTCTTCCGCCTTCCTGGTCACAGCCGATTCGGCAGCGCGCGTCCGCATGGCATCTTCCGCGGCCTTGCGCGCCCGCTCTGCCTCGATGGCCTTCGCCGCGGCGCCGTAATGGTGCGGCGTGGTTCCGGACTCTTTTTGCGTCAGCTTCTTGCGCCACATATCCTGGTATTTCGCGTATGTGGACGCAAGATTCGAATAGCGGAATCGCTGCCCGGAAGAGAGCTCCCCCGAGCGGTCCGAATACCGCTTCAGGTTCGTCTCCAGGCGCCATTGCGTATCCGTGGGAGGGCGCGAGCGCCCGCCACCGAAGTACTGCTCGAACTCAATTTTCAGCGTGCGGATGTCCCGCTCGATCTGTCCGAGTTCTTCGTCAATCGTCGCCATGATTTTTTGTGCAGGCCGGCTGCGGCGCGGAAGTTCTCGCCGTCCGCACCGTCAGTGGGAAGCCGCCTGAATCTCCAGCGTAAGGTGCGCCACGGGCGGCGTCAATGTGACCCTGCGCGCCTATGTCGCAAAGGGAAATGCCAGGCCGTGAGCCTGCGGTTGCCAGCTCGTATCGCATTGTGTTCAAATGTCTTAGCGATGAGTCCCCTACCAGAACCCGCCGCCAAATTACGCCAGGACGTCGGCGCGAGCCTCCGCGCGCTTCCTTCGGTGGATGAACTGCTCCTGCTGCCGCGTCTGGCCGCCCTGGTAGAAAAATCCGGCCGCGGGCTGGTCACCCGGGCGGTTCGGGACGTTCTCGCCGGCTTCCGCGCGCGCATCAAGAGCCAGCCGCCGCAAACCGGCACTGCGAATTCGGAAGCATTCGACCTGGGCAAGCTGGAAGCTGCCGTCGCCGCCGAGGTCGAGGCCGCTCTCGCCCCGTCGCTGCGCCGAGTGATCAACGCTACCGGCGTGGTGCTGCACACCAACCTTGGCCGCGCGCCGCTTTCGTCCGCCGCTGTCGCGCAAATCGCTGCTACTGCGGCCGGCTACTCGAATCTGGAATACGATGTGGCGCGCGGTGAACGCGGCAAACGCGACGTTCACACCGCGCGGCTGCTTGCGGATCTGGTGGGGGCCGAATCCGCCATCGTCGTCAACAACAACGCCGCGGCGGTATTTCTGGTTCTGAATACGCTCGCGAAAGGCGCCGAAGTCGTGGTCTCGCGCGGCGAATTGATCGAAATCGGCGATGGATTCCGCATTCCGGACATCATGGCCGAAAGCGGCGCGTTGCTGCGCGAAGTCGGCACCACCAATCGCACTCGCCTGCGCGACTACGAGCGCGCCATCACCGACCGCACCCGCCTGCTCCTGCGCGTGCATCCCTCGAATTTCCGCATTACCGGGTTCACCGAGCGCCCGGGGCTCGAAGAGCTGGCCGCGCTCGGCGAGCGTTTTCATCTGCCGCTCTACGAAGATCTGGGCTCTGGCTGCATCGCCGACCTTGCGGCCAGCGGCGTTTCCGAGCCTGTAGCGCGCGCCAGTTGCGCCGCGGGCGCTTCTGTCATCACTTTCAGCGGCGATAAATTGCTGGGAGGTCCGCAGGCGGGAATCATCGCCGGCAAGAAAGAAATCGTGGAGCGCATCCGCGCCAACCCCCTTTTCCGCGCGCTCCGCGTGGACAAGCTCACCATCGCGGCGCTGGAAGCCACGCTGCAATCCTACTTGCGCGGCGCGCTCGAGGAAATTCCCGCGTTGCGCATGATTCGCCTTTCCGCTGAGGAAATCGCCAAACGCGCCCGGGATTTCTGCGAAAAATTGCGCCCGTCGCTGCCAGACGACGGCGTGAAGCTCGAAATCCATCCCGGACTTTCGGTGATCGGCGGCGGTTCCACGCCGGACCAGCAATTACCCACCGCGCTGATCACCGTGACCAGCGCGCGCCACTCCGTCGCGCGGCTGGAAGAGCGTCTGCGCCAACCGCAAGCCGGCGCCCCGGACGGCGCTACTGCGGTCGCGCCAACGCCCGTCGTCGCCCGTATCGAGGATGACCGCCTGATCCTCGACCTCCGCACCGTTTCTCCGGAAGAAGAGCCTCTGCTAGCCGCCGCTCTCACCGCCGCGCTATCGTAGGTAGCTGCGGGCCTACCCGGGAATCGCCGGGGCATTCGACTGCAAAGGTTTTGAACAGGAAGAAGAAGCAATTGCGTTCTTTTATTTACTCGGTGGCTCCGCGCTTGCGCGGCTAAGCCCGGTTAATCACGCTCGCCACGCACCCGGCGCCGAATCCGTTATCAATATTCACCACGCTCACGTTCGAAGCGCAGCTGTTCAGCATCGCCAGCAAGGCGGTCAAGCCCCCGAAGCTCGAACCGTAGCCCGTGCTGGTCGGCACCGCGATCACCGGCGCCGCCACCAGGCCGGCCACCACGCTCGGCAGCGCCCCTTCCATTCCCGCCACGCAAATGATCACGCGCGCCGCCGCCAATTTCTTGCGATGCTCGAGCAGGCGGTGCAGCCCTGCGACGCCCACGTCATAAATCGCCTCGGCGCGATTTCCCATGATTTGCGCCGTCACCAGCGCTTCTTCCGCCACGGGAATATCGCTGGTGCCCGCCGTGACGACCAGGATCAGGCCCTTGCCATGAATCGCCGCGCTACGGGTAATCGTGATGGCCCCCGACAATTCGTGAAAGCGCGCCGCGCGCGCCAGCTTCTTCACCGCCGCGAAAACCTTCTTGTTCGCCTGGGTCACCAGAATATTGTGCGAAGCCTTCGCGCGCAGCATCCCGCGCACGATCTCCGCCACCTGCTTGGCCGTTTTCTTGCGCCCGAAGATTACTTCCGGAAATCCCTGGCGCAGCGCGCGATGGTGATCAATCTTCGCGAAGCCCAGATCCTCGTACGGCCACTGGCGCAGTTGCTCGATGGCGCTTTCCACCGGCAGCGCGCCGCGCTTCACCGCCTCCAGAAATTTTCGGACGTCTTGTTCATCCATGGTGTGCCCTGTGCAGGCTCCGCATTCTAGCACTGCTCCGGCGGCGGCCGTCCCTGTGCGTCAATTCGCGGGGATTCGTGCTACAGTGGCGCCCTGTCACGCGCCGGGGGAACCGTTTCGCGGCGCTTGATTTTCGTTCAATTCCGCTGGAGGTGCGCCCATGGGCTTGGTCTGGGAAATCATCATCGGCATCCTCGCCGGCTTTCTGGCGGGGAAAATCGTGAAAGGTTCCGGCATGGGAGTCCTGGTGGACCTCATCGTCGGCATCGTGGGATCCATCATTGGCGGCTGGGTCTTCGGTCTGCTGGGTTTGGTGGCGTACGGTCTGATTGGCCGCCTGGTGATGGCCACCGTGGGCGCCATTCTGCTGCTGCTCCTGGTCCGCCTCATCAAGAAGGGTTGAAGAGCGCCGCGTCGTTTCCCGCGGGAGCGGGTCGCAGACCCGCTCCGCGCCAAACGTAGCGTCCTCGCGATTCTAGTTCTCCGCCTTGCCGGTAACGTCCACCACGCTCACCAGCCCGTACTTCTTCAGCACACTTTCGATTTGCTTGCGATCTCCCACGCAAACCCACTGCAAGTGATCGAGGTCCACGAATTTCTTCGCGGACGCTTGCACGCCTGCCGCGTCAATCGCCCCGATGTGGTCTGGGTACTTGTCCCAATAATCCACGGGCAGGCCGTAATACTGCACGGTGAGCCAATCGCCCAGGATCTCGCTCGGCTCCTCCAGCGAAAGCGCGAAGCTCGCGATGATGGCCCGGTGGGCGTCGTCCATTTCGCTCTGCGGCGCCGGCTCGTCGTTGATTTTCTTGAATTCATAGAGGAACCGGTCCATCGCGTCGCCGGTTACTTTCGTGCGCACCGGCGCAAACGCCATCCAGTCGCCCGGATAAATCTCCGCGTCGAACCGGCTGTAGGATCCGTAAGTCAGGCTGTGCTCCTCGCGCAAATCCAGAAACAAGCGCGCCTGCGGCCCTCCTCCCAGCACCTGGTTCATCACCGTCAAGCCGTAGTATTGCGGGTCGGTCCGCCGAATCGCCCGGTCTCCTCCGATGATGAAGGTTTGCACCGAGCCGGGGCGATCCACCAGAGTGATTTTCGTGGGCTGCGGCGCCGCTTCCGCTGCAAACGCCTCGGGTGATTCTGCCGCTCCGGTCCACGCTCCGAAATAATGTTCGATCTCGGCGCGCATCTCGCTGCTCTTGAAATCTCCGGTGACGCCCAGAATCGTATTGCCCGGCACATAGTGCTTGTCGTGGAAGCTTTTCAAATCGTCCACGCTGATCTTGGCGATGGATTCCTTGGTTGCCGACGCCACGGCCATCGGAGTGCCGCCGTAAATCACCCGGCGGAATCCTTGCTGCCCCAGGAACGCCGGATTCGAGAGCCGCTGTTCCAGGCTCGCGCCTTCTGTCTGTTTGTACTTGGCAAGTTCGCTCGCGGGAAAGCTCGGATGCAGCACCACGTCGCTCAGCAGGTCCAGAATCTTGGCCGTGTCCGTGATCAGCCCCGACGCGTCCACCGACGTATAGCTCGTGCCGAAGCGCGAAGTCGCCTCCAGCGTCGCGCCCATCGAATCCACTTCGCTGGCGATCTGCTCGCTGCTGCGTATTTCGGTCCCTTCCCGCAGCATGCCCGCGGTGAACGACGCCAGCCCCGGCAGATCGCTGGGGTCCGCCAGTTGTCCGGGACGAATCCACATGGTGAATGCCACCGTCGGCAGCTTGTGGTCTTCTTGCAGCAAGATGGTCAGCCCGTTCTTCAGTTTTTCCACGGTCGGCCGCGGCAATTGCACGCGCAGGATTTCCTTGTTCACCGGCGCGCGGTTCAGCCGTTGCACCTGGCTGAGCGGCGCGCCCTTGCCCTGGCCTTGCGCCGGCGCCGTGCCCACCAGCAGTCCCAGGCAGATCGCCAGCGCGGCCGGCGCCACCGTCGCCGCCCATGAAATCATCCCGTTCCCGGCGAATTTCCTCATCGCGCTCCCTCTCATTGCGCCCCCTTCGACGACGCATTCTCATCCGCTGCCGGATAGGTGATCACCACCGTGCGCTGATCCTGCACCAGATATTTTTTCGCCACGGCGTTCACTTCATCGAGCGTTACCGCCTGTTCCTTGTCCAGGATCGTATTGATCAAATTCGGATCGTTGAAGTACACCGTGTAATTGCCGATCAGTATGGCGGTGTACAGGGACGAGCGCCGGCGTTCGATGTACTGCATCAGCAGCTGGGTCTTGGCTTTCGCCAGCTCGTCCGGGGTAATCCCGCTCTTCACCACCGCGGCAATCTCCTCGTCAATGGCCTTTTCCAGGTCTTCCACTTTCACGCCCGGCCGCGGATTCGCGGAGATGTAAAGCTGGCTGGTGCCGATTCGCGCGTCTGCTTGCACCCTGACCTCGGAAGCGAGCTGCTTGTCTTTCACCAGGTGCTGGTAGAAACGCGAGCTCTCGCCCTGGCCCAGAATAATGGCCAGCTGGTGCGCTGCGTAGTTTTCCGGCGTGTTGCCCGGCGGAATATGGTACGCGATGTTAATTTGCGGGAGGCGCGCCAGCGGGTCGTAAATGATGTCGCGGCGCTCGCCGTAGTGCGCCTCGTCCGTCAGATCCACTTTCGGCGGCATGGGCTGCGCCGGGATGCTGCCGAAATATTTTTTCACCTGGGTCAGCGCTTGGTCGGGATCGAAATCGCCCACCAGCGTCAGCACCGCGTTATTCGGCGCGTAGTAAATCCGGAAGAAATCCCTTACGTCCTCCACGCTCGCCGCATTCAGGTCCGTCATGGACCCGATCGTCGAATGCTTGTACGCGAAGTTGTCGTAGGAAAGATTATCCACGTCCAGTCGCGCGCGGCCGTAGGGCTGATTGTCAATTCCTTGCCGCCGCTCTTCCTGCACCGCGTTCCGCTGGTTGTCCAGATTGGCCTGGGTGATGTTCAGCGCGCGCATGCGGTCTGCTTCCAGAAACAATCCCAGGTCCAGCTGGTTCTTCGGCAGCTCTTCGAAATAGGTGGTGCGGTCTTCGTTGGTGGTGCCATTCATTCCGCCGCCGTTATTGAATACCAGGATGAAGTGTTCGCCCTTACCCACGTTTTCCGAGCCCTGGAACATCATGTGCTCGAACAGGTGCGCGAAACCGGTGCGCCCCGGGCGCTCGTTGCGGCTGCCCACGTTGTAGCAGACGTCAATCGAATACACCGGCGCGGAATGGTCCGGCACCAGGATCACCCGCAAGCCGTTGTCCAGTTTCACTTCGCGAAATTCCAATTTTGGCACCCTGATGCTCGCGTCCGGCTCCTGGCTTTCGCCCGGCGCCGCGCTCAATAGCGCGCCCAGCCCCAGCACGAAGCCCAGCCCCGCGACCGCGGCAGCGCTCAATCTCCTCTTGGCAATCATTTCTCACTCCTCCGGATAGCAGCGTGTATTTTCCACCTTTCCAGGATATGACGCAACGCGGCCCATTCAGATAGCGCTCGCTTGCTTCGCCGGTTCGTCGCTCCCTCGCTCTGCATACAGCCGGTTGATCCTGGGCTGGATGAACCAAACACCGATGAGGCAGAACCAGAGCAACAGGAGCGGCCCAACGTAGTCGCCGAAAGTTGCCGGCTTCCCGGTTTCCGCTAATACCAGGCTCTTCGCGACGAAATACAAATTGAAGAACACGCAAAACACGGCCAAAAGGGACAGCGGAATGGTGACAGCAAACGCCATCGGATTGATGCTGTGAAAAAGAGCGATGGATACCACCACGTAGAACGCCGAGTAGAGCACGGACAATAGCAGAGCCTTGTTCCTGAGCCGGAGCTCGGGTGGTGTCACCGTGTTCAAGAAGGACCCCAGCGACCACAGCCAGAGGAGGAAACACCACGCGGCAGCCGCCATCAGAACTTCCGTTAGCAGCAAAACTTCCGCGGCGCCCTCCTGCGATTTCACGGCCGACGTGAAATCGCCGACGATGGGGAACTCCGCGGCCACAAAAATCACGACGAATAGCAGGAATATTTGCCAGTGTTTGGCCCTTACAAAAAGTCTTTCGATCCAGTTCATATTCCCTCCGCTCCGGCCCGGATTGACCGTCCCTGGCGTGCCAGCGACTTTCGGAAATACACCGGCGCTTGTCAAGACGAAACCGGGGGAGCGCCTGGATGAAGGCCGGCCCTCGTCGCCTTGACTTTGCCGAAACTCGCCACCTACACTCGATAATTCAGCCACGACACATGCCAAAATCCAGCGGCATTATCACAGTCGGCATCACCGGTGCGAGCGGTGCGGCGTACGCTCAATCCGTGCTGAGGCTTCTGGATGCCGACCCGCGCGTCCAACGCGTTTTCTTGGTCGCCACCGACGCCGGCATGCGGCTTTTGGCGACGGAACTCGGCGTGGTCCCCACCGACGCGAAGAAGCTTCCGTCGCTGCTCACTGGCGGCGCGGCAAAGAAAATCGAATACCTGCCGAACAAGGATATCGGCGCGAGCATCGCCTCCGGCAGCGCCATCGTGGACGGCATGGTCATCGTCCCTTGCTCCGCCGGAGCGCTGGGTTCGATCGCCGCGGGAACGGCCGGTGATTTGCTTACCCGTGCGGCGGATGTTTGTCTGAAAGAGCGCCGTCCGCTGGTTCTATGCTTGCGGGAGACGCCGCTGAACCGCATCCATATGGAAAACATGTTGCGCGTGCACGATGCCGGCGCCACAGTGATGCCCGCGATGCCTGCTTTCTACTACGCGCCGAAGAAGATCGAAGATTTGATCGAACAGTTCGCGTTTCGCGTGCTCGCCCAGTTAGGGCTGCCGCAGGAAAAACAATACCGCTGGAAAGGCGGGAAGGAATAATCGTTTGCCACGGGGTAGCAGAGGCGCGGAGTGAGGCGAAAAAGATGTTCGCAGTATGCGCTTTGCTTCGGCCGGGTGGGCTTCGCAGGAAGCGTAATTTGCGCGCCAAAAATCATGCTCTGCTATCCTAATCTCCGTGCGCGCATGACTCGATGGCGCACGCACCGATGACCAAGAGCCGCATCCGCATCGTGCTCGAGATGATCAAGTTCGAGCACTCCGTCTTTGCGCTGCCCTTCGCGCTGGTGGGCGCATTGCTCGCCGCGCGCGCGGGCGGCGCGCTGCCCACTTGGCGGCAGCTCCTCTGGATCGTCGTCGCCATGGTGGGCGCTCGCTCTGCCGCGATGACCATGAACCGCATCGCCGACCTGGAATTCGACCGCCGCAATCCGCGCACCGCCAATCGCGCGCTGCCCAAAGGCGAGCTCTCGGTGGGTTTTGCCGCCGCCTTCACCGCAATTGCTTCGGCCGTGCTGGTCTTCGCCGCCTGGCAATTGAATCCGCTGGCGCTGAAGCTCTCTCCTGTCGCGCTCGCCGTGCTCTTCTTCTATTCCTACACCAAGCGTTTCACGTCGTGGTCCCATTTCGTTCTGGGCTTCTCCCTCGGGATATCGCCGGCGGCCGCATGGATCGCCATTCGCGGCTCGCTCGATCCCCGCATGCTGATCCTTTGCGCCGCGGTCACGCTCTGGGTCGGCGGGTTCGACGTGCTGTACGCCTGCCAGGACGTCGAATTCGATCGGGCTGCCGGTCTTCATTCCATCCCCAAGAAATTCGGAGTCGCGCGCGCCCTGCGCATCGCTCGCGCCATGCACGTCGTCATGGTCGCGCTGCTCGTCTGGCTGGCGCTCGGCTTCCATCTCGCGTGGCCCGCCTGGGCTGGAATTGCCGTGGTGGCGGCGTTGCTCGGCTACGAACATTCGCTCGTCCGTCCGCACGACCTGAGCAAAATGAATGCTGCGTTTTTCGCCGTGAATGGCTATATTAGTCTGTTGTTTCTGCTTTTCTGGGGCGCTGCCACGTTGGTAAGCCACCCCTGATTGGGCGGGCAAGGAATCGTGAGACGACCATGGGTCTGCAGTTGCACACTTTGCAAGTAAACGATGCGCGCCTGGAACCGGTGGCGCAGAAAGTCCTGGCCGGAGAGCGCCTGAACGCCGAAGACGGCCTGGCGCTCTATGAATCGCACGATCTGCTCGCGGTGGGCTGGCTGGCGAATTATGTCCGCGAAAAAAAACACGGCAACGTCACCTACTTCAACGTCAACCGGCACATCAACCCGACGAACGTGTGCGTGGCGCATTGCAAGCTCTGCGCTTTCGGGCGTTCGCCCGATTCCCCCGGCGCCTACACCTTCGCTCTGGACGAGATTTACAAGCGCGCAGGCGACGGGGTCGCCGAAGGCGCCACCGAATTTCACATCGTCGGCGGCCTGCATCCCGATTTGCCCTTCGAGTATTACCTCGGCCTGATTCGCGGCCTTAAAGAGCGCTTCCCGCAAGTGCACCTGAAAGCCTTCACCATGGTCGAGGTAGGCTACTACGCGCGCATTTCCAAGCTATCCATCCGCGATACGCTCATCGCCATGAAGACCGCCGGAGTGGATTCGCTTCCCGGCGGCGGCGCGGAAATTTTTCATCCGCGCGTCCGCAAGATTATTTGCGATCACAAGGTCAGCGGTCAGCGCTGGCTGGAAATCGCACGCACCGCGCACCAGCTCGGTTTGCGCTCAAACGCCACCATGCTCTACGGCCACATCGAAACGGCCGAAGAGCGCGTGGACCATCTGCTCCAGTTGCGCGCCACGCAGGACGTGACGCACGGGTTTGTCACCTTTATCCCGCTCGCGTTCCATCCGGCGAATACCGGCCTCGCGCATATTCCGCCGCCCACCGGCATGGACGATTTGAAAGCCATCGCCGTTTCCCGTCTGCTGCTGGACAATTTCGATCACATCAAGGCCTACTGGATCATGCTCACTCCGCGCATCGCGCAGGTGGCTCTGCGCTTCGGCGCGAACGACCTGGACGGCACCGTGGTCGAGGAAAAGATCTATCACGACGCCGGCGCCACCACCCCCGAATTCATGACCCGCGCCGAACTCGAACGCTTGATTCGCACCGCCGGCCGCGTCCCCGTCGAGCGCGACACACTTTATAATCCCGTGGACCGGGTGAAAAATCCCATGCCGCCCCCGCGCGTTTCGCCGGGCCACATGGACGGTTTTATTCCTGAGACGTCGCTGACCCTCAACGTATAGACACATCTCGCGCTTCTATCGAGCGACTTTCGGAGCCTTGTGGATACCGTTCCGGAATCGAAGGCCCCCGGGGTTCGCACCAGCCAGCCCGCGCGCGGACCTCTGCAAATTTCCGATCCCGCCGGCCGCAGCGAAAGTTCGTCGCGCCTCGAAGCGCTCATCGGCTCGATTGACGAAATGGTGTTTGAGCTCGATCGCCGTGGCACATTCCTGAATATCTGGACGGAGAATGACGAACTGCTCTACCGCCCCCGGCACGAACTGCAAGGCAAGCGCGTTTCCGACGTCATCAGCGATGAGTTTTTCCAGCCATTTTCGCGTGTCTTCGAGAGGGTATTCGCAACCGGCCGCGGCGAAGACCTGGAATACTCGCTCGACGTTCCCGCCGGAAAGCGCTGGTTCATGGCGCGCATCAACCGCATTCCTTCCGCGGACGGAGCGCAGCAAACCGTTTGCCTCGCCGTGCGCGACATCACCGAAAGAAAACAGGCGGACATCGCTCTGCGCGAGAGCGAGTCCCGCTTGCAGGCGCTGGTCGGAGCGATTGACGAAATCGTTTTCGAGCTGGATGGCGATGGCGTTTTTCTGAATATCTGGACGACCAACGAAGCTCTTCTCGGCCGGCCGCGCGAAGCGTTACTCGGCCGCAAGTCGTCCGATGTGTTCGGCGAGGAAGTTTCACGCCCGTTTACGGATATCTTCCGCAGGGTTCTGTCCACCAGTCAGGCGGAGGACGTCGAATATTCCTTCGACGTGCCGAGCGGCAGAAAATGGTTTCTGGGCCGCGCCAATCGCATCCCGTCCTCGGACGGTTTGCCCGACAGGGTGTGCTTCGTCGTGCGGGACATTACCGGACGGAAGCACGCGGAAGAACGCCTGCGCGTCTCCGAGGAAAAATTTTCCAAGGCGTTTCATCTCGGTCCGGACGCGATCAGCATCACGTCCCTGGACGACGGGCGTTTCATCGAAGTGAACGATAATTACCTCCGCCTGACCGGCTTCGCCCACCGGGAAATCATCGGCCGCACCACGATTGAAGTCGGCATCTGGACGAATCCCCGGGATCGCCAGCAATTCGTCGCGGTCCTGAAACGCTCTGGGGAAATTCGCGAACTCGAAGTCCGCATCGCCGTAAAGTCCGGCGCGCTGCGCACCACGCAGATGTCCGCTCACACCATCGAATTGGATGGCAGGCCCTGCATCATTTCGATTGTCCGGGATGTCACCGAGCGGCGCGCTCTCGAAGAGCAGTTGCGCCAGGCGCAAAAGATGGAAGCCGTCGGGCGCCTGGCGGGCGGCGTAGCCCACGATTTCAACAACTTGCTCGTCGGCATTCTGGGCTACAGCGATTTGCTGAAAAATAAACTGACCGAGCAGGGCCCCCTGTTGCGCATGGCGAACGAAATCAATTTCGCCGCCATGCGTGCGCGCGATTTGACCTCGCGGCTCCTGGCGCTAAGCCATCATCAGGTGCTGCAGCCCGTGGTGCTGGATTTCAACGCGCTGGTGCGGCGTTCCGAAAGTCTGCTGCGCCCCATTTTCGGCGGGGACGTGCGGGTGATTCTGCGGCTCGACCCGAAAGCAGGAAATGTGAAGGCCGATCCGGCGCAGCTCGAGCAGGTGGTGCTCAACCTGGCGCTCAACGCGCGCGACGCCATGCCCCGTGGCGGCACCCTTTCGCTCGAAACCTGCGACATTCAGGTGGATGCCTCGCTCGCCCGCCAATATCCGGGGCTGATCCCCGGTTCCTACGTCCGCTTGTGGGTCGCGGATACCGGGCATGGCATCAGTCCCGAGGTGATGCCGCGCATCTTCGAGCCGTTCTTCACCACCAAGGAAATCAGCAAAGGCAGCGGCCTCGGCCTTTCCGCCGTGTATGGAATCGTGAAACAGACCGGAGGCTGCGTGACGGTCTCCAGCGAGCCGGGCAAGGGCGCCGCGTTCGGAATCTACCTGCCGCGCGCCAGCGACGCGCCCGAGCGCAGGATTCCAGGACCCGTCGCGGCTGGTTCGGTGGCCGGATCGGAGACCATACTGTTGGTCGAGGATGAAGCCGTGGTGCGGGATTTAGTGACTCAGATTCTGCAGGAAAGCGGCTACCAGATTCTGTGTGCGCCGTCGGGAACGGAGGCGATGCACATCGCCGCCCGGCATCCCGGTCCGATAGACATGCTCATTACCGACGTGGTGATGCCGGAAATGAGCGGCCCTGAGCTTGTGAAGCGCGTGCAGCGGGAGCGCCCCGAAACGCTCGTGCTGTATATGTCCGGTTACACAGACGATGTCGCGCTGGGACGCCAGGGCTTGCCCGAAAATTCCGCGTTCATCAGCAAGCCCTACACCCCCCAGCAATTTCTGCGCAAGGTGCGCGAAACGCTGGATCCGAACCCGCGCCGCGCGCTTTAAATCCCGCTCTCGTTCGTCCGCGCTCCGCGAAACTCACGGTTTGGAATCGGCCGGCACGCCCAGCACTTGCACGTGGATGGAGCGCTCGCGCGGCCCATCCAGCTCCGCCAAAATTATGGACTGCCAGTAACCCAGCGCGAGTTCGCCATTTTGCACCGGGACGGAAAGCGTGTGCCCCAGCACCATGGCACGCAGATGCGAATCGGCGTTCTGCCGGCTGCACTCCGAAAGCTTTGGATCGTTGTGCCGCCAGTAATCAATGCGCCCCACCAGCCGCTCCAGGAACGATTTGATGTCGTCCAGCAGGGCCTGCTGGAACTCGTTGATGAATACCGCGGTGGTGGTGTGCAGCGACTGCACCAGCACAAAGCCGGCCTTCAGCCCATTCTTGCGCACCACTTCATTCAGGTCCTTGGTGATATTGATTAATTCCAGGCGTTCGCGCGTCTTGTAGCAAAGCGTTTCCAGATACATCTGCAAACCAGCGGAGGGGCGAGCTTCGGCTGCGATCGGCGTTGCCTTCGCTTGTATTGTTTTCATTCGCAATGGTCCTAGTAGTCCCCTTGAGAAGCTGCTTCGTGCTCCTGCACATTGGATGCCGGAAAGGCATGCGAGTTGCTTCCATTAACTTCGACTTTGCGCAATCAGAAATTGAAGCGGTAACCGATGATGCCTTTCACGATTAGATGGTCCGTCGCGCCGGTCACCCCCACGCCCAGGCCGAAATTGATCTCCCATTGCGGCGCCAGGTTCAGGTCAATCGCCGGAAAAAACTGCTGCTGTTGCTGATGAAACGGAAGAAAATCGGTGGCCGGCCCCAGCGAGCCGTAATATTCCAATCCTCCGGCAATCTTCGGCGTGAAATCGTAGCTGAATTTGAAATTGGGCGAAAAGACGAACCCCTGATTCTCCGTCAGCCCGTGCAACGACAGGTCGAACGTAGGATTGAACGCCCAGTACCAGCGCCCGATCTTCTGGTCCACGATCGGGCGCATCTCCCAGGTCCAGGTGTCGGTGGAAAATTGCCGCCGTTGATAGCCGATTTCGTTCGAGAGGCTCACGCCCACCGGCCAGTTCCATTTTTCCGGTACGCGCACGCGCGGGCGAATATGGTCGCCCACCCATTGCCAGCCTTCGCCGGAGCGCGCCGAAGTAAAAATGTAAAAGCCCACCTCAAACCAATCGTTGAATCCGTGCGTGATTTCCACCGTTTCGTGCTCGGCATGGTTGGTGGGATACAGGCCGTCCGTGAACTGCTTGCTGCCGTCAATCGTGAAATTGCTGTGCAGCTCCACCATGGTGTGTCCGGGCTCCACGGTTTCCGAGCCATAGACCTGGATTTCATAGTTGTCTTGCGCAAAGGCGGGTGACGCGAGCAGCGCAAAACCTGCGATGGCTGGGAAAAATAGGAGGGCCCTGCAGCGTTTCAATGTTCGAAATCTCCGCCGTCCGGCTTGCCGGTTCAGAGTAACGCAGAAATCTCGGATACTCCAAGCATGACTAGGGCGCTCAGGCGTGCGGGTGCGACTTATCGTACACGGCCATCAGTTGCTGGATGCTCACTTGCGTATAACGCTGCGTGGAGGAAAGGGAAGCGTGGCCCAGCAGCTCCTGAATCGCGCGCAGGTCCGCCCCGTCGTTGAGCAGATGCGTCGCAAACGCGTGCCGCAAGGAGTGCGGATGCAGGTCGAGATTGGTCTCCGCCAGCCGGCAATATTTTTTCACGATGTAACGGACGGCGCGGTCGGTGAGTCGCCCTCCCCACGGATTCAGAAACACGGCTTCGGGGTTGGAAGTTGTGGGCCGCTGCTCGAGTATGCGCTCGCGCACGAGCCAATAGGCCTCCAGCGCTTCCTGCGCTTTCGTGCCGTAGGGCACCACGCGCTCTTTGCGCCCTTTGCCCAGCACGCGCAGCATTTGTCCCGTCTTGTCGAAGCTTCCCACATTCAGGCCCACCAGCTCGCTCACGCGCAGCCCGCTTGCGTACAGCAATTCGAAGATGGCGCGGTCGCGCCGGGGCATCAGTTGTTCTTGCACGCTGGCTTTGCCGGTGGGCTTCCTTCCGTACTTACCGCGTGGCGGGAGGGGCCGGGCAGCCGCGCCGCCGGGAAGGCCGTCCAGAAAATTATTGATTTCTTCCGCGGATTGCACGCGCGGCACACGCTTAGGCAGCTTGGGGGTGCTGACCAGCGCCGCAGGGTTCGTTCGCGTGTACTTCTCGCGCACGCAAAACTTGAAAAACGTTCGCAACGCCGCCAGTTTCCGCGCCACCGTTACCTTCTGCATCTTGCGATCGTACAGCCAGCCCACGAATTCGCGGATCACCCGGTGGTCCACCTCCGCCAGCGGCAGCATGCGCGCGCCCGGCGGGGTCAGGAATTCCTCGAACAGCCGCAGGTCGCCGCTGTAGTTGTGCACGGTTTCCGGCGAAGCGTTGCGCTCGTAGCGCAAATACCCGACAAATTTCTTGACGATCTCTTTCATGGGAACACCAGACGGCCCCGGGAATCATAGTGCGCCGATGAGGGAGCAGCTGTAAAGAGCCGGCGCACGAAAGCCGCCCGTTAATCCGCCAGGTGCGAGGCCGCGCTTCCCCTGCCGTCGCAGTTATTTGTGCGCGAATCGCTGGCGTTGCGCGGGGTGCACCTGGAACGCGCTCGGCTCCATCACCGGCGTCGCGGCAGTGATGTATGTCTGCGAGATGCGATCCTGCCACGTGAAGCGATCTTCGTCCCACAGCGACCACACGAATCCCATCATCACGGTGGCTCCGGAAAGCACGTAGCCAAAGCTGCGCCACAGCAGTTGCCGCGTGTCGGGCAGGCTGCCGTCCAGCCGCACGATCGTCAGTCCGCGCAGCTGCATTCCCGGCGTGGCGCCCGCGAAGGTCGTGAACAGGAAAAAATATTGCGCGTAGAACAAGTAGAAAGTGGCGAGATACACCACCGCATCCACTTTTTGTAGTGCAAGCTGGCCGCCCAGCGAGCGAAACAGTCCCAGAAACCCGGCATAAGTCAGCGCCAGGAACAGCCCGTCCAGCACGCCGGACCAGCGGCGCTCGCCCAGGCTGGCCACCGGCACCAGCGCGGTTTGCGGATGCGCCCGGTCGTCCGGAAAACTGGTGAAATCGAGCTCGGGCTGAATATTGATCTCGACTCGTTCGTCTGGCGATTTCCTCAGCGCCACCCTCTGCGGCGCGCGCGCTCGCGGACGCTCGCGCAATTCGATCTCTGCGATTTCCAGGTCGTCTTCTTCCACTGCGGCGGACGCGCGGGAAAACGGCAGACCGCTTTGCGAATCGTCTGGCTGGTAGCGGCCGCGGCGAATTCGATAGGCCTCCAGGCGGCGCGAAACTTCGCGACGCCATTCGGGTTCAGGGTCGGGAGACTCGCGGGGCGAACGGGCAGGACTCGGACGCGCGGACACACTTGCCGCCACAGGCTCGGAATGCTCGCCGGAAGCGGCGAGTGGTGCGTCACAGAAGGTGCAGTTTTCGGCGTCCTCGAGCAGCAGTGCGCCGCAATGCGAGCAAATTTGTATCACTGGTCCGTTTTGCGCTGCGGTATTCCAGTGAAGGAACAGCCGCATGGTAGCACGCGAGCGCAAACGCCGGCCAGCGGATGCGGGCCCCGGCGCGCCAGGTGTTGCGTATCAGGCAACCCGCAAGTGCGCGCGTCGTTCTCATTGGTTTGGTCCGCGCGTCCGGCCCAGCCGCTCCGCCCCGGAACCGCGAATCCGCTCCCGGCGGCGAAGGCACGCGGCCCGCACTCCTGCCGGATGTCTGATTGCGGGCATGCGGTGTGCGTGTTAGGCTCGAATTTCTTTTTTCATGGTCGCGACGCGATTTCTACGAGGCATGCCGAAAGCCACCGTCTTGCAACCACTTCGCAGATACGTTCTTCTCCTCCTGCTGCTGTTTCTTCTTGCGGGTCCGCGTCTGGTCCTCGCCCAGAGTGCCGCGACCTCGTCGCCGCCACCCGCTCCGAAGAAGCAAAGCAACGCCGCGCTCAAAGCCGCGCCTGTGTCCGACCAGGCTACGCTCGAAGCGAAGCAGCAGCGCCAGGTGGGGCAGATCTTTTACGCCGACGGCGATGTGGACGTGCGTTACCAGAACACCCGCCTGCGCGCCGATCACGTCGAGTACAACGAAGACACGCAAGTCGTCGTCGCGCACGGCAACGTCCAGCTCGATTACCTCACCCAGCACGTCGAAGCGGCGGACGGCCGCTACGAACTGAAAACCGGGCGCGGCACTTTTCACCACGTGCACGCCACCTTCGCCATCCAGCGTCGGGCCGCGCCCACTCTGCTCATCAGCCCCAATCCTATCTATTTCGACGCCGAACAGGTGGACCGCATCAACCAGGATACCTATCAGATTCACAAGGCCTGGATGACCGTCTGCGACCCCGCGCACCCCACCTGGAAATTCTACGCGCCGGAAGCCACGGTCTATATGAAGACGTCGGTGCACCTGGAGAACGGCAACTTCCGGCTATTTTCCGTGCCTGTCCTCTATTTGCCCTACGCCACCTTTCCCGCCGATAAGCAGCGCGCCTCCGGATTCCTCATCCCGGACATCGGCGACAGCACCAGCAAGGGCTACATCATGGGCGAATCCGTGTACTGGGCGCCCGTGGACTGGGCGGACTTGACGCTCGGCGCGAATTATTACAGCCGCCGCGGCTGGGCGCAGAAAGGCGTGTTGCGCATGCGGCCTTGGGAAAATGCCGTGCTGGACGTCACCTACACCGGCGTGATTGATCGCGGCCTCCCCCAAGCGGACGGGCCGCCGATCAATCAGGGCGGGCACGAAGCGCGCCTGCTCTTCACCGCGCTGCTGCCCGATGGCTGGCGCGCCGTCGCCGATCTGGACAACTTGTCCTCGCTCACCTATCGCCTCGCCTGGAGCGAGACCTACGTACAGGCGGTGAACTCCGAAGTGCGCAACAGCGCCTTCTTGACCAAGAATTTCCGCGGTTTCAGCCTGAATTTCGCCGCGCTCAGCTACCAGAACTACGTCAACGCCACGCCCGACCAGTACGTATCCTTGCGCACCGCCCCGGAAGTGCGTTTCAGCTCCGTGGATCAATCGCCGTGGCGGAATCTGCCGTTTTATTTTTCTTTCGAGGGATTTTCAGACGCCGCGCACCGCTCCGATACCGTCACCAATTTCAGCACCCCGAATTTCGTTGAGCGCAGCGAGCTCGCGCCCAGCGTCACTGTGCCGCTGCACGTCGGCCCCTGGCTCAGCATCACTCCCACCTTCACGCTGCGCTCCACCTACTACGGCGGCCAGCTCCAGAACGGCTCCTTCATCAACCAGGGATTTTTCCGCAACACCGAGGAGCTTTCCGTGGACATCCGGCCGCCCACCCTCGACCGCGTTTGGGGTTCCTCGGATTCCGGAACCAAATGGAAGCACGTCATCGAGCCGGAAATTCAATACAACTTCGTAAACGGCGTGGACGATTTCAGCCGCTTCGTGCGCTTCGATGAGGACGAAACCCTCACCGACACCAACGAATTCGAATATGGCGTCACCCAACGCCTCTACCGCCGCAAGAAAGACGGCACCGTGGACGAAATCGTCAGTTGGAAACTCGCGCAGAAATATTTCTTCGACCCCACCTTTGGCGGCGCGCTGGTCGCCGGCCAGCGCAACGTATTTCAGACCACCGATGCGCTAACGCCCTTCGCCTTCGCCAGCCAGCCCTACCAGTTCTCGCCGATCGTCAGCGACTTGCGCATCCAGCCTGGAAAACATTGGGATACGCAGGTCATCGCGAATTTCGATCCCCGGCACGGACAATTTACCGCCATCGGAACTCTGCTCAAGCTCAAGCCTTACAAGGAATCCTTCCTTGCGCTGGCGCATTTTTCTACGACGAACCTGCCCACGCCGCCCCAGTACAACCCTCCCGATTTCGTCTTCGAGCCGCGCTCCAATCAGGTCCGCGCGCTCATTGGCTACGGCGATTTGACGCGGCGCGGCTTCAATGCCACCTTCGGCGCGAGCTACGACCTCACCCAGGCCGAGTTCCAGAACCAGATTGCCGAAGTCAGCTACAACGGTTCCTGCTGCGGCCTCGGCTTCGAATACCGCCGCTTTTCCTTCGGCACCATCCGCAACGAGAATCAGTACCTCGTCGTCTTCCGCATCGCCAATCTCGGATCTATGGGTACCCTCCGCCGCGCCGAAAAAATATTCTGACGCATTTTGTGCGCCTGCCGGCGCCGGCTCGTGACGGTCCCGATTCTGTCGCGGCCGCCTTTTCATCCCGAGAGCCCTCCAGGGGAGGGGTCGAGGGGCAGGCGGGTGCAGTTGCCTTTGCCCTGTTTAGCAATGGCTTTCGACAGCGCGCCCGGCAAAAGCGCGGACTAAGCAACCTGCGGCAGCGCGCCCTTGCGTTCCATCAGCCACTGCCCGGCCACCCACCCGATTGCGCCAACGGCCACGCCGGCCAGTACGTCCGCGATATAATGGTAGCGGCCGTACACCGTCGCCAAGCACATGCTCGCGAAAAATGGCAGGCATATCCAGAATAGCCACCGCTTGTAGCGGCGCGCTGCGAGCAGCGCAACCGTCGAGCCCGCCACGTGCGCCGAGGGGAACGCCGCCCCGTGCACGCGTCCGAACCGCTCGATGAATTCAATGGTCGAGGTGAATGCGGCCCCGGTAAGCGGCGGCAGGTGCAAGCACGCGAGCGCAAAGTACGGGCTTTCGATCGGGAACAGGATCGCGATCACATACACTGAATAGTGCGCCATGGCCGTGGCAACCATCACCGCCCAGAACGCCCTTCGCTCTTTCTGCACGTACAGCATCCCCGGCAGAATCACCAGGTACAGAAAATACGTCATGTAGGAAAACTGCATGAAATCGTTCAACGCGGGCGTCGCCAGCCCCGCCAGCCACGCGGCGGGATGCACTCCGGCAAAGTTGTAGTCGAATTGAATCAGCCAGCGGTCGAACCAGCCCGGAAAAATCGCGTGTACGAAACCCCGCAGCTCCTCGAAAAAGAAAATGTAAAGCGGCAACGGATACCAATGCCGCGCGAACTGCAGCATGCAGTTCGTCGAGCGCGTCGCAGCCCATGCGAGACAAAAAATGGCCGCCCCAATCGCCACTTGAATCGCCAAAGAGCGCGCGGCGTCCGGAATGTTCCCGTGGCACGCCGTCAGCAGCACGAACAGCCACGCCAGGTAAGCAAACGTAACCCATTCGAACGCCCCGCACCCACGCCACGCTGCGCGGAGCCTCGTTCCGCCTCTGTAGCGGTCGCTTTCAGGCGGGCGCATTTGCCGTTGGCTCTGATGTTCGAGCCAAGTTCTCGCGAGCGTCGGTGTGTTCGGCGCCTCCACACCACCTTCCGCCAAGTTGTAGGAGCGGCTCTCGGACCCACCCCCGCAAATTAACGCACGGCGTGCCGTTATCATCGAACGGCCTTGGCGACGGCCTGCCGCGCAGCCGCGCTCCCGGCGGAGACGTCGGACAATTTCCACCGGCATATTCCCCAACCGCGCCTGCGTGCAAAGCGCGCCAACCCGCGCTCCGGATTCACGGCAACGGGGTGTCCGACGGCTGCAAGCATCGGCACATCCGCAAGACGATCGCCGTATGCATAACTCCGCGCGAGATCCAGTCCGTAACGTGCTGCCAATGCCTTTACCGCGCGCAATTTCGCGCTGCCGCTCATGTGTTCGCCCGCAATGCGCCCGGTCCAGATACGGGGAAATTCCCGCCCGACCGCGAGCTCGGTCGCACAGACTTCGATCTCCACGCCGAATAAATCAAGAAGGGCATGCGCGACAGCGCGCGCCAGCGGCGCCAGTGTGCCGCTCACCAGAAACACGCGATGCCCTTGCGCGCAGTGCCATGCCAGCTGGCGCACCGCTTCGTCGAAATACGGAAGGGAATCGAGGCCGCGCGAAAATCCCGTGCCCGCCGCATTTTCCCACTCGCCGGCCAGCGACTCCCGGATTCCGCCCAGATAGCGCTTGTTTGCTTCGATGGCGCGATGCGCGTCGCGCGGAAGGTTCGCGAGAAACTCCCCCAGCCAGCCGCCCACCTGCGCGGCGGATATCTCGCCCCGCGCCATCAAAAAGCCAATGAAGCGCCATTCCAGCGACGGCCCTGGAACCAGCGTCCCATCCACGTCGAAGAACGCGCCCACGCCCGCCGCGGAATTTTCCGGCGCGCTCATTGAATTCCCTTAATTGCAACCGCACCCGCGCGCGGAATTCTCTCTCGAGCGGCAGCCGCGAAATAACGCCGGCCCTCCCAGATCACCGGGATGGCGCGCACCACGCAGAAAATCGCGGTTGCCCCGGCCAGAATCTGCCCCGCCATCGCCAGCGTGTGCCGGACGCTCGCGTTCAGCCAATCCGCCTGCCAGCGCGCCGCGGGCAACAGCATTCCCAGGTAGCAGAAACACGCGCACTTCAGCGCCGCGTAGGCCCCCCGGCTCGCGCGCGAAGTCACCAGCGCGCGTCCCCACCAATTTTCCAGCATCGAGTTCGGCCCGAACCCGCTGCGCCCCGCCAAGCCGCGCAAGAAATCCGTGAGCGTGCCGCGCACGAAAAATAAAACCGGCAGCCACAACGAGACCAGCCCCGCGACCGCAAAAAATGTGAAGAACAGATTCTCCACCACGCGGTCGCCCAAAATATCCAATTGCGCGCCCAGCGGCGTGGCCAGCCCACGTGTCCGCGCCAGGTACCCGTCCACTCCGTCCAAAGCGATCGCTGCGATAGTCAGCCCCACCGCCGCCAGGTCCGCCGCCAGCGTGCCGCCGAAAAAAGAAAATAGAGCCACGGCGGCGAATGCCGCAGCCACTCGCGTGCCCGTCACCTGGTTAGGAGTCATGGCGCCCCTCGCTTCGCGTTCCCGCGGCGCTCTCGCGCAGAATTTTGGGCCCGCCACCGTGAGCGGCAATCCTTCGTCGCTCCCGGCTCCAGCGGCGGGCCCGTGCTCTGTGCAAAAGCACCCGCCGGGCCAGACGCGCGATGGCGTTTAGTCGTCTTATGTCAGATACTTGGAGCGCACCCGGGCTCGCGGGGCATGCGCGAACCGGCGGGTTTCGCCGACACCTGGCTGGTTTTCCCTGCCGGCGCCAAACGCGCGAAAAAGCGCGCGTGCGCGTCCAATAGATGTAGGAGAATTGCACATGGAACGCGCATCGTCGCCGCGCCTGGCACATCCAACGCAAGGGCGCTCGCGCGATTCTGCAGTATTGCCTGGACGAATGCTCCGCCTGTGCGGCCGGAAGTGTGCCATTCACACGCCGGCTTCAGCGCGATTGCAGCAAGTCGGAAATTTTTAGTAGTCCACGGCTTTAGTCGTTAAGGACGCGCACAACCGCAATGGACGTCTCCATATTTGCCGCTTTTGTCGCCGGGCTGGTTTCCTTCCTTTCGCCCTGCGTGCTGCCGCTCGTGCCCGGTTACATTTCCATGCTCTCCGGCATTGGCGTCGAGCAACTGAAAGAAGGCAAGACGCCGCGCGGGGGCCTGCTCCTGTCCGCTCTGGCCTTCGTCACTGGATTTTCCGTGGTTTTCATTTCCTTCGGCGCTTCCGCCAGCGCGGTGGGCTCGTTTCTGTTGCGCAATCGCGCCTTGCTCGCGCCGGTCGCCGGTGCGCTCATCGTCCTTTTTGGTTTGCACCTGATCGGCTGGCTCGCGAAAATTTCCATCCGCGCGGGATTGCTGATCGGATGCGTGCTGGTCGCCGCGGGCCTCGCGCTGATGGCGCGTCCCGCGCTCGTCGGCGCCTGGCTCAAGCCCATCCACTTGATCGCCATCGCCTTGATTTTTATCCTTGGCCCCACGCTCACGCGCTGGCTGAATCGCGACGTCCACTTCCGCAATCTCGGCGGCCAGCCCGGCGCCGCCAGCGGATTCCTGATGGGCTTCGCGTTCGCCTTCGGCTGGACGCCCTGCATCGGCCCCATTCTCGCAAGCGTCCTCGCGGTGGCCGCCACGCGCGATACCGTCTGGCAGGGAATTTTTCTGCTGGCGTGCTATTCCGCGGGGCTGGCGATTCCGTTCCTGCTCACCGCGCTGGGCATCGGCGGGTTCCTGCGTTTCTACCAGAAGTTCCGTCGCCATCTGCACACCGTCGAGGTGTTCAGCGGAGTCCTGCTGCTCGCGGTGGGCGGCCTCGTGTTCCTGAACCGGCTCACCTGGCTTTCCGGCAAGCTGGCATTTCTAAATAGATTCTCGATGTGATGGGAGTGTTGCGTATGCGTGGAACCATGAAGTTCTCATTGCTGTTGATGATTCTGGTGGTCGCCGCCGCGGGGTTTTCCGGCTGCAAGGCCCGCAGCAGCCAGGCGGCTGCTCTGGGCAACGAAAAGCCCCTGGCCAACGAGCCGGATGTTACTTTCAAGGACCTGCAGGGCAAAGACGTAACCCTCGCCAGTCTGAAGGGCAAAGTAGTCGTCGTGAATTTTTGGGCCACCTGGTGCGATCCCTGCCAGGTGGAAATCCCCTGGATGATCGGCTTCCAGAAAAAATACGCCGACAAGGGTTTCACGCTCCTCGGCGTGGCCATGGATGACGAAGGCAAGAGCGTCGTCGAGCCTTACGTCCAGAAAACGCAATTCAAAGTGGACGGCCAGGAGCTGACCATGAATTATCCGATCGTCCT
Source organism: Candidatus Acidiferrales bacterium (assembly GCA_049300435.1). Taxonomy (GTDB): domain Bacteria; phylum Acidobacteriota; class Terriglobia; order Acidiferrales; family UBA7541; genus Palsa-295. Next base: position 858 of record JBAQJS010000099.1, on the reverse strand, counting down.
GGGCAATGACGATCTCTCCGCAAAATTCGGCGGCCTGCTGGGCCTGCCCACCACTTTCGTGATTTCGCGTGACGGCAAAATCGTCAAGCGCTACATCGGCCTCGCCAGCGAAAGCGATCTCGATAAGGAAATCCAGGGCCTGCTCTAAATCCGCTCGCTGTGCGTTTCTTGCTCCGGCTCGCACAACTGCGGTAACCTGCAGTGACATGATGGACGAACACGAATTCCAAAAGAAATGCGACGCGGCCTTCGAATCCTTGCGCAAACGCCTGCTGGACGTTGGCGACGCGCACGGTTTCGAAGTGGAAGGCGGCAGCGGTAAGCTGGAGATCGAATTCGAGGACGAAGAGGAAACTCGCTTCGTCATCAGCCCCAACACCCCGGTCCGCCAGATCTGGATTTCCGCCCTCACGACCAGCTTCAAGCTGGGCTGGTCGGAATCCGCGCAGGCCTTCGTGCAGGAAAAAACCGGCGAAACCTTGAATCAGGTGATGAGCCGCATCCTGACCGAAAAACTCGGCACGCCCGTCGAGGTCTAGCGATAACCATGCGAACCAGAGGAACGTTCATTGCCTGCGCGCTGTTTCTGGCCCTTGCAGCGGCGGCTTCCTCGGTTCCGGAAAATGCCCGCGCCGCGGCGCCGCAGGACCCATCGGGTCTGTCCAGCCCCGCTGCCATCGTGAAGCCCCACGTCTTTGTTTCGCTGGCTCCCGTCCCGCGCGGAAAAGAATTTGAAGTGGCCCTCGTAGTGGACATCGCCCGCAACTACCACATGAACTCCCACCACCCCTCGGACCAATACCTCATCCCCACCACTCTCACGCCCAAAATTCCCGCCGGCTTCGCGCTGCTGGACAC
>JBAQJS010000098.1:0-17039 GCA_049300435.1 Candidatus Acidiferrales bacterium | reverse complement strand
CTGCTCAGATATAAGTTCGTCCCAAACGTGATCGCCCGCCCAATCAGCCAACCGATCGCGACGCCCAGCACGCCGCCCACCAGGCCCATCGCTCCCGCTTCCGCGAAAAACAGCCGCTGCACGTCCCGGTCCGCCGCGCCCAGCGCTTTCAGAATGCCAATCTCCCGGCGCCGCTCCAGAATCGCCATTACCAGAGTATTGATGATTCCCAGCGACGCCACCGTCAGCGCCAGGCTGCCAAAAATTCCTAGCAGCAGATCGAACACCGTAAAAAACAGCCGCAGATTCTTGGTCGCGTCCAGAATCGAAAACGTCCCGAAACCCATCTGCTTGATGTCGTTTTCCACGGCCTGCACATCACTGGGCGAGTTCACCCGCACGGTCAAGCTTTCATACGTCGGCTTTCCGGCGTTCCCGCGCAGCATTTCGCGCATGTCCGTGGGCTGCGCCACGCGCAGCGTCTGCGCCACTTGCAAGGGAATCAGCAGCCGTCCCCGCCCAATCCCTCCGAATCCGGTGGCCGGCTCCGTTTCCACCACGCCGATAATCCGCAACCTCATTTCGCGCGGCACCAGCGAGAATCCTGAAGAAAACGTCGGCCCGCCCGCCGTCGCTTCATCCGCCGCGGCTTTGCCCGCCGCCGCGCCACCCCCCGCGTCCGCCGGCAGCGGTTCCTTCTCCGCATAACGCAGCACCAGTTCCTTACCGATCAGCGAATCCGTCTGCTTCGCAAGATCTCGTGCGAATTCGATCTGTAGAATTGCTTCATCCGCCTGCGGGCCGGAAAAAAAGGATCCTTTCATCCCGTCGAAAGCTCCGTCCCCCTGCGCCGATTCCGGAATCCCCGCCACGGTCGTCATATACGGCTTGCCTTCAAACTCCACTTCCGTCGGAAAGCGCACTTCCGGGTACACCTCCACCACGTACTTGATCTTCGTCAATTGCTCCCGCGCGTCCTCGTCGAGCTGCGGCGCCGGTCCCGCTTTCCTCGCCTCCGCCCGCGCGGCAGGTGCGCCAAAAGCCCGCATATTGCTTTGGGTGGTCACGAACACCGCGTCGAAAAGCCCCGACTTCGAGAGCCGCGTGTTCGCCAGCTCCTGCAAACCCACTCCCAGAGACAGCATCGCCACTAGCGAAGCCACGCCCACCGCGATTCCCAGCGTCGTCAACGAATTGCGCAGCACCGCTTCGCGCAGATTGCGCGCTGCCAGCTCCGTCAGGTCACGCAATTTCATGGCCGGCTCCATCACTCAGCAGTTTTCCGTCGCGCATCGTCAAAATCCGGTGCGCGTAACGCGCCGCGCGCGCCTCTTCATGCGTCACCATCACGATGGTCATCGCCAGCGTTCGATTGATTTCCTGTAAAAGCTCCATGATCGTGTCTCCCGTCGCGCTGTCTAGGTTCCCCGTGGGCTCATCCGCCAGCAGAATCGTCGGCCGGTTCACCAGCGCGCGCGCCAGCGCCGCCCGCTGCTGTTCCCCGCCCGAAAGCTCGCTGGGCCGGTGCGTCAACCGCGCGGTAAGGTTCACGCGCGCCACCGCCTCGCGCACTCGCGCGGGCCGTTCGGCGCGATCCACCTCCGCCAGACGCAGCGGCAGCTCGACGTTCTCCTCCAGCGTCATCCGCGGCAGCAGATTGAACGCCTGGAACACCATGCCCACTGTATGGCTGCGATGGTGCGCGAGCTCTGCCGAGCTCATCCCCGCCAGGTTCTTATCGTGCGCGTAGATTGCTCCCGAGGACGGCCGGTCCAGCCCGGCCAGCAAATTCAGAAGTGTGGATTTTCCCGAGCCGGAACTCCCCAGCAGCGCTACAAATTCCCCGGGACGCACCGCGATCGAAACGCCCTCCACCGCGTGCACCGACACTTCGCCCATCGCGTACTGCCGCGATACCTGCTCCGTGCGTATGGCAAATCCGTTCGAAGTCCCAGTCATGGCCCTCACCATGTTATTACGGATGTACCGCACGGCAAGTTACATTCGCCAAGCATTCGCACATGAGTGCGCGCACTTCCGCGACCCGGCAACAGCCCGCCGCGCACCGCGGCGACCAATTCGATCTCAATGTGGGCAGCGAAACCAAGCGGCGCAGGAGGGCGTCTCGGTCAACTCTACAAATTCAGGTCGGGGTACTTGGAGGTAGCTGTGTGCACCGCATGCTCGTAGAGCTTCCGCGGCGTCTTCCCGTGCGGATTCGCCCAGCGCCCCGGAATCGCCAGTTCGCATTTCGGGCAACGGCCTTCCTGCAACCGGTTCTGCTGCACATCGTGCCACGAGCGCTTCACCAGCAGCGTCTGGCACGCCGGGCACGACGTGTGCGCGCCGTCGCTGTAAATATTCCCCTCGTAAACGTAATGCAGTCCCGCCTCCAGCGCGATGCGCCGCGCCGCGTGCAAAGTTTCCGGCGGCGTGCGCGGCTTATCCTGCAATTTGAAGTCGGGGTGAAACGCCGTGAAGTGCAGCGGAACATCCGGCCCCAGATGCTCCAGAATCCAGCCCGCCAGCTCGCGCGTCTCCTCCGCGGCATCATTTAGCGTGGGAATCATCAGGTTGGTGATCTCGAACCACACATTTGTTTCATTTTTCAGCCACTGCAACGCGTCCAGCACCGGCTGCAAATGCGTCAGCGTGATCTTGCCGTAGAATTTCTCTGTGAACGCTTTCAAATCAATGTTCGCCGCGTCCACATTATCGTAAATATCGTGGAACGCCTCGTAGGTGATGTATCCGTTCGACACCATCACCGTATTCAGTCCCGCCTCTTTCGCCGCCTGGCAAATATCAATCACATACTCGCCCCAGATCGTCGGCTCGTTGTACGTGAACGCAATCGAATCGCAGCGGTTGCGTATCGCCAGCAGCACCACATCCTCCGCCGGGACGTACGAAGACCCCACCTGGTCCGCGCGTGATTTCGAAATGTCCCAGTTTTGGCAGAAGAAGCAGCCCATGTTGCATCCCGCCGTGCCCATCGAAAATACCCGCGTCCCCGGCAGAAAATGATTTAGTGGCTTCTTCTCGATGGGGTCAATCTGCATCGCCGCGGGATGGGCGTAACCCAGGCTATACAGCTTCCCGCCTTCGTTCGCCCGGATGTAGCAGAAGCCCGCCTGCCCCTCTCCGATATGGCAGTGCCGCGGACAAAGGTAGCAGTGCGCTTTGCCCCCAGGCTCGGGCTCCCACCAGCGCGCCTCGTGCAAAGTCGCCGATTTTTGCAATACTTTCAGATCCTGCATGGCGTGAACCCGCGACCCCCATTATACGCCCGAACGAAATGCGGCGTTTTTTCGCTTCAGCCCCCGACGACGCTCCGCGCCGCGGAGCAACAAGCTGCCCGCCCGCTGTTGCCAGTGCCGCACCGTGCGTTATATCGTTGCACTATGGAATTTTGTGGGTTCCCCTGGCCGCCGCGAGTCGTCTCTCTGCCATGAAACTTTTCCCATCCATCGCCTGCGCCATCGCCGCCTGCGGGCTGCTGCTGTCCCCCGCCGCTCCCGCGCAGTCCCCCGAAGGCAACGGCGGACGAATGCACCAGTACGAAGACGACGTCTCGCTCTCCACTGGACAAATCCGCGCCGGCGACGTCTGCGTCAATTTCATCCCCATCCTGCAATCCCTGGATTTTTTCAACGGCCTGGAAAGGATTGATACGCAAGAGGGCTCGGAATACCGCAAGGATTCGCGCGTGGTCGAATATTTCCCTGACTATCTCACCATCGAGGTCAACATCCGCGTCGAGGAATGCGACTCAAACATTTACACGCCCGCGAAAACTCCCGACGTCATCAAAGGAATGCAATTTCGCGTGCAATGGAAGCGCGGCCTGTATCTTCGTCCCGTCGCCCATCTGACCATCGAGCGCAAGCCCATCCAGATGGAAGAAGGCGACAATCGCATGCTCTTCGTCATCCGCGTCCGCGACCACAACGTCCCGCTCAGCGATCACCTGATCCTGTCCGTTCTCTCCGCCCAAGGCAAAATCATGTCGCGCATGTCCGCGCGTCTGTAACCGTGGCAGCCCGCTCGCAAGTGAAGAAGTGTTGTCCCGGATCTGTGCACTGCGCACACTCTCCGCTCCCTCTGCGCGCCTTTCTCTGCGCACTCCGCGGTTCAAGCCTTCGCCGGCCGCACTACGATCTCGCCTCCCGACGCCGCCCGGCCACCCACTCCAAAAACCGCTCCATCCGCCCGCGCTCCCTCCACATCAATCGAAAAAACTTCCCCGCATCCAGGTCTGCCGCCTCCTTGCCGAAATAGGTCTCCAGCCGCCAGCGAATATACGGCGACGCCCACGGCTGCAAACGATAGCCGCCGGCAATCACCCAGTAATAGCGAAGTGCGTTCAGCATGGCGGCAGGACGGATGTTAGAATCGCGGAGTGAACAACGAGCCAACTCGAAACGCGGAGGACCACTACTACGCCGGTATAGATCTCTTCGGCGAAGGAAAGCTCCCGGAAGCAATTGCGGAATACACCCGCGCGCTCGAGCTCGATCCTAAATTTAGCGACGCGCTGCATGGCCTGGCGCAAGCCTATCACGCCCAGCAGGATTTTGACCGCACCATTGAAACCGCCCGGCGCATCCTCGCCCTCGACCCCGACGATATTCTCGCCTGGACCACCATCTCCCGCGCCTATCAGCGCAAAGGCATGGTCCCCGAAGCCGAAGAAGCCGGCAACAAAGCCCGCATCCTCGGCTGGAAGCAGCAATTGAAGGAACAAAAAGCCAACACTGGCAAACCGTAGCAGCTCGACGAAATGCTACACATTGTCCCAAGTCCGAGCCTCAGCCAACGAGCGTGGCGCCGACGTCCCGCCGGCTCTTTCGCCATCGCCGCGAAGCGCCTCTCAATAGGAGTCGCGAACACAGCGCGCCTGGTTCGGCCGCCCCGAAACTTCACGTCAGCCCTTGTTCGTCGTCGCCGCACGTCCTGAGCGTTTCACGGCCTCCGTTACGAGCTCGCCATTCCCCTTCGTCAAGCTCCCATCCGGCAACGTAAGCGCGTCTTCCAGCCCGATGCGCGTGTCGTATCCGCGCTGCGCCGCCACATCAATCAATTCCCACGCCGTCCGATTCACTCCGTGCAGAACAATCGGCAAAGCCACCCGTGCCCCGCGCAAGAGCGCCTCAATCTTAGCCACCACTTCCAAAGCCGGGCTCGTCTCCTGCTGCTCCGGCTCCAGCAGCACCCAGCGGCAACGCGGCCCGAGCTTGCTTTCCAAGAATTTCTCCGCCGCCAGCACGCTGCCCATCCCCGCCTCCAGCCCCATGCCCTTGACAAGCAACAATTCCGCCAGCGCGATGCCTCCCTCCTCGTTGAAATTCACCGAAGCGAAATCCGGCAGCGCTCTCCACGCGGCCACCTTCGCATGGCGTTCCCGCGCATCCGGCACGATCCACAAACCGGTGCTCACGCCAAACGGCGTCCCCGGAATCGCGGCTCGCACCGCAGCCACCGTCCGCGCCACGTCCTCCGCCTCCAAACTCTCGCGCCCATCCGCCCCGCGCACGTGAAAATGCGCCGCCCCCGCCCCCGCCGCAACCGACTCCCTAGCCGCAGCCGCCAATTCCTGCGGCGTACAGGGCACGCCCGGATGCTCCGCGCGCGTCCTCCCGCCGTTCAGCGCCACTTCAATCAACATAAACACCCTTTCGGAGTGCGGTGGCTTAGTCGCCCTGATCGCCTGCCAGCGGCAGGGTCGAAGGACCACCGTTTTCTCTCGCGCGAGGCTTGCCCCGCGCCCCAGCCGCAACAATACAAAAACAAAATCGGCCGAGCAACCGCGCTCGGCCACGCCAGAAATCCCAGCTGTGCTCCGCAAAAAATCGGGGGCGAGTCCAGGACCCGCCCCCGCTCGATTCAATCACTTCATCGTACTCGCCAGCCGCCGGTCCGAATCCGAACCTACAGCGCCGAGCAGATAGACTTCACTTCGGTGTAGTGCTCCAGCACTTCGTGTCCCATCTCGCGGCCCCAGCCCGACTGCTTGTAACCGCCGAACGGCAGCGCCGCGTCGAACACGTTGTAGCAATTGATCCACACCGTCCCGGCCTTGATCTTGGACGCGATGTTGTGCGCCTTCTTCACGTCGCGCGTCCAAACTCCCGCCGCCAGGCCGTAGACCGTGTCGTTGGCAGTGGCCACGATTTCGTTCGCATCGCTGAACGGAGTCACGGTCACCACCGGTCCGAAGATTTCCTCCTGCACCACTTTCATCTTCGGCGTGGTGTTCACCAGCACCGTCGGCTTCACGAAGTAGCCCTTGGTGCCTTCGCGCGACCCGCCGGCCACGGCCTTCGCGCCTTCCTTCACGCCGCTCTCGAGGTAGCCGCACACCCGGTTAAGCTGCTCTTCGGAAACCAGCGGTCCCAATTCGCTGCTCGGATCGAATCCCGGGCCCACGTGGATTTTTGCTGCGCTCTGCGCGATTCCGTCCACGACCTTGTCGAAGCTCTTCTTCTCGACATACAGCCGCGAACCCGCGCAGCAGCACTGTCCCTGGTTGAAGAAAATCGCGCTGGCCGAACCCGGAATCGCCGAATCCAGATCCGCGTCGTCGAAAATAATATTCGGCGACTTGCCGCCCAATTCCAGCGAAACCTTCTTCAAGTTCCCTGCCGCCGCCTTCAGGATCAGCTTGCCGACTTCGGTGGAACCGGTGAACGCGACCTTATCCACGTCCATATGCGCCGCGAGCGCCGCCCCGGCCGTCTCGCCGTAGCCCGGAATGATGTTCACCACGCCGTCCGGTATCCCCGCTTCCTGGATCAATTCGCCCAGGCGCAGCGCCGTCAGCGGCGTCTGCTCCGCCGGCTTCAATATGATCGTGCAACCCGCCGCCAGCGCCGGCCCCAACTTCCAGGCCGCCATCAGCAACGGAAAGTTCCAGGGAATAATCTGTCCCACCACGCCCACCGGCTCGCGCACGGTGTACGCGTGGAACGTCCCCTGCTTCCAGAAAGAAAGCGGAATCGTGTTGCCTTCGATCTTCGTCGCCCAGCCCGCGTAATAGCGGAAATGGTCAATCGCCAGCGGCAAATCGGCCACCCGCGCGATCTTCAGCGGCTTGCCGTTATCCAGCGATTCCAGTTGCGCGAATTCTTCCTGATGCTGTTCCAGCAGGTCCGCCAGCCGCCAGATCATGCGGCCGCGCTCCGAGTGCGAAATCTTCGACCACGGCCCGCTCTCAAACGCTGCGCGCGCCGCCTTCACGGCGCGGTCAATATCTTCCTTGTCGCCCGCGGCGACCTGCGCCAGCACTTCCCCGGTCGCTGGATTGTATGTCGGGAAAGTCTTTCCCGAAGCCGCATCCACCCACTTCCCGTTGATCATAAGCTTGTGGCGTCTTCCCACAAAACCCGTTACTTTTACATCCGGTTGCACAGCCTGCGTTGCGGTAGCCATTTCGTATTCCTCCTTCAGTCTTCAGTCTATTTTGCGGAAATCCGGTATCTCGGTGTGGCCCGGCCTGCCGGGCGTTGCGGTCGGCACCCCTGTTTTCCTCGACGCGGAAAGAACACCGGCGCTTCTCGGTGCATCTGGCTGGAAGCTGCGCGAAGCGATCAGAGTCATCTGGACCATTCCAGTCACCCTGCGGGGGGCTAGACAGTCCATATCATAGTCGCCCCCATCGCGGCTGGCAATAGGCCACGCAAATGCCCCCGATTACATTTTTGAATTGCACATGGGTCTGGGGGAGGAAATTGCGGCAGCGGCGCCGCTGGCGCTGCCGCTCTTGCTAGCGCCGGCGTCCCACCGGCCCTTTCTGGCTTGAGCGAACGCGGACAAACGACCGGAACAACCGGCACATATGCCGATGCCCGTGCCCCTCGCTCGTAACCGCGGGAATTGAAAACTCTACGATGCCGCGTCGCGCACCCAAACCCGCTGCGTAGCCGGCTTGCCCAGATGAATGCGTGCCGCCGCGTGACCCGTCACCGCCAGCTCCATGGTCTCGTCATACTCGCGTTGGTGCACGCGCACCTTGGTTCCGGGATGCAAGCCCAGCCCCGCCAGGAACTCCAGAAACTTGGGATCCTTCTCGTACACCCGTAATACTTCGTAGCTCTTCCCGACTCCCACATCCGACAAGCGCACCGCGCCAAAATTCCGCCGTAGCTTGGCCATCCCCCCCAGCAGCGGCACTCCGTGCGGGCAGCGGCTGTCTCGGCCAAAGCGCTTCAGCAGCAGTTCGGCAACCTCCGGCGAGATGCCGTGCTCCAACCGCTCGGCCTCTTCATGCGCGCGCGCCCATTCCAGCCCGATAACATCGGTGAGCAGCTTTTCCGCGAGCCGGTGCCGCAACACTAGGTGCGCGGCGATTTCCTTCCCTTTGGCCGATAGCTCGATGTGCCCGTCGCGCCGCACTCGCAGGTATCCGCCGCGCGTCATGCGTTTCAGCGCCGCAGTCACCGCCGGAGGCGTCACCTGCAAATCCTCCGCCAGCCGCGCGCTGATTGGCGCCTGCTCTTCCTGCACCAGCTCCCAGATGGCCTTCAGGTAATCTTCCTGCGAGACGCTCGTGGTTTCGCGCCGCATTTTCCCCCGCTTTACGGCTAAGGCGTCTAATCCGCGCCCGCCGCCCGCGTCCGCAAACGCGCCGCCAGCAACGTCACGCGCGCCTCGATGTCATCGCAAGTGCGGCGATGCGTGTCAATGTCCTCGCCGAACGGATCCGGCACCGTCCATTCCTCTACGTTGTGCTCGGCCAATAGCGCCCGCCCGTGAATTCCGGACATATTGATCACCACATCCGGTTTCCGCAACGTATGGCTGCGCAAGCCCTTGGAAAACTGCCCGTCGAACGGAATCCCGCGCTCGCGCAGCACCGCTTGCGTGGTCACGTCAATGAACCCCAGCGGCGACACTCCCGCGCTTTCCGGCAGGATCACATCCCTGCAGGAATGCCTCGCGATCGCCTCCGCCATCTGGCTCCGCACGCAATTGCCCACGCACACAAACAGCACTTTCACCAGGTCGTCCATGCTCCCTCAAAGAATCGCACACCTGCACCGGGAATTGTAGCGCCCGCGCCGCTCATGCCGTCACCGCGGCCCCGTTCCGCGCCATATGCACGAAATACTCATGCACCGCGGTATCGTCCGTCAATTCCGGATGAAACGTCGCCGCCAGTATCCGCCCCTGCCGCACCAGCACCGGATGCCCGGCGTCTTGCGCCAGAACCTCCACGTCCGCTCCCACCGTTTCGATGATCGGCGCGCGAATGAACACCATCTCCAGCGGCTGCTCGCGCAATTTCGTTTGCCCCATGTGTACGTCGCTCGCCACCTGCCGCCCGTACCCGTTGCGCAACACCGCCGCGTCCAGCAATCCCAGCGACGCCTGCGCCGGCCCATGCACTTCCTTCGCCAGCAAAATCGTTCCCGCGCAAGTCCCGAAAAACGCTCCGCCGTCCGCCGCGAACGTCTTCAGCGCATCGAACAATCCCTCTTCCCGCATCACCTTCAAATGCGTGGTGCTCTCTCCCCCGGGAAGAATCACGCCCGCAATCCCCTGCAAATCCCCCGGCGTGCGCACAAACCGGTACTCCACGCCCAGCCTCTGCAAAACCTTGGCATGAGCTTGGTAATCACCCTGTATCGCAACGATTCCGATCTTCGCGGACATTGATTGCAACCCTTCACGCACAAAAGTGAACGCAGACGAACGGAGCCAAACCCTGACGATTCCGGTGGAACAGACTGGCCAGCCTCGGTTCACACGGGCCGTATCGCCATTCACCACTCACTAATCACCACTCACGAATCACTGCCTCACCATCCCCGCGTCTGCAACAAATCCTTCTCTTCGATCTGCCGCACGTCCAACCCCTTCATCGCCTCGCCCAGCTCTTCAGAAGCCTCCAGCACCGCCTTCGGGTCCTTGTAATGCGTCGTCGCCTTCACGATCGCCCGCGCCCGCACCGCCGGATCGCTCGACTTGAAAATCCCCGATCCCACGAACACCGCCTCGGCGCCCAACTGCATCACCAACGACGCATCCGCCGGCGTGGCAATCCCGCCCGCCGAAAAATTCGGCACCGGCAGCTTGCCGTGCTTCGCCACCCACGCCACCAACTCAAAAGGCGAACCCAATTCCTTCGATTCGTGCACCAATTCTTCCTCGCCCAAGGTCGTCAGCCGCTTCATCTGGCTCACGATCGTGCGCATGTGCCGCACCGCTTCCACGATGTTTCCCGAGCCCGCCTCGCCCTTGGTGCGCACCATCGCCGCGCCCTCCGCAATCCGCCGCAGCGCTTCGCCCAGATTCCGCGCGCCGCACACGAACGGCACCTTGTACCCGTGTTTCCACACGTGATGCTCTTCATCCGCCGGCGTCAGCACTTCGCTCTCGTCAATGTAATCCACTTCCAGCGCTTCCAGCACCTGCGCTTCCGCGAAATGCCCGATGCGCACCTTGGCCATCACCGGAATCGAAACCGTTTCCATGATCTCGCGAATGATGCGCGGCGCCGCCATCCGCGCCACCCCGCCTTCCTTGCGTATGTCGGAAGGCACGCGCTCGAGCGCCATCACCGCGCACGCTCCCGCGTCCTCGGCAATCTTGGCCTGCTCGGCGTTGGTCACGTCCATGATCACGCCGCCCTTCAACATCTCCGCCAGCCCCACCTTCACCCGCCACAAATTATTATTCATCAGTTCCATCGCATGTCTCCCTCGGTCTCGATCTCGAGATTCACTTCTGTAGCGGCTTCCCCGCCAATTCCTCCGGCGCAGCTTGCTGCGCCGTCTGCTTCGCCCCCACAACCACAAACCGTCCCTTGCCCCGCGCCAGAATCTGTCCCGCGGCGTCGCGAATCTCGCCGCTCATGTGCAAATTTCGCCCGGTCATCCCTACTTCGCGGCCTTCCACCACCAAATCCGTATCCACCACCACCGGCTTCAAATACTCGATCGTCAATTCCGCCGTCACCGCGTGCACTCCCCGGAAACGGCTCACCTTGCCCATCACTTCGTCCAGCACGGTCGCTATGATACCGCCATGAATGAATCCCGGCCCGCCCTGATATTCCGGCCCCAGCCGGAAACTCCCCCGAATGCTGCGCGTCGCATCATCCTGCTCGAAAGTAAGCTGCATCCCGCGCCCATTCGCGCCGCCGCAGCCAAAACAAATATTCTCCGCATTAGGCTTCAATAGCATCGGTCAAGACTTCTCCGTGAACTCCAAGTCTCTTTCTCCGTGTTCTCTGTGTTCAATCTTTGGCCGAGCTCAAACCAGTGCCACCCGCGAATGCCATTCGCTCCGCACCCCGCGCTGCCGCTTGCGAAACTCGATCTTCACCAGCTCCCCCAAAATCTCAATCCCCCGCCCAATCCGCTTCTCGTCAACGCTCGCAAATCCCAGCCGCAAAGCATTCGGCTGCGGGCTGTGATGGTAGAAATGCCGCCCCGGAACGTACAGCACCCCCCGTTCGCGCGCGTGAATCAACAACTCCCCCGCATCGAACCCCGCCGGCAGATTCACCCACACAGACATCCCGCCTTCCGGCCGCGTCCAGGTCGTTTCTTCCGGCATATATTTTTCCAGCGCCGCTTCCATCGCTTCAAGCCGGCTGCGATAGACCTTCTTCATTTTCGCCAAATGCCGCGTCAAATGCCCGCGCCGGATGAATTCCGCCATCGTCGCCTGCGCCAGTTGGTCCGTATGCAAATCGGTCGCCTGCTTCACCAGCCGCAGTCGTTCGATCACGCTTTCCGGCCCAATGCACCATCCCACGCGCAACCCCGGAAACGCAATCTTCGATACGCTGTCAATCTGGATCACGTTCCCCGTGCGATCCAGCGAGCGCAGCGAAGCAATCGCCGCCCCGCGCAGCCGCAGCCTGCCGTAAATAAAATCCTCGATCACCGGCACCTGGTAACGCCCGGCCATATCCAGCAATCGCCGCCGCTCCGCCAGCGGCAAAGCCGTGCCGGTTGGATTCTGAAAATCCGGCGTCGCGAAAATGAATTTCACGCGGTTTTGCATCAGCACCGATTCAAGCGCGTCAATGTTCAGCCCCACCAGGCCGGACGCTTCCGCGTCGGTCTCCACCGCCACCGGCAAAGTGCGAATCCGCGCCGCGCCAAACGTCGCCAAAGCTCCCGGATACGCCGGATTCTCCAGCGCCACCGCATCTCCAGGGCGCAAGAAAGCCTTGCACAGCAGGTCAATCGCCTGCTGGCACCCGCCGGTTATCAGCAACTGCTCGCTCCGGACGCTCAACCCCTCGTCGCGAAAGAAATCAATCAGCGCGCTCTTCAGCGGCTCGTATCCATCCGAGGAGCCGAACTGCAGCACCTTCCGCCCACCTTCGCGCAATACCGCGTTGCAGCACCGCCGGAATTCCTCCAGCGGAAAATATTCCTCCGGCGGCCGCGAAGTCACGAATCCGATCGCCCCCTCCGGAACCTCCGGCATCAGCCGGCTCAACCCGTCCTCGCCGCGCTCGTCTGCGAAGAGCGATTCCCAGCGCACCGCGCCGCCATGTCCATTCGACCGCGGCGGCGGCGTAAATTGCCGCACCGGCGCGCCGCAAATGTACGTCCCGCGCCCCACGTGCCCCTGAATCAAGCCTTCGGATTCCAGCTCCGCGTACGCATTCGCCACGGTCGTGCGATGCACCCCCAGTTGCGTGGCCAGTTCGCGGCTCGCCGGGATGCGGTCGCCCGTGCGCAACTCTCCCGAATGCACCAAAGCGCGCAACTGATCGCGCAGCTGCACGTACAGGGGAATGTGGCTCTCGGGCTGTAAATGCAACGGCAGCATTGGCTCACTCCTACGGGCCAATATACACGCCACATTATATCCGTAAAGAGCCATTTTGTCTCCGCAACCCACCCCCCAATAAAAAAAGGGGCGCAAAAGAAGCGCCCCCGAGCGTCCCAATCAATCACTTCTAGCCACTAACCACTAATCACTAGCCACTGCCTCAATCCCCGAACCAACCACGAATCACTGCTCACTACTCACCGCCTCTACTGCGTAGCCGACTTCTCTCCTAGCCGCCGCATCCTCTCTTGCAACTTCTTCCGCAAATTCACCGGCGCGTTCGGATTGAATGCCACCAGATACCACAAAGGTTGCGTGCGATCCTTGCTCAGCCGCGCCAAAGTCGCCGCGTCGCTGTTCGGATGCCGCGCGATGTTCTCGCGAATCGCAGAATACGGATGATGCGACAGTTTCCCCAGCGTCTTCGCCGAAACCTTGGGATGCTCGCTGATCAGCCGCAGCAAATAGAAATCTTCCTTGGGCGCCTGGCGCGACAGCGTGTCCAGCGTTTCCGGTTTCACTTCCGCGCTCAGCACCACGCCCACCTTCTCATCCCAGCCGGGATTGATGCGGTTCAATTCCTGCGTACGCGCGTGGATCAATTGCTCGATTACCCGCCGTTCCTGCTCCAATCGCGCCGCCGGCAACGCGCTCCGCTCCACCGAATCCAGCACCCGCAGCAGATGCTGCCGCTCGCCGAAAACGATCTGCGACGTCCTCACCGCTTTGTTCTTCCCCGGATTGCGTACCAAATCGGAACGTCTCATCTTGTGTTCACCCCGCGGACCTCAGGAGCCGCATTCGTCCCCAAGCAGCAGCTCCGGAAGAAACTCAAATCCTGCAACCTCATAGGCAACGGGCCGGTCGGTATTCCGGGAAACGGACCTGTGCAATATCACTTCACCTTAGGTCCTGCTATTATAGCGTCCTTCGATACTCGAATAAACGCTGTCCCGTATAGGACAGCCGCTCCACTTCGCGCAATCTTCGCCCCCCGCACACGAGCCCGAGTTGCGCAAGGCAACGGGCCAAATTATCCAGCCTGGCCATAGCAGAGTAAAGCGAACTAGGACTGTCTGTTCCCCAGCCTGCAATAGATGGTCCTAGAACCATCCAATTTGCCCCGACCAACTGCCCCTTCCCAGTGGCACAGCTAATCTGGTCTGAGCCGGCGCCGCAGCGGTCCGACGCATCCGCCACCGCCCCCCCGCCATTGCGCAATCACGGACGACAAGCTAACGTAAACGCGTCGCCTCAAGCGTCGCTAGGAGCTCCCATGCCAGTCTTCGACGAACACAAAGACGAACTAGCTCACTACGAAACCATGATGGGGCCCCACCGCGGCCGCCTGGCCGTTACCCTCGACCTCCTCACCAACGCCCTGGTCCTCGTCGGCCAGCACGGCGTCTATTGCCACACCAATCGCGACCCCGAAATCCCGGTCATGGACATTCGCATCATCCAGGCGGAAATCGGCAAGGCCAAGGAACTGATTCAAAGCGTGATGGAATCCCTGCGCGCCGAGCGCGACAAAAAAATCCAGCCGTAACCTTTCCCCCACCCCGTAGTTCTATACTATGGCGGCCAGGAATGCGGAGAACGCGTTGAAGGCTTTACAGGAAACCGGCGAGCGGCAGCTCATCGAAGCGGCTCAGCAGGACCCCAGCCGATTCGCCGCGCTCTACGAAATTCACTTCGAGCGCGTGTACGCCTATGTCTCGCGCCGCGTCGGCGACCGCGACGCCGCCCAGGACGTCACCTCCGATGTGTTTCAGCACGCCCTGGCGAACCTGCCGCGTTTCGAATGGCGCGGCGCTCCCTTCGGCGCATGGCTCATGCGCATCGCCTCCAACGCCGTCGCCGACCGCTGGCGCCGCCGCGCCCGGGAACAGACCGACGCGCTGGCGGACGACCCTGCCAGCGCCGAGCCTAGCCCGGAAGAAATCGAGCTTCGCGCGCAGTTGTTCCGCCTCGTGCAGGAGCTTCCCGCCGAGCAGCGGCGAGTCGTGCAGATGCGCTTCGCCGAAGAAAAAAGTATCCGCGAAATCGCACAGGCCTTCGGTCGCACCGAAGGCGCCATCAAACAGCTCCAATTCCGCGGCCTGCAAACCCTGCGGCAGGAAGCCGCGAAAGCTTCCGGAAAGCACGTAGCCGGCAAAGCGTCCCAGAAGAAAAGTCGGTCGGGTGCCGCCAATGCCTAAGCCAAACCTGAGCGAACAACTCGATCGCGCCATTCAGGCGCTTCTCAAGCCTGTCCCGGCGCAGCGCCGCCGCGATGGGGCGGCCCGCAACCCGCAAATCGCGCCGCTCGCCCGCGTCGCCGGACACCTCCGCGGCCTGCCCCGCGAGGATTTCAAAGCAATACTACGAGCGCAGCTCGAAGGGAGAACACCCATGGCCAGCAAAGCCGCAGTAGCACCGGTAGTCCAACAGACCGCCACTGCATACCTGATCGTCAAGGGCGCCGCGCGCGCTCTGGAATTCTACAAGCAGGCTTTCGGCGCCGTCGAAGTCATGCGCCTGAACGGGCCTGGCGAAAACATCGGCCATGCGGAAATCCGCATCGGCAATACCAGCATTATGCTCTCCGATGAATTCCCGGATTACGGCGCCCTCAGCTCCGAAACCCTCGGCGGCTCCCCGGTGAAGATCCATCTGCAGGTGGATGATGTGGACGCAGTCGCCGCTCGCGCCGTCGCCGCCGGCGCCCGCATCCTCCGGCCGGTGCGTGATCAGTTCTACGGTGAGCGCTCCGGCCAACTCGCCGATCCCTTCGGCCTCACTTGGATCATCGCAACCCACCAAGAAACGCTCACTCCGGACGAGATGCAGCGCCGCTTCGAGGACCCCGCGACCCAGAAGCCCGAGCCGTCCGTCCAGTCAAAAAAGTCCGGCTCGAAATCCATTTCGCAGTCCGACGCATCCACAGCTAGCGCCTCCGCAAAACCCGCCCCGCCCGTGCCATACATCCGCGCAGGTTTCCATACCCTCACGCCGTACCTGCTCGCCACCGGCGCCGCAAAATTGATTGAGTTTCTTAAGGCCGGATTCGCTGCCGAGGAAGTCTTCCGCGTGCCCGGCGCAAAGCCGAATTCCATCATGCACGCCGAGCTGCGCCTGGGCGAATCCATCGTTGAACTCAGCGACGGCAGCCCGGAATTCCCGCCCCGCCCAGTGTGGAACGCCTTTTATGTGGACGACGCCGACGCCGTCTTCGCCAGTGCCATCCGCGCCGGCGCCACCGTCGTGCGCGAGCCTGCCGACCAGCCCTGGGGCGACCGCACCGGCTACCTCAAAGACCCGTCTGGAAATGTCTGGGAGATCACTACGCACCACGACTCGGCGCACCTCACGCCGGATACTCGCTCGCTCGTGCCCGGGTTCAATCCGCGCGGCGCTGCGCAGTTTATCGAGTTCTTGGAAAAAGCTTTCGCCGCGAAGGAAGCTTTCATGCTGAAATCTCCGGACGGCAAAATCCTCCACGCCCGGATCCGCATCGGCGATTCCATCCTCGCCGTCGTCGAAGCCGTCGGCCAATACCCGGTCATGCCCTTCCACCTGCACGTGTACGTCCCGGACACTGATGCCGTGTACCAGCGCGCCCTCGATGCCGGCGCAAAATCCCTGCGCGCCCCGCGCAACGAACCCTACGGCGATCGCGCCGCCGTCGTCACCGACGCCTTCGGCAATCTCTGGTCCCTGGCCACGCACATCAAGGACGTGAAGTTCTAAGTGGCACTCCAACCGAATCTCGCGCGAAGACCATCGCGTGTGCCACCAGCCGTAGGGGCGCTGCTTGCTGCGCCCGCCTTTGCCTTTGATCTTGACGTTGATTTTGAAGCTGACTCTGTACCGCCCACCTTTTCACCCTGAGAGCCTGCCGGTCGCAGGCTCGAAGGGTAGGCGGGCGCCGTTGCCGTCGCCGTCTCCGCGACGCCAAACTTCCGCCGCGCACCTCATCCCCGCAAATAAGGATTGCCCGCCCTCTCCGCCCCAATCGTCGTGAACTCCCCATGCCCGGGAATCACCATCGTTTCATCCGGCAACGCCAATAATTTCTCCCGGATCGAATTCAAAATATCTTTCATCGAGCCGCCCCACAAATCCGTCCGCCCGATGCTCCCCTGAAATAATGTGTCCCCCGAAACCAGCCGTCCCGCTCCGCCCGCGCGCCGCGCCGCAGCGTCGCTCCCGTGCGCGTGCAAATCCGCACGCAAATGCGCCGCCTCCGAAGCCTTCGCCGACTGCGGCCTCCCGCGCTC
>JBAQJS010000097.1:0-4676 GCA_049300435.1 Candidatus Acidiferrales bacterium | reverse complement strand
CAGCCGCCGCATTTGCTTTTGACTCTGTAGCGGCCGGTCCGGCGCAGCCGGACCGGGCAGCCGTAGCAGTTGCCGTTGCAGTCGCCGTTGCTTTTGCCCTTGCCCTTCCCGTTGCCCTACTCAAATCCAACTCGGCAACGCCATCCATCACGCACACACTTCACCCACCCCTCACCGTTCCGCCGGCAACGTGTAATCGAACACATACGAATGCTTCCCGTCGGCAATCACAATCGCCAGCGTCCCCCCGAGCCCCGTCAATTGCCCCGACCCCGAATCCGGCACCACGGCGATCGCCAACTGCAACGCCCCGTGCGCCATCGTCCCGCTGTGCTGCAAAACGAAACTCCCGCTTCGCCCGTTCAACGTTCCGGTCACCCGCTCCATCGCCACATATCCCGCCGAACCTTTCACCTCCGTCCCGGCCGTCAACATCTGCCCCTTCCCGCTTCCTTCCAGGTCGCCGTGGTACTGCTTGTCCAGCGACATCCTCCCCAGCGTTGACCCCTCTGCCTTATCCAGCTCTCCCTGCGGTTCCACCTTCACATCAAACATTCCCTTAGCGTGTCCGGCCACGCGCGCCTCCTTCTGCAAAATATTGGGTGCCGCCGCTGGCCCCTGCGCCCACGCGCAACCCGCGCCAAGCGGCCCACCGCCTCCCATAACAAAACTAACCCCCAAAGCGGCAACCGCCATCTTCAGAGCCCAGCCGCCCAATCGCATCGAAGTTCTCTCGCTCATGCCCGACCCCATGAACGCCCCGCACCCTCCGCGGCAGCGTGAGCCCCACACTATCACCAAATCCCCCCGTCACTCGATTGGCCATCTGTAACGGCCGCCCTTTTATCCTAAGAGCCCCACAGGGCAACGGTCCAAGGGCGCCTCGGTGCCTTAACGTGTGCCTCCGTCTTTGCTTTTGTCTCTGTTTTTGCTTTTGCTTTTGACTCTGTAGCGGCCGGTCCGGCGCAGCCGGACCGGGCAGCCGTAGCAGTTGCCGTTGCAGTCGCCGTTGCTTTGAATCTGCGTTTGAACTTGCCTTTGAATCTGCCTCCGACCTTGCTGCTGATTCTGACTCTGCCCTTCACGCGGGCGCTATTCCCGTGCCCTTGCCCCCTGCGCACTCCGCGTCTTCGCGTATCCTCGCCGTCGTTCTGCTCGAGCCGCCCCCGCTCAATTTCCTTTTCATTCCCTTGCCGACTGTGTTATCATTGGTCGGGCACATATTTCGCCCGCACAAGGAGGACCCATGCCCGGCCCCGCTCCAACTCGCCCCTCCCCATGCCGGCGATCGAACCGGCCTAAACCGCCAGCCACGCATTGGCCGCCACCCCCACCCTCGTCAATCGCTAATTCTGGTCGCAACAACCCTCCCGCAAATTCTAATCGCGGATTCCGGGATTAGAAAATGACGCAACTCATTGAAAACAAACGACCGCGACCCGTTCTAATCGCGCCCAAAACCCCCATCCGCGCCCAAACTCCGCCGCCCACCCATACCCATTCGCGCCTCCCCCGTTTGACACTGCACTCCTCGCTTGCTAGTCTGCGCCACACGCGGCGCCTGCTCCCTGCCGCCGTCCCCGCATGGACGCCGAACCCAACCCCGCCCCCCAGAACTCGAACCCCGTCATCGAATTTCGCCACGCCGGCTATCGCCTGCCCAAGGGCCGCGCCCTGCTGCACGACCTGAATCTCACCATGCCCCGCGGCGAGACCCTGGTCCTGCTGGGCCGCAGCGGCGCCGGGAAATCCACCGCGCTGCGGCTCATCAACCGCATGCTCGAGCCCACGGAAGGCGCGGTGCTCGTCGAGGGACGCTCGACTCTGGAACGCGACCCCATCGAGCTGCGCCGGCGCATCGGCTACGTCATCCAGGAAACCGGGTTGTTTCCGCATTTCACCGTCGCGGAAAATATATCCCTGGTCCCGCGCCTTGAACGCTGGCCCGAAGAGCGCGTCCAGGCGCGCGTCGCCGAGCTTCTGCAGCTTCTCGACCTGGACCAGCGGGAATTTCTGCACCGCTACCCGCATCAGCTTTCCGGAGGGCAGCGCCAGCGCGTGGGCGTGGCCCGCGCGCTCGCCGCCGACCCGCCCATCCTGCTCATGGACGAGCCTTTCGGCGCGCTCGATCCGCTCACGCGCGGCGAAGTGCGCCGCGAATTTCACGCTCTGCAGCGCCGCCTCGCAAAAACCATCGTGATCGTCACCCATGACGTGGGCGAAGCTCTGCTCCTGGGCGATCGCATCGGCGTGATTGACGGCGGCGCTCTGGTGGGCGTTTATTCCCCGCGCGAATTTCTCAATGCCACCGAGCCGGTGCCCGCGGCCTACGTCGCCAACCTGCGGATGCTCGAGGATGCGGAGGGACGCCTATGAATCTGCTGAGTTTTTTTCTGCATCATCGTGGCGAGATCCTGCAGGCCACCATCCAGCACATCTGGCTGGTCGGCAGCGCCATGCTTCTTGCCGTTGCCATCGGCGTGCCGCTGGGCATCCTGGTCGCGCGCCGTCCCTGGTTTTCCAAACCGGTCCTCGGCGGCGCCAACATCGCCGAGACGATTCCCAGCCTCGCGCTTTTCGGTTTTCTGCTGCCGGTTCCCTGGCTCGGCGCGCGCGCCGACCGCCTGGCAATCGCCGCGCTGGCCCTCTACGCGCTGCTGCCCATCATTCGCAATACCGCGGCCGGAATCACCGGCGTGGACGCGGCCATCCGCGACGCCGCGCGCGGCATGGGCATGACCGAGCGCCAGATTCTGCTGCAGGTGGAGCTGCCGCTTTCCTTTTCCACCGTGCTCGCCGGCATCCGCGTCGCCACCGTCCTCACCATCAGCATTGCCACCATCGCGGCCGCCATCGGCGCCGGAGGCCTGGGCGAATTTATTTTTCGCGGCCTGGCCATGGTGGACAACCATCTGATACTGGCCGGCGCGATTCCCGCAGCGCTGCTCGCTCTCGGCGCCGATTTTCTGCTCGGCCTCCTCGAACGCCGCCTGCAACCCGCGCGCCCATGATCCGCCGCCCGGGGCTGCTGCTGGGCATTTTCGCCTGCGTGGCGGTCGCCTGGGTCGCCGTGTTCTCCTTCTTCGGCGCGGAGCGCCACGGCGGCATCGTCGTCGGCTCGAAAAATTTCAGCGAGCAGGCCTTGCTCGGCGAAATCGTGGCGCAGCACCTGGAAGCGCGCACCCGTCTCCCCGTCACTCGCACGTTCTATCTCGCCGGCTCTTACATCTGCCAGCAAGCGCTGCTCGCCGGCCGCATTGACATGTATGTGGAATACACCGGCACGGCGCTCACCGCCATCCTGCACGATCCTCTGGAATCCGATCCCGCCGCGGTGTTTCATCGCGTGCAGAGCGAATACCAGCAGCGCTTTCAATTGGACGTGCTGCCGTCGCTCGGCTTCAACAACACGTTCGCGATCGTGGTGCGCGGCGCGGACGCGCGCCGCCTGCACTTGAAAACCATTTCGGACGCCGCGCCCTACACGCGCGGCTGGCGCGCCGGCTTTGGCTACGAATTCATGGAGCGCCCGGACGGCTATCGGGGCCTCGCGCGCACCTACGGCCTTTCTTTCGCGCAGCCGCCCGCGATTCTCGACCTGGGCCTGCTCTACCGCGCGCTGCTGGAAAAACAAGTGGACCTCGTGGCCGGAAATTCCACTGACGGGCTGCTCTCCGCGCGCGATCTTTTCATGCTCGAGGACGACAAGCATTATTTTCCGCCGTACGAAGCCGTGCCCGTGGTGCGCGACGATGTGTTCGCGCGCTATCCGCAAGCGCGCGCGGCCTTGCTCGAACTCGCGGGAAAAATCAGCGACCAGGAAATGCGCGCGATGAATTATCAGGTGGATGGCGAGCATCGCGACATCGCCACCGTCGCGCGCGAATTTCTGCGCGCCAAGGGGCTCGAATGATGCGCACGCTTCCTATGCCGCGGGGAATCCGGCGCGCTCCATTGCGGGCTGCGGGCGCGCGGCCTTCAGAACCAGGTGTTTTTCTTGTATTGGCGATAGGCCTCGCCGAATTTTTCCTCGAGCACCTTTTCCTCCTGGCGCACGCGAAACCATTGCATGGGCAGGATCACCAGCAGGATGAGCAGGTAGTTCGGTTCCTCCATGAACAGAAACAGTCCCGCGATCAACAGCCCACCGAACAGATAGATCGGATTGCGAATGCGCGAATAAATCCCGGTAGTGACCAGATTTTTCGCCTGCGCGCGCACGGCGAAAGACGATCCCAGTTGCCAATGAGCGATGCAGAACAAAATCAGCGCAGGAACCAACAGGATGGCGCCAGTCCAGCGCATCGCGTCCCACTCGCCGGCGCGGACTCGCCAGAAAAAGCACGCAACCACCGCGACGGGGAGCAGAACGAAAAATCGGTGGGAACTCATGGCACCGGAGTGTACCTCGAACCTTGCTCCGGCGGCGAGGAAGGGCTATTCCGCGTCCTGCATGGTCTTGCAGTGGGCTTCGAGCGCGGAGCAATACTGCTTCTGCGCTTCCAGTTCCGCTTGTAGCTTTTTGACCAGCAGCTCGAGGCAGCGAACTTCGTTTCGCAGCTTTTGTGTTTCAGCCGCAGGCGGCGCAACGGCAACACGCGGCGGAGGCGGAGCGGCAGGAGCGGCATAAGCGGGATGCGCGGCGGGCAGCGGGACCCGCGGCGGCGCGAATGGCT
>JBAQJS010000096.1:0-86985 GCA_049300435.1 Candidatus Acidiferrales bacterium | reverse complement strand
TGCCGACCACGATAGTCTGATCCGGCGCTTCGCCCGAGGTGCCGACGATTTCCTGGTGATCGCGATGGCCGATGAGCAGCAAGGTGCGGCCTTCGCGCGCAAATTTCAGCGCCTCCAAATGGACCTTGGTGACCAGCGGGCAGGTGGCGTCAATCACGCGCAGTTGGCGTTCCTGGGCTTCAGTGCGGACGCGCGGAGGCACGCCGTGCGCGCTGAAGACGAGAACGGCGCCGACGGGGACTTCGTCAATCGTTTCGACGAAAATGGCGCCGCGCCGCCGCAACTGGTCAACCACGTAGCGGTTGTGCACGATTTCGTGGTGGACGTACACCGGATTGCCGTAGGCTTCCAGCGCGAGCTCGACGATGTCCACGGCGCGGACCACTCCCGCGCAAAAGCCGCGCGGCCGCACGCGGACCAGCGTCTTAGCTCCATTATTGGTGCCGTGAATTTGAGTCAGCGTCAATTCGTTCTCCGTAAAGAGGTCCATTTTACCTGAAGCGCCGCTTCCCCGCCAGTTTGTTCGCTGCGTGCGTTGCTTATTTATGGGCATAAACGCCAATCCGGCGCTCGATGCTAAGATGCCAATCGTCGCAAGCGAATTGGGGGTGGAAGGTGTTGCTCAAAGGACAAGTAGCACTGGTGACCGGCGGCGGCAGGGGGATCGGCCGAGCCATCGCGCGAAGATTTGCAGCGGAGGGCGCGGCGGTGGTGGTGAGCGCGCGCACGGAAACGGAAATCGCGCAGGTGGCCATCGAAATCCAGGATGCCGGGGGAAAGTCCGCTTATGTTACGGGCGACGTCTCGCGCGAGCCCGATTGCGAAAAGATGGTGCGCGAGGCGCGCAAGGCATTCGGTGCGATCCATATCCTGGTGAACAATGCTGGATTGCTGGGACCGGTGCTGCCGGTGGAGCAGGTGAGCGTGCGAGCCTGGGATGAGGTGATCGCCGTGAATCTGCGCGGTCCATTTCTGCTGGCGCGCCTGGTGCTGACGGAGATGTACGCCCGGGGTTCCGGCTCGATTCTGAACGTGGTGAGCATCGCGGCCAAGGCCGCGTTTCAATTGAATAGCGCGTACGCCGCATCGAAATCGGGGTTGATCGGATTGACGCGCACGCTCGCCTCTGAAAGCGCGCGCAAAGGCGTGCGCGTGAACGCGCTGAGCCCCGGACCGGTTCCGGAAACGCAAATGTCCCAGGAACTGGGGCGCGGGCTGGCGGAATATTACCAGGCGGACAGCGAGAAGCTATTCAAACAGATGTGCCAGGGAATCTTGCAGGGCAGGCCGCAGACAGCCGATGAAATTGCCGCCGCGGCGCTTTTCCTGGTTTCCGAGCACGCGAGCGCGATTACCGGGCAGACTCTGAACGTGGATGGCGGAATGGCTTTCTACTGAGTTCTTCCAGACCCGCGTAACCACGGCGCGCGACATTGGCGGTGACGCGAACACCCACTTCCATCCAATCCAATCCGCGTTCGCCGATGGCGCCCACGAGATAAAAAATGCCGCCCAAAAGCATCAACAGCGCGAACCCCATCCCGAAGAGCAATTCGGCAGCGAGCAATTCCCGCACGAAGTAGAGCTGGAACAAGAAAAGAATCGCGAAAATGGACAGCAGCCCCTTGCGAACCTTCGCCTTTTCTACAATCCCCAAAACCGTTGTCTGCAGATTCATCAAGTGCGTTTTCATGGTCCTCCGACCCTCACTTCAATAGATGCACGGAGGATTCCAAACGGAGCACCCGTAAGTGATTGAAAAGTCAAAGGTCACCGCGATTTGCAGTTAGTTAGAACGGATTAAAGGGGAAAAAGATTTCTCCGAGCAGGCGCGCAATCATTCCGTAATGGAACTGCGCGACGGACTTTTTTTGTCACTCGCTTTTGCGGATATCAGCGAAAATTAATTATTTCGACGGGCGAAACAAAAGGCAACTCCCCGAATTATTTTTTCGCACACGGTGCTCAACGGCCTTCAAACGGATAGCGGTCCTGCGCGAGCACGGCATCGGCGATGCGCCGGCGAATGGCAATCGTGTCGAGCGGTGCGTGCTTGGCGAAGCGGCGCAGCACCGCGAGCTGGGTGATCAACGCGTCGCCTTCGGCAGTGGCCGTGAGCGCCGTGCGCGCATTCTTTTCGACGCGGTCCATGGCGTCGTAAATAAAGGCGCGGGCAGCGTCGCCCATCACGCTGGCGGCTTCGCCGCGCGCAGCCGAAGCCTTCTGCGCGCGACGCAGCGTGGATTCCATGGCATAAACATCCATGACGACATTGGCGAGCGCGGCCACGATTTCCTGATGTTCCGCGAGCTGTTCGCGGAATTTCTGCATGGCCGTTCCGGCGGCCAGCAGGAAAATTTTCTTGGCTTGCTCGAGTGATTTTTCCTCTTCGGCGAAGGGGCCGGTGGGAGCTTCCTCGAAGGACGGGCCGGCCAGAACCTCCTCGCCCAGTTTCATGGCGGCGGGAATCAGAGGCAGGACGCCCGCCAGGGCGCGTTTCATGAGCATCTGGATGATGAGCATGCGGTTGATTTCGTTGGTGCCTTCGAAGATGCGATTCACGCGGCTGTCGCGATAGGCGCGCGCCACGGGATAATCTTCGTGGAAGCCGTAGCCGCCGAAAATCTGCACGCCCTCGTCCACCACATAGTCCACCATCTCGCTGCCGCCCACTTTGCTGATGGAGCTTTCGATGGCGTATTCCTCGAGCACTTGCATCGCTTGCCTGGTCTTGTCGTTGCCCGCGTCGGGACTGGAAACCGCGGCTTCGATCAGGCCCGCGGAACGATAGACCTCCGATTCGATGGCGAAGATGCGGATGGCCATTTCGCCCAGCTTGGCTTTGATCAGGCCGAATTCGCACAGGCTTTTTCCGAAGGCGGTGCGCTCCTTGGAATATTTCGAGGAGGCTTCCAGAATTTTCTTGGCTCCGCCGATACAGTACGCGCCGAGGGTGAAGCGCCCGGCGTTGAGAGTATTGAACGCAACCACGTGGCCGCGGCCGGGCTCGTGCAGCAGATTTTCCCTGGGCACGGGCGAATTCTCGAAAAAGATCGGCGTGGTGGAGCTGCCTTTGATGCCCATCTTCTTTTCTTCAGCGCCGGCCGAGAAACCGGGCGTGCCGCGCTCCACGATGAAGCAGGAAAATTTCTCGCCGTCAATTTTCGCGAACACCACGTACACATCCGCGAATCCGCCGTTGGTGATCCACATCTTCTGGCCGTTCAGAATGTAATTCTTGCCGTCGGGCGAGAGCACCGCGCGGGTGCGCGAGGCCAGCGAATCCGATCCGGCCTGCGGCTCGGACAGGCAATAACAGGAGAGCAATTCGCCGGAGGCAATCTTGGGAAGATATTTTTTCTTTTGCTCTTCGGTGCCGAAATAGACGATGGGCACGGTTCCGATGCCGGCGTGGCCGCCGTGCGAAACGGCGAAGGAGCCGTAGGCCGCGAGTTTTTCAGCGAGGATCGCGGCGGAGATCTTGTCCAGCCCGGAGCCGCCATACGCTTCGGGAATGCCGCCGCCGAGCAGGCCAATCTCGCCGGCCTTTTTCAGCATCTGCGCCATCAGGCGCTCGTCCTTGTGCGCTTCAAGCTCCGGCACGGCCGGGAGCACTTCCTTCTGCACGAATTCCTCGGCGGTTTGGCCGATGAGGCGTTGATCGTCGGAGAAATCGGCGGGAGTGAAAACATCCTCGGGCCGGCAGGGGGTGATGAGAAACGCGCCGCCGCGATTGAGAGCCTGCGAAACCGGTGCCGTGGCCATGGTGTCCCTCCGTGCGCTGGTGAGCCGCACCCCGGATTCTCTCGCTCCTTGGGGCGCAGCACAATAGGCCGTGCGGGAGGAGCGCGGGGCGGAAAATCCTGGCGATGACGCCCTGATATTTTCTGCGGCGCCTGCAGTTCAGGCGACGCGTTCGAAAATTCCGGCGGCGCCCATGCCACCGCCCACGCACATCGTCACCATGCCGTAGCGGCCCTGGCGACGCTCCAGTTCGCGCAAAATCGAGGCCGTGAGCTTCGCACCGGTGCAACCCAGGGGATGGCCCAGAGCGATGGCGCCACCATTGACGTTGACGCGCGCGGGATCAATTCCCACGAGCTTGATGACGCTGAGGGATTGCGAGGCGAAAGCTTCATTCAGCTCGATCACATCCATTTGATCGAGCTGCAAGCCCGCGATTTTCAGGGCCTTGGGAATTGCGAAAACCGGGCCGATGCCCATTTCTTCGGGGGGACAGCCCGCCACGGCGAACGCGACGAAACGCGCGAGCGGCTTCAACCCGAGCGCGCGAGCGCGCTCGGCGCTCATCACCACCGCGGCGGCTGCGCCGTCACTGGTCTGCGAACTGTTTCCCGCCGTAACCACGCCACTGGTCTGAAACGCCGGCTTCAGCTTGGCTAGCGCTTCCAGGGAAGTGTCGGCGCGCGGGCCTTCGTCGGTATCGAAGGAAATTTTCACGGTTTTCGGCTTGGAGGAAACCGCGTTCGTGGCGCCGGCAGCGGCGGCCTCGAGTACCGTGTAGCTCACCTCGACCGGAACAATTTCGTCCTTGAACTTTCCGGCCGCGATGGCCGCGAGCGCTTTTTTGTGGCTGGCGAGAGAGAATTCATCGCATTGCTCGCGCGTGATTCCATATTTCTTGGCGAGATTTTCCGCGGTGAGCCCCATGCCGAGGTAGGCGTCCGGATAGTTATCCATCAGCCAGGGATTCGGCGCGATTTTGTGACCGCCCATGGGGATCATGGTCATGGATTCAGCGCCGCCCGCGACGGAGACTTCACCGCTGCCGACCATGATGCGTTCGGCGGCAATGGCGATGGCTTGCAGGCCGGAGGAACAGAAGCGATTGATGGTCATCGCGGAGGCGGCGACCGGAAGGCCGGCGCGAAGCGAGGCGATGCGCGCGACGTTCATTCCCTGCTCTGCTTCGGGCATGGCGCATCCCAGAATTACGTCCTCAATCTCCCGGGGGTCGAGGCCCTTGGCGCGCGCGACGGCTTCCTTGATCACGGTCGCTGCCAGGTCGTCCGGCCGCGTGGCACGCAGCGTGCCTCGGCCGGCCTTGCCGACGGCAGTGCGCACGGAACTGACGATGACTGCCTCACGCATGTTTCACCTCGAACGAAACGACGATACCTTTTGATAGATTCTATATTGGATGCAGCGGGCGCGAAAAAGCAACAAGGCGTCGCTGGGGAGCGTTTGGGACGCATGCACGACGAGCGATGGGTATGGTGTGGGGGGAACGGTGCGTGCGGAACGGCGCGAAACGGCAAGGAAGGGCTCGGGCCGCGCGGCACCGGTCGGGAGCCCAAATTCGAGGGTTCGACGCGCTGCAATGCGAAGAAGCGCGTTAGCGGCCGAATTTGATCGTCACGAGCATTTGCACGGCGATCGGCTGGCCGTTGAGCGTGGATGGCTCGTATTTCCAGCGGCGCAATGCCTCGAGTGCCGGACCGCGCAACAACATGGGACCTGAAACCGTCTGCATGTTGACGACATTTCCCTTCTGATCAATCGTGGTTTTCACCACCACGTTGCCTTGAATGCCGTATTCTCTTGCGGTCAGGGGATATTCCGGCAGCACACTGGAAAGCAGCCGCGGCTCCTTCACGTTGCCGCCAACTTTGATGGGGCCGTCACCGTCGGGGCGGATGGTCGGTTCCGGTGGCACCGCAACCTTCTGCGCGACGATGCCGGAGAGCGCGCCGACGTTGGCAGAGCTTTCAGCAGGAGCGGCGCCCAACGAGGGAACCTGGACGGCCTGATCGGCATCGGTGCGCTGCGGCGCGACAGGATGATCCACGAGCGTGCCCTCAATCATATCGGGCGTGAGCTTCAGGGCCGATTTTGCGGCGAGCGCGGGAGCGGGGCTTGCAACCGGGTCGTTCGCGCTCGCGGTGATCGCTGGCGCGCTGGACTGCGTCACAACCGTTACCGGATGCAGCGCGGAATTTCGCGCCGCTGCTTCCTGACGGGGATTCAGATCCGGGACGGGCGCATTGGGCGTTTGAAATGCGAGCGATTGCGGAATGGCCGGCGGATTGGCGTCCGCCGCGCCAGAATGGGCGAAGCTGGCGGTGTGCGGGCGGAAGTAGTAAACGCCGCCGCCGACCGTAGCGAACAGCAAGCCGACGCACGCCGCGATCAGCATCCAATTGTGATTACGAGGAGCGGCTGCCAGTTCAATAGAGGCTGCCGAGGCGGAATCGAGATGTACGCTCGAGGCGTCCGCCGATGCCGGATGGCTCCCGCTCAGCGCGATGCCGCCGCTGAAGCTGCCAAAAACGGCGCGCGAACTGATTGCCGGCGCGTCGGCTGCACTGGATGATTGTTCATCTGCCGCGATAGGTTCCGCCGCATCCGCTGCCGGCACGACGGCGATGCCGCGCTGGTCTCCGCGCAGTTCGGTCATGGTCAGCGCCGAGGGTGGTGCAGCAGGCGGCGCGGGGGGAAAATCAATCGGCGACGCCAAGATTGCATCGGACGCAACGCTCGTGTGAAGAGGTTCCGGAGCGAATGCCGGCAGCACACTTTCCGTTTGGGTGTGCGAAGCAGCGGGTGGAACCGGTGAGATACGTTCCGCGGGCGTGACGGAGGTTGCCGACGCGGCAGGCTGCACTTTTTCCTGCGTGCCGAGGGAAATGAACGCGTGCTCGGGCTTGCTGGGCGGAGCCGGCGCTGCGGGAATCGCTGGAACGAATGACACAGGAGGCGGCGCGACAAGCACGGGTGCGGCCCGCGGCGCCGGTGCGACGACGGAAGGAGGCGCAGAAGTCGCGTGCGAAACCTGCGCCGGGCCGTTTGCGGGAATCGGCGCAGAAAATGGCGCCTCGAGCGAATTCGCGGGTGCCGGGCCTTCCGACGGAAAATGCACGCCCCAATAACCGGGTTGCTGGTGCGTGAATTCCACTTCCACGTAGCCCTGCATGTTCGTAAACGTGCGGACTTTCACGACGCGGCAAATGGCATCCTGGCGCGTCTTCAGATTCGTGACCACGAGCATCTGGCTGACGGCTACCGCTGTGGACATTCTGAGCACGCCGCCCTGCGGAAACACGATCATCGTCCCGGTTTCTTCTTCAAAAGGCTCGGTACGCGGCGCAACCCCGCGAGCCACGTCGGTGACGCGCGAGCCATGAACCTTTACGGGGACTTCGAGCGAGAGAGCGTCGGCGCGCGAATGTCCGGCCGAGGCCGCGGCCTGTTTCGAAGGCGCGCCCGCCGGCGACGGCGGGATTTCTGCGGTAGAACTTGCGACGTCGGACGAATCTTTGATCAGTGGCGCCATAATCCTCAACGGCAGTAGTACACCGTCCCCCGGTGGAAAGCGTTAATCCCCAGCAATAAGTGAATTTTCGCGAGGTGCGTCAATTCCCGCCATAGTACTTTGGTACTTGGGGGGAACGTTTTGGGCACGACGATTTCCCCGCGTGCGAAGTGACGGAGGATTTTCCGGTGCGCGGGGGACTGCGGCGGTGCGCGGGATGCAAAACGGCGGACGGCGACGTGTGCAAGCGGGGCTGGTTGCGCACTCGCAATTGCGCGCCGGTGAAGAGTCCCGAAGGGGCGGCGCGCGTCGCCCCTTCGGGAGATGCCAGTGCTGCAAGGCTGGTGTTACTTGCCCCTGGTGGGAATGAAGATGGGAAACGGCGGAGTGACTTGATAGACCTTGGAAAAATTGCCCTGGTTCACGGCAAGCCCGACGCGGCCACGGGAGTCAACGTACAGCAGCGGCTGGCCAACCGGCACGCCCATGAAGGTCTTCGCGTAGGGCAGGGTGAAGGGCTTCTTGTCGAGCTTCACGGTGACTTTGTCATCGAGCGCATAGCCGAGCTTCTGGAAATCATCGCCGGAAATATTGGTAATCAGGCTGCCGAAGGGATCGTCGAGACCGATCACTTCGCCCGTGATGCCCTTGGCATCCATCGTCGCGACCGGAGGATTCAGGCGAACCAGTTCCGTCAAGGCCGGTCCTGCCATGGTCCAATCCTCTCCCGCGGCCAAGTGCGCGCCCGCTGGAGAAAAAATATCGCGGCCATGAAAGGTGGAAGAAACTTTGTCGCCAATCATCCAGGCGGGATTGGTAATTTCGCGCACTCCATCCAGGCCGTCGCTATCCACTACGGGAGTGATCAGGCCATTATCGGGCACCACAAAATACTGGCCTTTTTTGGTCTTGACGATCACGGCTTTACGCGACGTACCCACGCCGGGGTCCACTACGACCACGAATACCGTGCCGGCGGGATAGTAGGGAGTGACGCCGGTGAGGAAACGCGCCGCCTCAGCAATCTGGAAGGGCGTCACCTGGTGAGTGATGTCCATAATGCGCGCGTCCGGAGCGATGCGGATCATGACGGCCTTGCAGATCGCGACGGCGTCGTTAGCCGTGCCGAAATCGGTCATGAAGACGATGGTCGGACGAGTGGCGGGCTTCTTCGCCGATTCGTCGGGACGGACGGCGTGGCTGCCACAACCGGCAAACAAGAGCGCGAGGAAAAGTAGAGACGAGACTGCCAGAATGCGCGAGCGGATTAAATGCATGTTTTCTCCTTATACCGGAAGCAAACGCATAGATACGAAAGATGGGGAGGGATTATAGCGCAGGGCAGCCATGGCTGAGCGTTGAAGTGCGGGTGGACGGTTCAGCGGGAACGTGCCGGATGCAGGCGAGTGAAAAAAAACTTAACGCCGAGCACACAGAAGCCGAAACGCGGAGCGCGCGGAGAGGAACTCGAGCAAGGTCATGCGCGACTTCGCGGCACGCACAACGATCAGCGGGCCGGCTGCGGTCTCTTGCGATATTGCTCGTAAAGTTCGCGCTGGCGATTGTCGGTGCTGGTGAGCTGGCCCTTGATGAATAGATAGCGCACCTGGGTTTGTAGTTCGAGCGGATCGCCGTCGGTCACGATGATATTGGCCAGTTTCCCCGGTTCGAGCGTGCCGAGTTGATCCGCGAGGCCGAAGATTTGTGCGGCGTTGAGCATCACTGCTTTCAGAGCTTCGTCGTGCGGCAGCCCGTAGCCCACGGCCGTGCCGGCATATTGCGGCAGGCGGCGCGAAAACGCGGTGCCGAAGCTCGAAAAGGCGAACGGAATTCCAGCGGCAAAGAGCTCGGAGGGCTGGGTCATCGGTTTGTCGTAGGGCGTGTCCTCTTGTTCGGGGAGGCGTTCGGTGGGACCAAGCACCACTGGAATTTTGTTGTCCTTGAGCAAGTCCTTCACTTTCCAAGCTTCCGCGCCGCCGCCCAGAATCATCCTCAAGTTTTGTTTGACGCAGAAATCCACGGCATTGCGGATGTCCCGCTCCTCGTCGGCGATCACCAATACCGGCAGCTTTCCCTCGACCACCGGAACCAGCGCTTCCAATTTCAGATCGCGCTCGAAAAGAGCAGGCGAACCTTTTTCTTTGGCCTGGGCGTAATGGCGCGCGCGATCGAGCCAGTCGCCGAGGGAATTTACAGATTTGTCGTATTCCTTCCTGGCATCGGCGTAGGGCTTCTCCTTGATGGTGAAGGTGCTGAAGTCAAAGGAGCGCGTCCGGATGGAGGGCCAGTTGATCACCATCGCCACGGAGCGCTTGATCTGCATGTCGTCCATGGTCCACCCGGCCAAGTTGAACGCCGATGCCTGTCCGGCGATCAGCCCGCCGCTTCCGAGATCGAAGCCGGAGGTGCCGGGCGCCGCAATCACCTCGGTGATGCCGTTGGCGCGAGTGACGGGAATATGCGCACTGGCGGGGTTGACGGCCGTGGCGGCGACGAGTTCGGGGTTGTAATCTCCGAGTTCGCTGACGTCCACCGTTGCGCTCACGGCGCTTACTTCGTTCAGGCCGATCTGCGTGATCGGGTCGAACATTCCTGGATAGATTTCCAGGTTCTTCGCGTCAATCACGACGGCATCCGCGGGAACGGCGACGTCGGCGCCCACCGCCGCGATTTTTCCATCGCGGATGAGCAGAGTGCCATTCTCGATGGGCGGTCCGGTCAGGGTAAAAACTTTGCCGCCTTTGATGGCATAGGTGACGGAAGCGGTTTGGGTCCAGGCTGGAAACTCGAGCGACAGTGCAAGGAGCAGGCTGAGCGCGCTGCGGAGGCCGATCTGCAAGATTCTCACAGCGCACCTCCAGCCACGGCCACACCGTTCGCGGAGCCGCCGTCCGTATCCTGCGGCGGTTTCTTTTTCGGACTGGGCTTTTTCCCCGGTTTCGTCGCGGGGTTCTCGTCGGCTTTCCCTTCGGACTTCTTTTCCTCGGCGGCCTTCTTCTCCTTGTCCAGCAGGGCCTGCTTTTCCTTTGCCAGCTCGGGCCGCTGGGCGATATCGCGCTGGCGGTCGAAATACACCTGGCCGTCAATCAGCGTCTTTTGCACCACGGCGTAAACGCTGAGGGGGTCGTGATTGTAAATGGCGAGGTCGGCGTCTTTACCCACGTCAATCGAACCGACGCGGCCGTCAATGCCGAGTTGAATCGCCGGATTGAGAGTGATCAGCTTGAGCACGTCATTCGCGGAGAGGCCGCCGTACTTCATGCTCTTCGCGGCTTCCTGGTTCAACTGGCGGGCCTCCTGGGCGTCGTCGGAATTGATGGAGACCACCACGCCGCGCTCGGTCATCAGCGCGGCGTTGTAGGGGATGGCGTCGAAAGCTTCCATCTTATAGGCCCACCAGTCGGAGAAGGTGGAGCCGCCCGCGCCGGACACGGCGATCTCGTCGGCTGTTTTGTAGCCCTCGAGCACGTGCTGGAAAGTGCGCACTTTGAAACCGAATTCGTTGGCGACGCGAATCAGCATCAGAATTTCGTCGGCGCGATAGCAGTGCGCGTGCACGTAGCGCTTCCCTTCCAGCACTTCCACCAGAGGATCGAGATGCACATCGCGGCGGGGCGGGATGAGATTTTGTTCGCCCGCGGCCTTGCGCTGGTTGTAATCGTCCCATTGCTTTTTGTACTCGCGCGCCTCGATGAAGGCCTGGCGGATCACTTCTTCCACACCCATCCTGGTGCCGGGATAGCGCGGCGGAATGCCGGGAGGCGGCGTGAAGTTCGAGCGCTTGGGATTTTCACCGAGAGCGAACTTGATGCCCGGAAGCGCGCCCTGAAAGGGCAGCTCGCTCGCGGGCTTGCCCCAACGCAGCTTGATGACCACGGTCTGCCCGCCGATGGGATTGGCGCTGCCGTGGAGAATATTCGCGGAGGTCACGCCACCGGCAAGGTCGCGATAAATATCAATGTCGTCCGGGTTCAAAACGTCCGCAATGTTGGCCATGGAGGAAACCGCGGGGCCCGCTTCGTTGACGTTGCCGTCTATGGCGATATGCGAATGGCAGTCAATAATTCCAGGCATGACGTACTGGCCGGTGGCGTCAATCACGGTCGCGCCGTCGGGGACTTTCAGGCCGGTTCCCACCGCGGCGATCTTGCCGTCACGAATGAGAATCGAGCCGTGTTCGATATTCCCGTGCGTGACGGTGAGGATGGTAGCGTTCTGAATGAACACGTTGCCGGGATTCTGCGCGTGCGCGGCGAGAGGCACGAACGCAGCGAGGCAGATTGCTGCGCGGAGGATGGCTCGCTTCATCGGCCCACCTCCGCGATTGCGCGCGATTGCTCCGCCGCGGAAGGGGCCGGCGCGGTTTTTTTGTCGTCGAGCTTCTCGGGCGGCGTTACTTCGTGAATTTCGAACCAGCGGCCGTCCACGAAGACGTGCTTCACTTTTGTTTTCTCGTTAAAGATGTCGCCGTCGGCGACGACCAGGTTCGCAATCTTGCCCGGCTCGATGCTGCCGAGGCGATCGCTCAAGCCCAGAATGTCCGCTGCGTCCAAAGTCATGGCGCGCAAGGCGGCGTCGGGCGCGAGGCCGGCGTCCGTGGCTTTCTTGACGCTCGTGAAAATGTCTTTCGGCCCCGCCAGCCCGTCTGAGTAAAACGCGAATTTGACGCCGGCCTTTGCGAGCGCCGCGGGCGTTCCCGGCGCGCGGTCGCGAAAACGTAACTGGCGCAAGGTTTGCTCGGCGTCAGGGTCGGCATCCTTGGCGCGCTCGGGCCACTTCAGGCTGACCAGCACCGGAATTTTGGCGGCAGCGAGCGCGGCGGTAACGTCGTAGCCTTGCTGGCCGCCATAAAGGACGGCGCGGATTTTCCATTCCTGGGCCAGGCGCAGGGCGCGCAGAATCTGAACCGAGTTGTTTCCCGGGAGAAGGACGATTTCGTTATTTTGCAGCGCGCGGCTCAAAGTTACTTCGGTGCGATCGTACGGCGGCCGCTCCGATTTTGTGGGGTTCGCCTGGTAAATCGGCTCCGCCTGCGTGTACCAAGCGGTGTCGTCGAGCACCTGGCGGACGTAGCCGATGGTGCCCATCAGCGAATTGGGAAAGCCGAAAAAGCCGCCCACGGGTTTCAATGAAACGGGCAACGTGGCCGTGGCACGCACGACGTAATCTCCGGCGCGAGCGCCGGCAAGATCAATCACGGACGCCTGGCCGGGAAAAATTCCACCTTCGGGCACGGACAGCGCCGTGGTGAATCCGGCGTCGCGCCACGATTCGATGCGCTTGTCGTCGGTCTTGAGTTCGTTCGCCGCGACGCGCCAGGGCGTGGTGCCGGGGCGATCTTCCGGCCCCGAGGCGTTCCGCCCTGGGCCTGGCTTGCGGTCGCCGGCACCGCCGCTTTCCGCCTGCTCAAGACCAAGATTGGTTCCCGCGTCAATCAAGCCCGGATAGACCGTCATGCCGGTGCCATCAATCACCCAGGCCTCGGGAGGAATCGTCACATTCGTGCCGACAGACTGGATCAGCCCTTTGGCGATGACGACCGTGCCGTTCTCAATGACCGGGCCGGAAACCGGAACGATGCGCGCGTTCTTCACCGCGAAATAGCGCGGCTCGCCGCCTTCGCCACGCGCCGCGAGAACCCAGCCGAGCAAAACGGCGGAACACACCGCCAGCATAACCAACGGAAGTTGACGGCGATACGAGTGATGCCTCATTTCGCGCTCCTCACTTGTCCGAGGACATGATGGAATCATGGGTTCGCAACGGTGCCGCTGAAGATGCAAAAGCGCTTCATGCTAGCGGCCGCTTCCGGCGAATGCAAGATGTTTGCAGCGCAAGCCCGCATCCTTCGCCGCCACTCGAAAGCTGGCTACGCGACAATCATACGCGTTGAATCGCACACACCCGCTGGGCTTTCAGACGCATAGCGACGCGAGGGGTTACATAGAAGCTCTGAGATTGGGGGAAGGCTCGGGAGAGTCCGCCGCTCGGTCCAGCGGCGGACTCACTCGAGAGATGCGAATTGCAGGCAGCGCGCCCGGCGGCTAGAACTGCCGGATGAGAATGCCCGTCGCCACGCGATTGCTATCGGCATCGAAGAGCAATTCCGTGTTGCTATCAATCTGGTAGTAAACCAGGCTGAATTTCGCGGAAACGCCCGAGGAAACGTTGAGCTGCGCGGTCCCGCGTCCGTTCGACGCCACGGCGTTGATGATGCTGGTGGAATTCAGCGGCAAGCCCGGGTAGGGGCCGCCATTGTTGATGTCCAGCGTTCCGGATACAGCCGTGCTGTTGGTGGTGAGCCCGATTTGACCG
Organism: Candidatus Acidiferrales bacterium; assembly: GCA_049300435.1. Lineage (GTDB taxonomy): Bacteria > Acidobacteriota > Terriglobia > Acidiferrales > UBA7541 > Palsa-295. Next base: position 73,397 of record JBAQJS010000096.1, on the reverse strand, counting down.
GCCGTGTCTTGTTCGAACGCGCCGGAGTTTTTCGAGAGGCCCACGCCCGAAAGGTTCAAGGCAAAGCTGCCCTGCACGGTGCTCACGGACCCGCGCTGGTAAGCGACTCCGCTGCTACCCTGCACGCCGTTGTTGGTGTCTATCTCCACCAATTCAGCGCCCGTGCCGGATGCGGTGACGAAGGTATAGGCCGAAAAGATAACCGTGCCCTTGCTGGTGGTGAGCGAAAGCTGGTAGCGGCCGGGGACGTTTCCGGAGCCGCTAATACTGCTGTAAGCGCCGGTGGTGATCGGATTGTTGATTTGCGTGGCGCTCGCTCCGCCGTTGTTGACGTCGAGCGCGCCGCCGGGGCTCACCGAATTGGAGCTGATTGCGAAGATGGCGCCGCCTCCATAGGGAGAATTGTTAGCCGCTCCGCCAAACGTCATGGCGACGCCGCCCGTCAGCGGCGTGGTCGCCAAAGGCGCGCTGAACACTTCGCCGCTCAGCACGTAGTTCTGCGTGGGATCAATCTCCACCAGCTTCAGATGGGTCTGGTCAATCATGTAGTACGCGAAGCCGACGGTGCCCAGAGTGGTGCTGGTAAGGAAAATCTGGCCGCGGCCGAAATTGTCGGGTGGCCCGCTGTAACTGCCGGTGAGGGATATATCGTTGGTCACCACCGGTGTGGACAGCGCCGAATACTCCAGATCCTGGACGTTCACCGGGGCGTTGATCGGATTGATCGGAATGGAATTGTTTTTGATCACGAAGGTGCCGGCGGCGGTGACGTTGAAGTAGTTGAGGTCGTCGCCGAAGTATTGAAACGCAAAGTTTCCGTTGAGCGGCGTCGCGAAGGAGGAGGTATTCTCGGCGTCGAGCGTGCCGCTGGCGGTGGCGAAGGTATCGAAATCAATGAGCAAGGCGTGCTGATTGGAGGCGAGGGTAGCCTGTAAGGTGAAGGACGTCGTTATATTGTTGGACGCGAGTGTCACCAGGATGGACGTGCGTCCGTCCAAAGCGCCGACCTGGAAACTGCCCCCCGCCAGCACTGGGACGTCAATCGCGATGCCCGCCGTCTGACTATTGATGTCCATCTCGCCGCCGGTAATCGTGCCTTGCGTCGAGCTGGCTGCACCGCTGGTGGCGATGGTCCCGGCGACGTACAGCGGAAGACCCTCGGTGAAATCCGAGCCGGTAAAGGCCACCGCGTATTGCCCGGTCCCGGAGGGGTTGGTAGTGAGAGAAGCCGCGGAGAAAAGAATCGTCGCGGCGGCGGTGGCCGAACTGCCGCCGCCCGAGGCGGAGATGGTCACCGTGCCGCCCGTGGGCGGCGAGAGCGGCGCCGTGTAATTGCCGTCACCGTCAATCACGCCGTGGCATTGGGTAGTCGAACCGACCGTAGGCGCCACGCAATCGCCGCCCGCGAATCCGTTAACGGACCACGTCACGCCGGCACTAGGCGTGGCCGTAAAAGACTGCGGGCCACCGGCCGGAATCGCCAGCGCCGCGGGGTTTACCACCAGCGTTTGCGATGTGGCTACCACTTGTACGGTCGCCGTGCCGGTGTTCGAGCCGGAGGTGGCGGTGATTGTCACGCTGCCGGGAGAATTCGGCGCGGTAAAAAGCCCGGTGCCGTCAATGGTGCCGGAACTAGCCGTCCAAGTGGACGAAGTGCCGACGCCGTTGAGAAACGCGGAGAATTGAGCCTGCTGCATGAGCGGCACGCTCGCGGTGCCGGGAACCACGACGAGATCGTTAACGGTTGGAGTGCTGCTGCCACCACCGCCGCAAGCCGACATGGTCAGCATGACCACCAGCGCAATAGCCAGAACTGCAAGAAGATGGATCGTCTTTCGCATCAGAAGTCTCCCGTTGGCGTCATCGTAGATGGCCGGCAAGGCTCCTTAATCGGAGCCGGTTATTAGATCGTGAGCGTGGGCTTCGCCGAGGGAAAAGATCACCCCTGCGACACTACACAACTCGGTAAATTCGTTCGCGCACATCTCCAGGTCCGCCGGCCCGGTTTCCCTCGCGGGCGCCACGGCGTTGGCTTACCCGCAGGAGCGTGCACGGAGTACTGACATGCTGCTTCCCTAAAACGGCTTAAAAAGTTCCCTGAAGAAGCGTGCCACCCCGCCCTGCCGAAAATACGCGAAATTCACAAACTTAGATACGATTCAGCGAAAATAGGTTTCTCCGGTGGTGTCGAACCCGCGGCCCACGGGAAAGTTGCGCGCGATTTCTCGGCTGGAATGAACTCGGGACGCTCAATTCCGCAGCGGCTTGCCGGTTTTTAAGGTGTGCGCGATGCGCTCCTGAGTCTTGCGCTCCCCGCAGAGGCTCACAAAGGCCTCGCGTTCGAGGTCCAGCAGGTATTGCTCGGGGACCGTTTGCGGCGCGGTGATCAAACCTCCTGCCAGGATGGACGCCAGCTTGCGTCCCACCACCCCGTCGTACTCCGTGGCGAATCCGCCGCGCACCATCATGTGGATCGCCAGCTTTGCGGCCGCGAGAAATTCCTCGCCGAGCACGCGAATTTGCGCCGGCGCAGGCGGATGGTATCCCGCACGGACCATCGCCAGAGCCGTTTGCTTGGCGTCCGCGATCTGGCGGTCGCGATTGATTGCGATCAGATCCGACGAGCGCAAATAGCCCAGCGTGCGTGCTTCTTCGCCGCTGGTGGAAACTTTGGCCATAGCGATGTTCTCGAAAACAGGTTTCAGCGCGTGGAAGAGATCCAAGTCCTCGCCGCCCGCCGCGTGTTCGTTGGCCCGCAGCAACATCTCCTTGGTTCCACCACCGCCGGGAATCAAGCCCACGCCTGCTTCCACCAAACCCATATATGCTTCCGCGGCGGCGTGAATGCGCGCCGCATGCAAGCTGATTTCGCAGCCACCGCCGAGCGCCATGCCCTGCGGCGCGGCCACCACCGGCCGCGGGGCGTACTTGACGGCCATGTTCAGGCGTTGGAATTGGCGCACGGCCATGTGGATGTCGTCCCACTCGCCTTCCTGCGCGCTGATCAGCACCAACATCAGGTTCGCGCCCACCGAGAAATTCACGGCTTGATTGCCAATCACCATCGCGTCGAAGTCGGCGCTCAAACGATTGATCCCCGCGTGAATCATGGCTACCAGATCGCCGCCGATCGAATTCATCTTGGAATGGAATTCGCAGCAGAGTACGCCATCGCCGAGATCAATCAGGCTCGCTCCGGCGTTCTTCTGCACGACGCTGGTGCGATCCTTCACCGACTTCAAGACGATAATCCCGGAGGGTTCCGCGACCAGTTGCAAAGCGCGCGACGCCAGATCGAAATAGCGGGTGGTCCCTTTTTCCGACTGATAGAAGGATTTCGCGGAGGAATCGAGTACCGCGCGAACCGATAGCGGCAGCTCCTGACCCTCGCGCTCCAAGGCTGCGGCCATGCGCTCGACGCCAATCGCGTCCCAGACTTCGAATGGTCCGAGCTCCCAGGCGAAGCCCCAGCGCATGGCGCGGTCCACGTCCACGATGCGATCGGCAATTTCCGGCACGCGGCGCGCGGCGTAGAGGCAGGTCTGGCTGAGGCTGGACCACAACAGGCGGCTGGCCTTATCGCCTCCCTTGCCATCGAGCGCCGGCGCCACCAAGGCGCGCAAGCGCTCGCGAGTATCTTCGATCGCTTTCCCGGCTTCGATCGAACCGAACTTCGCTTTCTGGCGCGCGCGGTATTCCATTTTTTGCCAGTCCAGCGTCAGAATTTCCGAACCGCCATCCTTTTTGATTTTCTTGTAGAAGCCGCCGCCGGTCTTGTCGCCTAGCCAGCCGCGTTTGAGCATGTCCTCGATGAACGGCGGCACACGATAAATTTCGCGCGATTCATCGTCGGCCACGCTGTCGTAAATATTGCGCACCACGTGCACCAGGATATCCAGTCCCACCAAATCGGCGGTGCGAAACGTGGCGGATTTGGGCTGGCCGATGGCGGGACCGGTGCACGCATCCACTTCCTCGATGGTCATCTGCAGCGCCTGCATCTGGCGGATTACGTTCAGAATGGAGAAAGTGCCGATGCGATTGGCGATGAAGTTAGGCGTGTCCTTGGCGACCACCACGCCCTTGCCCAGTCGCAGGTCGCAAATCACATCCAACGACTCCAGGACTGCCGGCAGCGTCTTCGGGCCGGGGATCAATTCAACCAGCTTCATATAGCGTGGCGGATTGAAGAAATGGGTGCCGGCCCAATGCTGCTGAAAATCTTCGGAGCGGCCTTCGGCAATCAAGTGAATCGGCAAGCCGGAGGTATTGGACGTGACGATGGTGCCCGGCTTGCGAACCGCTTCGATGCGGGTGAAGAGGGCGCGCTTGATCTCCAGGCTCTCGGCCACGGCCTCGATGATCCAATCCACCTGGCCGCACCATTCCATGTTGTCTTCCAGATTTCCGGGGGTTACCAGACGAGCGGTGTCCGGCGTGAAGAAGGCCGCCGGACGGGCCTTCTTTGCTGCTTCCAAACCGGCCAGCACGATGCGATTGCGCACCGCGGGGCTTTCCAGCGTCAACCCCTTGCTCTGTTCCGCGGCATTGAGGCTCGGCGGGACGATATCCAGCAAGAAACAGGGAATGCCGGCGTTCGCCAGGTGTGCGGCAATGCGCGCGCCCATGGTGCCCGCCCCCAGAACCGCCACTCGATCAATGCGTCGCTTCATAGGAATGCCTCGCGGCCATTTGCCAATCAGCGAGGTTACAAAAGCAGTACGGGACGGTCAACCGGAAAGACCGCGCAACGGGAAATGAGTTACAGTGTTCTAAAGGAACCAGCATGGCAGACATCGGAAACACCACGAAATGGCTGGGGAAAGCCATTCGCGGCTTGCGTAGCTTCGCGTATGGCAGCTCCGGCGAGCGTCCGAGGGTCGGACTGGCGCTAGGCGGCGGCTTCGCGCGGGGCGTGGCGCACATTGGAGTTCTGCGCGCTCTCGAAGAGCACGAAATCCCCGTGGAGTTCATCGCCGGGACGTCCGTTGGCGCACTGATCGCCGCGGCGTATGCCAGCGGCACGACGCTTGAGCACATGGCGCAGCAAGCCAGCATCACACGTTTCCGGGATTTCGGCCGCTGGACGCTTTCGCGCATGGGCATGGCGTCCAACGAGCCGCTGCAGGACTTTCTGGGGCGGATGAGCACGGCCAAGTTTTTTCACCAGCTGCGCGTTCCGCTGGCGATTGTCGCCACCGACCTGCTGACAGGCACTTCGGTCCATTTCACCACGGGCGAAATCGGTCCGGCGCTGCGGGCCTCCTGCGCCTACCCGGGCCTGTTTCTTCCGGTGGAGCACCAGGGTCACTATCTCGTAGATGGGTTTCTCACCGAGCAGGTTCCCGCGCCGGCCGCGCGCGAGATGGGGGCAGAACTGGTGATTGGAGTGCACCTGGAGCCGGGTATGCTGGATGCGCGGCCGCGCAACACCATCGAAGTAATCAGCCGCTCGTTTTCGGTGATCCAGTCGGTGGCCAATCAGCCGTGGCGGGCTGCGACGGACGTGCTCATCGAGCCGGACGTGCGCCACGTGCTTTGGGACGAATTCGTGAAGGCACCGCTACTGATCGCCGCCGGCGAAGACGCCACGCGCGCCGCGATGCCGCAAATCAAGGCCCTGCTGCACCGTGCGGCGGACGGCCCGGACGCGAGCGACGGCGTCTTCCAGGCGTCCGAATAATCCAGCTGCTAACCATCCTTGCCTGCCTCCGTCGAATGTAATGTGAGGAGCCGAACTCCTCCTGCGATGACCGCTGCAACGCCCCAATCATACGCAGGGAGTGTTCGGCTCTGCTATTTCTGCGCGGTACGAAATTCCGCAGCGGAGCGCTGCGAATTCCCGTAGGGAGAGTGGTTTCGTCGCATGTGCATCGGCGGAAGTCACTTCGGGGAAATTGCTGTGTGGAAGTTTCTGCGTGAAAGATACTTCGCGGGTTTCATTCCGTCAGGCTTGACTCTCCAAGGTTAACTCGGTGGGCTTAACTCTCGCAGTTCAATGGTAACCGGCTGGCCGTTGCCCTTCCCCCGCTTCGTGAACCACTCGCTCATGGCTTGCGCCAGCCGGGCCGGATCCACCGAAAGCCCCGCTTCCAGGCGGCCTTCGCCGGTTGGCAGCGTGTCGTCAAATTCGGCCGAGCCGGTGAAGTTGCGCATGCAAAAGCTATCCAGCCAATCGAGCGGCGCGGGGCGTCGCTCGTTGCCGATCACCATATCCGCCTGCAGCTTGCGCGCGTACATGATTGCGGGATTATAGCATTCAGGGAAAGTCGAATCGGCCGCAACTATAAACGGACAGGCGAGGCTGCCCGAACTCTGGATACGAATAACGAACACCCGGCCATGCAAGCCGACACATCTGGCCTCCCTGTTACTTGCAATTCGCCGATTCGTGGCCTAAGATTTTCTGGTAGGTAACGATTCGTAAACCAAGGTCGCGACCGGCCCGGCTCGCCCCGCCGAGCAGTTCTTTCCCGCGCCAGCATCCCGGAGATCCGGTGTCCACGCCACTCGAACAGTGGGTTGAAGAGTCCGCGCGCCTTACGCAGCCGTCCAAGATCGTGTGGTGCGACGGCTCGGAAGCCGAGAACGACCGCTTCCTGCACGGTCTGCAGCACGACGGCATCGTCACCGAACTGAATCCGATAACCTACCCGCACTCGTATTTGAATCGCCGCAATCCCAACGACGTAGCGCGCACCGAAAGCGTCACGTTCATCTGCACCCGCAACCAGGAAGACGCCGGCCCCACGAATAACTGGATGTCGCCCGAGGACGGCAAGGCGCGGGTTCGCCCGATACTGGAAGGCTCGATGAAGGGCCGGACCATGTTCGTGGCACCTTACATTCTGGGGCCGCAAGGTTCGCCGTACAGCCGCGTGGGTGTGGAGATCACCGACAGCCGTTATGTGGTGGCCAGCATGCGCATCATGTCCCGCATGGGAAAGGCGGCGCAGGATCGCATCGGCAACAGTAATGATTTCGTTCCCGGCCTGCACGCGCTCGCGGGCGTGGACCCGGAACGCCGCTTCGTGATGCATTTTCCAGAAGAGAAGCTAATCTGGAGCGTCGGCTCCGGCTACGGCGGCAATGCCCTGCTGGGGAAGAAGTGCTTCGCGCTGCGCATCGCCAGCTGGATGGCGCGGTCCGAGGGATGGATGGCGGAACACATGCTCATCCTGGGCCTCGAGGATCCTACTGGGAAAGTTACCTACATGGCGGCGGCGTTTCCCAGCGCCTGCGGCAAGACCAACCTGGCCATGATGGTTTCCGCGCTGGAATCGCAGGGCTATCGCGTGTGGACCGTCGGCGACGACATCGCCTGGATGCACATTGCGGCGGACGGCACGCTGCGCGCGATCAATCCGGAGAACGGCTTTTTCGGCGTCGCGCCCGGCACCAACGTGAAAACCAACCCCAACGTGATGGCGGCGCTGCGGCACGACACGATTTTCACCAACGTGGCGATCAGCGGCGCGCGCGAGCCGTGGTGGGAAGGTATCGGCACTCCTCCCCCTCCGGGGCTGATTGACTGGAAGGGCGAGCCGTGGTCGCCGGACAAGGGCCCCGCCGCCCATCCCAATTCCCGCTACACGGTTCCGGCCAAGCAATCGCCTTCGATTTCGGCACACTGGGAAGATCCCGAGGGCGTGCCAATCTCGGCGATTATTTTCGGCGGCCGGCGCGAGCGGCTTGCTCCGCTCGTCTATGAATCCCGCAACTGGCAGCACGGAGTGTTTGTCGGCGCAACGATGGCTTCGGAAACCACTGCCGCCGCGACCGGCGCGGTGGGCGTCACGCGGCGCGATCCGATGGCCATGATTCCCTTCTGCGGATACAACATGGCCGATTATTTCGGCCACTGGCTGGAGATGGGGCCGCGGATGAAAGAGCCGCCGAAGATTTTCCATGTGAATTGGTTCCGCAAGGACGCCAACGGAAAATTCCTGTGGCCTGGATACGGCGAAAACGTTCGCGTGCTGAAATGGATGCTCGACCGCATCGAAGGCCGCGCCGCCGCCACCGAGACACCGATTGGCTTCGTTCCCGCCCCCGGTTCGCTCACCCTGGATGGATTGGAAATATCGTGCGGCGTGCTGGATGAATTGCTGCGCGTGGATGCCCAGGACTGGTCGCAGGAAGCCGACGCGTGCGCGAAATTCTTCGAGAAATTCGGCAGCCGGCTGCCGCAGGAAATCCGCAGCGAGACGAAAGCGTTGCAGGATCGCCTCCACCGCAACAGCGTTCCCGCGAAGTAATCCCGCCGCGTCAGCCGCGGCTTTGAGGCTCGTAACCTGCGCAACGAATTACCGGGAGCGCTGGGTACTTCCGAAACGCTGGATTCACCGCCGACAACTCGCACAAGTAGAATCTGGAGCCGCGGTCGGATTCGATTCGCCGGGCATGCGCGCAGTCCGCGCACAATCCGGCGCGCGCCTTTTCCGCTTTCTGCTTATCCTGCGTTCCCACGCGACGAGCATAGCATCGCGGCGGCCGTACCGGCAGCGCCGTGAGGCAGTGTTGATGCGCACGCACGCGGCGGCCCGCCCCGCGAGTTGATTCAAGCCAGGCTTGCTCCCTGCATGCGATATTCTGGCGCTTCCACCCCCGGCGTTCGCACGGTAGAATCCTTGCCCATGACCAAAACCTGTATCTCGGCGTTCTACCCGCTTGGGCTGCTGGTGCTCGCGGCGATATCCCCTGTGGCAATTTCCTCGGCGACGGCGAGCGCGCAAACGGCTGCGGATGCAAGACCGCCCGTTGCGGCGACCTCGCCCTCCTCGGCAAAGCTGTACGTGGTCCCCGACCTGGCCGAGCGCGTGGCGAAATTCAAGCAGGTGCACATGCCCTTCAATTCCGCGGGCCTCACCGCGCGTGAAAAGGAAATGGTGGAAAGGCTGGTGGACGCTTCCGGCTTGCTCGATTGCATCTACTGGCGGCAGAGCGATCCCGAAGGGTTGGAGCTGTATTTGTCGCTCGCGAAGAAAAAAGATCCGCAGGACGAGCTGCTGCGCCGGTATCTGATGATCAATGGCAGCCGCTTCGATCTGATTGACGACGAGAAACCGTTCGTCGGCACCGAGCCCATGCCACCCGGCAGGGGTTTCTATCCGCAATACATGACCAGGGAAAGGTTCGACGCCTACATTGCAGCGCATCCCGATCAGAAGACGGCCCTGTATTCGCCCTTCACCATGGTCCGCGACAAAGCGCATTCCACAGGCGCGTCCGAACTGGCTGCGATCCCTTACCATGTGGCCTTCCGCGAATTCCTGGAGCCGATGGCGAAGGACCTTCGCGAAGCTGCGGTTTTGAGCGACGATCCGGCGTTCGCAAAATTCCTGCGTCTGCGCGCCACCGCGCTGCTGACGGACGATTACTGGGATAGCGACATCGCCTGGCTCGACCTGGAAAATCCGAAATTCGACGTGATCTTCGCGCCGTACGAGGTGTACACCGATTCGCTGCTCGGCGTGAAAACCACCTACGGCGCTTCGGTGATGATTCGCAACGACGCGGAGAGCCGCAAGCTCGCGCTCTACCAGAAATACATTCCGGAATTGCAGGAGGCGCTGCCGCTGCCCGCCTCCGATTTGCCTTCCAAGCGCGGCAAGCAATCGCCGATGGAAGTGGTGGACTCGCCCTATCGCGCTGGAGATTTGCGGCACGGCTACCAGGCCGTGGCAGACAATCTGCCGAACGATCCGCGCATCCACGAAGAAAAAGGCTCGAAGAAAATGTTCTGGAAGAATTTCATGGACGCGCGGGTGAACTACATCATCCTGCCGTTGGCCCAGCGCACCTTGCGTCCCGACCAGGCCAACATGGCCGGCGGCGAGGGCTATCTGGCCGATACGATCATGCACGAAATCTCGCACGGCCTGGGACCCGCGTTCGCGCACACCGCGCAAGGCAAGGTGCCCATCAACGAAGCGATCGGTTCCGCCTACTCGGCGCTGGAAGAATCCAAAGCGGACGTGGTGGGCGAATTCTGCTACGGCTGGCTGATAGACCACGGCGTGCTGCCCAAGGAAAATCGCAATACCACCTACGCGTCCTACGTTGCGGGAATTTTTCGCACCGTGCGCTTCGGTGTCGCCGAGGCCCATGGCGCGGGCGAAATCATGCAGTTCAACTATTACGTGGAACAAGGCGCCATCCGGCGCGACCCGGGCACGGGATTATATGTGATTGATTTCGACAAAATGCCCGCGGCCATTGCCGCGCTCGCGAAGGAATTGCTCGAGCAGGAAGCCACCGGCGATCGCGCGCGCACCGTGGCCTGGTTCAAGAGATACGGTACCATGCCGCCAGATTTGAGCGCGTCGCTGGCCAAGACGAGCGACATCCCCGTGGATATTGACCCCGAATTCGATTTTCAGCCGCCGCTCAGGTGAGCGGAATTTGTAGCGGCCACCATCAGGTGGGTGTCTTTGATCCTCATACGAGGAGCAGCGGCCTACAGAATTTCCTGGATTTCAGCGTCAATCGCAATGTGCGTCTGCGGGAATCCATTGATTTGGAAGGTCTGGCCGGAATCGTTGCGGAAATGAAAAAAACGGCTGATGTGGTAATCCTCATCGAGCGCGTCGAACGCCCGCTCGGTTTCTTCCGCCGAGATGCCCAGGGACGCCAGCGGCACCGACTTTCCGTAGCCGCCCGCCGCGGCCAGATATTTCTCCACAACTTCGCGCAATTGCATTTTCAGATCCAGACGTACGCGCCGGCTTCACCGTAGGGCAAATTCATGTAGAACACGTTGGCTTCGGCGATGCGTTCAAAAGCTTGCAGTAAATTTCGCGCGCCATGCTTCGCGCAAAACGCCTTTCCCGGTGCAGCGGCGATTTGCTCGAGGTCGTCGAGGCTGGCAATCTCGCCGCGCGAAAACCACAACCAGCTGGCCGCGTGCCCGCACTCGGCGCAGGCCCCGCCCGGCTGCCCCAGCCTCCGTGTAAGCGCCTCGGCCACTTCCGGCCGCAGCCCCACCGGCTCGAAATCCGGCTGTGCCACGAAAAAATACTGCGTGAAACTCTCCGAATCCGGTTCGAAAGCCAGCACGCGCCCCGGGAACGCTTCCAATTCGGCTGACGCGACGCCGGCCAGGCAGTCCAGACACAGCGTGATTTCCGGGCGCTCCGGCTCGCGCTGCGTGCTGCGCTTTCCGCGCAAATACAGCGTGTCCGGCAACAGCGTCGCGATCCAATCGCACTCCTCACCCAGATGAATGCACTCCGGCGCGGTGCCCTTCAGCCATGCCCAACAATTCCGGCTGCGCGGCAGCAATTCGATTCCGGGATATGCTTCTGCGTGCGAGATCCGCGCCAAGTGTTCCGGTCCAATCTTCCCTTGCGACGCCGTATGGTAGCAGATTGCGAGGCCGGGATGCGTGGGAGCAAGCGTCGCGAGCAGATCCCGCCGTCAGCTCGATCGCGCTGCTCTCGTCTTGCCGTATCGCCTGGGCGTTCGAGCTTAGGCGGCGCAATGCGGCGTTTGTCCATGCCCGAGGCATCGGCTATCATGGTTGCCTCACGGTTGTGGCACTTGCAATTCTGAAATTCATTCGCACCAGCGAAGAGGGAGGATGGCGCATGGCAATCTCGGTTGGGGCGGCCGCTCCGGATTTCGTGCTGAAGGATCAGTCTCAGAAGGAAGTGAAGCTTTCCGATTTTCAGGGCAAGAAGAACGTGGTGATCGTTTTCTATCCGCTGGATTGGAGCCCGGTGTGCACCAACGAGCACGCCTGCTTCGTCAACGATATGAAGCGCTTCGAACAGCTGGACGCGCAGGTGCTGGGCGTGAGTGTGGACAGCGCGTGGTCCCACAAAGCTTTCGCGGAAAAAATGGGGATTCACTATCCGCTGCTCGCGGATTTTCAGCCCCGCGGCGCGGTCGGCGAAAAATACGGCGTGTATCTGGCGGATAAGGGCATAACCGGACGCGCCATCGCCGTCGTGGATCGCTCCGGGAAAATCGCGTGGTTCAAGAATTACGATATTCCCGCGCTTCCGGACCTGAAAGAAGTTTCCGACGCGCTCGCGAAGTTGCAATAGCTGCTGCGCCGGTGGTGCGGCGAATCGCCGCAGGCGCTGCGCAGCTATCTGGGCGCAGCGTCTTTGTCCGGTGCAGGCGCCGCGGATTCCGGCGGCGGATCAACGGCCGGCTGCGAGAAGGTGCGGATGAAATCCACCAACTGCCAGCGCTGGTCTTCGCTGAGTTTGCCTTTGAATCCCGGCATCGGGCGATGCCCTTCCGAGATCTTCCAAAATAGCTCACCATCCGTTTGACCGCTCAGAGTGTGCGCGTCGGTGAAATCGGATGGCGCCAACGAAAGCTTCTCGGCGCGCTCTCCCCGTCCGTTGCCGTGTTCTCCGTGGCAGCTCTGGCAGCGGTCCATGTAGGTGTTCATCCCCTGGGCGATCACCTGCGGAGTGGGAGGCACCGGATTTTTCAGCAGCCGGGCTTTTGCCGGCGCGGCCCAATCGCTGAGGGAATAGACGACCATGGCTCCAGCAATGGCTACCATGATGAATACCAGGAAGATACCGAGCACGTTGGGCTTCAGTCCTGAATTGCCTGGTGGATTGGCGCTTGGATTCGACGTCATGATTCGAAGCTTTTGCCTGAGGAGCGCCGCCGCTCCAGCAAAATCTTCGCACGGTGATGCGGGATTTTCAACCGCCGGACAACGGATTCAGCGGACGTAGTGCAGGGCTCGCAGCACTGAAATCAGCACGATGACCAGCATGGCCACGACATAGATGCGCAGGCACCACAGCAGCGCTCGCGTTCCAAACGAAAGCTTGCTCCGTCCAAAATGCGTTTGCCGTTTGGCCGCAACGACCTGGTCCGCTTCCAGCAGCGACAAAACGGCGCGAGGGTCCCGCAGACTCAACTGTTCCGAATGGACGTCAATCGGCGCCAACGCGGGCTGATTTTCGGGAACGTCTGCAAGGTGCGAATTCAATTTCGATCCTCCCGGGCACAATTCCACTTTCCAACAGCACAGTTCAAGTCGCGAAAACGATCATCCTCCGAGCCATTTCGGAAATACTGTGGCGACGCCGAAGCCGAGTCCCGCAATGATCAGCAGGACGGTGACCGTGACGCCCGCCAAGTTCCCCCATAAACCGTTCACGTGCTCTCCCATCACTTCCCGGTCGTTTACCAGCAGCAGCAGGAAGGCCAGTGCCGGAGGCATGGCGAGAACCGCGATCACGTTGACCGTCAGCACCACGAACTCCAGAGGAAACCTGGGAATCAGCACGAGCGCCGCAGCCGCGCAGGCCGACCCGAAAAGCGTCAAATAGAAGGGCCACGCCTCGCGCAGCGGCCGGTTCAGGCTGTGCCCGGTTTGCAGAACTTCGCCGAAGGCGTACGCGGAAGATGTGGAAATGGCGATGGCCGCGACGATTCCCGCTTCGAAAATTCCCAGCGCGAAAAGTGCCGCGCCGGTGTGGCCAATCAAAGGCTCGAGCGCCTCCGCAAATTGCGCGGCCTGGAAGTCCGCGGCATTGATGCCGTGGTGAAACAGCGGCACGGTGGCCAGAATTGCGGCGATGGCGAATAGCGAAGCCAGCACGGCGCCCAGCAGGGTGTCGAAACGTCCCGCATTGATGTCGCGCGGCTGCATGCCCTTGTCCACGACTGCGCTTTGTTGAAAGAAAAGCATCCACGGAGTCACGGTCGCGCCAATGGTCGCCAGAATCAGCAGCAGAATTTCGTACCGGCCGCCGGTGGGCAAAGGCATCCAGGTAATCATCGCGTGGCCGACCGCGTGCCAATCCGGGCGCGCCAGAATCGCGGCGGGAATAAAAAGTCCATTGAAAATCGCCAGGCTCAGGGTGATTCGTTCCCAAGTCCAATAACGTCCGGTGGTGATCGCCGCCACGACGATCAGTAGCGCGCCGCTCACCGCGACGCTCGGCCGGATGCCGAAAAAGCCGAGGCCGGCCCGTACGCCGATAAATTCCGTCACCAGGGTCAGAAAATTTCCCAGGATCAGATCGCCCATCGCGAAGAAGCCCCAGAACTTTCCGAAGCGATCGAAAATCAGCTCTGCGTGCCCGCGATGTGTGACCGCGCCCAGGCGGACGGTCATCTCCTGAACGACGAATCCCATCAGAAAGGTCAGAACGACGAACGGAATGAAGAAGCCCACGCCGTAACGCGAGCCGTCCGCCGAGTAGGAAAGCATGCTGGGCGCGTCGTTTTCGCCGAGAAAGACCAGCACACCCGGGCCGACCAAAAGCCATAGCAGGCGGAATCCGCCGAACCTCTTGGCGCGTCCCGTCCAGCGCGCCCGCGCCACTTCCCAACGATCACGGGCGCGGTCCACATCCTCGTGCGTTACCAGACCGATCAGCTCCGGCGCGGCGGCGGAGGCCACGGCGGACTCGGTGGTCGGATGCGCCGTCTGTCCCACCAATACACTCGGATTCTGTTTCGGGTCATCCATGGGTTAACCTAGCTAAACTCTGCACATAAACTACGCTTAACCATCGCGAACGTCAATCCTCCAGCGGGGTCCGTGACTAAAAACTAAGCCGGGCCGATTCCCCGCTCTGCTATAGTGGCGAAGCACTGCAAACAGGAGCGCATCAATGAGCGAGCCGGCAAACCAGCAACAGAAGCAGCAGGTGCAGATTAAGGCGGACGAAAAGGAATTGCTCGGCCAGTATGCCAATCTGGCGGTAATTCATCACAACGGCGAGGAGTTTACCCTCAACTTCATCTACTTATTCCCCAGCGTGCCGCAGGGCAAGCTGGTTTCCAGCGTCATTCTAAGTCCGGCGCACGCCAAGCGGCTGCTGCAAGCATTGAAGGAGAATGTGGCGCGATTCGAATCGCAGTTCGGCACGCTGCCGGAAGGTTCCGGGCCGGCGCCAGACACGAATTTCGGGTTCGTGCAGTAGCTCGGCGGCCCGTTCAGCGCGCCTGAGAATCGGCAACGACCCAACAGCCCGAAGGTTCGACGAATTCCAGCCCCACCGCGAAACCCGATTCCGGAACGAGCTGGCAATAGGCTACGCGCGCGATGGACCGGAAGGAACCGGTCAGCGTGGCGATGGTCAGGCGGTCGCCTTTATTCCAGCGGCGCACGCTCAGGACCCGCGCGCCGCGCGTGCTGACATTTTCGGTGAACGTGGTTTCCGTTCCAGGCAAAGCGGGATGGCCGGTAATGTGGACGCCCACCTCCATTGGAACCCGCGTCTCGCGGCGCGGACCTGCGGACGTCTTTGGGAGCCCCATCCCAAATCGCATTCTGACTGCCCCTTTGTTCCAGCCCTCGTTATAGACAGGCTGCGACATGCCCCAGACGGAATTTCTTCTGGCCCTTCCCCTTCATGCGATACAGTGCGCGATCCGCTGCTCCCAGTAGCTTTTCAATCGTGGTGCCGTCGTTCGGATAAACCGCTAACCCGACGCTGACGGTAATGGCCGGTTCCTGGCCATCGTTCTTCAATTGCTCGCAGATTCGTATAGCGGCTTGGGTGGCGTCCGCTTCGCCTGATTCCGGAAGAATCAAGGCGAATTCGTCGCCGCCATATCGTGCGGGCGTATCAATCGCGCGGCTGCCGTCTGCCAACGCGGCGCCCAGGCGTTTGATGGCGCGGCTGCCCGTCAAATGGCCGAAGCGGTCGTTGATTTTCTTCAAGCCGTCCAGATCGAAGAGCAAGACCGAGAAGCTCCGGCCGGTGCGGCGCGAGCGTTGGATCTCGGTTTCCAGCACTTCGATCAGACGCCGGTGATTGGCCAGCCCGGTGAGCGGATCGGAAGCCGCCAACTGGCTGACCTGATCGAAGAGTTGGGCGTTATCGAGCAGCGTGCCGCCCAACACGATCACGTAGCTCATCACCATCATGAAATGCGCCAGGGTATAGGGAGCGTCGAGATGGTGCTGCGATTCGCTCATGGTGACGTGGCAGAGCACGTTCAAACCGGCGGCGAGAAATAGCGCGCGGTCCAAGTAAGCGCCCGCGCGGTTGAGGCGGCGCGCGTATCCAATTGTCGCGGCCAGATAAATTGCTGCGGGCAGCAGATCCGAAGGTCGGGGAATGATCGCGCCAGGATGAATTTTCGGAGCGCTGGGCAACATGAAATAGAAAACGGAGGTGAGATAGGCAACGCCGCCGACAATCAGCGTCGCGGCCGCCATTTCCTTCGCCGGCTCGCGCGCCACGGGAATGCGGCGCTCCACCGCCAGGGCGGCCAGCAGCAGCACTCCGAGCAGGGTCCGCCCCGCCAGCCAGCCGAACGAGATCGAGTTGCTGGGTGCGGGCGTCACCAGCATGCCGCGATAGAACGTCATGCTGGTGCCAGCCTCGATCAGTCCCGCCAGGACGAATCCGAAAGCCAAAATTAATGAAATCCGGTCATGCGTGCCGCGGAAGCGAACGAGCGCGTTGGCCGCGAAGGTGAAGGCGATCAGGCTTCCAGCCATTTGGAGGTAAGTATCCAGCAGCGGATCAGTCGTGAAGGAGGAATTACGCAGAATCCAGAGGGAAACGAGGAACGCCCCAATCGCGATCGTCCACAAGAGGACGAGACGAAAACGATGGACGAGACCCCATAAGCGGCCCGAACGACCCACAAAGCCCCCAAGTAAGCTACACCAGCCCGCAAACTACCGAGCAAATGGGATGCCGTTCGTACTTATAGTTCTAGTACCATATAAGTGCTTCGCCTTTAGTATGTTAGGAGAGCTGGCCTGGAAGAGAGACCGCCTCTGGCCCGCAGCTTGCCAAGCTGCGGGGTAGAAACGTTACAGTCTGTTACTAGCGTTGCCCAGGGACTGGGCTAGGATTTCGCCGGCGGTGGGGGAAGTTCGTGGGCTTGGACCACGCTTTGGAATGTGGAGCGTTTGTGTGAGCCGTCGCAGAACGGCTTGCGTTCCGAGAAGCCGCAGCGGCAGAGGCCAACCTTGGTGCGCCCTCCCAAACCGTAAGCCTTGCCTTCCTGGTCCACCAATTCGATTTCCCCGTCAATCAGTAAGGGGCCATTATTCACAACCGTAACCTTAATTTCCGCCATTCGATCCTCCGATCGAAACTCGCCAGATTTTCTCCGCGGGATGCGCCGTAGGGGCGTGCTGTCTGGAACGAATCAGTATTTCGGCACCGCTGGGTCCACTTCGTCGGACCATGCAAGGATACCACCCTTTAGGTTCAGGACCTTGCGAAAGCCCGCGCGCTGCAAAAACTCCACCGCTTCGGCGGAGCGTTTTCCGCTGCGGCAATGAGCCACAATCTCGCGGGAACTATCGAGCTCGCTGGCGCGCTTGGCAAGATCTCCGAGCGGGATCAAGTGGCCGCCCAGATTGCAGATTTGATATTCGTGCGGCTCGCGAACATCGAGGATGTAGAGATCGTCACCGCGATCCAGCCGCGTTTTCAGTTCGCGCGGAGTGATTTCCGGAACCGCCGTTTGCGGCGCGGGAGCCTCTTCGCCGCGAATTCCGCAGAACTCGGCGTAGTCAATCAACTTGGTCAGCGTGGGGTGCGTGCCGCACAAAGGGCAGTCGGGATTCTTGCGCAGCTTTAGTTCACGGAAGCGCATGGCCAACGCGTCGAAGAGCAAGAGGCGGCCGACCAGAGAGTCGCCCGCGCCGATGATCAGTTTCAGCGTCTCGGCCGCTTGAATCGAACCGACGATTCCGGGCAGCACGCCGAGCACGCCGCCTTCGGCGCAGGAGGGCACCAATCCCGGAGGAGGCGGTTCGGGATACAGGCAGCGGTAGCACGGACCGCCGGGATAGCCGAAAACGGTCACTTGCCCTTCGAACCGGAAAATGGAGCCGTACACATTCGGTTTGCCGAGCAGCACGCACGCATCATTGACCAGGTAGCGGGTGGGAAAATTGTCCGTACCATCTACCACGATGTCGTAGTCCTTCAGGATATCGAGAGCGTTTTCGCTCGAGAGATGCGTTTCGAACGTGTCAATCTGGATGTCCGGGTTCAGATCGCGCAGGCGGTCGCTCGCCGCGGCGATCTTTGGCCGGCCTACGTCCTTGGTGCCGAATAAAATCTGCCGCTGCAGATTGCTGGAATCCACTGTATCGAAGTCCACCAGGCCGATGCGCCCAACCCCGGCAGCGGCAAGATACAAGCCCAGCGGCGCGCCCAGTCCGCCCGTGCCAATGCACAGAACCTTGGCCTGCTTCAGCTTAAGCTGCCCGTCCATGCCGACTTCCGGCATGATCAGGTGACGGCTGTAGCGCTGGATTTCCTCTTTTGTAAGCGAAACCGCAGCGCTGGCGCCCAGCGGGTTCGCGGCAATATCTGATTTGGTGGCCATGGAATCCTTCTCCCCGTTCAGTTCCCCGCGCCGCCGGCGATGGAAGGCACGATGCTGACGATATCGCCATCGCGCAGCGGCGTTTGATCTTTCTGCATGTAACGGATGTCCTCGTCGTTCACATACACGTTCACGAAGCTGCGCAAGCGGCCATCATCCGCATACAGGTGCTTCTTCAGATCTCCGAAGCGCAGCGTCAATCCGTTGAGCGCTTCGGCCACTGTGGCGGCCTGCAATTCGACGCTGTCCTGCTTCCCCGCATACGCGCGCAGCGGCGTCGGGATGATTACCTTCACTGCCATTCACATTCCTCCTGTCGGCCTCAAAACCGGGTAACCAGCCGCCACGAAGCGGCTGGGGATTGGCGGAGTACTCTAACTTAGATGCTCGCTGAGTGGGATGAAGATTCAATCGCCTCGGAGTCATATGCGGAGCGGTCGTCGCGCAAACGCCAGGAATTCATGTCGCGCGGCTGGCCCGCCTGCACGCTGACGATGATGTAGCTGTACCACGGCCACGCATGCTCGCGGTCGAATTCGCTGGGCCGTGCCGGCGCGTCCGGGTGAGAATGATACCATCCGATCAACTCCAGGTTCTTTTCGCGCGCCGTTTTCTCGGCGAGTTGCACGTCGCCGGGCGTCAACTCAAAACGATTGCGCGGAGAATCGTCACGGCGATTCGCAAGTGGCAGCAGGGCAATTACCTCGCGCAAGCCGTCGCCGTCGCGCCCCAGAATCGCGCCGCAACATTCGTGCGGATAGGTCTCCACGCCGTGCGCGCGAATCTGCCCCGCCAGTTCTTCGTTCATTTTCAGCAGGGGGCCGCTCACTCTTCGCTCCAGAATCGTTCGCTCAAATACTTTTCGCCGGAATCGGGGAACACTGTGACGATCACAGCGTGCTGCCCGGCGGGCAATTTCCGGGCGACGTCCATGCAGGCGCGCAGCGCCGCGCCGGAGCTGACCCCGGCCAGAATGCCCTCTTCGCGCGCCAGCCGCCGCACGATTTCGTGCGCGTCTTCCGTGCGCACCTCGAGGTCTTCATCGGCCAGCTTTGCGTCGTAAATGCTGGGCACGATCGCGGTGGCCATATGCTTCAGGCCTTCCAAACCGTGAAAGCTCGAGTCCGGCTGAAAGCTGATGCAGCGAATCGCCGGATTGAATTCCTTCAGGCGCCGCGTGGCGCCCACAAAAGTTCCGCTGGTTCCCAGCCCCGCGACGAAATGGGTGATCGTGCCACTCGTCTGCTGCCAGATTTCTGGGGCGGTCGTGGCATAGTGCGCCGCGGGATTCCCGGGATTGCCGTACTGGTCCGGATAGAAGTATTTCTCCCGGTCCGATTCGAAAATCTCGCGCACCCGGCGGATCGCTCCGTCGGTGCCTTCATCGCCCGGCGTATAGACGATCTCCACGCCATACGCTTTCAGAATATGCTTTCGTTCCGGCGAAGCGCTGGTCGGCAGGCAGAGCTTCACGCGGTAGCCCAGCGCCGCGCCGATCATGGCGTAGGCGATGCCCGTGTTGCCGCTGGTCGCGTCCAGGATTATTTTGCCGGGGCGCAAATCGCCGGAGCGCTCGCCGGCACAAATCATGGAATACGCCGCGCGGTCCTTCACCGAGCCGCCCGGATTGAACCATTCCGCCTTGGCGTAAAATTCCACGTTGGGGAAACCCGCGACGACGCGCTCGAGGCGCAACAATGGCGTGTTGCCGATGCGGTCCAGCAGGCGCACTCCAGTGGCTGCAGCCTCGGCGGGACTGTCCGGCGCGACAAACGGTTTGTTCGCTGCGTTCAAGATCCGTGCTCCGTGCGCTCGCGGCTTGGACGAGTGACATGCGTCCAATGCCGCAAACCAGCCATTTAGATGCCGCGGAAAACTCCCGATATTCAGCTATCTGCAGCAAGTTTAGCAGAATGCCAGCCCGGAGCGATTTGAAACGCGCCACCTTGGCGTCGGGCGCACCCCGTCCGCGACGCCGATTTTCGCGCGAGAGCCATTTTTGTCTTTACAGGCGGCATGGCCAATCCCTATCCTTGGATGGCCATGTGGTACGTCAACAAGCTATTCGATCAGCCGGCCGTCGAATCCCTTTCGGCGAAGGGCTTCCTGGTGCGCAATTCCGGCGGCGTAGTCCGCATCGAAAAATACAACTGCGGGGCGGAACTGCGCAAGACGCCGGAAAGCCGGTTTCAGATGACCGAAATTCCCTGCATCATGATGCAGGGCCAGTTCACGTCACTGTGGGATGCCGGGTATCAGAAATTCCTGATCGGCCACGAAGGCAAGAAGTTTCCGGTGCACGTGCGCCAGCTTGCGGATCTGCGGCGCTTCAACGAAGAATTGCGCACCGCACTAGGCGTGCCCACTTATTACAACGAGGCCCTGGGATCCACCTGCGCTTTCAGCGTGTACGACCGCGTGAAGGGTCGTCCCGGCGCTGTTCCGGACGACAGCGTCGGCGCGCGCGAAGAAGTAGAGCACTAATTTTCGTTTCGATCGAACGCTACCGAAAGAGCAATTCCCTCCCTTCGCCCGTAACGACGCCCTCCATTACGTTTCGCCGAACATTCGCGAGCTGCGTGCCGGATGACCTCCTCGCTTCCGCCACCTCGTTAGATCTTTGGGTTTTCTAGCTGTCGGCGCAGGCGCCCCGGATCCACGCGATGCTGCGCAAAAAATTGCGCGCCGACGAAAATCACCGGCACGTCGTTCGTGTAGCGCTCGAGCAGAATCGGATCGTCGTCTATGTCCACCTCCTGCAGCCGCGCGCCGCACGCCGCAAGGACGGGCATCATGGCTGCCTTGGCCTCTTCGCAAAGGTGGCAGCCTTCGCGCAGGTAGAGCGTGACGTCGCGCGGGCCAGCGAGCGCCAGCCGGCCTTCTTCGGTCCGGCGGTAAAAATCGCTTCCGGCGTCGGGACGGAGCAGTCCTTCGTTCACCAGCTCCGTAACTGCGTCCAGCACGGCCGCGCGATCGGCAGGCGCGTTGCCTCCGGCAAATTCAAAAAGGGTGTGTAGATCGAGCGAGGGCCGCTCAACCTGGTCGAACGTGGAAAGAATGCGCCGTGCAAAAGCTTCCATGTTGTTCAGGGACGCGAACTTCGTGAAACGTCGCGCTAAGGTTTGATCGTATAGAACTGCTGAAACGGGCCGATCGCGGGAAAAAACGCGCGCGAGCGATACAGCTCCGCAATCTGCCGGATGTGGCCCAGGTCGTGAAAAGCCCACTCATTCATCAATTGTCCGATGGTGATGGGTCCGAGCTTGGCGTGTTGCCCGCGCCGCGCCAGAACGCCCGGCGGCACATAGCGCAGGGACGAAAGGCTGCGGTCGCGCTCGTGGCAGAATTTCTTCAGGTTTTCCCGCGCCTTGCCGCCGGAGTAGCGGCCTTCGGCGTAGGCGGCATTCTGATCGTAAGCATCCAGGGCCGGATTGTCCTTCTCCAGCATCTTCTGCACGCGTTCGCGGAAGCCG
The DNA here is from genome assembly GCA_049300435.1 of Candidatus Acidiferrales bacterium. Classification (GTDB taxonomy): domain Bacteria; phylum Acidobacteriota; class Terriglobia; order Acidiferrales; family UBA7541; genus Palsa-295. The sequence continues at coordinate 51,627 of JBAQJS010000096.1, read as the reverse complement.
GTGACCTCCACGTCCGCCAGATGGGCCAGCACTTCGCTGATGGACCAGCGGTCGGCGGCGGGTTTCCAGTGCAACTGCTCGTCACTGGCGACCCACACGATTTTTTCGATGATGATCGGAGTTTGCTCCAGAACAGCCAGGCCCGGCAGCGCGTCAGGACTCGGAGGGGCAGCCATGAGATCCTCCCGAAAGGTGCGCGAAGAAATTCTTTTATACCCCAATGTGCGAGGAATGTCGAAGGGGCGCTTGTGCGGCGCGAGCGCGCGTGATACACCGAAGAGCAGGGTTGCGTAGGAAGCGCGCGGCTCTCGAGGTGCCACGGAATGGCGCAAGTTCTGGCTCTGGTGGATGACTTATTCTTTCAGGCGAAGATTCTGGAGACGGCGAAGCATGTAGGCGTCGCGGTGCGCACCTACACCATGGGCGACGCCCTGCTCGCGGAAATTTCCACCGAAACGCCGAAGTTGGTGATCGTGGATCTGAATGCTCGCAACGCGCCGCTGCAAACGATCTCACGGGTATGCGCAGCGGCGCCCGGCTCCGCGCTGGTCGCCTACCTCTCCCACGTGCAGACCGGCCTGGCGCAACAGGCGCGCGAAGCGGGCTGCACGCAAGTGATGCCGCGCTCGCAATTCACGCGCGACCTTGCAACCATACTGGGCCAGGCGAAATCCTAAGCGAAATGATAAGAAAATGCCGGAGATGGCGGTTCCGCGCCGCGGGCGTGCTCGCTGCGGCGCTGCTGGTGTTCGCGGCGATGCCCGCGTGTGCGCAGGATTCCGGTGACGCGGATCCCGCTACGGCGCTGGCGGACACGCTGGTGGCGGCCTGCCGCGCGAACCAAACCGATTTTTCCAGTCACCTCACCAGCGCCAACGCCGCGGCTTTCCGCGCGCTCCCAGCGACGCAACGCACTGCACTGATGAAGCGGCTTTCCCTTTCCGACGATCCCGGCAAGCCGCTGATCTCCGCCGACGATCAGAAGCACATGGTGCTGCGCTGCCGCGCACCCAGCAACACCGTGGAATACCGTTTCGGCGCGGAGCGCGCGCAGGAAAATCTCGCGTTTATTCCGGTGACGGTCGTGGACGGCGAACAGGCGGACTTCGGCATGGTGCGCGAAGGTGGCACCTGGCGCTTGCTTTCGCTGGGACTGGTTCTGTTCGACGTGCCGCAGCTTGCCAGGCAGTGGGCGCAGTCGGACATGGCCGCGCGCGAGGACGCAGCAGTCTCCGATCTTCGCTCCCTCGCCGAAGCCGTACGCACCTACCAGCGCGCCTTTGGAAAGCTGCCGGAATCGCTTGCGCAGCTCGGCCCTGCGCCCAAGGACCAAATTTCGCCGGACCTGGCTTCGCTGGTACCGGCCGATATGGCCGCCGGAAAACAGGGTGGCTACGTCTTCCGCTATCGCATCTCTCCGGATGCCAACGGCAACGACAACGATTTCGAACTGGCCGCCACCCCCGAGGCCTACGGGAAAACGGGCAAGCGCTCCTTTTTCATGGACACCGCCGGAAAAATTCACGGTGGTGATAAGCGCGGCACGGTAGCCACGCAGGACGATCCCCTGATTGCCGGCGAAAAAGCCGCGGACGAAAAGTGAGCATGACATCGCGCAGCCTCAAGGTATAATGCCTCCCTGTTTGGGCACGATCCGGCGCTGTTCCAATCCAGCCCTGCGACGCAAAGAGGAATGCGGATGTCACAGTCGAAAGTTCTAGCCGACCGGATTTATTCCGGAGAAGGAATCGCCGCAGACGCGGTTCGCATTGCCGCGGCCAATATCCTTTTGGTCCTTTGCGCGCACGTTGTCATTCCTCTTCCCTGGACGCCTGTGCCGATCACGGGACAGACATTTGGCGTGCTGTTGGTGGGAGTGCTGCTGGGCTCGCGGCGCGGCGCAATCACCTTGATCTTGTATCTTCTGGAGGGCCTGGCGGGACTGCCCGTCTTTCAACCTTTGGGCCTGCCGGGACTGGCGCGGTTCATCGGGCCGACAGGCGGCTATTTGATGGCGTATCCGACGGCCGCGTTCGTCACTGGATGGTTGGTGGAGCATGGCGCGAACAGGAGCGCGACCCGGGCGCGCCCGGAAGCTTCGCGCCCCGCGGGAATCCGGCTGAATGCTCACTTCGACGTGACTTTGATTGGCGCGCTGCTCGGCGGCGAGACGCTCATCTTTGCGGGCGGCTGTGCCTGGCTCGCATGGTTCCTGGGAATGGGATGGAACGCGGCGCTGCATCTAGGCGCTCTGCCGTTTGTTCCTGGGGAAATCGTCAAGCTGGCGCTGATCGTAGCCGCCACCGGCGGTATCATGCTGGCGCGGCGAGAGTCGTAGGCTGGGAAGGGTCAAGTCCCGAGTTGCGCGTTTCTAATTCCGTTTCCTGGATTTCCCATCATGTCCACGCAGACCGCACCGCAAAAACAAAGCCCCGAAGACGCCCTTCGCGCCGCAAACACAAGATTTTATGCTGCGTTCGAATCGCTGGACTTGGCGGAAATGGAAGCCGTCTGGGCGCATGATGACGGCGCCACTTGCGTGCATCCCGGCTGGGATTTGCTTCTGGGGTGGGACGAAGTGCGCGACCGCTGGGCGCGACTTTTCGCGCATGCCAAGCGCGTGCGCATCGCGTTGAGCGGCGTGTGGGTACGCATGGAAGGCGAGGTCGGCTGGGTGTCCTGCACCCAGCACGTTACCACCGCCTTTGCGGACGGATTCGATGATGCCATGGTCCAGGCAACCAACATCTTCCTCCGGCGCGACGGGCAATGGCTTCTGGCAGCGCATCATGCTTCGCCGCTGCCGCCTTCTCCGCGCGCGCCCGTGCAATAGTCGTGGCTGCGATGCAGGGCGCGGGGAGCGGTTCGCCAATCCGGTCCGGCTCGCGACGTACCGTCGTGTTCACTCGAAAGGAATCCGCATGAAATCCGGTTTGTTCGCAGCACTCCTGATGTTGCTGGTGGCGCCCGGCGCAGCTCTGCCCAGCGCGGCGCAAGAACCCGAAAAGGAATCGCCCTCGGCCGCCGACGCCAAACAGATCATCCAGAATCTGGCGGACGGGCAATTTGCGAAAGTGGAAGCGCAATTCGATGCGCGCATGGCGGTGGCATTGCCGCCGGGTAAGCTCGCAACCAGTTGGCCGGACTTGATCAGGCAGGAAGGCGCCTTTCAAGCGATTGTCAGCACCGAGACGACCCAGGTGCAAGGGCTGGAAGTCGTGAAGCTGGTGTGCAGGTTCGCCAACGCGGTGGTGGACGCAACGGTCGTGCTGAATCCCGACGGCAAACTCGGAGGATTGAGTTTCCGTCCCCATCAGGAGCCGCCGCCGCCCTGGAGTCCTCCACCGTACGCCAATCAGAGTTCATTCACCGAGCAACCGCTCACCGTCGTGAATGGAAAATTCGAATTGCCGGGCATCTTGACGGTCCCCAATGGCGCAGGCCCGTTTCCCGCGGTCGTACTGGTGCAAGGTTCCGGGCCGCAGGATGAGGACGAGACCATCGGGCCGAACAAGCCTTTCAAGGACTTGGCATGGGGACTCGCCAGCCGCGGGATCGCGGTGTTCCGCTATACGAAGCGCACCGAGAAGTACGGCGTGCAAAGCAGCGACGATCCAACGCGGCTGACGGTGGAAGAGGAAGTGATCAGCGACGCGCGGACGGCTGTGGCGCTGGTCGCCCAGCAACCGAAGATTGAGCCCAAGCAGGTTTTCCTGCTTGGCCACAGCTTGGGCGCGTTCCTCGCTCCGCGCATCGCCACCGGCGACGCGCAAATCGCCGGAATCGTGATGTTGGCCGCGAATGCGGAGCCCCTCGAAAAAGTGGTGCTGCAGCAACTGCACTACCTCGCCGCCATCAACGGCACACCCACCGAAGCGGAGCAGCAGCGCATCGCGGACGCTGAGGACGGTGCCAAACAGATTGAAAGCCCTGGCTTGAAGCCCGAGGATAAGGTTGTCTTCTTAGGGGCCACCACCTATGGAGCCTACTGGCTGGACCTGCGCGCCTACGATCCGCTGAAAACCGCCGCCAAACTGAAAATTCCGATCTTCATCGCACAAGGTGGACGCGATTTTCAAGTGACCACCGCGAATTTCGAGGAATGGTCGGCGGCGCTTTCCAAGAACAAGAACGTGACGTTGCGAACGTATCCCAACCTGAATCATCTCTTCATTCCCGGTACCGGCGCTTCGCAGCCTTCGGAATACGGGCGCCTCGACCATGTGTCGCAAGGGCTGGTGGAGGACATCGCCGCGTGGATTTTGCCGAGCGAAAAGCCCGGCACGCTGACGAAAACTCCCTGAGCCATCGCGTCACTGAATCACCGAACGGGAAGAGAAAGCGAAAGCACGTGGAAACTCCCTCTCTCGCCGCGGCTTCGTTTCTGGCATTTCGCCGCGCCCGTTGCCGCGCCTATACCTGCGCTGCCGCCTGTGGTATTCTTGTCCCGCTCATTCGGCGCTCTCGCCGGAAGACGCGCACAGCTGGGTGACTTTCACTGCGGCGGGCAAGAAGAATGGTGCACTGCCTTCTTTGCTGTCCGGCCCGGGTCGCATGCCGGACCTTCGCGAGAGCCAGGACGGACCCAGCATGTCCACACCGGCCGCTTCACCTAAAACAGCAGAGATTCGTCTGGCGCATTCGCCGGACAGCGACGACGCTTTCATGTTTTATGCGCTCGCCACGGGCAAAGTCCGCCTGCCCGGCGTCAAGTTCACCCATATTCTCTCGGACATCGAATCGCTGAACCAGGCCGCGAAAAGAGAAGTGTACGACGTCACGGCCATCAGTTTTTACGCCTACCCGTTCGTCGCCGACAAGTACGTTTTGATGGATTGCGGCGCAAGTTTCGGCGAAGGGTACGGGCCTATCGTGGTTTCCGGCCATCCGATCAAGAAAAACGAGCTCGCTGGCCGCAAAATCGCCATTCCTGGAATGCTCACGACTTCTTATCTGGCGCTGAAACTGTTCGAGCCCAACGTCGAAACCGTCACGATGCCCTTCGACAAGATTCTGGACGCGGTTCAGGCCAGGGAAGTGGAAGCGGGACTGCTGATTCACGAAGGCCAGTTGCTGTTCTCGCAGATGGGCCTGCACCGCGTCGTGGACCTGGGCCAATGGTGGCAGGAACAGACCGGCTTGCCCCTGCCGCTGGGCGCCAACGCCATCCGGCGCAAGCTCGGCGAGGATTTGGGCCGGCAAGTATCGCGTGTGATTCGCGACAGCGTCTCCTACGCGCTCGAGCATCGCGAGCCTGCGCTGAATTATGCGCTGCAGTTTGCGCGCGACATGGACCCCACCCTGGCCGATAAATTCGTGGGAATGTACGTCAACCGCTGGACGCTGGATTACGGCGAAGAAGGACGCCGGGCCGTGCGCGAGCTCCTAGCGCGCGGCGCCGCCGCGGGCCTGCTTCCCGGCGACGTGCCGGTCGAATTTCTGAGCAGCACGGTGAGCGAAACGCCTTCACGATCAGCATAGCGCCCGAATTTACGAATTGCAGCGCGCGGAATCGCCATTGCGCGTCAGGCGCGGCGGCCATTTCTGCCGCGCTTCCTGCCGGTAATCTTCAGGTAAAATTATTGAGCTCATGACCAACCTGATCCAACAGGGCCTGGCCCTTCGCGAATTGCTCCGTGAACGCATCCTCATCCTGGATGGCGCGATGGGCACCATGCTGCAACAGGTTAATCTAACGGCGGCGGACTTCGGCGGCCCGGACCTGGAAGGCTGCAACGAAAATCTGGTCATCACCCGTCCCGATGTGGTGCTGGGGATCCACCGCAAATACCTCGAAGCCGGCTCGGACATTATCGAAACGAATTCGTTCGGCAGCACGCCCGTGGTCCTGGCGGAGTACGGACTGGGCGAGCAGGCGCGGAAGATCAGCCGCATCGCCGCGGAACTGGCGCGCAAAGCCGCCGATGAATTTTCCAAACCGGCCAAGCTGCGTTTTGTGGCCGGCTCGATGGGGCCAACCACGCGGGCAATCAGTGTCACTGGCGGAATCACCTTCGAGCAGTTGCGCAACAACTATTACGAGCAGGCCAGCGGGCTCCTCGAAGGCGGCGCGGACATTCTGCTGCTGGAAACCTGCCAGGACACCCGCAACATCAAGGCCGGATTGCTGGCCATACAAGAATTGAGCCGCGAAGTCGGCCAGCCTATCCCGCTGATGATCTCCGTGACCATCGAAGCCATGGGCACGATGCTAGCCGGACAAGGCATCGAAGCTTTGTGGGCTTCGCTCGATCACGTCGATCTGATTTCGCTCGGCCTGAATTGCGCCACCGGCCCGGAATTCATGACGGATCACGTGCGCACGCTGCAGTCGCTCACCAGCCGCGCGGTTTCTTGTTATCCCAATGCCGGCCTGCCCAACGAAGAAGGCTTGTACCAGGAAACGCCGTCTTCACTGGCCGAACAACTCGAGAGGTTCATAGACCGCGGCTGGCTGAATATTGTCGGCGGCTGCTGCGGCACCACCGAGCAGCACATTCGCGCCATCGCGCAGATGGCCGAAGGAAAAAAGCCGCGCCGCGCGCAGGAGCCGAACCACCGCGCTGTTTATTCCGGCATTGACGTCATCGAAGCGGAGGAGAGCACGCGCCCTTTGATCGTCGGCGAGCGCACCAACGTGATCGGTTCGCGCCTCTTCAAGAACCTGGTGGCCGCCGAGCAGTGGGAAGAGGCCACGGAGATTGCCCGCCGCCAGGTGAAGAGCGGTGCGCACATCGTGGACGTTTGCCTGCAGAGCACCGACCGCGACGAACTCAACGACATACCGCCTTTCTACGACCAGCTCATTCGCAAAATTAAATCTCCGATCATGATTGACACCACGGACGCGCGCGGCGTAGAGCTCGCCCTGACCTACTGCCAGGGCAAGGCCATCATCAATTCCATCAACCTGGAAGACGGCGAGGAAAAATTCGAGCGCATCTGCCCGCTGGCGCGTTCTTACGGCGCCGCGGTGATCGTGGGCTGCATTGATGAAGACCCGCTGCAGGCTCAGGCCTTCACGCGCGAACGCAAGGTGGAAATCGCGGAGCGGTCGCACAAGCTGCTCACCGAAAAATTCGGCATCCACGCGGAGAACATCATTTTTGATCCACTGGTATTTCCTTGCGCCACCGGCGACGAGAACTACATCGGCGGCGCGGTGGAAACCGTCGAAGGCATCCGCCGCATCAGGCAGAGCATTCCTTACGTCCGCACCGTGCTGGGAATTTCCAACGTGTCGTTCGGCCTGCCGGCCGGCGCTCGCGAAGTGGTCAATTCCGTCTTCTTGTATCACTGCACCAAAGCGGGGCTGGACCTGGCGATTGTGAATGCCGAGCGCATCGAGCGGTTCGGTTCGATTCCCGAGCGCGAGCGCAAGCTGGCAGAGGATCTTCTTTTCAATAAGCCTCCCACCGAAATTCCCGATGGCGTTGCAGACGCCGAGCTGCTGCGCGCCGCGCCCGCCGACTGGCGCGAGCAGACCCGCGAGCAGAAAGCCGCGATCAATCAATTCCACATTGCCGCGATCGCGGAACATTTTCGCGGCACCGGAGCGCGAAAAAAGGAGCGCGCCGCGGACTTGCCGCTTGATCAGCGCCTCGCCAATTACATTATCGAGGGCTCCAAAGACGGCCTGGTGGACGATTTGAAGCGCAAGCTCGAGGAAAAAGTCGCGCCCCTGGACGTTATCAACGGCCCGCTGATGGCCGGCATGGGCGAAGTGGGCCGCCTCTTCAATAACAATGAGTTGATCGTCGCCGAAGTCCTGCAATCCGCCGAAGCGATGAAGACCGCCGTCGGCTATCTCGAGCAATTCATGGAGAAGGCGGATACGGAAAAGCGCGCCAAGGTGATGCTGGCGACGGTGAAAGGCGACGTGCACGACATCGGCAAGAATCTCGTCGAAATCATTTTGAAAAATAACGGCTACAACGTGATCAATCTTGGGATCAAAGTTCCGCCGGAGGAATTGATTCGCGCGCATCGCGAACACCGGCCGGATGCCATCGGCCTTTCGGGATTGCTGGTAAAGAGCGCGCAGCAGATGGTCATCACCGCGGGCGACCTGCGCGAAGCCGGAATCACCGTGCCGCTGCTGGTCGGCGGCGCCGCGCTCTCCGACAAATTCACGCGATTGAAGATCGCGCCGCAGTACAGCCGGGCGGTTTGCTACGCGAAAGACGCGATGACCGGTCTGCGTTTGATGAACGAACTGAGCGATCCCGAGCGCCGGGACAGCGTCTTGCAGCAACACACCCACGTGGGCACGGCCCTGCTGGAAGAACCGGCGCCCGCGACGCACGAACCTGCCGGCGAAGAGCGGTCGCCGCACATTCGCACGGATTTGCCGGTCCCGACTGTCGCGTACGTCGAACGCAAAGTCCGCAGCGTTCCGGATTTGAACGAGCTCTGGAGCTACATCAATCCCTACATGCTCTTCGGCCGTCACCTGGGATTTCGCGGTAATTTCGAAAAAGCGCTGGCCGAATTCGACGCACGCGCCGTCGAGCTGCACCAGAATATGGAAGAGGTCAAGCAGGAAGCGGCTGCGTTCATGAAAATTGGCGCGGTGTGGCAGTTCTTCGAAGCCGAGCGCCGCGGCAATTCCATCGCCCTCTTTGCTCCCGGAGAAGGCTCGCCCATCCACAGTTTCCATTTCCAGCGGCAACATCTGAAAGACAAGCTCTGCCTCAGCGATTATGTGCTGCCGCCCCAAGGCGGCAAACGCGATCACGTGGCGCTATTCGTGGTCACCGCTGGCGCCAGCATTCGCGACCGTTCCGAAGAAGCGAAAGAAGCCGGGCGCTATTTGTATTCGCACGGCTTGCAGGCGCTGGCGATCGAATCTGCCGAAGCCTGCGCCGAATGGCTGCATCGCCGCATTCGCGAGGACTGGGGCTTCCCCGATCCGCCGTCCATGACCATGCCGGACCGGTTCACTTCCCGCTATCGCGGAAAGCGCTACAGCTTTGGCTACCCGGCCTGCCCCAGCCTCGAGGATCAGGCTGGCATCTGGATGCTTTTGCGCCCGGAGGAAATCGGCGTGCACCTGACCGAAGGAATGATGATGGATCCCGAAGCCAGCGTTAGCGCGCTGGTCTTCCATCATCCCGATTGCACGTATTTTTCCGTCGGCGAATAGCCGCAATTCGAAAAAAGATCGCCGCATCCTTCCGCGCGGACTATTTGCGGCCGCCCTTGACGCCTTTCCGGCTTTCGACTAAGTTCCTTGCAGTTTCTCGCGCGGCTCCCGAGGCTCCTCCGATGAGCAGCACGTGTCCTGGCCTGTATCTTTCGAGCACGGGTAGTTATCCGCGCGTGGGGGACTCGCCCGCGCTGCAGCTCCTGCAACGCACCATCGCGTCGCTGGACCGCGGCGAACGCACCACCGCCGATCTGCTGGACGCGCAGAATGCCGTCACCTGCGGGGCGATCGCCGATCAGGTGAAAGCCGGTCTGGACGTCGTCACCGACGGGCAAATCCGCTGGAACGATCCGATTTCCTACCTGGCGGCGCAATTGGACAACGTCGAACTTCAGGGTTCCGTTCCCTTTTTCGATACGCAGAAATCCTGCAGGCAACCGGTATTCACCGGGAAGCCGCTGCGCCGCGCGAGTCTGGTCGTCGCGGAATACAGCTTCGCCCGGAATGCGCTGGGCCACTTGCCCACTCCCGCGAATAAGGCCGGAAAGCTCGCCATCAAGCCGGTCCTGACCGGTCCGTACACCCTCGCGAAGTTTTCGCGTTCCGGCCGGAGCGACAATGGAGGCGCGGGCGCTCCGGCCACTCTGGAAGCGCGCGCCGTCGCCTATGGCGAAATTCTGGGGCCGGAAATCGCGGCACTTTCGCAATCCGGCGCGGAGCTGATTCAGATAGACGAGCCGGGGATTTTGCGAAATCCCGGCGACTGGCAAATACTCGAGCGCGCTCTGGCGCCGCTGCTGCAGGCGCGCGATAAGGCCCGCGCCGCGAATCGCAAGCTCGAACTGGCGCTGTACGTGTATTTCGACGACTGCGCGCCCTTATACGAGAAATTGCTGGAGCTTCCCGTGGATATCGTCGGGTTGGATTTTACATGCAGTCCGGGACTGGCCGATCGGATCGTCTCCGCCGGTTCGCCGAAACCGCTCGCGCTGGGTTTGGTGGATGGCCGCAAGGAAGAATTGGAGCAGCCCGCGGAAGTTGCCCGTCAGGTCGAGCGAATATTCGCGCGAATCCACGGAGGTCGAGCGTATCTGGGACCTTCCTGCGGGTTGGAATATCTGACCAGTGAGACCGCCTTCGCGAAATACGCCCTGCTTCCCGAGGTGCTCTCGGCGTTGAATGGCTAGGCGCGCGCTCGCGCGTCACCACCAGCGCTGCGCGGCCGAAATGTGCGCCGCATGGGAACACACCGTCTCGCTGTGGAACGGTGCGGCATAGATTCACCCGCACCAGTACATTACGTTCACTTCGACGAATTACTAATAAGGATTTCGCTCCGCCGTCGCATCTCTTCGTCGAACCTTGCAGAACCCCGCGCTAAACTCCCCGCCATGACGCTCCAAAATCCTGTTCACACTTCGAACTTTGCTCCAGAACCCAATGCCGCAACGGAATCCACCGCGCCTCTACAAGGCCGAGCGCGCGGCGGTGCCAGAACTTCAGGTCTCGCCGCTCATGTGCGGCACTTGCGAAATCGAAATCAGGGCATTTCCCGATGGCTGCTCCTCGCCATTTTCGCGGGAGCGGTGGTCGCGCTGGCGATGGTTCAATTCGCGATTCGCTGATCGGCCCAATAGCTCCCGTCGAAGGATGCGTTGTTCCGTTCGGGCACATGCTCGTGCGTTATTTTTTTCGAAATCTCTCTTTCCGCAATCTGTGCTTGGTGCTAGCATCCGCACAATGCCAAGCAAAAGTGCTGCCCAGGCACCGGAGCTTTCGGCGCACCCAGCGTCGCGGGCGGTAGCGCCGCCATTTTCGGCTCGAAAGGCGGCAGCCGATATTTTTCACGCGCCCGATCCTTCCATTCACATGCTGGGCCTGCCGAAGGCGCATCCGCGTCTCGGTCGCTGGGTGGCTTTGGCAATCCTCACCGGCGCGCTCGTGGCTCTCACGCTCATCTCCCTCTTCGGCGGCTAGCGGGCCGGATCGAACTCAGCGCGGGTTTGCATTCCGCGTGCCCGCTGGCCTCGCCGCCGCGGCTTTCCTTGTGACGTGCTTTGCTCCAGTGTTACCATCGCCTCAATGTCGCACGATTTCAGCGAAGATCCGCACGAACCGCAAACCCAATCTTCTTCGGGCCGCGGAGTTCGCCCTCCCACCAAGAGCGTTGGAGTAGATCAGCTCGAATTTCAAGAACCCGTGCAGCCGCCGCGTGGCTTGATGCGCAAGCGTCCGCACATCGCTCTGTGGATCCTGGCGGCTCTGCTCTTGGGCGCCATCATCGCGCTCGCCCTGGTGGGATTGTCCTCCGGCTAAAACGGCTTTCCTGGCGCCCGTCCCTTACCATCGCTTGACGGAATCCCTTTTTCCATTGACCATAGTCTTCCTCCTTTGAGGGCCAAATGCAGCGCATCCTCTCCACATACCGCTACGTCAACCAGCCGCTCGGCGCGGCGCTGCTGGCGGAGATTGCCCAGGCGGGCTTTTCGGCGGTGGAGATTTTCTGCGCCTCCCAGCATTTCAGTTACGGCGAATCCCAGCGCGTGCGCGAAATCGCCGACGCCCTGGGCGAATACCGCCTCGCCCTGCACGCCATTCATTCCCCCACCGACCGCGATCGCGCGCCCGGACGCGAAAGCGGCGTGGCCATTTCCATTTCCGACCCGGAACGCATTCGCCGCCTGGATGCCGTGGACGAAATCAAGCGCGCCCTGGACGTTGCCGAGCATGTTCCCGTGCAATACCTGATCCAGCATATCGGGCACGGCCGCCAGTCCGCCGATCCGCGCAAGCTCGACGCGGCCTTCACGTCGCTGGAAAATCTGTCCATGTTTGCCAAGGCGCGCGGCGTCACGATTGCTCTGGAAAATACCGTGGACGAACTCGGCGCGCCCTCTTCGCTGCAGCATTTCATTACGGACACGCACCTGCATGACCTGAAGCTGTGCTTCGACGCCGGCCACGCACACATCGAAGAGGGTGTGCAGGCCAGCTTCGACGCCATGTGCGACCGCGTCGTCACCAGCCATATTCACGATAATCATGGCGACAAGGACGAGCACCTGCTGCCCTTCGAAGGCTCCATTGATTGGGACTCCGCGCTCGCAGGATTTGCCGCCGCGCCCCATCCAATTCCCATGGTTGCCGAAATCAAGGCGCAGGCGGGCGCCTCGCCGTCTCTCGCAGAGATTCGCGCGGCGTTCGACAAGTTGGAAGAAAAGCTCAATGCCGACGCGTAACGCGCGGCGCAAGCCTGGCTCCGTGCGAGACGCGATGGCCATTTGCGGTAAATCACCCAACGGAAAAATTTCATGACCCAGGAAACGCAAACAACATTTCCAACGATCACCATTGACCAAGCGGGCGCGCATGCCAGCGGCACTGTCACCATTCGCGGCTGGCTTTATAATCTGCGCGAATCGGGCAAGCTGCTGTTCCCGATTTTTCGCGACGGCACCGGCATCATGCAGGGCGTCGTCTCGCAGAAGGAGCATCCCGAAGTTTTCAGCGCCCTCAAGGGACTGCCCCAGGAATCCAGCGTCATCGCCACCGGCGCGATTCGCGCCGAACCGCGCGCGCCGGGCGGCTTCGAGATGGGCGTGAGCGCCATCGAAGTGGTGCAGCGCGTCGCGGAAGCGGAGCCTTACCCGATCCAGTTGAAAGAACACGGCGTGGACTTTCTGCTCGACCGCCGCCACCTGTGGATTCGCACGCCGCGGCAGGCAGCGATCCTGCGCATTCGCGCGGAGGCCGAGCGCGCCGCCCGCAACTTCATGGACGCGCAGGGCTACACGCTCACCGACGCTCCCATCTTCACTCCCGCGGCCTGCGAAGGCACCACCACGCTGTTCGAAGTGAATTACATTGACGACCAGAAGGCCTATCTCACGCAGTCCGGCCAGCTCTACGTGGAAGCTCTGGCGGCCGCGCTGGGCAAGGTCTATACCTTCGGCCCCACCTTTCGCGCCGAAAAGTCGAAGACCCGCCGCCACCTGACCGAATTCTGGATGCTCGAGCCCGAAGCGGCCCATGCGCACCTCGAGGATATGATCCAGCTCGCCGAGGGGCTGGTGAGCGCCATCGTGCTGTCCGTCGCGAAAAATCGCACGCGGGAGCTCGCGACGATCGAGCGCGACGTCGCCTCCTTGCAGAAAATCATGCCGCCCTTTCCGCGCATCACCTACGACGACGCTATCCAGGTCCTGCAAAAGGCCGGGAACCCCGCCAAGTGGGGCGATGACTTTGGCGGCGACGAGGAAACCATCATCTCGAAGGAGTTCGACCGGCCGGTGATCATTCATCGCTACCCCACCGCCATGAAAGCCTTTTACATGGCCACGGACGCCGCGCGGCCCGAGCTTTCGCTCAGCTTCGACATGATCGCCCCCGAAGGCTACGGCGAAATCATCGGCGGCGGCGAACGCCTCGCGGATTACGACACCCTGGTGCGCCGCCTGCGCGAACACAATCTGCCCGAGGAATCCTTCCAGTGGTACTTGGACTTGCGGCGCTACGGCAGCGTCCCGCACGCCGGGTTCGGCCTGGGCCTGGAACGCACCGTCGCCTGGATTTGCGGAACGGAGCACATTCGTGAGGTCATCCCCTTCCCTCGGATGCTCTATCGAGTCTATCCTTAGAGTTCCCTCCCCTGTGCCGGGGTCGCGAATACAAAATTATGCCCGACAAAATTCGCATTATCGGTGTGCCGATGGACCTGGGCGCCAGCCGCCGTGGCGTGGATATGGGTCCCTCCGCGTTGCGCGTCGCGGGTCTGCAAACGCGCCTGAAGCAGCTCGGCCGGCAAGTCGAGGACATCGGCAACGTGCAAGTCCCGCAGCCCGAAGAGCAGCCCTACGGCGAGAAGCGCGCCCGTTATCTCGACGAAATTTCGCTCGCCTGCAAAGGCCTCGCCGATGCCGTGAAAAAGACCCTGGACGAGGACATGATCCCGCTGGTCCTCGGCGGCGACCACTCCATCGCCGTGGGCACCACCGCCGGCGCCGCCGCGCATTTCCACAAAGAATCGAAACGCGGCGGCGTGATCTGGCTGGACGCGCACGGCGACATGAACACGCCCGATTCCTCGCCCTCCGGCAACGTGCACGGCATGCCGCTCGCCTCCATCATGGGTTTCGGGCCGCCCGAGCTTACCGATCTCGCCGGCATCAAGCCCATGGTCGAGCCGCGCAATGTCGTCCTGGTGGGCATTCGCGATCTGGACTCCAAAGAGCGCCGCCTCGTGAAGGAATCGGGCGTCCACATCTTCACCATGCGTGATATTGACGAGCGCGGCATGCGCGAAGTGATGGCCGAAGCGCTGCGCTTCGCCGGCGACGACACGGCCGGAGTCTGCGTCAGCCTGGACATGGACTTCGTGGACCCCAGCGACGCCCCCGGAGTCGGCACGCCCGTGCGCGGCGGCGTCACCTATCGCGAAGCGCATCTGGCGCTGGAAATGATCGCCGACAGCAAGCAAATGGTTTCCTTCGAGGTGGTCGAGGTGAATCCCGTAATTGACTTGCACAACACCACCGCGACGCTCGGAGTGGAATTGGTGCTCTCCGGCCTGGGGAAGAAAATCCTGTGATTTCCGCCCGCGCTTCCATGGCCATCGAGGCGGCTACGCTGTGACCGTGAAAAAACGCCTGCGCATCGGTGTGCTTTTCGGCGGGCGCTCCGGCGAACACGAAGTTTCCCTGGCCTCCGCTGCATCGGTGATCCGCGCCCTCGACCCTGAAAAATACGAGGCGGTGCCCATCGGCATCTCCAAGGACGGCCGCTGGCTGGTGGGAACGGCCTCGGTAAAAATGCTGGCGGACGTTCTGAAGTCCGGCGATCGCGTGGTCCTGCCGGCCGACCCTAGCGCAGCGAGTCTGGTGCCGCTCGGGCCCGCGGCGGGCCAGCCTAGCGTGGCCATGGACGTGGTGTTCCCGGTTCTGCATGGCACGTTCGGCGAAGACGGCACCGTGCAAGGCCTCATCGAGCTTGCCGGATTGCCCTACGTCGGCGCGGGCGTCCTGGCGTCGGCAGTGGGCATGGATAAGGACGTTCAGAAGCGCCTGTTCGCACAAGCCGGCCTGCCCATCGTTCCTTTTCTCGCCATTCGCCGTTCGGAATGGGAACGCGAGCGCGCGAAGGTGCTCAAAGCGATCAAGAAGAAATTCCGTTTCCCGCTTTTCGTGAAGCCCGCCACGCTCGGCTCGTCCGTGGGTATGACCCGCGTGAAGGCCGCGCACGAAATCTCCGCGGCGATGGACCACGCCGCCGAATTCGCGTTGAAGATCATCGTCGAGCGCGGCGTGGCCGGCCGCGAGATCGAAGTATCCGTCCTGGGCAACGACAACCTGGCCGCATCCATCCCCGGCGAAATCGTCCCGCACCGCGAATACTACGACTACCGGGCAAAATACCTCGAACAAGGAACGCAGTTGCTGATCCCCGCGGCCCTCAACAAGAAGCAAGTGGCGCTCTTTCAAGATTATGCGGTGCGCGCTTTTCGCGCCATTGACGGCGCGGGAATGGCCCGCTGCGATTTCTTCCTCGAGCGCCGCACGGGAAAAATCTACGTAAACGAGCTGAACACCATCCCCGGTTTCACCTCCATCAGCATGTACCCCAAGCTATGGGAAGCGTCCGGCTTGCCCTATCCCAAGCTGATTGACCGCCTCATCGAGCTGGCCATCGAGCTTCATGCCGAAAAGGCCCGCACCAAGTATTCCATCGAGCTTCCCGCCGGCTCCGGCGGCGCCCTCGACGCCCAGTAACAAATCCGCTTCTCCCTGCGTAGTAACAATGTAGCGCGCTGCGAGTGCGCCGGCGCTTGACGCCCGGGCATGGTACGATTAAACTAACCAGTTAGTTAAAGAATTGCCTTCGTTAAGGGGACGAAAATATGCAATACCGCCGGCTGGGAAGAAGCTCTTTGATCGTTTCCGCCCAGGGCCTGGGCTGCATGGGCATGTCCGAATTCTACGGCGCCACGGACGAAACCGAATCCATCGCCACCATCCGTCTCGCCCTGGACCGCGGCGTCACCCTGCTGGACACGGCCGACGTGTACGGAATCGGCCGCAACGAAGAACTGGTCGGGCGCGCGGTTGCCCAGCGCCGCTATGAAGCGATCATCGCCACAAAATTCGGAATCGTGCGCGACCCCAGCCGCCCCGACGTGCGCGGAGTCAGTGGCCGCCCGGAATATGTCCAGAAGTCCTGCGAAGCCAGCCTGCAGCGGCTGGGCATTTCCAGCATTGACCTGTATTACCAGCATCGCGTGGATGCTCGGGTGCCCATCGAAGAAACCGTGGGCGCCATGTCCCGCCTCGTCGAACAGGGAAAGGTGCGTTATCTTGGTCTTTCCGAGGCCGGCCCCCAAACCATCCGCCGCGCGCACGCCACCCATCCCATCACCGCGTTGCAGACGGAATACTCTCTGTGGTCCCGCGATCCCGAAGACGGCATCCTGGCTCTCTGCCGCGAACTGGGCATCGGTTTCGTTCCCTACAGTCCGCTCGGCCGCGGTTTCCTGACGGGCCAAATCAAAAAATTCGAAGATCTGGCCGCCGACGACTTCCGCCGCAATTCTCCGCGCTTCAAGGGCGAGAATTTCCAGAAAAATATGCAGCTGGTAAAGCGCATCGAAGCCATCGCCGCCGAAAAGCATTGCACGCCGGCGCAACTGGCCCTCGCATGGGTGCTGGCACAAGGCCAGGACCTGGTTCCCATACCCGGCACCAAGCGCCGTGAATACCTGCTGGAAAACCTCGCCGCGCTCGACCTGTCGCTTTCGCCAGTGGACCTCGCGCGGATTGACGAAATCGCTCCCAAGGGAACAACCGTCGGCACTCGCTATGCCGAGGACATGATGCATTGGATCGGAATTTAGGAATCTGGAAATCTAGGAATTCGACTGTGCGGCGCGGACGAAAAAAAACCGAGAATCCGGCGACGGCGCGGCGCATCTTGGCCTCTGCCGAACTGCATTTTGCCGCGCAGGGCTTGGCCGGCGCCCGCACCGAAGAAATCGCCACCGACGCTCACGCCAACAAGGCCATGCTCTACTACTATTTCGGCGACAAGCGCCGCCTCCATCGCGCCGTTTTGGAAAATCTCTTTCGCCAGTTGCGCAACGGCGTCTATAAGCCGCCGCGCAGGCAATCCTCCCCCCGCGCGCGGCTGCGCGCCTTCATCACCGCCTACTTCGATTTCCTCGCCTCCCATCCCAATTACCCGCGCCTGGTGCACCGCGAAGCGATGGAGGCCACCAGGGATTTCGAATGGATCGTCCGCGAGCATCTTCGCCCTTTTCACAAGCAGCTGGTGGGCACCTTGGAAGAAGGCATCGCCGCCGGCGAATTCCGGCCCGTTGATCCGCACCATGCCGCATTCACCATCATGGGCACGACCACCTCGTACTTCGCCGCCTCGGCTATCCTCAGCCAGGTTGCGGGCCACAATCTGCTGACGCCTCATGCCTTGGTCGCGCGCAAACACGCGCTGCTGGATCTTCTGGATCATGGACTCAATCGTAGGAAAGCGAGGGCGCGATGACCGGCCGGATATTTGCGACGCTGTTGCTGGTGATCTTTGTGATCGCCGTGGTGGCTTATTATTTCACCACGCCGCACGGCACCGATATCCCCCTGATCGGAGTCGTGGACGGCAACGAAGTGATCGTCAGCGCCCAGATCACCGAGCGCATCGTCAACTTGGCCGTGGACGAAGGCACCTCCGTCAAGAAGGGCGACCTGATTGCAGTGCTCGACAGCAAAGAGCTGGAGGCGAACCTGGAAGCCGCCAAAGCCAATGTCGCCAGCCTCGAAGCCCAGGTCAACGAAGCGAACCACAATTATTCCTGGACCAATGGTCAAACTGACGCTTCGCTGATCGAAGCGCACGCCCGCGTCACCTCCGCCGATGCGCAGCTCGGCCCCGCGCGCGCCCAGCTCGCGCGCGATCAGGACGACTTGAAGCGCATTCAGCAGTTGTTCTCCAAGGGCGAAGTGTCCGCGCAAGACCGCGACCACGCCGAAGCTGCGGTGAAGATTTCCCAGGGGAACGTCACCGCGCTCGAAGAAGCCACCAAGGCCGAGGCCGCCGCCGTCGAAGTCGCGCAGGCCAATCGCAAGCAGGTGGACGCCCGCAAGAGCGCGATTTCCACCACCATCGCCCAGCTCGAACAGGCCCGCGCTACCGAAGCCCAGGCCGCCACGCAACTGGGCTATACGAAGATCTATGCTCCGCTCGACGGCATCGTCTCCGTTCGCGTGGCCAAGCAAGGCGAAGTCGTATCCGCCGGCTCGCCCATCGTGGTCATCGTGGACGTGGATCACCTCTGGGTCCGCGCCGACGTGGAAGAAACCTACATAGACTCGATCGTGATTGGCCAGAAGCTGCGCGTGCAACTGCCCTCCGGAGACATCACCGAGGGCCCTGTGATTTTCCGCGGTGTGGAGAATGATTTTGCCACCCAGCGCGATGTGAGCCGCACCAAGCGCGACATCAAGACTTTTGCCATCAAAGTGTCTATTCCCAATCCCGGGCGCCGCCTGTTCACGGGCATGACTGCCACCGTGTTGTTGCCGCGCCCCGCGAAGCGAAGCTGGCTCGCGCGATTGTGACCCTCATGGACCCGCAAACCGTCAACGCCATCCAGGTGCAGCACCTCACCAAGAAGTTCGGCGACCTCGTCGCCGTGAACGACATCAGCTTCTATGTCCGCCAGCGCGAAATTTTCGGTCTGCTCGGGCCCAACGGCGCGGGAAAGACCACGCTCATCCGCATGATGACCACCCTGACGCCACCCACCTCCGGCACCGCGATCATCGCCGGACACGACGTGACCACCGATGCCGACGGCGTGCGCAACGCCATGGGCGTCATCCCCCAGGCGCTCACTTCCGATCCGGAATTGACCGCCACCGAGAACATGCTCATCCATGCCAAGCTCTACGGCGTCCCGCGCGCCTCGCGCGACAAGCTGATTCACGACCTGCTCGAATCCGTGGACCTGCTGAAGTTCCAGGACGCTCTGGTGCGCACGTTTTCCGGCGGCATGCGCCGCCGCCTGGAAATTGCGCGCGGCCTGGTGCATTCACCCAAGATTTTGTTTCTGGACGAGCCGACCACCGGCCTCGATCCCGTCTCGCGCGCCAACGTCTGGCAATTGATTCGCAATCTGTGCGATCGCTCCGACCTGACTATCTTGCTCACCACCCACTACATGGACGAAGCAGACAAGCTCTGCGACCGCATCGCGATTGTGGATCATGGCAGGCTCGTTGCGCTGGACACCCCTGCGAAATTAAAAGACAGCGTTCCGGGCAACGACACCGTGGAGGCCGAATTCGATGGCGCTCCCGCGGATTGGACCGAGCAGTTGCGTATGCTGGCCAAGGCTGCGGACGTCTCCCAGCGCGACGAGGTGGTGCATATCGCCTCCCACGACGGCCCCGCCACCGTCGCCGCCTTGATGGATTTGGCGCGCGCGCGCAGCGTGCACGTCCGCAAAGTCAGCGTGCAAAGCACCACCCTTGACGACGTCTTTCTGCACTACACCGGCAGTGATTTGCGGGATACGGCAAAAGAAGGAGTGCGCCTCGATGTCGGCCATCTCTATCGTTAAAGCGGCGGATTTGCCGCGCTGCTCGGAGCGCCGGCGATGAATTTCCGGCGCATCGGCGCGCTCATTGAACGCGACCTGCGGAAATTCTTCCGCAGCCCGGCGCTCATGATGGTTTCCATGGTGCTGCCTCTGGTGCAGCTCATCGTCCTGGGCTACGCCTTTGGCGGCAAGGTGACCGGCGTGAAGGTCGCTTTCGTGGACCTGGATCATTCCGTCGAATCGCACAAGATCCGCGAGATGTTCGACGGTATAGAAGCCGGGCCGCGAACGTTCAAGGTGATTGAATACGATTCGGTCCCCGACGCCACCCACGATCTGGAAACGGGAGAGGTGCGGGCGTTGGTGGTGGTCCCGCACGACTTCTCGCGCCGTTTCTACCAGCGCGACCGCCCGCGCATCGCCTTTACCGAGGACAACACCGACCAGTTCATCTCCAGTGCCATCATCGAACGTGTGCAGCAAATGGTCGAGGAGCTGAATACCCCGGACGTCACCCCGCGCCTCGCCGGCGACGTCCAGCTGAACACCGTCGAGATTTATCCCTACGTTGAGTACATCAAGTACTTGCTCGCCGGCACCATCGCGCTTTCCATCTTCGTCGTGGCCATGATCGGCGGCGGAATCACCTATATTGACGATAAAGCTCGCGGCCTGCACGAGGGCTATCTCGTCACCCCCATCAAGAAATCGGAATTGGTCTTCTCACTGATTGGCTCGGGCGTGATGAAGGGCATGATGACCGGCATGGTGCTCACCATCATCGGCGGCTTGATCGTGGGCTTGCCGGACATCTGGAATCCTCTGCGCCTCTTTTATCTCGTCGTCGTCGTGGGCGCCACGGGCCTCGCGATGATGAGTTTCATGTTCCTGCTCATGGTCCGCGTGGACGATCCCCTGGTGCCGCGCGCCATTTTCGGCGTTCTGAATACGCTCTTGTTCTTCCCCTCCGGCGCCGTCTATCCCATCGCGGCCTTTCCCTGGTGGCTGAAATGGGTCTCCATCATTGATCCGTTCACTTATGCCGTGCATGCCTTGCGAAATCTCACTCTCAAGAATACCGGCATTGAAGGAATCTACGTGGACGTGCTAGTTTTACTGGGCATCGCGGCCATGATGACTACTTTCAGTATCCTGCTGTTCAAGCGCCAGTTGTAACCGCTCCACGGCCGCCGGATAATAAATCGAGGAGATCTCGTGGCAATTTTCGAGTCATCGGAAGAGCATCCGCCGGACAAGATTCGCCGCTACATTGTCACCGCCATCGTCTTTGTGGCGTTGATCGTCGGCTTCGCCTGGTATTTGTTGCGCTTCCACAGCGAAATCCGTACCGCGCGGCACTTTTTGGATACCGTCGTATCCGGAAATTTTGAACAGGCCTATCACCTGTGGAGCCCCAGCCCCAGCTACGCCTACAAGGATTTTCTGGACGACTGGGGCGCCGATGGCTACTACGGCCCGGTGAAAAGCTATCACATCGAAAGCGCGGAGGAAGTCAAGCGTGGGCCCGAACCGCCGTCCGGCACCGTCATCACCGTCGAGTTGAGCCCTTACGCGCCGTTCCCCTCCTCGCACGACGAGCTGAAGCAAAACAAGACGAAGGAAGTCCGCCTGCAGGTCGAATACAAGGACCAGGCCATCGGCTTTGCTCCGTAGCAGACTGCAAAGCGCGTTGACTCCACTTGCGCCGGCTTCTGCTCCGGTCTCTATCTTGCCCGAAGCAATTCGCCGCAGGCCTCGCGTACTTCCTCGAAAGCGATAGACGAAATCGGGCGCGGGTTGCTCTTCATCACTGCTTTATCTCCGCGCGGGTGCTCGAACGTCGCCCCGGTTTGCACCACGCGATGCTCGGCCTGCCACGGCCGCCACTGCACCGGATCGGTCAAGCTGAAGAGCACCACGCTGGGTCGCTGCAAGGCCGCCGCCACATGCGCCGGTCCGGAATCGTTGCCCACAAAGATGCGCGAGCCGGCAATCAACGCGATCAGCTCGCGAATATCCAGTTGCGAATCCAGAATGACGGCGCAATTCCCTATTTCGCGTTGTACTTCCGCCGCGACTTCCTCATCGCGCGCCCCCAGGTTCACCACGCTCGCGATTCCACGCTCGTCCCGCAGCCAGCGCGCGATTTCCACGAACCGCGCGGCCGGCCAGCGCATGCCCGGCAAACGTGCGCCCGGCTGCAATAGCGCGTAGGGCTCGCCCGCGCCAATTCCCTTCTGCGCCAGCTTGCCGGCGACCGACGCAATCGCGCCCGCCCGCGGAAATACCTCGGCGCGCGGAATCGGGCCGCGCGGCAGTCCCGTCCAATAGAATTGTGAAATGCGATGCTCCACGGCGTGTACCGCGCCCGCGCCGTAGAAATCTTTCGCGTCCGGCACTCCCACGTTGTAGAGAAACGAATACTGGTATCCCGCCCACCCAACGCGCGCCGCAGCACCGGACGCGCCCGTCAGCATCGCGCTGCGCGGCCCGCCGTGCTGGTTGTACACCACCGGAAATTTGCGCCGCAGCAACTCGAACGCCGTCTCGCCCAGCCCGCGCGACGTCACCAATTCAGCAATGGCCGGGTTCCCCTCCAGCACCGGCGCGAAACGCGGCTCTACGAGCACGGAGATTCGCAGGTCCGGACGCCACGCATGCAGCGCCGCAATCGAGGGGGTTTCCAGCACCAAGTCGCCCAGCGAGCGCAGGCGAATAATCAGAATTTCCGCGCCGCGCGGCAACGCCGGCAGCAGATTCGAGGGATCGTTCGAGTTCAACGCGGCAGTCAAATTTACGAAGGGGCTAGCTCCGCTGCTTCATTCCGCTTCAATGCGCGCTTCGTCCACCAGCATCACCGGAATGTCCTCGCGAATCGGATACACGCGATGGCACGACGGGCACTTCAATCCATGCTGGTCGCTGGTCAATTTCACCGGCGTCTTGTCCAGCGGGCAAACCAGAATATCGAGCAACTCTTGCGAGACGGCCATGAAAGTCCTCCCAACGGACTCTAGCAGACTACGCCAATTCGCAACAAGGCTACGCGCCCATCTTCCAGCGGCCGCCGCTGCCGGGCGTAAATCGCCGCCGAACCACCGCGCCTCGTTTCGCGCATCATCCGCGGCGTCATACCCGCGTCACCCAGGCCGCTTGACGCCGAAGTGGAGCTTGCCTCGCCACTCGCCACCCGAGGCCAGTTCCACAGGCCACAGCGCGATCATTTGCGATCCCTGATAAATTCGCTCGAACCCATCCTCAGACTCGGAAACAGTTTCGATCGGCGTGATCCAGAATTCCTGCGCGTCGGGTGCCGTCAGCGTCACGCTCACTCCCTGCCATTCATCCACAACCCGCAGCTCGCCACCCGCCGCCGCTGCCGACCAGCGCAACGGATATCGCTGGCCTCTGGATTCGAAATACCGGTCGGGCGCCGCGGGCGCGAGAAAATTCAAAACCGTTTCGATTCCCACGTACACCGACGCAGTCCCGGGCGCCGTGCGGCGCAGCGCCACTTCGCAGCCGATTCCAAATCCCGTGGCCGTGCTCGTGAACGAGAACACTTTCTCCGCGGGCCAGTTCACGCTCTCTTCTGATGCCAGCGTCGCCTTCGTCGCTGAAACGCGTACGATCCGGTAGCTCCCGCCGGCCAGCGACGCGTCTTCCACCAGTTGCACCGCGCCGCAATCCTCGTATTTCTTCTCGCGCCCGAAAAGCAGCAGCCGGAAACAGTGGCGCGGCCAGCGGTCGTAATGCAGCCAGCGCTCCAGGCCCGCCTCTTTCGCGCGCACTTGGTCGTGAATGGATTGCGCGCCCCGCGCGTTCGCCGCCGGCAAATTCCGCACTTTGGCGTGGTAGGCTTCCACCCGCCGCGTCAGCGAATTCACCAGCGCGGCATTGGATTGCCGGCAATCAATCGCCGAAATTGTGCCGCCATCCGCCGGACACAGCACCGCCGCGTAACGGTCCGCCGTAAAATAAATCTCCTCGTGGCCGTCTGCATCGAAATCCACCTTCACCGAATCCTGGTACGGTTCGGATGCGTGCGCCAGACCGTCGGCAATCGCCTCGGCTTCGATCAACGACTGCCACAGCGCCGTGCGCAAATGCGGCGAATACAGCCCGCCGAATACGCCGTGCCAGAAAGGATCGTTGCACTGCCCGCGCAGCGTCAGCGTCTTGGCCTCCTCCCGCGCTTCGCGGAACGCGTGGCTGGGCCGCGCGCGGTCGTCCAGTTGCCGCACCTTTTGCGAGACGTGCAGCATCTTCTTGTGCAGCAGGTTCGATTCGCAGTATTTCGAGAAGAAATTACGCCAGATTCCGCCGCGCAAAAACGGCAGCATGTCCGTGCGCGCAGCAAACTCCGTCAGCAGCCCGTGATAGCGATCCCGCGCGGCCGTCGGCAGCGACCACTCCATCATTTCGCTGTAGGAAGCAGTCGGCAGATCCGCGCGTCCCAGCGGCGGGTGTGCGGCAACCGCTTCGCCCGGCGTCGCGGTTTCCACCCAGTCCGCGTTCTGTTCCAGCGCGACGAAAAGATTTTCCAGCCAGCCGTCCGTGTAGCACAGCTTGTTCGTCCCCGGCCAGACTCCGAATTTCTCCAGGTCGTCGCCCATCGCCGCGAATCCACCCGGCTGCTCCGCCGCGCACGTGCGCAGGAATTGGATGGTCTCTCCCGGCGCGCGAAACGGAATCAGGTAGCGAAACGCCTTCAGCCCGGGCATCACCTTCACCGTGTGGCACAGATCCTCGGCGAGATAGTACCCGTGCAGCCGATTCAACTCGAACCCCGCGCCTAGAAAATGATTGTCGTCCACCAGCGTGTATTCCACGCCCGCAGGCGCGAGCGAAGACGGCAGTTGCGGCTCCCACACTCGTTCCGCCAGCCACGCGCCTCGAGGGCGCGCCGCAAAATGTTTCTCGATGTAATCCGCAAGCCGCGTGATTTGCTCGTGCCGGTCTTCCGGGGGAATCGCGATCAGGATCGGCTCGTAATATCCGCCGCCTACCATTTCCACCTGGCCGCGCTGCACCAGGCCGCGCAGCAGCTCGAAATACTCGGGATGGCTGCGCTCCAGCGCTTCCAGCAGCGAACCGGTATAGTGCAGCCCCACGTGTATCGCCGGATGCCGCGCCAGCACTTGCACGAATGGCAGATAAGACTGCTGGTAGGCGCGTTCGATCACATCGTCAAAGTTTCCAACCGGCTGGTGGGCGTGAACGAGGAGGACAAACTGAAATTTTGCCACTCGGTGCCTCGCGGAAGCTTTCCCAGCATAACCTGAATGTGCGCAAGTTACCAAATTCGCTTTCGCGCGCTGCTCTCACGCACGATTTCCGGCGTTTAGCCCGTCCGAACTTCCGCGCGAACAGCGCCCGCGCCCGCGAATTTCGTCAGCCGTTCCTGCAACCGCGCCGCCGCGACGTTCAGCGCCGCGTCCGAGGCTCGCGCCGGAGCATAGACCACGATCATAATGTCCGCTGCCGCTTCCGTGATCATGCTCCGCGTCGAATCGCTGATGGGGCTGCCAAACGGCCCTTCCACGTCTGCCAGTACGGGCTTGCCTTCCAAATGCCACGTCTGTTTGCCGATCCCTTCGTAACTCTCGCCCGCCGCGCCGTGGCGCAACGCAACCGGCGGGCGCAACTTCGACCGGTGGTAGCACCCGTACGGCCAGCCCGTCTCGATGGACCCGAGGTTGCCGATATCCACCACGTTCGATACCCGGTAGAGCCCCTTGCCCTGCACCACTCGCCGCAGCAAAGCCTCCGACGAAGGTCTGTATTTCGAAGGATCCATGCCCCAATCCCGGAACATGCCTCGCACCGCGCGCACCGGCTCCGCTTGCGCCAGGCTCTCCACCGTAAATTCCGCGCGTTTGCGCGCGCACACTTCGTCCATCACTTGCGCCAGGCCCGGCTCCACCAGCACCACCTTTACGCCGTCGGCCTCCACCACGCCCAGCTTCACTCCCGGCAGTTGAATCGCAATTTCCATTTTGTTTTCCGGGGTCCTCGTCCCCTGCGCGCTGCTATGATGGCACGTAATCGAATCGTTCCCTCGGGAATTGAACCGTCGCTCCATGAATTCCAGCGAAAAGGAAGAAAGATTCCAGCGCGGCTTGGCGCATTTCAACGCCCGCGAGTTTTTCGCGGCCCACGAAGTGTGGGAAGAAATCTGGCTGGCCGAAGCCGAGCCCGAAAAGACTTTTCTCCAGGGAATCATACAAATCGCGGCGGCATTCCATCATTACGAGCGCGGCAATCCGCAAGGTGCGGAAACTCTCCTCGCCTCCGGAATCGTGAAGCTCTCGCGCTTCCCCGCCGGCCATCGCGGCCTCGCCGTCCAGGATTTGCGCGAGGAAGCGAAAGCGTGGGCGCGCAGCCTCGGCCGGGGCACCCGCTCGCCGCAACAGCGCATCCCCGTGATTCACCGCGCCAAAGCCCCGGCAGCCAAACCTACGCCGCACAAAAAGCGAAGCTGACGGCGCGCAATCAGCTCCGCGCCAGCGCCACGTCCGCCGCGGCCGGCCCCCGCTCGCCTCTCAACGACCAAAGCTTCCTGGCCTGTTGCAGCGCCTCGCTCACGTTCGCGCAAATATTTTCCGCGCCCACGTGCTGCGCGAACTCCGCGTCGTGCATCATTTCCGCGGGTTGCTGCCGCGCCCCGCATAGCAGCAGCGTGCGCCCGGACTTGTGTACCACGTCCGCCAGGTTCTCCAGCGCTTGCATCCCTGTGGCGTCTAGCGCCGTCATGTTGCGCAAACGCAGAATCACGATCGGAGGCAGCTCGGGAATCCGGTCAATCACACCGTTGATTTTGTCCGTCGCTCCGAATAGAAACGGCCCGTGAATCCGGAAGATGGCCACGTAAGCCGGAATTTCCTTGTGCTGCAAGATGTGCGCGTAACCTTCCTGCAGGTACTGCTCCGTCACTTCCGAAACCGTGGTGGTCTCGGTCACTTTTCGGATGTACACCAGCGCCGCCAGAATCATTCCGGCTTCCACCGCCACGGTGAGATCCGCGAAGACGGTAAGAAAAAACGTCACCAGCCAGGTTCCAATCTCCAGCGGCGATAGCTTCAGCAGCTCCGGAATTTCGCGCCACTCGCCCATATTGTAGGAAACCACCAGCAAGATCGCCGCCAGCACCGCCAGCGGCACAAATCGCGCCAGCGGCGCGGCAAACAGAATGATCATCAGCAGCGTCAGCGCGTGGATCATTCCCGCCACGGGCGTCTTGGCTCCCGAACGGATGTTCGTCGCCGTGCGCGCGATCGCCCCCGTCGCAGGCAACCCTCCAAAAAGCGGCGAGAAAATATTGGCCACGCCCTGCCCCACCAGCTCCACGTTCGGATTGTGCTTGGTCCCGCTCATGCGGTCGGAAACCACGGCGGACATCAGCGATTCGATGGCTCCCAGCATCGCGACGGTAATCGCCGGCGAAATCAGCGGCCGCAGCAGATCGAAATGAAACTGCGGCACCTTCAGGTGCGGCAGTCCCGAGGGAATCCCTCCAAACCGCGTTCCAATCGTTTCCACGGGAAGCTTGAAAATCACTACCAGCGCGGTTCCGAATATCAGCGCCACGATGTACCCGGGCACCCGTTTCACGAAACGCATGAAAAGTATAATCAGCGCCAGCGAAAGCAGCGCCAGCCCCGTCGCCACCGGCGAAAGCGTGCGAAAATTCGCCGCCAGAGTCTCGATGCGCGCCGCAAATTCGCCCGGCACTTTCGCAACCTGCAGCCCGAAAAAATCCTTGATCTGCGTGCTGGCGATGATCACCGCGATGCCGTTGGTGAATCCCACCACAACCGGCCGCGGAATAAATTTCACCGCGCTCCCCAGGCCGGTAATTCCTAGAATCACCAGAATCACGCCGGCCATCAGCGTGCACATGTACAGGCCGTCCAGCCCGTACTTCATTACGATCCCGTACACCACCACCACAAACGCGCCCGTCGGTCCGCCAATCTGCGTCGTCGAACCACCCAGCGCCGATATCAGGAACCCGGCGACGATCGCCGTGTACAACCCGGCCTGCGGCGTCACCCCCGAAGCGATAGCAAAGGCCATCGCCAGCGGCAAAGCCACCAGGCCCACGGTAATACCGGCGATCAAATCCGCCGCAAACTTCCGCCCGCTGTAATCCTTCAGACACTGCGCCGATCTTGGGAGCCAGTCTTTCATGGCTGCAAACGTGCCACTCCTTCAAAGTTGCAATCGCGCCGTACAATTAAATTGCTCGTCCCGAACCACTACGCCGCGTGCCTGGCAAGCACGCCTCTGAGTTTAGTATCGCTCACGTAAGCCCGAACTTTACGGAAATCGAACCAGGGAGTGACCAACAAACCAAATTGGCGCGCGGAAAAATCGCGGAAGAATTTCTGCGAGTGAGGAGGATTCTTTGCCGGCGGTGGATTCGCGGCTTGCAGCTTACAACTTGCAGCTTGCGAAAAACGGGCCCGAGCGTTCCGGCGCTGCCCCCTTTCAGCCCAACGCGCCCCGCCGTGGAAACTCTGGCCCCTTCGCCCTCTAGCGTTCCACGATAATCTTGCCCTTCATCCGTTTGTGGCCGCTGCCGCAATTTTTGCAGCATAGGAACGAGTACGTTCCCGGCTCCGTCGCCTCGATGTCCACCGGCACGGTCTCGTTCTTCTTCAATCTCCAGCAGTCTTCGCCGAAAATGAAGGCTAGGCCCGGCGCCGTGCTGGGCTGCGCGCCATCCGGAAACGGGCTGATGTGCAGTCCGTGCGTGCGATCCGAGGAGGTCACTTCCAATCGGACCTTCTCACCGACCTTCATGTGAATTTCCGCCGGAACAAACTCGAAATCCTTCGCCTCCATGGTTATGGTTCGTGGCGGCGGCTCGACGGCGCGGTGCGGCTTCGGCTTCTGCGCCTGATCATCCTGCTGCGGTTGCGCCGCATTCCGCGTGGACGCAGGCGCCGCGAACACCAGCATGGCTGCCATGGCAATGGGCACCGCAAACCGAAAATCTTTCAAGGTGAACTCTCCTGGGGTAATTTCCGCGCCGCCAAATTCCGCCGCGCGACTCCGCTTTCCGGTCCGCGCCGTGAACGACTGCACCGGCACAATTCATTCTAGCAGCGAACTCCCCCGATGTGCCCCGGGAAGCGCCGCCCGGGAAAGTTGACACCTGGCAATCAGTGTGGAACGCTGGTTGCGTCGCTCTTGGCCATCAGCGCCTGGAAGCAACATTGCAATCACAGTCGGCAGCATCGCAAGGAGACCGCCAATGCCACTCGACCGCGAACGAATCCTCGACGCCGCGCGGCAGTGCTTCGACCCAGAGATTCCCATCAACATCGTGGATCTGGGCTTGATTTACGACGTGCAATACGACGACGCCGGAAACGTCACCGTGAAAATGACCCTTACCACCCAGGGCTGCCCTTCCGCCCAGGCCATTCCCGAGCAAGTCCGCGCCCGCGTGGCCGCCATCGAGGAAGTGCGCGACGTGAAAGTGGAAATCGTCTGGGAGCCGGCGTGGAATCCCAGCATGATTAGCCCCAGCGGACGCCAGGTCCTGGGTTTGGAAGTCTAGTACCTCGAGCACAAAAAAACGGCGGGTAACATTACCCGCCGCGTCAGAAACCCGTCGCTGCTCCAGCGGCGCACACGCGCGCTTGGCGCTGAGTTCTTACGCCTTCTTGTTCGTGTACCAATCCGCATTGATCGGCGTGAAGTTTGCCCACTTTTCCGGCAAATCCTCCAGCGCGAAAATCGCCGTCACCGGGCACACCGGCACGCAGGCTCCGCAGTCAATGCATTCCACCGGACTGATATAAAGCTGCGTTTCCGCTGCGAAGTCTGCCTCATCCTTGCGCGGGTGGATGCAGTCCACCGGGCAGACGTCCACGCACGCTGTGTCTTTTGTTCCAATGCAAGGCTCGGCAATTACGTACGCCATTTCGAGTTCTCCTCAAATAAGAGGCTACAGAAACCTACGGCTTGGAATCTGTTCCAAGACCCCTTCCCATTTTTTATATCACCAAAGCTAGAAGCGTACAAGCCATCACCACCGCACCCGCGAACGGCCCGGCAACCCACCGGCAACCCGCCGGTTGCTGCAATCCCTACCAAACCGATAGAATGTCTCTATGCCCTGCGCCATCCGTCGCCGCCCGCTGCAACGCCAGATGCTGACGCTCGCCGCCCTTGCGGCCGTTGCCCTGTTTGCCGCCCTTCCCGCGCGCACCCAAACCGACTCCGCCCGGCCGGCCCAGCACGCAGGCAAAGGGGCCGTCGCCGACCCGCCGCTGATTGACCTCGCCGGGTACCGCCAAGTGCTCGCGAAATATCAGGGCAAACCGCTCGTCGTGAACTTCTGGGCCACCTGGTGCGAGCCCTGCCGCGACGAATACCCCATGATTGTGGAGCTCGCCAAGCAATTCAAGCCGCAGGGCGTCAGCGTCGTCGGCGTGGACATGGACGACCAGTCGGACATGAATCTCGTCCGCCGCTTCATCGCCCGCACCCAGCCGCCCTTCCCCAACTACCGGCAAAAACCCGGCATTGATCTCGACGCGTTCTATGACGGCGTCAATCCCGAGTGGAAAGGTACCATGCCGCAGACCATTTTCTACGGCCGCGACGGCCACATCGTCGGTTTTTTCCTCGGCTCGCGCCCGCGGCCCGTCTTTGAACAGGCCTTCCGCGCAACGCTCGGCTCGCCAACCGGCGCGGCCGAAAGCGGACACGGCGGCGCCCAGTAACCGCGCCCATTTTCAGCGCTTGATTCAGTATTTGATTCAGTACGTGATAAGAATAGGAGGCAGACCAACATGCTTCATACCCGCGGCAACAAGCTCACCTGGCTCGGTCACGCGGCCTTTCGCATTGATACTCCCAGCGGCCAGGTAATCCTGGTGGACCCCTGGATTCAGACCAACCCGCTCTGTCCTGAGCCAAACAAAAAGCTCGATCGCGTGGATCTGATGTTCGTTACCCACGGGCATTTCGACCACATCGCTGACGCCGTCGAAATCGGCAAAAAATTCAAGCCGCAAACGGTGGGTATCTACGAGCTATGCGCGTGGCTGGAATCAAAAGGCGTCGCCGGCACCAGCGCCATGAACAAGGGCGGCACGCAGAAGGTCGGCGAGGTCGAAGTCACCATGGTGGACGCGGTGCACTCCTGCGGCATCCTCGATGGGGACCACATCGTCTATGGCGGCGAGGCCTGCGGCTACGTTCTGCGCCTTCCCGGCGGCCTCACGCTCTACCACGCCGGAGACACCGCGCTCTTCAGCGACATGAAGCTGATTGCCGAGCTGTACGCGCCGGACGTCGCCCTGCTGCCCATCGGCGGCCACTACACCATGGGCCCGCGCGAAGTCGCCATGGCCATTCGCTTCTTGAATGTCCGCCACGTCATTCCCATGCACTTCGGCACGTTCCCCCCGCTCGTGGGCCGTCCGGATCACGTTCGCCAGCTCACCAAGGACATCAGCGGTCTCGAAATCCACGAGCTCAGGCCGGGTGAATCCATCGGCGAATCCACTTCGCGCTTCGCCGCGCAAATCTAGGAGCGACCATGCCGGGAATCCTCGAACCGCCTGTCGAGAAGTATCTGTCCAACCTCTTGCCGCAGCGCGATGAAGTCCTCGCGGACATGGAAGCGTACGCCCGCAAACACAATATCGCCATCATCGGCCCCGATTCCGGCCGCCTGCTGTTCCTGATGGCGCAAATTTCCGGAGCGAAGCGAATTTTCGAGATGGGCTCGGCGATAGGCTATTCCGCGATCTGGTTCGCGCGCGCTGCTGGAACCGGCGCGGAAATCTACTGCACCGACGGTGATCCCGCCAACGCCGAACTCGCGCGCAATAATTTCGAGCGTGCCGGCGTCAGCAAACGCGTGCGATTCATGACCGGAGACGCCGTCGAGCTGATTGATCGCACCGAGGGCCCCTTCGACATCATCTTGATGGACGTGTACAAACGGCAATATCCCGCCGCGCTCAAGAAAGCCCTGCCGCGCCTGAAGAGCGGCGGCCTTCTCATCACCGACAACGTGCTCTGGTCCGGCCGCGTCACCAAAAAACCCAAGGACGAAGACACCCGCGCCATTCTGGAATTCAACCGCGCCATCTATGCTTCGCAGGACCTATTCCCGGTGATCGTTCCCCTGCGCGACGGCGTCGCCGTCTGCCGCAAGCAATAAAAGGCGCGCTCTAGCTTCCCTGGATGGACACCGGCTGCACCAACCGGAAGTGCAACCGCGTTTCCGCCGGCAGCACGATATCCTTCTTTCCGGTAAACGCCGCTCCCGCCGTGCCTGCGCCTCCGCCGGCCACCGCGCCAATCGCCGCGCCCTTGCCGCCGCCCGCCAGCGCCCCAATGATCGCGCCAAACGCCGCCCCTCCGCCCGCTCCCACCGCCGTTCGCTTCCCGCGTCCCTTCCCCACATCTTCGAACTCCGACGTCTGGATCGAGTAGCGCGTTCCCTGTGCCGTAATGGAATCCAGCGTCAGTTGCAGCAGCGCATTCCCGCTGAATTTCCCCGCCGATTGCGCCGCCACAATCGTCCCGCGCACTTTCGTCCCCACGGGCAGCACCACCGCGGCGTCCACCGTCACCGGCTCCGCCAGCGACGCTGCGAAGTTGTCGCCATTGTTCGCGATCTTCGAATTGATGGTCTGATCCAGCGTCACCGTCAGCACCTTGCCCGCCGGAATCACAACCGGAGGCGGCGGAGGTGGAGGCGTCGGTGCGGGTTGCGCCGCAGGGGCGAGCTGCCCCGGCGTGTTGCTCGCGCTGTTTGACTCTGCAGAACTCGGCGAACTCGCCGAATTACTGGTCTCCGACGAAGAAGTGGTAGCGGGCTTCTTGCTGCATCCGCCGATGGTTAGAAGAATGGCTGCGACGAGAAATCGAGTGATCCAGGAATGGCGCATCGTTTCTGCTCCTGTAAGATCGTGAAATAAAGTAGCGCGTGAGGGTCTGTCGCGTGCGAGGCGGTATTCTAAGTCGGAACTCCCGGAATCTCAATCCCGAGCGTCGCGCTGCGCATCGCGCCGTGCGCCCCACCGTGCCTCGCACGCCCCGCGCTTCAGCGCGTCGCCGCCGCGCGCGCCGTTCGCGGCAGCAAGTTGCGCAGAAAAAACGTCATGTTCGCCGGCCGCTCGGCCAATCGCCTCATGAAGTACGGAAACCAGTCCACGCCAAACGGAATGTACACGCGCACCCGGAATCCATCGTGCACCAACTTTTGCTGCAAATCCGTGCGTATTCCGTACAGCATCTGAAATTCGAACCGGTCGCGCTTGATATCCTGTTCCCGCACAAAATCCGTCGTCGCCCGAATCATCGCCGGGTCGTGCGTCGCGATCCCGTGATAAATCCCGCTCGGCAGCAGCAGCTTCATCAGCTTCACGTAGTTCGCGTCCACGTCGGCCTTCTTGGGAAGCGCTACGTCCGCCGGCTCCTGGTACGCGCCCTTGCACAACCGCATGCGGCATCCCGCCGCCAGCAAATCCCGCACGTCCTGCTCCGTGCGATAAAGATACGCCTGCATAACCGTGCCCACCCCGGCGTACCTCGCCCGCACCCGCTTCACCATCTCCACCGTTCGCTGCGTGTACGCCGAACCTTCCATATCCACGCGCACGAAATTTCCCTGGCTGGTCGCATGCGCTACGATTTTTTCCAGCAGCTCCTGGCAAAGCTCCTCGCCCAAATCCAGCCCCAGTTGCGTCAGCTTCAGCGAGACGTTTGCGTCCAGCCTTTCCCGCGCGATGCGGTCGAAAATCGCCAGATATTCATCGGCCGCCCGCCGCGCTCCCGCTTCGTCGGACACGTTTTCGCCCAACAGATCCAAACTCGCGAGCTGCAGCGCGCGATTCACTTCGCTCGCGGCTGCCAGCGCGTCCTCCAGGCTCTCGCCCGCCACGAACCGCCGTGCCACGCGCCGGCTCACTCCATTGCGCATGATCAGCGGCGCAAGGCGCTTGCTTTCCGAAAGGCGCAGCAGGAAGGTGCGCATCAGAAACAGCCGGCTCTCAAGTTTTGGGGAAAATGCTGGGATTGCACTGGCATGGAGACTGGATTATGCAGCAAACGGGCCCGCGTCGTCAGCTTTTGTGCTCGGACAAGAACCGCTCCGCCTCGATGGCCGCCATGCATCCCGACCCCGCCGCGGTAATCGCCTGCCGGTAATGATGGTCCTGCACGTCGCCCGCGGCGAATACGCCCGCAACGTTGGTCTTCGGGCCTTCGTGCGTGATCAGGTATCCGCCCGCGTCCATATCCAGCTGGCCCTTGAATATTTTCGTGTTGGGATCGTGTCCGATGGCCACAAAGACTCCGGAAGTCTCGATCTCGCTCAGCACATTCGTGTCCGTGTTGCGGATGCGCACCTTCTCCACGGACTTGCTGTCCACGTCGTGTACTTCCTCGATCACATACGGCGTCATGAACTCGATTTTTTCGTTCGCCTGCGCACGGTCCAGCATGATTTTCGTCGCGCGAAATTCGTTCCGCCGGTGCAGCAGCGTCACTTTCCGCGCGAATTTCGTCAGGAACGTCGCTTCTTCCATGGCCGTGTCTCCCCCGCCGACCACGATAATGTCCTTGCCGCGAAAGAAAAATCCGTCGCATGTGGCGCACGTCGAAACCCCGTGCCCCAGCAAATGCCGCTCCGATTCGATTCCCAGCATCCGCGCGGAAGCTCCCGCCGCCACGATCAGCGTCTCCGTCTCGTACGTTTGCTTCCCTGCTACCACCGTGAACGGCCGCCGGCTCAGGTCCACCGCGGTCACTGCGCCCGACTCGAACTCCGTCCCGAACTTCTGCGCCTGCTTGCGCGAGTTCTCAATCAATTCCGGCCCCAGGATCCCGTCCGGAAACCCCGGAAAATTCTCCACCATCGTCGTCAGCGCCAGTTGCCCGCCCGGCTCGTACCCGTCCAGCACCAGCGGCTTCAGGTCCGCCCGCGCCGCATAGATCGCCGCCGTCAACCCGGCGCACCCACTCCCGATGATGATCACCTTGTGCACTGACTTTTCTCCCTGATATTGGATGATGCAAAGCGGCGCGGCGAACCAACCCAAACAATTCATTGTATCATTCCGCGCCTGGCCCGCCAGCGCTCGCGCCTTTCGGCTCGCACGGGTCGGCCGCGCCGCATGACGGGTGATTGCGCGGAACCGCCAGCCTGTCTGATAATGGCGCGCGGACCGAACGCCCACATGCCCACTCCACGCAATCTTTTTCAGCTCCTCAGCGAATTCATCGTGCTGCTGCTGGGCGCGCTGCTCATCCTGCTCGCCGCCTCCGGCAGGATCGGAATTCCGGAGCGCCCCGCTGGCGTGGTCGCTCTGGGCGCGGTCTTCATCTTCTGGGGCGTGCGCGCCGCCACGCGTCCTGCCACGAAAACGGCGTACCTGGAAACCATCGTTCGCGCCGCGTCGCTTGCGCTCGTGGGCGTCTTCATTCTCGTAGTCCCGTTCGTCCCCGCAACGCGCGCACCGCTGCTCTTCATCCTGGCAGGCGCCGTCTTGGTCCTACGCGGCGCGGTGGCGGCGCTAGCTACAATCGTCCGCAACTGAAAACCCCGCGCGCGCTTCAAATCCCCGCTCCTGTAGCGGCCGCATTTCGAATGTGGGTGGCAATTCGAGAATTCTCGCGGGTCGCGCCCTCGCACCTCGCGCCAAAATGCGCCCAGCCCCAGGTCTTGACTCTGTATCGGTCGCCTTTTCACCCTTCGCCGTTGCCTTTGCCGTTGACCTTGTAGCGGCCGGTTCAGGTTCACCGAACCGGGCAGCTGTTGCCGTTGTTTTGCCTTTGCTCTTGCCTGTGCCTACGCCCGCGCCTCTTGCCCGAGTCCGCGCCTTTACCCTTGCCAGCCCTCCCTCTTTCCAGCTAACCTCCCGCGCTGCGATGTGCTACGCGGCGAAAGCATGGCTCGGTCGCACGGCCGGCTATCAATCTGCGCATTGATCTGACAGGAGAAAAACCATGCTGAAGGAATTCAAAGAATTCGCAATGAAAGGCAACGTTCTGGACTTGGCCGTCGGCTTCATCATCGGCGCTGCCTTCGGCAAGATCGTCACTTCTCTGGTGACGGACATCATCATGCCGCCCGTCGGCTTGATCGTCGGCAAAGTGGACTTCTCAAGCCTGTTTCTGAATCTCTCCGGCAAGTCCTATCCCACGCTGGCCGATGCCAAAGCCGCCGGCGCCGCCACTCTCAATTACGGCTCGTTCCTGAACAACGTGGTGGACTTCCTCATCGTCGCCTTCGCGGTCTTCATGATCGTGCGCGCGGTCAACCACTGGAATAGGCCCGCACCGGCCGCCGCGCCCGACACTAAGGAATGCACGTTTTGCGCCTCGAAGATTCCGCTCAAGGCCACGCGCTGCCCCAACTGCACCTCCGCGCTCACCGCCTAAGCTGCGGCCGGCTCCGCTCGCGGCACGGGGCGCGGCATCGCCGCGCGCTCCGCCTAGCTCCCGGGCAGTTTCTTGGGCGTCTCGTCCGCGGGCAGCCGGCGATCCCGAATCTCGCGCACGTGGCCGCGCAGCCGCTCCACCACCGCGTCCGTCTCGCCCTGCATCATTTCCCGCTCCACTTCTCCCAGCGCGAAATGCACGATGTCGTGATGATGGATTTCCTCGCCCGGCAGCTTGTCGCTCAATTCCAGCCACACCCGGTGCAGCAGATCAATTTCCTTCGGCGTCAGCCGCGGCGCGTGCGGACCCAGGTAAAATATCTGCTCCTGCCCCGACGGCGTGAAAATCTCCAGCGTCACCCTCGGCCGCGGCTCCGGCATCCGCTCCCAGGTCAATCCGATTTCGCGCGCCTGCTCGGTCACCGGCATCTTCGAAGAGCTTCCGGCCACCACCGTGCTCGACTGCAAATTCATCGCGGTGCGCAAAATGCCTTCCCACAAATCGTTCGCCGCCGCCACCGCCAGCCGCACCGGCTTGCCCTCTTTTTCCGCCAGCGCCAGCACCTTGGTGAATAGCAGTTGCTCGATGGTGCTGAATAGCTGGTCTGGAGCCAGATCGTATTCCCCCGACGCCGCCCGCCGCAGCATCCGCACGTGCAGCACCACGATTTCCGCCTGCTTTTGCCGCACCCTCCGCAGCGCCGCCTCCAGGTGGTACAGCGCGTAATACGTGCTCACCGGCACCAGAATGTTCCCCGGCGACACTCCCACGCTCGTCGGCGTCAGCTCCGCTTCCTGCGCCAGGTTGAACTGGTCCAGCTCCACGTGCGCCGCGCCCGCCGCGCGCACCCGCATGCGATGCTCGGAAGCCTCGAACACCACAAACAGCAGGATCGTGAACGTGATTCCCGCAATCGTCGCCTGCGGCTTCGTAAAGAGGTTAATCACCGCGATCGCCAGCAACGTCAGCGTGATTAACCCCAGCCCAATCGGAATTTCCTTCCCGAAAATCACCGGGTTGAGCGGCACTCGGTATTCCCGGTCCTGCGGATGGGTGTAGCGCAGCACCAGCACCGCCACACCCTTCATCGAAAAACTCCAGATCACTCCAAACGCGTACAAGTTCCCCAGGAATGTCACGTCTCCGCGGCTCGCAATGATCGTAATAATCTGGAACGCCACCACCAGATTGATAATCCGGTGCGTCGTTCCGTAGCGCGGTTGCGGATGCCGGAACCAGTCCGTCAGCACTCCGTCCTCGGACACCCGGTTCAGCACCCCGTTCGATCCCACAATCGCCGTATTCACCGCCCCGGCCAGTATCAGCGTTCCCACCACCACCACGAACACGTGGAACCCCAGTCGCACCGGAAAGCTTCCCACCAGGTGCATCGCCAGTCCGCCGATCAGGTTCTCCGTGAAATTCCCGCGCACGCTGTCTGGAATGATCATCACCGCGAAGAACGAAACCATCGAGGTAAACACCAGGCTGTAAATGAAAATCACCAGCCCGGCCTTCTTCAGGTTCTTCAGCTTGGGGTGCTCGATCTCGCGATACACCTGCGCCAGCGATTCCTCCCCGCTCATCGCCAGCACCGAATGCCCCAGCCCCACGAAAATAATGATCAGCGTGATCGTGTGCGCCCAGTGATAGCGGTCCAGCCACCCCAGCGACCCCTGGTCGAGCTTCATGTTGTGCGCCGTCGGCCACGGCGGCAGGCTCCAGCCTCCGCGCACCCACAGCGTATAAACGCACCAGCCGATCAGCACCACCACCATGATCGTGGTCAATTGCATGATGCGCAGCGCTTTCCCGCTCGATTCCGGCACGCCCTTGATGTTTTCCCACCAGAAATACAGCGTGATGGCGATCGCCACCGTCGCCGCCGTCGCGTTCACGTTCAAGTGCAGCCCCAGCCCCGCGTGGTGCAACAGCTCGTTGATGATTCCCACCAGGTACTGTCCCGCCGAAACGCCGCTGATCGGTCCCGTCAGCACGTAATCGAACATCAGCGCCGAAACCGAAAACTTTGCCAGCGTCCCGCCCAGCGCCTCTTTCACCACGCGGTACACCCCGCCGCGCACGAACATGCTGCAGCTTTCCACGTAAATCGCCCGCACCGCGTAGGAAAACAGCATGATCCCCAGGATGAACCACGGGGCTGTCTTCCCGATGAATTGCTCCGCCTCGCCCCCCGCGTAATACGCCGAGGAAGCCAGGTCGTTCAGGACGATGGCCGCGGCGCGCCAAAAGGAGATGAACGCCAGCATGGCCGTAGTGGCCACCAGCACTTTTGTGACAGGGCGGGCGCGACCCGGTGTGAATGTGGGGCCCGTGGAGTTTGAAACCATATGATTTTTAATATGGGAAGGAACTATACGTTGAAATGCTGGCAAAAAGGAAGCCTCGCCAGCCTCGCCGCGGCGCGATGGGTAACTACTGGCGAGCTACGCCGTCTCTTGCTTTTCCGCCGGCCGGAATTCCCGCGCGCAGGCCTCGCACGGGCAAATCTCCCGCAGATGTTCGAAGCTGAAAATCCCCGTGGCGTGGCTATCGGAAAATTGAATCTGGATCGCGTAGTTCCCCACCGCGTTCGCGCTCTTCGCCGAAACCCGCGGCTTGTACATCGGCAGCACTGCCGCGACCGTTCCGACTTTGGCTTTCTGCTCGCGCTCGTCGTTGCACAGCGCGCATGGGCAATGGTCCCGCAGGTACGGAAAAGCGTAGCGGCTGGTATGCATGTCCGACCACGTGATTTCCACGCCCTCGCCCGTGGACACGTGTACCTTGATGCTCACCGGCCTTTTTCGCACATCCAGTGGTATCGGCATCAAACCTTCATCCCGCCGGCGGAAGAAAACCTCGTCCTGCCGCCTCGTCCGCTCTCCGAAACACCCGTCACGCCAGCTCCGGCTTCAGCGCCGCCACGGCCTGCACCAGTCGCCCGTGCGCAAACTCGATCCGCCGGCCCGCCAGCCGTCCGATGGACGGCGCGTGCGTCACCATCAAAATCGTGTGGCCCTCCTGGTGCAATTGCCGCAGCAGGCTCAGTACGATTTCCTCGTTGGCTTCGTCCAGGTTCCCTGTGGGCTCGTCCGCCAAAATCAGTTTCGGATGATTGATCAGCGCCCGCGCCACCGCCACCCGCTGCTGCTCCCCGCCCGATAGCTGCGCCGGCAAATGCGTCACGCGCTCACTCAGCCCCACGCGCTCCAGCGCCCGCCGCGCCTCGTTCTCGTCCGTGGTGCTGTGAAAATATTGCGCCAGCATCACGTTCTCCAGCGCCGTCAGGTACGGCACCAGATGAAACTGCTGGAACACGAACCCGATTTTCTCCGCGCGAAACCGCGTCAGCCCCGCTTCGTCCAACCGCGCCACGTCCACTCCATCTACAATCGCCTTCCCCGTCGTCGGAGTGTCCAGCCCTCCCAGAATATTGATCAGCGTCGTCTTGCCCGAGCCCGACGGCCCCATGATCGCGATCCATTCCCCCGCCCCCACGGCGAAGGAAACCCCGTCCAGCGCGCGCACGTTCCCGAACTCCTTGCGCAAATTCTCAATCTGCACGACGGTCGTCACGTTCCTCTATTCCCCCCGCAAAATCTCGGCCGGCTTCACGTTCCCCAGCAGCCGCAACGGCAGCGCCCCCGCCAGCGCTACCACGATCATCAACGCCACCGTAACCGGAAAAACCTCCCAGCGCGGCGATATCGCCGTGCCGAATACGCGCAACCCCATCCAGTACGATAGCGCCACGCCTAAAATCGCTCCCAGCAATCCCCCCGCGGCTCCCAGCACGCCCACTTCGGCCAAAAATATTCCCACAATCCGCGCAATCGAGCCACCCAGCGATTTCATCAGGCCCACATCCTTCCTCCGCTCCATCGCCAGCGCCGCCATGGTCCCCAGCACGCACAGCGCGGTCAGTATCAATATCAGCAGCACCATCGAAACGATCAGCAGACGAATCCGCCCCAGCAGCGCGCCTTCCGCGTCCGCCACCTGCCGAATCGGCCGCACCTCGTATT
Source organism: Candidatus Acidiferrales bacterium (assembly GCA_049300435.1). Classification (GTDB taxonomy): domain Bacteria; phylum Acidobacteriota; class Terriglobia; order Acidiferrales; family UBA7541; genus Palsa-295. The sequence continues at coordinate 11,429 of JBAQJS010000096.1, read as the reverse complement.
GCGGCAGCGCTCTCGCCAACTCCGCCGCATACGCCGCAATCGTCTTCGGCGCCGCCGTCACGCTCACTTGCGCCAATCCAATTTGCCCCGGCAGATTCGCCAGCGTCTGCACGCTGCGCAGGCTCGCGAACACCTGATTATCTTCGGGCCCGCCCGCGTCTACCACGCCCGCCACGCTGCACTCCGCGCTCCGTCCCATATAATCCAGTTGCAGCGAATCTCCGCGCCCCAAGTGCATTTGCCGCGCGACGTTCCGCCCCACCAGGCAATGCGTATCGTCCGCCCGCGCCTCCACCCAATTCCCTTCCAGCTTCCACGTCGGATCCAGCTTCTGCGCCTGGTCCAGCCACGTCCCCGCCACCACCACTGCCACATCCTTCGCCCGCGCCACGATGTAAAGATACGGCGCCGCCGCGCCCACCTGCTCCGCTCGCAGCCGCTGCAAAGCCCCCACCACCTCGTCCTCGCGCATCAACCGCGGCGCTTCCGCTCCGCGCAGTTGTGCCGGCGCCCCGTTCGCCGGCGCAATCACGATGTTTGCTCCCAGCGTCCTGAATTCCTGCGTCAACTTGCTCTGCACTCCCAAGTCCAGGTTCAGCAGCGCCGAAATCACTGCCGCCCCGCTGACGATCGCGAGTATCGCCACCACCAGCCGCCCCCGGCTCCCCCGCAGCAGTTGCACCACCAGCCGCCAGAACATCACTCGCCCCTCAAAATCATCGCCGGCTGAAAATGCGCCGCCCGCCGCAAAGGAATCAAGCTCCCCGCCGTGGCCACCACCGCCGCCAGCGCCAGCACCACCGGCAACAAAATAAATCGCGGCTCCGCCGGCGTCCCAAACACGCTTGCCCCCAGAAATCGCGCCAGCCCCGCGCCCACGAAAAATCCGATCCCGCCCCCGGCAATCGCCAGCAGCACTTGCTCCGCCAGAAAAATCCCTCCCACCAGCGCGTTGCTGGCTCCCAACGCTTTCATCACCCCGATTTCCGCCCGCCGCTCCAGCACCGTCGTCGCCGACGTCGCCGCCACCGCCAGCGCTGCCGCTCCCAGCGCCGCCAGCGTCACGATCCACAGCAGCATCCCCACCCGCGTCAGGATCCGCCCTTCCGTCTCCGCCACCCGCCGGATCGCGTGCACTTCCGTCCCCGGCAGCACCGTCTTGATCTGGAATCCAATCGAGGAAATATAGGGCGAACAGAACCACCGGTCGTACTCGGTCGGCGTCATTTGGATGCTCTTATCCGTTTGCGCGCGCTCCCCGCGTTCTGCCAGTGCATCCGCCGGCTTGGTCAACGCGCTCACGAAGAGCTGCCGGAATTCCCCGGGGTGCCCGGAAATTTCCTGCGCCAGTGACAGCGGCGCCAGCACCGCATTGTCTTCCGCCCCGCCCGTCGAAATAATTCCCGTCACCACCAGCGCGTGCACGTCGCTCGAATCTTCCTTCGCAGAAATGTGGATCACCTGCCCGATCGCAAATTCCTCCGGATGCTTCTCCGCCAGGCTCGCGCCCACTACGCACTCGTCCGCGCCGTCACGGAACCATCTTCCTCGCACCTTCCACCACGGATGCGTCGCGCTCGCTCCCGTCTTGAATTTCGTACCGTCCGGCACTGGCACTTCGTGCTCGTACCACGTCCCGATCAGTGTCGTCGCCCCACCCATTCCCCGCACGTAGGCCGGCACGTCCAGAAACGGCGTAAATCCCATAATGTTGTGCCGCCAGAAAATCGTCTTTAATTTTCCCAGGTCCGCTTCTGTCAGGTAGGCGCCTTCGTCCACGGGGCGGTAATCCACGCCGCCAATTTCCACGGGCAAGGTATCCGATTCGGGAGTGACCAGCAGATTCGCGCCCAAGCTGCGGAATTCCTGCGCCAGGCGGTCGCCCACCTCCAGCGCAATCGTGAGCGTCGCCGTGGCGACCGCCATCCCCACCACCAGCGCCGCCGCCGTCAGCACCTTCCGCCGCGGATTCCGCGCGAACGATTCCCCTACCAGCCGGGCAAACATCGCTTCAGGAGTGAATCTTGGAGGCGGCGTCGCCAAGCGCCGAAAGGTCCACGATCACCTCGCCTCCTTCCACGCGCGACTTCACGCTGATGGGATTGCAGCCGCCCGACTGGCCGATCGAAGGTATGTAAATCGCCGCACCGCAGTTCCGGCAGATCACCGTCTGCCCTTCCTGCCGGTAGCCCGCGGTGCCGCAAATCTGGCAGGCGTCCAGAGCCACCGCGTAATCCCCGTTCAGCTTGTGGATCACCAGAAAGCGAATCACCGTGCCGCTCACGTCCGCGGTGTAAAAATGCAGGCTGGAATCGGTCAGGTCCGAAAGTGGAATGCGCACCAGGTTGTCCTCGGCCGTCAGCATCTTCGCCGGCGAGGGCGCTGCCGCCACCCGCCCGTACACGTACTCCCCGGCGAACGATACCACCACCGCCACGCACAGCAGCGCCGCCGCAAAACTCCACCGCCGCTGCCGCCGGAATTCATATTCGCGCATCCGCCGCTCCGCCGGATTCGCCGCTTCCTCCGCCGCCGGCTGCTTCACGCTGAACCATTCCCGCAGCACCACGAGCGCCGCGAAGCCCAAAATCACCACGAAGAAGAACATTTCGTTGCGCACGATCGGTCCGATCGTGGACATCTCCATCTTGCTCGAGGGAATCCACATCGCCTCGCTCAGCTCGTGCACACCCGTCAACGCCAGTTGGAACGCCACCACCATCAGGATCGCGCTGGTCGCCTTGAAGAACCGGTGCAGCGGAATGCGCAGCGTTCCTTGGAAGAAGAACAGCCCTACCGCCACCGCAATCGCAATCCCGATCGCCGTGCCGATCCACACCTGCACTCCCGCGCTCGATAGCTGCACCGCTCGCAGGATTAAAACCAGTTCCGCGCCCTCGCGCACCACCATCAGGAACACGAACGCGCCAATCGCCCATCCCGCCTTCCGCGTGGACTTCTGCGCGTACGCTTCCACCCGCTCTTCGATGTGTTTCTTCAGGTGCCGCGCCACGCGGTTCATCCAGATGATCATGGAGACCACCAGCGCCGACGCCACCAGCATCAGCACGCCTTCAAATCCGTCTTCGCTCACCTGCCACAGGTCCAGCAGCACGGCTGCCGCAACGCTGGCCGCCACCGCCAGCCCCACTCCCGCCCACACGTAGCTCGCCAGCGCGCGCCGCCCGGTGCGGTTCAGGTACACTAGGACGATGCCGACCACCAGCGCGGCTTCGACGCCTTCTCGCAGAGCTAGGAGGAGTGCGGAGAGCATAATTTTTCCAGTTGTAAACTAGTTGCAACTGGAAATTCCAGTCTAGCCTCTGCCCCGAGCGAAATCAAGCAAATTCAACCCCAACCAACCCCTCGCTCCAGGCAAAATCGCTCCGCCCAAGATCTCATGTAGCGGCCGGTGCGTCCCAGCCTTTCGGGACGCACCCGGCACCGCAACAAATCGCACCCCGCCAATCCCCGCGCCCTCGCGCATTTTCCTCTTTAATTAACAGTACGACTATGTTATCATACGTTGGGCGCTTATTTCGCCCGCACAAGGAGGACGCATGCCCGGCCCCGCTTCCCCGTCGCACGCCCGCGCCTCCCCCACCCCACGCCGTCAATCGCTAGCGAAACAAAATCGAAAACGCACGCAAGTCGCTGAAAACAAACCCTCCGAAAATTTTCAATCGCTAATTTTGGTCGCAACAGCTCAACTCCCAGCCCGGCGCGGCCCAAGGGTTCCCCACTCACGACTCACCACTCCCGCCTCTCCCATGCTTACCTTTCCCTGTACAATGGCATCTTATAAGCGAATGACTTCCCCGCGCCATCCACAAACCCCCTCGCCGAGCCATGTCAAAAGCGGCTCCGCCGCAGCGGCTTGGGCCCTGGTGCTCGCTCTGGTATCCACTTCGTTGCTCGCGCTCGCTGTGCCATCGTCAAACGCAGTCCCGCAATCGGGCGCCAAGTCCTCCGGCGCGACTCCGCAGGCGCTAACTCCTTCCGCTCCAAACGCCGGCCAGGCCACAGATCAGACACTCCCCGAGGCTCCACGAAAGCAGGACGTCAAGAAAGGCAAGCAAGCCTACAAGAGCGGCTTGAAGCTCGAAAACAGCGGCGACTGGCAAGCGGCCTACGACGCGTATTCCGAAGCCGTGGATTGGGACCCCAGCAAACGCGAATACTTGATTCGCCAGGCCCTGGCCAAGGGTCAAGTGGTCCAGATGAAAGTGGACCTCGCCGAACGCGAAGCGGTTTCCGGCCATTTCTCGGAAGCGCTGCACGCCCTGCGCGACGCCGCCGAATTGGACCCCGCCAACCGCACCATCCGCGAGCGCCTCGCGGAACTGGAAGCTCTCGACCCCGCCCGCCTCCGCCTGCCCGTCGCCGAATCCACACTCGCTCCTCCCGTCCGCCTCGATCACCGCCCCGGCACGCAATCCTTCGAGTTGCGCGGACAAACGCAGGACGCCTACCAGGACATCGCGCGGCGATTCGGCGTCGAGGTTGCTTTCGACCAGGACGTCCGCCAGTTGCCGGTGCGCATGGACCTGAAGGACGTGGATTTCCCCACCGCCATGCGCGTTCTGGGAGACGCCACCGATACCTTCTGGAAGCCGCTCACCAAGCACTTGTTCTTCGTCGCGCCCGATACTCTGCAGAAGCGCAAGGATTACGAAGTTTCCATCGTGCGCACCGTGCTGCTGCCCGCTTCGGAAACTCCTGAGCAAATGACCGAGCTTTCCCGCCTGGTCCGTGAAATCGCCGGTATCACGCGCACCGATCTCGATACCAGGAGCCGCACCCTCACCATGCGCGCTTCTCCTCAGGCCATCGCCGTCGCCACCGGCGTCATTGACGATCTGCAGCGCCCTCCGGACGAGCTCATTCTCGACATCGAAGTCATGGAAGTGGATCGCAATCGTAATCTCGACCTCGGCCTCAACCCGCCGCAAACCGCTACCATCTATGCGATCCCGTCCAATGCCGCGCAACTCGTGCAGGAGGGCGGCGCCTCGGCCCTAAACACCTTGTTAACTCAAGTCTTCGGCTCGGCTTCTTCCATCCCGCCGATATTCGCCTTCGGCGGCGGCAAGACCACCTTTCTCGGCACTCTGCCCGGCGCCACCGCCACTCTTTCCAATTTTCTCTCGACGGTCCACGCCGGCCGCCGCGTCCTGCTGCGCGCCGAAGACGGCCAGCCCGCCACGTTTTTTGTCGGCGAGCGCTATCCCGTTTCGCTCGCGCAATACTCTTCCAGCCTGGTCTCCTCCGCCACCGCTTCCGCCACTCAGACCGCCACCGTTTCCGGCTCCACTTCCACCCTGCCCGTCACCACGCTCGCTACTGGCAACAATCCGGACTTCACTGTGACCGCGGATTTCAACGACGATAATTTCCCGGATTTCGCCGTGGCAAACTTCACCGACGGCACGCTTTCCATTTTTCTAGGCAATCCCATCGTGGCCGGCAACTTCCAGGCTCCCATCACCGTGCCGGTCGGCGCCGGCCCCACCTGGATCTCCACCGGCTACTTCAACATCAAAAACGACAGCACCAACAGCATCGTGGATCTCGCCGTCGCCAACCAGAACGCCAACACCGTTTCCATCCTGCACGGCAACGGCGACGGAACTTTTACCGCCGAGCCCACCTTGACCTTGCCCACCGGTTCCAGCCCCACCGCCATCGCCGTCGGCGACTTCAATAGCGACGGTTTTGCGGACCTGGCCGTGGTGAACAAAGGCTCCAACACCATTAGCATCTTCCTCGGAAACGGCGACGAGACTTTCCAGGCGCCCACCACCATCGTCACCGGCAACGCGCCCACTTCGATCGTCGCCGCGGCGTTCAATCCCAGCGCTCCCGGCATCCTGGACCTGGCTATCACCAATTCCAGCGACAATACGCTGCAGATTTTTCTGGGCAACGGAAAAGGCGTCTTCACCAAGGGCAACGTCTATGCCACCGGCGTGACCCCCGTTTACGTCGTCTCCGCCGACGTGGACGTGGACGGCAATCTGGATTTGGCCGTTGCCGATAGCGGCGCCGCCACCAGCGCGAACTCCGTAGGCAATAGCGTTTCCATCTTTCTCGGCAACGGCGACGGCACCTTCATCAAGCCCGGCGGCACGCGCATGGATTTTCCCGCCGGCACCACTCCCACCTCCATCGTCATTGCTGATTTCAACGACGACGGCCTTCCGGACATGATCGTCACCGCCAGCGGCGACAACGCCATTGGCCTGCTGCTCGGCTCCGGCGGCGGCTTCTTCAATTCGCCGATTGAAGTTCCGGTGGGCACCACGCCGGATTCCGGCGCCACCGCCGATTTCAATGGCGACGGCCTCCCGGACGTGGTCGTCACGAACTTCGGCTCCAATACCGCGTCGGTGATTCTCGATTCTTCCGCAATCGTCGCTCTGCTTTCCGGCAGCGGTGTCGGCACCCAGTTCCCCAATGCGCAATACATTGATATCGGCTTGAAGGTGAAGGCTACCCCGCGCGTCCACGAAAACGGCGACGTCTCGCTGCAATTCGAATTCACCCTCAGCAGCCTCGCGGGCAACAGCCTCAACAACATTCCAGTGGTCAACAATCAGGAAATCCATCAGAGCGTGCGCATCCGCGCCGACCAGACCGCCGTGCTCGCGGGCTACCTCGCGCCGCAATACACCTCGGCGCTCAACGGTTCGCCGGGACTCGCCGATCTGCCTTTGAACGGCGTCGTGGGCGGCGCCACTACTACGCAATTCACCAATACCGAGCTGCTGATTCTGGTTACGCCGCGCATCGTCTCGGAGGCCCCGCGCGACAAGGAACACCTGATTTACGCCGGTCCCGGCGAACTGGGCGGTCCCGGCTCCTTCGGCCCCACGATTCGGGAGCGCCGCGGCGGATTCAACCCGGCGGCGCAACCGGAGTTCGAACCGCAGCCGCAGCAGCCCGTACGCCAACCCGAACCTCCGCCCGCGGAGCAACCGCGCACCTTCAACCCGCAGCAGTACCAAGCTCCGCCGCAGCCCGAAAATCCGCCGCCGCAGTAGCGCCGCCGCGACTCTGCGCCGCGCAGTCGTGAATAAAAATAAATTGAAATTGAAGAGGGAAATCGCGGGGACCGCGGGGCCGCCGTCGAATTTACGGCGCGGCTTCCAGGACGACGACCGGCTGATAGGTGCGCGGCACTACCGGCTCGGCGATGGCGATCAGTTGCCCTTGCTGGCTGAAGACCCGCAGCCGCGCCGGCTTCCAATCGCCGGAATCCAGTTGCGCCGGCGCGTTCTGCGCCACGTTGGTTTGGCCCGGCTGAATCTGCGCCAGCGTCAGGTTGAACTTCGCGCCGTGCCGCACGCGCTTCTCGACGATCGGCAAGATCGTGGCGCGCGGCAGGTCCGTCAGCAGTTTCTCGAGAGGGATCACACGCTCCAGCCAGCGCCCTGCTTTGGCATCCAGCGCCAGATCGGCGAGCGAGACAGCCTGGTCCAGCGTGAATTCGCCGACGGCCGTGCGCGTGATTTCCGCCAGGTGCGCGCCGCTGCCCTGCCGCTTTCCCAATTCGTAGGCGAGCGAACGGATGTAGGTTCCAGCGCCGCATTCCACCACGAAGCGGGCCACCGAACCTTCCACGCCGGTGAGCCGGAATTCGAACACCTCCACTTCCACCGGCTCGAGGTTCACGGGTTTATTCTTGCGCGCCAGCTCGTGCGCTGGGCGCCCGTGAATCTTCTTTGCGGAATACGCCGGAGGAGTCTGCTGAATCTTGCCGACGAAGCGCGCGGCCTGCGCCGCGATTTCTTCGGGGTTCAGCGCGGGAGCCGCGTCCGGGCCGAGCGCTTCGCCGTCGGCGTCGTAGGTGTCGGTGTCGAAGCCGAAGCGCACCGCGCAGCTGTAGCGCTTGCGGCGGCCGCTGTAGAAGCGCGCGAGACGCGTGGCGCGCCCCAGCGCCAGCACCAGCACGCCGGTAGCCTGCGGATCGAGCGTGCCCAGATGCCCGATGCCGCGAAAGCCAGCGAGCTGGCGCACGCATTCCACCACGTCGTGCGAAGTCTTGCCGGACGGCTTGTCAATTACCAAGATTCCATCAGCGGGAGGCGGTTTGGGTGTGCGAGACATGAATGGTTTGGCGGCGCGCCCGGTTCGGGCCGCGCCTACGCTGTCGTTGGACCGCCGATCGCGAACGCAAAGGAAAATCTGCGCCGGAACTCCGCTGCGGCGCGGCGCTACGAGCTGTGCTCCTCCGGATTTCTGGCTTTGCGCAGCAGATTATCAATGCGGCTGCCGTATTCCTCTGTCTCGTCGAGGATGAAGAGCACTTCCGGCGCGCGGCGCATGTGCAGCCTCTCCACGAGCTCGTGCCGCACGTATCCCTTGGCCGCCTGCAAACCCTCGAGCGTGGTGGCGCGCTCGGCTTCGCTGCCCGCCAGGCTCACGAAAACGCGCACGGTGCGCATGCCCGCGCCCAGGCGCACTTCGGTGACCATCACCGGAGCCGCCAGGCGCGGGTCCTTCAGTTCTCCGGCGAGCATCAGGCTCACTTCGTTGCGAATTTCCTCGGCGATGCGTTCGGTCCTGTGTCCTTGCACGGTCATGCGCGTTCCTCGTCCTGATCTTCGATGAATTCCACCTGGTGCGAGAGCAAATCGCGCCCCAGCAGCCGCTCGGATTCGGCGGTAATCTCCGCGAGCATTTTCTCCAGGTATCCGCTGTCGTTGGAAATGGTTACCACGCCGACGCGCGCGCGCTGCCAGGTTTCCTGATGTGCGAGTTCCGCCACGGCCACATTGTAGTGAGCGCGCAGCCGGTCTTTCAAGCTGCGCAGCACCTGGCGCTTATCCTTCAGGGACTGCGCGTCCAGAATGTGAATTTCCAGGGTAAGGAGGCCAATCGGCATTTCCGTGTGGCGCAACAAACATGGTTGCGCGGTTGAAGCTAGCTGCAAGCCGTCCGATCAATCCTGCGGCGCGACCCGAACGCGCCGGAGTTCCTACGCGCTCTCCTGCCGCGGCGCGCGCGGACGCGGCGGCGGTGGCGGAGGTAGCGCCGCGGTCTTCTCGATGGTGAAGCATTCCAGCAAGTCGCCCACCTTGACGTCCGCGAAATTGGCGATGCCGATGCCGCATTCAAAGCCCTGGCGCACTTCCTTGGCGTCGTCCTTGAAACGTTTCAGGGAGCTGATGCGTCCGCTGAAGACGACCGCACCGTCGCGGAGGACGCGCACTTCGGCGTCGCGCCGGATGATGCCATCGAGCACCGAGCAACCGGCAATCGTGCCGACACCCTTCACCCGGAAAGTGTCGCGCACTTCGGCGCGGCCCAGGTACTGCTCCTTGATAATCGGCGCGAGCAGTCCGGCCACGGCTTTCTGCAATTCGTCGAGCAATTCGTAGATGATGGTGTGAGTGCGGATGTCCACGCCTTCGCGCTGGGCCAGTTCCGCGGCCTTGCGCTCCGGCTTCACGTTGAAGGCCACGATCACCGCGCCGGAAGTGGAAGCGAGCAGCACGTCGCTTTCGTTCACGGCGCCGACGTTCGCGAGAATTACTTTCAGCTTTACCTGGTCGTTGGAAAGCTTGGGCAGCATTTCGTTGAGCACTTCCACCGAACCCTGCACGTCGGCCTTCACCACGACCGGCAATTCCTTCACCTCGCCGATCTTCAACTGCTCGTGCAATTGATCGAGAGTCAGGCGGCCGCTGGCGGATTTCGCCAAAGCGGCTTCGCGCGCTTTGCCCTGGCGGTATTCCACGATGTGCCGCGCCTTGGCTTCATCGGCCACCTGGAACTGATCGCCCGCTTCGGGCACGCCTTGCAAGCCGAGAACTTCGACGGGCGTGGAAGGACCGGCCTGCTTGATGGCCCCGCCGCGATCATCGAACATCGCGCGCACCTTGCCATAGACCGCGCCGACGATGAACACATCGCCGACGTGCAAGGTGCCGTTCTGCACCAGCATAGTGGCGACCGGACCGCGGCCTTTATCCACGCGCGATTCCAGCACGGTGCCTTTCGCCGGAACGTCGGGATCGGCCTTGAGCTCGCGCATATCACCGACGAGCAGAATCATCTCCAGCAGTTTGGGGATGTTCTTCTTGGTCTTGGCGGAAACTTCCACCACCACGGTATCGCCGCCCCATTCTTCGGGCATCAAGCCCTTTTCGGAAAGCTGGCGTTTGACGCGTTCGACCTGGGCGTCGGGCTTGTCCACTTTATTGATGGCGACGATGATGGGCACGCCCGCGGCGCGCGCGTGGGAGATGGCTTCTTCGGTCTGGGGCATCATGCCGTCATCGGCGGCGACGACCAACACAACGATGTCGGTGACTTTGGCGCCGCGCGCACGCATGCGCGTGAACGCTTCGTGACCCGGAGTGTCCACGAATACGATGCGCTTGCCCTGCACGTGCGCTTCGTAGGCCCCGATGTGCTGGGTGATTCCGCCGGCTTCACCGCCCGCTACGTCCGCTTCGCGGATGGCGTCCAGCAAACTGGTCTTGCCGTGATCCACGTGACCCATGACGGTAACGACGGGAGCGCGCGGGATTTCATTGCCGGTGCGCTCTTCCTTTACCTTCTCTTCCTGCACCAGTTGTTCTTCGAAGGAGACAACTTGCACCACGCCGTTGAAGGCTTCTGCAAGACTGGTGGCCGTGGGCACGTCGAGCGCCTGATTGATGCTGGCAAAGACGCCGCGGTCGAGCAGAGTCTTCAGCAGATCCTTGGCGCGGATATCGAGCTTTTCGGCGAGCTCGCGCACGGTGATGCCTTCGGTGACGGTAAGCTCGCGCGGCTCGCGCTTGACCGGAGCGACCGGCTCGACGGCCGTGGCGCGTCCGCCGGGACCTGCGCCGGCGCGCGGACGAACCGGATGCAGCTTGCGTTCGCCTTCGGCATAGCGCTTTTCGATGAGCGGACGTCCGCGCGCCGCGGGCTTGCGCGCATAGAGCGGCTTGCCCGGCTCGGCCTTGGGAACTCCGGCGCCGGGACGCTGCGCGCCGACTGGTCCTTTATTGTCGCGGCCACCTGGGGCACCACCGCTGCCGGGACGCTGCGGGAAACGCGAAGGCGGTCCACCCGGACGCTGCCCAGGCGCACCACCGGGACGACCCTGCGGCGCGCTGCTGGGACGATATTGTTGCGGAGCGCCGGCGGGACGCATGCCTTGCGGCGCACCGGGACGAGACTGACCGGGGCCGGAAGGAGCGCCGGGACGCACGGGATAACGTTGGGTGATTGGCGGCGCGCCAGCGGGACGCTGGCCGACGGGCGCTCCGGCACCGGGCGTCGCGGGACGCAGCGGAACTCCGGGTCGAGGCGCGGTTGCAGGAGGCGCAACGCCGCCGGGACGAACAGCCGCGGGCGAGGCCGCGACGGCAGCGGGAGGCACTCCGGGCTTGGCCGCGGCAGGCGCGGCAGTAGTCGGATGAGTGGTGGGA